>CAZZNQ010000006.1:13686-82867 GCA_964655775.1 uncultured candidatus Brocadiaceae bacterium | reverse complement strand
CGGCGGGCCGTCGCCCCAAGATACGACGGCCGTTCCCCCCTTCCCGACCCCGCGTCAGCGGTACATCGCCCTGGCCATCGCCAACTATAAGACGCAGTATTCCCGGTGGGAAAGCGACAACATTCCCGATCCCGAAACCGACGGTATCGAGGACGGCAGCTACACGCCGTTCCAGAACGTCAACATGGTGCGGGCCATATCGGCGGCTCCGGGCTTTCATCAGAATCTTGCACCCACCTGGCCGGGCAGCCCGTACGACGCCCTCAGCGCCGAGGAGTTCGACCTTCTGCGTCCTTATGTAACAGTACATGCCGCACACACCACGGCGGATTCGTGGCGGCCGTACACGCTCCAGGGCGATATCATCGCTGCGCCGTCGGGCGGGAACGCCGATACCGCGGGCATGGCGGCCAACCTGTCGGGCGCTCTCGTTCGCGGCATTGGGGTCGGCACGCTGGTGCGCGCGGTGGATGCCGGCTCGGGCCTCCCCGAGTACGAGTACCGCGTCGTCAATTCCGTTAATCGAAATACTCAGCTTGACGGCGCCATCAACAATAACGTCCCGATAATCCGGGTGGATGATGTCACGGGCTTCCAGCTTGCGCCCGGCGCCACCGGCTACATCCGCATCACTGATCCTGTCAACCCCGAATGGATAAGCTACGAGGGCATCGATCGAGCCAACAACGAACTGACGGGCGTTGTGCGTAACTGCTGGGGGACTCCAGGTGTGGGTTGGGCACACGCAGACAACGCGGCGTTGGACGGCTGCGTAATCAGTTGGGATCACCCCACATATGCCACTGAACTCAGCAATGTCCCCTATGATACGGCAACGGACTCCATCGAGGCGGAGCTGCGCCACGCGGTGAACGTCAACACCGTCTCGGATCCGGTCCTGCTGAAGTCGCTCCTCTACGGGCTCTCGGACGGCACGGCAGACATTGACCACGACGAGGCCAGGCAGATTGCCGCGTACCTCCTGGAGTACACGTCCGGTTCGGCCGCCGCGCCTTACGAGTTCCTGGACGGGGACGAGGATTGGATAGACGGACTGGACGGTCCTTCGGCGGACACCAGCGGCCCGTTCCCCGGCGGCTGGGTCGATGAACTGGATGCGATATTCACGCATCTGGAGGGAACCATCCCCATCAGCGCAGACCAGCACGCCCTCTTGATGGCGAACTTCGATTCGGTGGCCGCTACGTGGCCCGCCGTCTCCACCATGCCGTTCCGACCCAACAGCGGCACGCTCATCGGGCTGGACAGCCTGAGCCTGGTGGACAACCGCGCCGGCGTAACCGTCGCCCGCGCTCCGAGCGGCCCGGTTCTGGATCGCATATACGACGTGGTGCCCCCCCTGGAGCCCGTCTGGTGGCTGCTGCGGAGCCAGGAGGAGTTCTACGAGCACATGACGGTGACCAACCCGACCAGCACCGCCGTCTACACCCGGCCGCGGCAGGCCGATCTGCCGCCGCCCGCCGACGACGTCCCGTACACCGACCTGACGGACGGCATCGGCGGCGTGACGCCGAGCATCGATTCCCTGAACTCCACGCGCTATTCCACGGCTTTCCTGAGCCCGCCCGTGGGCTCGACCGACTTCAACCTGGACGACGCCCAGGGCACGGTCGACGAGCAGGCCGCCGTTGTCCCGAGCGTGGACAACACAACGGCCGACGGGATCACCAACGTGCACGTCCGGTACCTGACGGACTACACGGCCGCCCCCCAGTCGCGCAATATCGAGGCGGAGAGCGTGCACGCCACCATGCAGCCCTTCGCGATAGAGATGTGGGTCAGGCCGCAGGAGATCGGCGGCACGCCGGAGGTCCTGTTCGACATCGGTTCGGGTAGCTGGGGCGTTGGGGACAGAGACCAGGTGCGCCTCTACCTGCAGGAGGTCGGTGGGGTCGACCGGCTGCACTTCCGCCTTGTGGATGAAACGGGCCGAGGATACGTCACCGCCAGTTCCTCCGACGAGTTCGACTTCGAGCCGGGCGTCTGGCACCACATTGCCGTGGCGGCCGTGGGCAGCTTCCGCGACGAGATGGCGATGTTCATCGACGGCATATACGACCGGGCCATGGAGTGGGAGTACACCTATGCCGGCGGCACGGACGACGAAACGACGGTGCAGGAGGGGTACTTCTGGCCCGTCGCGTGCGTGGTTCCCAACATCCAGTACACGCTGTCGGTTGATCCCCTGCCGACGAACAACACCATAACGCTTTCCGGGGATATGACGGACCTTCCCGATCGCGGCATGGTGGTGATCAAGCATGCGGCAACGGGGAGCATCAACGTACATGAGTATTCCTCCAAGTCCGGACAGCAGCTCACACTGACCAGCGTCCTGGGCGTGGACTACGCGCTGAACGATCCGGTGGCTTCTCTCGTGCCGGTCATCAGGACGGTTCATCATGAGGAGACGGACGATGTAACTGCCACGCCCCAGGACACGGACAGCGTTGTGTTCTTCGGCCACAGCAATGTGTCCACCGCTCCGATCGACGCCCGTTACCTGGACGCCTTCGGCAATCCATCCGAAACCGCGCCCCTGGATATCGAGGCGGTCCCAGTGCCCGCGAGACCTGAGTTGACGGATCTGGGCTATGAGTGGTTGGCTTTTGATCCCGATGACTTCCCCATCCCGGGCATCGGTTCCAGTTTCGACATTATCGCTCGAAGATGGAAAGTGTTCAACAACGCTCCCGGGGTCCTGGGTGGATCTCTGCCATGCGACCCGGGCGCAGGTTTTTCCGTCGGCGCCGACAATACGGGCGGGGGCCAGTTCCAGGGCGAGATCGACGAGTTCAGGATCACGTCGCTGGCCTCGGGGCTGACGCGCCCCGGCTACTGGGATCAGAACGATCCGACAGGCGCCCCCGGCGACTGGCTGTACATCACGGAATGGGCGTGGTACGACGATCCGGAGATCGGATTGAGGCTCCGACTGGCCCCCTGGAATGGGGAGCCCGGCAGCCCGCCCGACCTACACGGAAGGCCGTACAGCAACCGGGCCGAACCGTATCCGTATACCGCCGGGACGGACGTGACCCCACTGCGCGAGTCGGGCGGATACATCATCGTGCGCGACGGCAGGTCGGTTGCTGCTCCATCGCACGACGGCTACGGCGTGTACCAGTACACGCGCTATCACAGACCGGCTGCACCACCAAGCGCCAATTGCGATTGCCTGATCACCCCCGACTTCAAGGAGGTGCGCGACGACCTGTCCGTCGACCCCGCGGGCCCCGACGGTCTGCGTGCTAACGTCAGGGAACTCCGCCGCATCATACCTTTGACGTTCATCACCACCAGCCGGTTGGCCGGGGCCATCGGCGCCGGGGACACCGACATCAATAACGTGATTGACTCGTCCGACTTCCCCGAGGAAGGCTACGTCAAGATCGAGGACGAGATCATCGCCTACTTCGGCATCGACACTTCGGGCGGCTGGGACACGCTGGAGAGGCCCAGCGTGGGCGGCGTGAGCGCCTATCCGCGCGGCGCTTACGGCACCACGCCCGCAGGCCACAATGCGGCTTCCCTTGTGCGCGTGCTTCCCGTGCGGCACCTGGACCGCTACCGGATCGGCGCCAACTGGGGAACCCACCAGAGCTACGATGGGACCCAGTTGGACGGGCAGATGTGTATGTTCAGCTTCCAGCCCCCGCAGCCGGGCCGCGTGAGCCAGGTGAGGTGGCGCTTCAAGGAGCCCCTGGAGGACGATCAGAAGGTCGCCGTCCTGGTGCGAGTGGGCGCGGGCGTTAACTGGGAGTCCGATCCCGACGATCTGGGCCTTGCCGTGACCGAGCCGGACAGGTTCTCCAACGATAACCTGTGGGGCACCATCAGCCAAGGTGCCGGCCTGCAGGAGGATTCGCTGGAGATCTTCACCTACCCGGGCCTGGACCATCCGGCCGCCGACACGGTCGAGGTGCGCTTCTACTTCGACCTGGGCGACACACACGTCTACAACACCGGCTTCGACCCCGCCACGGGCGACGTGCTGGAGGGCGAAGGCTGGGAGAACATGGTGGAACTGGACCGCGCGGAGATCGAAATGGTACCGGAGTCTTCGTCCTTCTGACGCGGAGCCCGATACATGGGTCGTCTTCCGACCAGTGGCATGTTGAGAGCGAGGAAAATGAAGAACGCGAACCCAAAACCGATGCTGCGAGGACGGAGCGGCTTCAGCCTGGCCGAGGTGATGGTGGCGAGCACCATTCTGATTGTGTTCGGCCTGATGGCGGTCGGCACGCTCAGGTACGGCACCCAGCTCTGGCGCAGCGGACACCGCCGCAGCACCGCGTACGATACCGCGACCATCGCCTTCCAGCAGCTTCAGGACGACCTGGGCGCCGCCAAGAACCAGTTCTGGGGACAGGACGCCGACGCGTTCGACACGCGCGTGAAGTTCTGGGTGGATTTCGACCAGCGCGGCCGCCAGCGGCTGCGGTTCGTGCGCGGCATCCCCGACGACGCGGTGAACCCGCGCCTGCGCCAGGCGGGCGACGGGGTAGACAACGACAACGACAGCGGCGGCGAGATCGACGAGGAGATCTACAACCTGCGCGATGACGACGACGACGGGCTGATCGACGAGGACCTGATGCCCCTGGAGGGCATGTGCGAGGTGGCCTACCTGATGGGGCGGGCCGGCGGTCGGCGCACGCTGTACCGGGCGGTGCTCTCGCCCATCGGCCAGGACCTTGATATTGACGAGGCGGGATGCAGCCTTTTCAGCAACGCCCACATCGACGATGCCGACGATTCCGATGCGCAGGACAAGATCGTCGGCAATACGGCCGCCGGATGGCCCGGCGTGGCCTTGCCGCTGGCCGAGAACGTGCTCTACATGGGCATCTGGTGCCGATCGCAGTACACCAGCGTGGATTGGGAGAACAGCCCGCGAGATTTCTGGTGGCCGACCATCGACCCGGATCGCACCCTCTGGGATCCGACGGAGGACTTTCAGAAGTGGGTGAACTCCTACACGCGCGACGACTGCGCGCCTGTGCCGACCTGGGACAGCGACCGCATAAACGGCGACCTGGACCGCGACTTCACCGACTGGCCGACTCCGCCGTTCGCGATGGACTGGGGCACGGTGTATTGGGACTCGGTGCCCTGGCTCAGCGGCGTAACCACCAACTACTACCCGGATACAAACAGCGATTTCGATACCGAGGACAACGGCGAGGACGAGGACTACGTGCGCGACAATGTGTTCCCGCGCTCGCTGATGATGGTGCTGGTGGTGGAACCGCCGGAGAAGATGCGCGATCCGAACCCGTTGCGGCTGCGCTCGAACGTGCCCGCAAGCGGCGCAGTGGACATCGAAGTGGCCGGTGCGCAGCCGGTGCTGAACCCGGAGTGGCCCTACCTGCTGATAGAGGACGACGCGGGGGACGAGTGGATGCGCTACGATCGCTACGAGGTGGACCCCCAGGGCGGATACTTCGTGGTGCCCCCGGAAGGACGTGGCCAACGCGGGACCGCAGCCGACACTCACGATACCGGCGACCTTGTGAAGATAGGAACGACATTCAGCCGGGTGTTCGACAACCCGGCCGGCCGGGACTACTGGGGCCAGTAAGGCGACTCCGCCCTTAGGTGGGAGGAGAGGGCGGGTGCGCGGGCCCCGGTAGCCCCCGGATACAGGCGGTAACGGACGGCGTTTGGCGCCGACATACAGGAGAAAGAGATGAACCGACAGCGGAAAATCCTCGACATGCGGCTCCGCGGGCGTTCCGGCCTCACGCTGGTGGAGGTCATCCTGGCGCTGGCCATCTTCCTGGTGGGCTCGCTGGGCATCATGGGCCTGTTCGTCGCCGCCGGCGTTCTGCACAGCGAGGCCGTCAACCGCCGCACCGCCTCCTACATCGCAGCCGAACTCCTGGCCGAGCTGAACGCCCAGCGCATGCGTGAGGTCTTCGCGAAGACGCGGCTGGACGGGCCTTATAACGCTGGTGACCCCAGTATGCAGGTGGATGACGTGGAGCCGGGTCCGGGGGCCGTTGCGGCCGACTTCGACGACCGAGGGCCGCTGCTGGTGGGAGGGCAGTGGTACTGGTATGGTCGCGTATCGCCTGTCACTCCACAGTTCATGGGCGTCAGCATTCCCGCGAATTGGCCGGTACCCTCGCCCGCTCCTTCTCACAGCGACGGGGCGCGCGTGCTGCAGCCCCTGACCTGGGACTTCGTGCTGGACGCCGACATTGCACAGGACCTGGTGCCCGCGGACCGGAACACCGGCGAGCCCACCTCCGCGATCACACTCGACGTGCGCTGGACGGAGGATCCCGACGGCTGGGCGGATTTCTACGTCGTCGTCGACGACGAGTGGATGAAAGTGAACAACGTCACGTCAGGTGCGTCCACCGCTCAGTTTGAGGTGGAAAGCGACATGCGGCGAGTCGGGCAGGACGACGACGCGGCGGTTGAGCACAAGGCGGGCACGCCGGTGACCATCGCCCGCGAGCACCCCCGCTACCCCGGCTACTACTACGCGGTGCAGATCTACCCCACCAATGCCAGGGGCGCCCTGGCGGAAGTGCTGGTGTCGGTCGCGTACGGGTCGGAGAACCGGTTCCGCGTTCAGTCCTTCCGCAGCTCGTACTCGCCCCGGCAGCTCTGATCCGGCTTGCAGACCCGCCCGGTCGCTGCGCCTTGCTTTCCGCGCCCTCCGCGCGTAGACTTGCCTCCGCCGATCCACCGTGATTTCCCCTTTCCTGCAATGCATACTCGGAGCACGCCATGAGCGTACTGGTGACCGGCGGCGCGGGCTTCATCGGCAGCCACCTGATCGATCGTCTGCTGGCCGACCGGCCGGACGAAAGCGTCGTCTGCCTGGACAGCTTCGATCCGTATTACGACCCCGCCGTGAAGCGGGCCAACATCGCCGATGCCCTGGAGACAGGCCGCCTGGTTCTGATCGAGGGGGACATACGTGACGCGGACGTCTGCGAGGAGGCGCTGGCGCAGGGGCCGGTGAGGCAGGTGGTGCATCTGGCGGCGCGCGCCGGCGTGCGGCCCTCGATCCGGGAGCCCGCGCTTTACTACGATGTGAACTGCACAGGAACGGTGAACCTGCTGGAGGCGGCGCGCAAGGTGGGGACAGTGGAGCGCTTCGTGTTTGGATCGAGTTCCTCCGTCTACGGCGTCAACAGCAAGGTGCCGTTCAGCGAAGCCGATCCCGTTGAGCAGCCCATCTCGCCGTACGCGTCCACCAAGAGGGCGGGCGAGATGCTCTGTCGCGTCTACCACCACCTCTACGGCATCCCCATCGTCTGCCTGCGCTTCTTCACCGTATACGGCCCCCGGCAGCGGCCGGATCTGGCCATCCACAAGTTCGCCCGGCTGATCTCGCGCGGCGAGCCGATCCCGGTGTTCGGCGACGGCACCAGCCGCCGAGACTACACCTACTGCAGCGATATTGTGGACGGTATCATGGCTGTGCTGGGTCCGAAGGGCGAGCCGCTGGAGTTCGAGATCATCAACCTGGGCAACTCGGAACCGGTGATGCTTCGGGAGTTGATCGCCCTGATCGAGGACGCCCTCGGACGGAAGGCGCGCATCGACCGCCTGCCGATGCAGCCGGGGGACGTTCCGGTCACCTATGCGGACATCGACAAGGCGCGCCGGCTTCTGGGTTACTCGCCCGAGTTCCCGATTGCGCGCGGAATGGCCGAGTTCGTAGAATGGTTGAGGGGCACTTAGCCCGTTTCCGCCCGCATCCGTCTTCACCGCCCCTTTCTATCGTTCGGACCGCAGACCATGGCCCATAGTTCCGACGCCGAGAGCGTCTTCAGCGATATCCCGTCCGTGCTGGAAGCATACCGGGACGGCAAGTTCGTTGTTGTCGTGGATGACGAGAACCGTGAGAACGAGGGCGACCTGTGCCTGGCGGCGGAACGCGTCACGTCGGAGGCGATCGCCTTCCTGCTGAAGGAGGCGCGCGGATTCCTGTGTGTGGCGGTGGGGCCGGAGCTGGCCGAGAAGCTGGACCTGGCGCCGATGGTCGTCGAGAACCGCAGCGCGTTCGGCACTCCGTTCACGGTGACCGTGGACGCGCGCGAGGGCATCACCACCGGCGTCAGCGCCCGGGACAGGGCGCGCACCATCGGCACCATGATCGCCGACGATGCCGAGCCGGACGATCTCGTCCGTCCCGGCCACATCCTGCCCCTGGTGGCGCGTGCCGGTGGCACGCTGGTGCGGGCCGGTCACACGGAGGCGGCCGTGGACCTGGCACGCCTGGCGGACCTCAAGCCGGCCTCGCTCGTATGCGAGGTGATGAACGACGACGGCACCATGGCGCGGCTGCCCGATCTGCGGAGACTGGCGGAGCGCACCGGCTTTCCCATCTGCACCATCGAGGCGCTGATCCGCCATCGGCACCAGTCCGAATACCTGGTCTCCAAGACCGTCTGCGTGGACCTGCCCACCATGCATGGGCCGTTCCGCGTGCACTACTACCGGTCCTTTGTCGACAAGCGCGAGCACATCGCCGTCTGCTGCGGTGAGATAGGCGCCGACGAGGACGTGCCCGCCCCGCCGATCGACGAGCCGATTCTGGTGCGCGTTCACGACGAGTGCTTCACCGGCGAGATCCTCCGATCCGTGCGCTGCGACTGCGGCGAGCAGCTCGACATGGCGCTCGATAAGATCCAGGAGGAGGGCCGTGGCGTGTTGCTCTACATGCGGCAGGAGGGCCGGGGGATCGGTCTGGAGAACAAGCTCCACGCGTATGTGCTGCAGGACGAGGGGATGGACACCGTGGAAGCGAATGTGCACCTGGGTTTCCCGCCGGACAAGCGCGAATACGGCGTGGGCGCGCAGATACTGCGGCACCTGGGCGTGCGCAAGATGCGCCTGATGTCCAACAACCCGCGCAAGTTCCACGCGCTGGGCGGGTACGGGTTGGAGATAGTGGAGCGCGTGCCACTGGAGGTCCCGCCGCGGCGGGAGAACCGCCGGTATCTTCTCACCAAGAAGGAGAAGATGGGCCACATGCTGGACCTGGAGGGTCCGGAAGAGGGCGGGCCGGAAGCGCACGCCGGTGACTGAGCGAGGGAGACTGCCATGGCCGAGAAGACGTCGTCACTGAAGCGGACCGTCAGGCACCTGAAGGTGGCCCTGTGGGTGCTAATGGGCCTTCTTGTGCTGATCATCGTCGTCCACAATCGCGAGACCACGCCTCTGAACCTGCTCGGTTGGGAACCGAGTCTGCCGCTGTTCGCGTGGCTGCTGGCTGCCCTGCTGGTGGGGCTTGTGCTGGGCACGATACTTGGCGGCGTGCTGGCCCGAAGGCGATCCTGAGCCTCAGGCGATCTGCTCGGCGTACCAGACGGTTCCTGTGAGTTCTCCGTCCTCGGCATTGATCGGCGAGCCGGTGATTCGCAGCTTCCGCTCGGCGCCATTTACGTTCATCATGCATTCGAACGACACCGGTTCCGATTCCGAGAGCAGGTGGGCGACCTGCGAGTGCGCCTTGCCGGAGCCGAACGGCCCCAGATCGAGCAGTCTGGTGGAGCCCACCAGTTGGGCGGCATCCTCGGGACGGTCCAGCAGCGCCACCATTGCGGGGTTTATGGTGGTGAGGTCGCCTGCGGCGTCGGTGCTCATCATACCGGTGGGTGAGTTCTGGAAGATTCGCCATACATCCGCGGCTGCGCGGGCCTCGGTGCGCGCCAGGGCAAGCTCCTCGTCCCTCTCTATTGCGGCGAGGGCGTATGCCAGGTGGTCGGCCACTTCCTGGAGCAGGCCGACCTCCTCGATGTCGAAGGCATCCGGCATTTCGGAATAGACGTTCAGCGAGCCGAGCACGCGACCGTGGCACCTGAGCGGCAGCGAGGCGGAGGACCGGTAGCCGCGTTGGAGGGCTTCTTCGCGCCAGGGGCGGAACTCCGGGGCGGTCTCGATGTCGCGCATGATGTACGGTTCGCCGGTCTTTATCGAGCGGCCGGTCGGTCCCTGTCCCTGCGGGCTGTCGTCCCACGTGATGTTGACGTTCTCCAGGTAGCCTTCCTCCATACCGGCGCTCATCGCGGGGATGACGCGTTTGTTACCCTCCTGGACCAGCCCAATCCAGGCCATTTTGTAGCCGCGGGTGGTGGTAAGCGTGCGACATGCCTTCTCCATCAGCCGGTCGCGGTCCCGCTCGGTGACAATCACGCTGTTCATGGCTCGGATCGCGCGCAGAAGTCGGTGCAGGTGCTGAAGGTACCGGCCCGTTTGCTCGCCCGCCCCGTGAGCGATGTCCCAGGGCAGGTTCTCTTCGGGCTGGCGTCTCAGAAGGATGAGCACGCTGACGATGAGCAGAACGCCGAAGGCGGCGACCGCCAGGCCCCAGAGCAGCGGGGAGGGCATTTCGCCCAGTTGCGCGTTCACCTGCAACGTGGGCGAACTGGTGAGCACGCGGACGGCTTTAGCCTGGAATAGCACGGATTGAATCCTTGCAGGCGGCCCGGAGTATGCCGCGTCTTTCTCTCAGTGGAAACATGCGAGTGAGCTTTGGTTCCGCGCGTCGGCCGGTCCGCAGGCCCGTAAAGTGAGCTACGGCATTGCGGAGCCCCTTCTGTCGGCGAGCACCATATCTGGAACGCATGCGGAGTATACGAGCCCTTTACGCTCCTGTCAACGCGCCTGCCGGCGCCGTGCCTGGCGGCCTATGCCTGCCCGGTCTTGACTTGCTGCACCTCGCAACTGCGCGCATTCGTCAGGGCGCGGTTCACCAGCATTGCGATGACCACGGCCAGTGCGAAACCCGCAACGCCGCCCACGATGGTAGGCATTCCCTGCGCCTCGGGCGTATCCTCAAAACGGGCGCCCAGGGCAAAGCCGACGATGGCGAGCACCAGCGGCATGACGAACACTACCACCGTGCTCAGGTAACCGACGTAGGCCGGCACGGACACCTTCACGGTGTCGCCCTCTTCAAGGCCGGTTCCCGGGACCCTGAGTGTCTGCGCCTCCGGTTTCACCGAGCAGCAGGAGCAGGAGAACTTCGAGCCACAGTTCGGATCCGCCTTCAGGCGGACCAGGGCCGTGCGTCCCTCCACCGACACAACGGTTCCGATGTGCTCACGCTTTTTCATTGGTTTGCCAGACTCCCTCGACGGGCTCTACCGTTGCCCCCACGTATTCCATTCTATGCGATTGGCCGGGAGCGTTCAACGCAGTGGGGCATGTCTCGGCTCAGACCTCGGCGTCCACTTCTGTGGCGGCGGTCGTCTCCTCCGGCTTGCCGGTCTGCGCCTCAACGGTCGTGGTGGCGGAATGATGCTCGGCCACCGACATGATCACGGTATGGGCCGTCTTACCACCCAGGCCCTCGCTTCTGCCGGTCATCTCGATTCCGAGCGCGGGGGCCAGTCGGTAAAACACGGCGGATGCACCGTAGGCCACCAGCAGCATGAGGATAAGGGCCACCGGGCACTGAATGGCGTACCGCGAAAGCGTGGTTCCGCCTATCGTGCAGAACGCCACCATCGCCACGGTGCAGAAGGCCACTCCGGCGGTCATCATGTTCCAGCCCATCTGCCCCGGCCGTGAACCAAACTGGCCGGTGAGGGGCGTGATCACCAGCCCCATGGCAAGACCAGCCAGGCTGAATACGATCACGAACGTCGCGTACTGCGCGCCCCCGCCCAAAGCCAGAAGCCACATGACCGCGACGGCCAGTAGCCCGCCTGCGGCGCCGACCAGCGAGCTTGAGGCGGTCTTGGCCAGGTCGATCATGCATGTGGGGCGCGGCTCGGGCGTGCCCAGCAGGCCAATGTAGAACTTTTTCAATGCGTTCACGGTCGCAACCGTGGCGGACGGGCGGCTGGGTATGCCCGCAAGGCGGTTAAGGCGGTCCGCCGCAAAGGGAACGGTCGCGAAGAGCTTGCAGGCTATCTCGGCCATCTCGGGCAGGTATTCCACCTCGCTGAAATGGCCGACTACGTCGTCGTTCAGTCGCTCTCTCTGTATGGCGGGAGGCAGTGCGCCGCCCCATTTCTCCGCCGTCTCTTCGTCGACGCTGTCCGCGAGCAGGCGGTAGCTCTCGGGCCGGCTCAGTCCCATGGCGATGGCCGTGGAGCGAACCGCTTCAGGGCTGGTCAACGCCGTCGCGAAGACATCGCCTGCCAGTTGGCTGTGGCGCTCGAAGGCGGCGGTCGCCAGGATGGTCAACAGGAAGGCGGTTCCGACCACGCCGGCGCCCAGCGATATCACGTAAAGCAGCGCGGTAAGGCCGCACGCCAGCACCAGCGTCAGCACGCCCATCATCAGTGACGCCTTGCGGGCTCCGGACGGGGTGAATCCGTCGGTGAACCTGCGCAGCAGACAGGCGGCCCGGTGACCGGTTCTCAGCACGCCGGTGGGCGCCGCGAGTACGGCCCGGATGTCCGAATCGCCAGTGTACACGCCGCACAGGGCGTGTGCCAGGAGCGCCTCGCGTTCATCGTCGGTCAGACGGCCCCTGCGGATCCAGGAGGCGGGCACGTGCAGCGAAGCCTTGCGGGCGAACATGCTGTAGGCGTAGCAGGGGCCCAGGTCCGCACGGGTCAGGCGTATGCGCGGCGCGGGAAGGTCCAGGCGTTCACAGAACGTAGCCAGGGCAGAGCTCACCAGTTCGTCGACCAGCAGGGATTCGTGGTCGGCCGGCGCTTTCCGGTGAGTCTGCGAGCAGTGCCAGCCCCACCCTATGCAGGCGGCGACAACCGGTGCCAGGACGACCAGGCCCACCAACGCCCCGGCGCCGGCCGCAGTGAACAGGTAGATGCAGACCCAGTTTGAGACGAGTAGCAGAACCGCCAGCAGGCCGAGAAGGCGCGTGGTTACGTTCTGTGGCGTTATGGGCAGTTCCACCGGGCGCACCGGACGAACGACGCGGGCCGGGCTCTTCTGGGGTGCCGGCGCTCGTGCCGTTTCCCCTGCCGAGTCCCCCGAGTCCTCGATACTCGCCTCCACCGGTCCCATCATGTCCTCTGCGGAGTCGGTGGCATTCGGCCTGGCGGACGAGGCGACGATGTCCGTTCCCTCGAGCACTGCATCGATGTTCGCCAGAAGCTCGTTGTAGTCTCGGTGGCGGTCTTCCGGTTCCTTCGCCATCGCCTTGATTATCAGGCGGCACAGCGCGGGTGGAAGGTCGGGCTTGCGCTGTTCGGGCGGCACCAGGGGTGCGCTGAGGTGCATGGTCATTATCTCGTACGGCGTGGCCGCCTCGAACGGCACCTCCCCGGTGGCCATGTGATAGAGGGTTGCGCCGAGGGAGTAGATGTCCGAGCGGAAGTCCACGCTGCTTGGCTGGCGGACCTGCTCGGGGCTCATGTAGTAAGGCGTTCCGAGCACGTCGCCGTCTGCGGTGGCCGAACCGCGGCCCTGCACCACCTGCTTCGCCAGGCCCAGATCGGTCAGGCGCGCGTCGCCGTCCGAGCCGATCATGATGTTCTCGGGCTTGATGTCGCGGTGGATTATGCCTTTCCTGTTGGCGTATTGGAGCCCCTCGGCCACCTGTCCAATGATCTGCAGCGCCCGTTGCCAGTCAAAGGCGCCCCACTGCTCCATCTTCTCCTTGCAGCTTTCACCCTCCACGTACTCCATCACAAGGTAGTAGCCGGCTTCATTCTCGCCGCAGTCGTAGACGCGCACAATGCTGCTGTGGTTCAGTTGGGCGGCGATGCGGGCCTCCCGCATGAACCTCTCGGCGAAGTGGTCGTCGCCGAGGGCGTTCTCCTGAGTGATGACCTTCACGGCAACGGGTATCTGGAATCCCTCATGCCAGGCCAGGTAGACGGTAGCTCTGGCGCCGCGACCGATCTCGCGCTCGACCAGGCACTTGCCGAACCGTTGTGCTTTGTCCTGAGTGTTCACGGGCGTCTCGAACCTCGCTGGCACGTTTGTTGCGTTTACCTGTTCTGCTTCGCCGATGCGCATGTTGCAGGTTAGAGCACACATTGTACCGAACGCCCGAGACGTAACAAAACAGAATAACGCTGAGGCACGTAAATGACGGTGAGGAAGCAACATATGCCCGTGAGAGCGATACTTTCGGCACGCCAGAATCACAGGCCGAAACCCGTTGAGCGGGATGCGCGTCGGTGCACAAGTTGAGACACTGACTCAAATTGACATAGCGGACGGCATAATTCAGGACAGGATGGAGAGAGACGAAGATGGCGAAAGCAACCTATCTGCTCAGGAAGGCCAGCGAGCTGGTCCGCGAGAAGCGCTACCAGGACGCCGTTGAGGTATACCTGCGGGCTACCGAGGCCGCCCCCAGCGACTCGCGAGCGTGGTTCGGTCTGGGCGTCTGTCTGTTCCGGGTGGGCAACCTGGACGTATCCCGCATCGCCCTGGAGCGAGCCCGTCACATGGGTTACCCGCGAGCGGACGAAGCGCTCGCGCGGGTGATGGCGGCCGAACAGAAGAGATCCGAGCAGAAGACCGGCGCTCACGGCACTGCGGAGTCGCGGCGGGCGGAGAAGCGCGCAACAGAACGCAACGTCGGAAAAACCCCGCCTCCGCGGCCGACCGTGCGCAGCGCAGAGGACCGCATCGACCTCGTAAAGCCCCTGCGCATCATGCTCGTCGAGGAAGACGAGAAGGAGCGCGCCACCATCAAGCGTTCCATAGAAGGCTGCCTCAGTGACGTGGAAGTGGTGCCAGTGCCGTACAGCGTGTCCACCAGCGAGACAATGAGCGGCACCGTTCACTACGACGTGGCCGTGCTTGACTGGGACAAAGCTCCCGACGCGACGGCCGGGCTTATTCAAATCCTTAAAATAAAGCGGCCGACTCTGTTCGTCGTATGCCTCACGGACGATTGGGACCCCGAAACCGCCGTCGAAGTCCTGGAGGCCGGTGCGGACTACCACCTGGTGAAGAATGCTCACTTCTGCAGCGCATTGCCCCTGATACTCGCGCAGTGGTCCGACCGCGACTACGCCGTGGTGGAACAGGAGAGCGGTTCCGCCGGCGCTGAGTCGCAGCCCTGGTCCGAGGCCCTGGATGCCGTCGGCGAGATGCTGCTCATCATCGACGCGGACGGCACCGTTGTCCATGCCAACGCCGCCAGCCTGCGCGGTTTCGCGCGCGGCGAGGAACAGATGATCGGCAGCGACTACGCCGACGTGTTCTACGCAGCCGAGGATGCGCCGGAGTCCTGCCCCGTGCAGCAGGCCGTGCAGACCGGTGAAGCGAGCGCCGGCTACCTGGAACGCCCGGGGCTCGGTGCCAGCTATGCCGTGAACGCCTGGCCGATCGTTGGGACCGACGGCGAGGTCGCCGGCGCGACCGTGTGCCTGCGCAGGGCCGAAGCCGGAGCCGGCGATTACGGGCAGCTTGTGGAGGCCATCGACACCGGCGTTGCCGTGGCCGGGCCCGTGGGCAAGCTGGAGTACGTCAATGCGGCCCTCTGCGGCATGCTCGCGCGTGAGCGCGACGCCCTTGTCGGGCAGCCGATGGAGAGCATCTTCTCGGCCGCCGACCAGGATGGTTTTGAGGAATACGCCGGCACGGCTCAGGCCGAAGGGAGGGCATCCGCTCGGCTGAATCTGCGCCGGGAGGACGATACCATGCTGCCCGTGGAGGCCCGGTTCGCCTCCCTCGAACACGCCGGAGACCGCCGTCTGGTTGTCAGTCTTGTCGACGTGAGCGAAACGGCTGCGGCAGCCGGAGCCGCCGAGGCCGGTTCCGCCGTAAGCATGCTGGACGACGCAATCGACAAGGTAGACTGCGGTATCGTGACGCTGGACGACGCCGGGAACATCACCTGGCTGAATGCCATGGCCGCGCGTTTCCTCGGCTCGGAGAAGGAGGCGCTGAGGGGAGCGTCGTACGCACAGGCCCTCACCGCCGCGCTGGAGACCCAAGCGGTGGACGGCCCCGGTATATCGGCCGCCATAGCCTCGGCCCACGCCGGCGGCGAAACCGTGGACTCGATGACAATGGAGTCGCTGTCCGGCCAGTGGCGCTTCGAATACAGCAGCAAGCCGGTCCAGGACGGGCCGCCTGCGGTGCGCCGCGTCGAGCAGTTCATGAGCGTCTCCGCCGCCCCCCCGGTTCCGCTCCCGGTTCTGGATGAGAACTCGGATGCGCTGGCTCACATCGCCGCGTCGGTAGCGGACATGCTGTTCGCCATCGACCAGTCCGGCACCATAACCTGGTGCAACCAGGCCGCTGCCACCGTCTCGGGCTATAGCTGGGAACAGCTTGCGCACATGACACTGGCCGACCTTGCTCCGGGCGAGGAGCGGTGGCAGATGGAGGATATCGTGCGCGACGCCATCGCGGACGGCGCCGGGCGTGAGGCACAGGAAGTCCTTATCCGCCGTGCCGACGGCCGGCGGCGCTGGATGGAACTCACGTTGCTGCCCGGCTCAGGCGACGAGGAAGCGGTCGTCCACGGTATACTGCGCGACGTTACCGATCGCAAGATGAACGAGGCGATCCATTCCATACTGGCGGGCCAACGCGAAGAGCCGGTGCCGCAGGTCCAGCACGTCGGCTCCGTCGAGGACTGGGGCGACTGAGGTCGCCCGCCGGTCAGCGGTGGTGCTTGCGCCGATTGTCGTGCTTGCGCAGCCAGGCGATGATCTCGTCCAGGCGCCGGCGCCGGTTGTCCGGCTTGCCGCCGCGCGACAGGCCGTGGCTCTCGCCGCGGAACACCACAAAGCGCACGTCCTCGTTGATGCGTTTGCCCAGCTCGACCAGGCCGGCGAACATCTCTTCGCCCTGTCCCAGCGGGCAGCGTAGGTCCGCCTCCGAGTGGATGAGCAGTATCGGCTCGGTCACGTCCGGCAGCTTCGCAAGCGGCGACATCGCCCATGCCCGGTCCGGGTTCTCCCACACGTGCTGAATCCCGGTGCCGCCGACAAGGAAATGCATGGGCATGTCTCCCGTGCCGGCGAAGCTCACGTGGTTGGATATGGACCGCTGCGACACGGCGGCGCGGAACACGCCCGGATGTTGGGTGATCATCCAGTTCGCCATGAACCCGCCGTATGAGCCGCCGACGATGAACGTGCGCTCCGGGTCGAACTGCGGATAGCGGTGGAGGGTCTCCTCCCGGACGGCGAGCACGTCGTCGGCGTCGCGTTCGCCCCAGCCACCGTGGATGGCGGTCCCGTGGTCGGCTCCGTAGCCGGTGGACCCGCGCGGATTGCAGGTGACCACCGCGAAACCTTCGTGGGCCAGCCAGGCATACTCGAAGAAGGGCGCCTCGCCGGTCTGCAGCGCGGGCCCGCCGTGCACGTAAACCACCAGCGGAAATGCATGTTTGCGGCGCGATTTCAACTGCTCCGGCGTTGCCCAGAGGAAGGTGTCCACCTCCACGTCCGTCTCGGGCGTGGTGAGCCAGCGGTCGGGCTCCACGTCGAAGCGCCGGGCGATCCTGCCGTTCAGTCGCTCGACCGGCCGCTTCCGTCCCAGGCGGAGAAGCTCCACGGGGTTGGTGTAGTCGCCCCAGGCGTAGAGGGTCGTGCCGGCGGCGCAGTCGAAGCACTGCACAACGCCCTCGTCCCCGGCCAGGACCTCGCGCCGGCCGTCGGAGACGTCCACACGCAGCAGCTCGGTGCGCCCGCCGATGCTGTGCAGCCCGATGACGTGCTCCGAGTCCTCCCAACTGAACTCGCCGCTGCCCGTGCTGACCACGTCGGAAAGGACGGACTGATGGCCCATCTTGCCGTCCGTGGACGCCAGCAGACGGGACGACTCGTCCGCCGGGTCGGTCGAGCGCACATGAAGCGAAGTCGGGAGATAGCTGCTGCGTTCGGGATCGTCGTTGCCGGTCAGCACCACCGCCGTCCCTTCGGGATTGGGCATGGCGCTGGTGATGACGCGAACGGGCGATGCCAGCATCTCCACGTGCCCGTCCAGGTCTACGAGCCCCAGGTCGACGGTCATGTGTTTCTGGTTGACGTCCCGGCGAAGGAAAAGTATGCGATCGGCGCCCGCCCACCTCACTCCGGTGTGCCAGTGCGTGGGCGAAGCTACGAGTTCCGCCGGTTCCGGCCACTCGTCCTTGCCCGCTTCAAGCAGGTAGACGGCCGCGCACCGTTCGGGCAGGTTGCCGACGGCGTCCAGCTTCCAGCGCTTGTAGCCGGCAACCAGAGGCGGGGGCGTCTTTGCCCAGCGTTGTCGCCGCTCGTCGTCGGCCGGGGGATGGGGCGTGTAGCTCAGGGCAATCCGGGGTTCCGCGCGGCAGACGTCCATGTCCCACACGCGCCCGTCCAGCGTCGCTCGCAACGTCGGCTCGCCGCCCCGGACGGACATCGTGTAGATACGCGTCCGCACGTACGGCTTCTCGGCGTCCTCCTTCTCCTTCTCGCGTTTCGCGCCGACGAACAGGAACGTTGTCTCGTCCAGCCATCGGGCCTCGGTGTCGGCCGGGCCGTGCGTCACCTGTTCGAACGAGTCGTCCTCCCGTCGATAGAGCCAGAGCGTGCTGACGTTCCGGCCTTGCTCAAGGTCCGCCGTTCGCACTCCCACCACGGCATGGCGCCCGTCCGGGCTGCACCGCAGGGATGTTATGCACTTCAGGGCAAGCAGGTCGTCAATGGATATGGTCTTCTGCGGCATGGCGGTTTCCTTCAAAGGGTTTCGACCTGCAGAGTGTAAACTCCCTGGTCCTCGCGGGCAAGGCCCTTCCTGAGCTGCTTTGACATCCGTCACTCGGCGTGGTGTAATCGCCCCGTTGCTTGTACCGCACGACCTTTGGAGATGGCACGATGGACAGCCGGGAGACCGTCAGGAGAACCTTGGATTTCGAGGACCCCGAGCGCGTTGCGATGACGCTGCCGGACCCGTACCCGAACGACATCTGCACCGCCGGCCCGACTTCCGATCCCGCGCACCCGGAGACCCAGTGGCGCCAGCTTGCGGACGGCAGTTGGGAACGGACAGACGAGTGGGGCAATCTCTGGCGTCGCATAGAAGGGATAAGCAAGGGTGAGGTGGCCCGCGGCGCCCTGGAGGACTGGGACCGGTTGGACGACCTGGAACTGCCCGACTACGACATGCCGGCCCGCTACGAGCGGGCGCGCTCGGTCTTCGACGGCATGCCCGATCGGTTCCACGTGGGCACCATCCCGGGATTCCCGTTCAACATCGCGCGCAAGATGCGCAGGCTGGACAACTTCCTGATGGACGTGGTCGCCGAGCCGGAGAGGACGGAGCGGCTCCTGGCCCTCTGCGAGGAGCAGATGCATCACGCCATCCGCCACCTGGCGGAGGCCGGTGCGGAAGCGGTCTTCTTCTGCGAGGACTGGGGCACCCAGGACCGGCTGCTCGTAAGCCCCGCGACCTGGCGCCGCCTGTTCAAGCCCGGATTCGAGCGCCTGTGCGCAACTGCGCACGAGCGCGGCCTCTACGTGTTCATTCACACCTGCGGCTACGTCCACGAGGTGATGGACGACATGATCGAGGCCGGCATCGACCTGTTTCAGTTCGACCAGCCGACGCTCTACGGCATCCGAAAGCTGGCGGCCGAGTTCGACGGCCGGGCGACCTTCTGGTGCCCGGTGGATATCCAGGCCACGCTCCAGACCCGCGACGCGGAGAAGATCGAGGCGGACGCGAGGGCGATGGTCGAGGAACTCGGCAGGGGGGGCGGTTTCATCGCCGGCTACTACGCCTCGAACGAGGCGTTGGGCCTGGACCCATGCTGGCAGGACCTGGCGTGCCGGGCGTTCGTGAAGTACGGCGCCCCGAGGCTCTGGCGGGAACTGGAGCCGAAGCTGCCCGTACTGAAGTATCCTTCGGAGACCACATCCTGAAGCGGCGGCTCACCTATAGCCTTGCTGCACCAGTGTGTCCCATCGCCTTAACGGATACCGGTCCGGCAACCGCCCGGCGCGGTAGCATTGCTTCCATGCATCGACAAAAACCGTCGGGAGGGGTACTCGGTCCATGGCTCGGCACACGTTCTCCACGTCGTATGGTGTGGCCTCAAGCGATATGCGGCCGTCCTGGAGTATTGCGTAGCAGGCGACGGGTTTGGAAAGCCGGGGTTGGCCGGCCCCACCGGGATTGACAACAGTGCGTGAGGCGTGATCCCGCCGGAACTGAACGTGGGAATGGCCAACAAGCAGCACGGAAGCGTCGTTTCCCTCAGCCAGGTGATCGAAGGCCGCCCGGGGAGAATCGGGCCACAGGCGCCTGCCGAGCTCGGGTGGCAGGACGCCGTGGTCAAGATGGAGTCTTAGTGCCCCCCGTTCGATTGTGTGAGCCCGCCGGAACCCCGCGAGAAACGCACGATTGGCCTTCGAGATCTGCTCGCGCGTCCACGCAATCCAGGCGCGGTCCGGATTCGCGTCCTCCAGCGAGTGATCGCCGAACAGAGCGTCCCGGTCGTGGTTGCCCATTATGAAGACACCCGGGAGCGTACGCAGCAGTGACAGGACGTCATCGGGTTGCGGCCCGCCTACGACTGCGTCCCCCAGGAAGACGACCTCATCGAAGTCTGCTTCCCGCTGCAGTATCGCTTCCAGGGCCGGCAGATTCGCGTGAACGTCCGAGAAGATCAGTGACTTCACTGCGGTACATCCCTAACGCGGCTAGATTCGTCGGCAAAGCGCTACGTCCACACCCGGGCGACTATGTATATGAGCAGAATGGCCAGGCCCGCCAGCGCCATGGCCATCACCAGTATGGCCAGCAGCCATCCGAGAACGGTGTCCGGCTCCGATCCGGCCTGGCCCTGTGCGCTGCGCACGTAGCATCCCTCTCGCTTCGCACGCACCAACCCCCTGGCGGCGTTCCGCAGAACGCGCGCGAGCACCCAGCCCACCAGCGCGAACAGGGCTGCCGCCAGGACTGATATGAGAGCCTTTGCCATTACCGCAGATCTCCCCGTTACGCTGCTTCTCCCTCCTTGCCGCCCGTTGCACTGCAACGCATCGGATAGTGTTATGCCCGACAGTGCCACGTTTGTCAATCCAAAAGAGTGTTTGTCCTCGCGAGCGCGGCCGCGTTCGCTTACGGAAATCGGCCTTGACCGACGCACTGGCCATGCGGTATCTTCTTGCCGGGCGAGTTGCGGGTGACCTCATCGGATGACGCGAACTGCAGGCCAAAGGGGAGTGGAATGTACACTCGACGGGGTAGAACGTTGCGGGCGCTGGCCTTGCTCGGGGTTTACGCGGCAGTCGTCATGCTCGTTTCGCTATGGCTCGCCAGGAGGCACAATCCCACGCGAGTCGCCGTCGGTGCAGTGAGCGACATACGCTCGCGACAGCGGCACGCACTGGTGGGGTCTTCCGCACGGGCACCGGGCGGCAGCACGCTGATGATGGCCGGGATGATCTTCGCCGTCCTCATGGGGCTCTCCCTGGTACTCGTCCTGATCCTTGCCTCTGTGGTGCACTGGGTCCTGCATCGCCCAACCGTGGTGCGCGTAAGTCGCTGGCTGAGCCGCAAAGAGCGCGCCCCCTGATCCGCCGCCTCCGCAACCGCAAAGGTGCGACCCATGTCGGAAGGGACCTCCGATCTGTCGACCGAGTTGGACATCGGACGCGTCTTCCGGCGGGTGTTGGGCTCATGGCAGGGCGACGCCGGCATGCGCATGGCCGTGCGCCGGGTCTGCTGCGAACTCTATCCCGATCTGGGCGACACCGCTGCCGACATCGCCTGGGAGGCCCTGAAACGCCACGCCGGGCGCACGGGCAAGGAACTGCGTCCGGCGGCCGAAGAACTGGCACAGGGGCGAGCGATCGTCCGTGTCACGGGTACCGTGCGTCGTTCAGGCAGCCGCACGGACTCCGTTCCCGGCAACCGGCGAGTGGTCCGTCGCACAGTGATGCGACCGGGTTCGCACGCCCTGCCTGCGGGCGACCTGGTGGACGGCGTTTCCCCCGAGTTCTTCATCCCTCCCGGCGGTAAATGGGGTCCGCGCCTCGTCTGGCGCCCCGTGCTGTTGCGACTGGGCCTTGTGGGCCTCGTCATCGCGATCGGTGTTGGCCTGCAGCTTCTGGCGTTGCGTCGCGATCTCAGGGAGAATGCCTACGGGAAAGGCGTGCGCGAGATTGGCGACAGGATCGCGGAACTGCGCGCCGCATACGGCCGCGGCCCTGCGGACGTTTCCGCCGGGCTGAGACTTGCGGACGCCTGCGCGCGCAAGGCGACGATGCTGCGGACGCTCACGGGCCTCTCCGACGCGATGGAGGGTCTGGGCGATGATGCGAAGCGGCGCGTCGACTGGGACGCCCGGATCGCGGACATCGAACGCAGCGCCGGTTTCGAGTCCGTGGACGACGAGCTTCGCGCGACGGTCGAGGAGGGCGTGGCGGTGGCGAACGCGCTCCTGGGGACAGCGTCCGATCCCGAAGTGCGCGGCTGCCTACTGGGCCTGCGCGGACATCTGAACCTGGGCGCCGGTCTTCTGGACGAGTCTGAGGCCGATGCTCGTGAGGCCGCCGCCCGGGACCAGGCCGACCCGCGACCCGACCTGTTGCGCGCCGAGATTGCCCAGGTGCGCGGGCGGCATGCGGAGGCGGTGGAACGGCGCGATGCCGCGCTGAGGAAGCTGTCGTTGTTCGCCGCGCGCGCCTCGGAACTGCACCATTTCCTGGGGTGGTTCGGCGCGGTCCATCCCAACGATGCCCATCCTGCGTCCGAACAGGCATGGCGGAAATCCAAGGAAGAAGTCGTCCGGCAGATCGACAGATCGATCCGTCTCGCCAACGCCACCTCCCGCGCTCTGGCCGGAACCCAGCCGATGCCGGCCGCAGGGCCGCCGTCCGGACACTAAACGGGCGAACATTAGTCGTCGCCGGTTCTGCTTCATCGACGCAGCGGGGCGAGACGCCCCGCTCTACCCATTGCAGGGGTAGCGCGGCCGTCTCGGCCGCGTTGCTGCAAGCCGAACAGTGGAGTACTTATATAAGACCGCTTAGCATCGGCCGAGATTGACGACTGACCCTCCCCGTAATCGGTGTCTTTCCCCGTCTCCCGGCGAAAACTGCTGTAAAATCGAGGTGTCCTGTGTGTTCTTGATAGTGGAAGGGACGCCCGAACTCAGCGGAGAACGGCTTTGGCCGGATCGCGCAAGGCACTGGACGAGTGGATTAGGCGGACGGCTCCGCGGGCCATCGCCTACGCAAGCTTGCTCTTGCCGCGCGCCGCCTCGGCCGAAGACGTTGTGCAGGAAGTCTACCTGCGCCTGCTGCAGCATTCGGAATACGATCTGCCCAGGGACGGAGAAAAGCTGTTGTTCCGATCCGTTACCAACGCGTGCATAAACGCGACCACGCGCAGGCGCGAGTTGCTGGCGCTGGACAGAGGCGATGAGGACGGCTTTCGCCTGCTGGACACGCTCGCGGACGATAGCGAGGCCGATCCGGCGGATGTGGCGGCAAGCCGCGAGCTGATGCGCGAGGTGGAGGCGGAGCTGGCGCGGATCACGCCGATGAAGCGGGCGGCCGTCGAGCTGAAGGCACTGGGCAAGTCCCTGAAGGAGATTGCGGAGGTGCTGGATGTCAGCGTTCAGAATGCCGGCGTGCTGGTGCACCGCGGCAGACGCGAACTGAAGGAGAGGCTGGGCGAGAGCCTGCCGGGAGCGTTGCGATGAACGAGCGAGAACGGGATCGGGAACCGGACCTGCTGGTCAGGCGGGTGCTGGATGCGCGGGCGGAGCGGGTCGACGCCGACGCCTTCCTGGAGCGAATCAAGCTCCTCCAGTCGGCAAAGCGTCGCCGTGTGTGGATCCGTCGGTGCGCGATCGGTGCCGTGGCCGCCTGCCTGCTGGCGGCAGCCCTCGTCGTCGCGTTCTCGCGTTCGCCCCGGGAGCCTGCGCCGCCTTCGGTCGCCGGGGGACTGCTCGCCCTGGACGAATGGGAGCAGGCCCTGCGGTCCGAGCTTTCCGCCGCATGGGAAGGCGCGCGCTGCGCGGGGTCGGCCGTCGTCAGCGTCGGCTCAGACCGTTTCCAGGACCTCAGACGATTCAAGCCGAGCGTTCCGGCTCTGCCGGGTGTTCTGAAGCGGGGCGCCGGCATACTTCCACTATCGGAGGACGAAGAAGATGGCGATGCATAAGATCAGACGTGTAGGGCTCGCCGTGGTTGTGCTGGCCTGTCTGCTGACGGGGGCGGCGCGCGCCGCCGTCGAGGACTATGTCCCCGGCGACGCCGCCGTTGTGGTGACTGTCCGCGGCGTGGAGGAGCATTTCGACCGCTTCCGGAACAGCGCCCTGATGGAGCGTCTCGAGGACCCCGGATCCCTGCCCGAACTGGCGGAGAAGATCCGCGAGGGACGGGCCGGGCTGGCGGAGTTCGAGCGAGCTCAGAACGTGGATGTCCGACAACTGCTCATGGACATGGCCGGCGGTGACGTGGCCCTGGTGGGTTTCACGGACGAGACGGGTGTGGCCGTCTCCGAAGTGGCCAACGCGCGGTCGCTCAATGACGCCGTCACGCGGTTTCTCAGCGTCGAGCAGCAGACCGGCGGTTCGTTCGGGCAGCGCACCGTCGAGTACCAGGGCACCGAGATCCAGGTATGCGACACGCCCAAAGGCGAGAGGTACCATGCGGTTTCCGGCCGCGTGCTGGCCGTCGGCAGCGACCTCATCGCGCTGCAGAAGGTGCTGGATACGATCTCCGGGCGGATGGAGCCGATCTCCGGCGCCGGCAAGTTCCGCGATGCGATGAAGTTGGTGCCGACCGACGCGGCCCTGAGCGTCTACCTGGATGTCCCCCGTTTCGCCCCGGACCGCGATGAACTGGAAGCGGGGCTTCGCGGCATGGACGCAGGGGATCCCGGCAAGAGAGTGGCGATCGGCATGCTGCGTACCGTCATGGCGGAAGTGGTCGACCACATCCGCTTCGCCGTCGGGTCGGTGCGCAGCGAAGACGGGCTGCTGGCCCACGGCGTTGTCGCGTTCGATGAGGGCCGCTTGCCGGCTCTGATCGGCGACTGGATGCCGTCGCCCGGCAGTCGCATCGACATCCTGGATGCGGCGCCCGAGGGAACCATCTTCGCGGTGGCGCGCAACATCAACGCGGCCGCGGCCCGCAGCACGGTGATGCGTGCACTGGAGCAGGGCGATCCCTCAGCAGCGGCCGCCATGCGTCAGGGAATGGACGCGCTTGTGAACATGACGCCCGGCGTGTACAGCGCGGAGCAGTTCTTCGAGGAAATCGGAGGGCAGTCGATGCTGCTGGCGGTGCCGTCCGCAGAGGGGGACGCGCCACCGGGAGGGGCGATAGTGCTGAGACTCGGCAACACCCAGCACATACCGGTGCTCCTGGAGAGCCTTGCCGGCATGCTTGTGATGGGTGCCCGGCAGGGAGGCACACCCCTTACCATGTCGAATGAGGAGTACCGCGGCGCGCGGTTGCTCACCATCGGCAGCGAAAGCGAAGCCAACTGGACGCGGTTTGTGAGCCCGACATTCGGAGTGGCGGGCAGTGACCTGATCGTGGCCAGTACGCTCGAATCCGCCAGGCAACTGGTCGACGGAGCTCTGAGCGGTGCGGCGATGCGGCCGGCGACGGTTGACGGCACGCCCCACGCCCGCGCCTACATGGACGTGAACGCCGTGCGGGCGTTGCTGCAGCAGCACAAGGAGTTGCTGGTCCAGCACGCCGTGAGGGAAGAAGGCAAGTCGCCGGAACGGGCCCGCCAGGATCTGGAGACGCTGGCGAGCGTGCTGTCGCTTTTCCGGAACGTCGAGCTGGCGGCCTCCTATGAGGGAGCCCTCCTTCATAACTATGCTGCCATCCGGATGGACCTCTCCTCACCGAGTCGGCGCTGACCGTTTTCCTCCCACGTCGCATCGGAAGCCGGCCCCGCTTCGGGGCCGGCTTTCTTTATTGCACCGCCCTCGCGCATTGCATCGCCGGGCCCAACCGCTACAATCGTCTGTGTCCGGTAGAACGGGACGGAACGATTCAAGGAGGACGGAGATGCGCGGTATCTTGGCGTGTTTATTGATGGCGGCGCTTGCGTTCGGACAGGCCTTCGCTGCGGAGGAGAACGCGGACATGACGGACGAGGAGCTGTACGCCCAGTGGGAATCCTACATGGAGCGGATCCTTCCCGAGTGGAGCGCCCACAAGGATTATTACAACGAGAGCCTGGGCTGGCAGGAGGCGCCGATGCTGCGCGGCCTGGTGGCCGGCTACAAGTACAGCGGGGACCAGAAGTGGCTGCGCCACATGGCCGACCAGGTGGACGTGCTGATGGACAGGATCGAGGTCGAAAACGGTGCGCCGGGCTGGGGCGACTCGATTACCGGCGAGGCGCTGATCATGGAGCCGATCTTCGAGTTCATCCACGCCGTGCAGACGGGGCCGGACATGCCGGAGGACCTGAAGGCGAAGGCCGCCGGCTACCTGGAGGCGCTGGAGCCGGGTATGATCGTCAAGTGGGACGAGCGCGGTGCGTGGCAGGACACCGCAATGGGCTGCGGCACCTACTGCCCCCGCATAACCTTGCCGCACAACAAGAACGCCCATTCCGCGGTGATGTTGCTGGCAGCGGCCTCAGTCACACCCAGCGACGAGCGCCGCGCCGAGTACCTGGACAAGGCGCTCAAACTGGCCCGCCGCTGGAGGAAACACCTGAAGCTCGCCGGTGACCACTACATCTGGCACTACTGGGACCCCGCCGGCCCGTGGGACTATGACGAGACCGGCGTGAAGCACCACTGGGTGAACCTCGAGCACCGCGGCTACGGCGCCTCGGACACCGCCTTCGTCGCCAGGGCGTACGACCACGGCCTGGTGTTCACCCGCGAGGAAGTCGAGATGCACTGCCGCACGTTCCTAAAAGAGATATGGAACGGCGACATGGAGAACCCGGTCTACACCGCGCAGGGGACGTTCAATCCGGACTACGTCCGGTCCGGCATCTACACGGAGTTGGCGCGATTCGATCCAACGATCATGGCTCTCTGGGGCAAGTTTGTTAAGGCCGACCCCCAAAGCTGGCGCGGCATGAACGCGGTGCCCGCCTACCTGCTGGCGAAGAAGGAGGCGGCGGAGTTCGAGCGCAGGAACGCCGACTGGGTGCGCGAAGCCCTGCAGGAGAAGCTGGCGGCCGCACGCGCGGAGCGACGCGAATCACGCGCGCCGGAAGACCGGGGACTGATCCGGTGAACTGAGGATATCGGAAGCGCCGGACGGACCGGAGTTTGCGAGGGTCGCGGTCAGCCGCGGCCCTCTTCCTTTGGGAGCCGCAGCCGGAAGTCGGGCTCACTCTGTGCCGTCGTCGGGCTTGGCCTCCGCGTCCGCAGCCGGGCAGTTCTCCAGGAAGTCCATGATGCGCTCGGTCACCCAGTCGCCGTCCCGGCCGATATCGCGGTTCAGGGAAGCGTGGCTCTTGTCGGCGGCGTGAACCACCTCTGCGGGCGTTTCGGCTTCCTTGAGAGCGGCGGCGAACTCCTTTGATAGTGTCGCCGCAGCGATCCGTTTCCCGGTGTGGAATATGAGGAACGGCGGGATGCCCTTGCCCGGTGCGACGTGTCTGCGGGGCGAGGCGTCGCGCCAGACGGTGGGGTTGCTGCCGAAGGCCCGCGTGTACAGTGAGCGCATCAGCGGACCGGCGCCGAGTTCGTTGACGAATCGCGGGATGTCGTAGGCGGCGCTGTCCAGCAGGACCACCCCGCGGATGGTCTTCAGGTCCTTTCCCGCCGACTGAAGGTGGCGTTCATCGGTTGCCACCAGGGCCGCGAGGTGGGCGCCCGCCGAGTGTCCCATCACGTAGATGCGGCCCGGGTCGCCCCCATAGTCCCTCACGTTCTCGCTGAGCCAGGCGATCGCAGCGGCAACGTCGCGAACGTGGGTGGGGTGCACAGCCTCCGGGGCGAGACGGTAGTTGACGCTGACGTAGACGTAGCCATGTGCGACGAAGTGGGGCACCTTCAGGGCGGTCATGGCCCGCCCCGCCTTGTCGCCGCGCCGCCATCCCCCTCCGTGCACCATCAGCAGAACCGGCCTGTCCGCGGCCCCTTTGGGCCCGTAGATGTCCAGGCTTAGCAGGTCGGGATCCACTCCTTCCGGGGCCTTTGCATACCGGACGTTGAGCCACCTGGCAACGTTGGGGTATGCCGCCTCCTCAGACGCCGAGGTCGGCCATGCCGCTGCCAGCCAGAGCAGAAGCACGAGAAGGTACACTTCCGTTCCTGATCGGGGCATTCGCAATGCGTTCATGGTCGTACCTGTAAACGCACGGAGGCACGCTTTCCTGCGCACGAACACACAAGAGCACCCTTCCGGGGCGGAATGCGGGCACGGGCCGGTCATTGCTCGGGCGGCTGCCAGTTGAGCACCGGCTCGGGGAACACTGGGAACGGCGGATCCCCGGCCGGGGCATCCGGGGACGGGTTGACCGGCAACGGCTCGGCCGTGCGCGTGAACCGCATCCGCGATACCGTGCTGGTCCGCATGCCGTCCTTGAATGCGATGGCCTTGACCGTGGCCGTCTCGGAGAGGGTGAACGGTCCCCGATACAGGCGCGAGTCCACGTCCGGCTCCGATCCGTCCAGCGTGTAGCGGAACTGCGCACCGGGCGTGCGCGACGTCAGCGTCACCGTCACCTCATCGCGGAATACGGCGCCGCGGGGACGGATCTCCGGACTCCAGACGAGCGACGGGTCGAAGACGGGCGCCGGTCGGGCGACACCGCGGGTTGGTGTGCCGCCGAACACGCCGTTCTCATCGAATCCCACGGGGTCCAGGCAGATGTCGCGCGCCCAGCCTTCTTTCGTGTCGACCTTCTGGTGGTAGAGGTGCCAGAGCTGTCCGGTGCGGTCACGCGCCACCGATCCGTGGCCCGGGCCGTAGATGTCGGGGAGGTCCTGGAACACGGGGTTGTGCTCGTACTTGGTGAACGGTCCGATCGGGGTGGGCGCTGTCGCGTACCCGACGGCATAGTAGACGGACTGCGCGTTGCTGCCCGAGTAGAGCAGGTAGTAGACGCCGTCCCGCTTCAGCATCCAGGGGCCTTCGTTGATCGGAAAGCTGTGCTTCTCCCATTCCTGCGATATCTCGAAGCACTTCGTGACGGGGCCGCCGGTGCGGGTGGGGCTCTTCATCGGCACGCAGTACATGGTAAAGGGCGGCGTGTGCGTGAAGTAGAGGTAGAGTCGTCCGTCGTCGTCCCGGAACGGATGGGCGTCGATGCCGTCGATCGCCAGCAGGCCCAGGTCGCGGAACCGGCCGTCGGGCCGGTCGCAGACCGCGACGCCGATCTTGTAGCGCCGGGTGTAGTACATGTAAAACAAGCCGTCTTCGGGGTGGCGGTAGACCTCCGGCGCCCAGATGCCCTTGAACTCGTCCGGCAGCACCTGCGGCCCCTTCTTCCAGTTCACCAGGTCCGGCGAGCCGAACACGTTCAGCCCGGAGTTTGTGGAGTAGAAGTAGAACGCGCCTTCGTAGTAGAGGACCGCCGGATCAGCTCCGGCGCGCCTGTCGATCGGCAGGATCGGGTTCGTGTAAGTCATGGTTCGGCCTCTTCCCGCTCCGTAAGATAGGCCGGCAGCCGCCGCCAGCAGCGTGAATAGCAGGACCGCCCTCATGCGTCCTTCCTCCGTGCTCTCGGGGCAACGGCTACGGTGCCGGCCGCTCGTACGGGCCAATGTCCGGTGCGGCGCCCTGGGGGACCGGCGTGCCTTCGATGTCCGTTTGGATGCCAACTTCCGTCCCCGCGTCGATCGCCGGGCTGCCCGGTCGCAGGCGGTAGTCATGGTTCTCCGGGTCGACGAATATGTTGCTCAGGTCCGGCTCATAGAGGCTGCCCGGCCCGGCTTCGCCGGCGGTCTGGCTCGGTCCCCAGCGGGTCCAGATGTTGTGACTGATGTCGCCGTCGATCTCGCCCGACAGGCCGTCTATCACGTTGTTCTTGATGACGAAACCGGTGGGGCCGCTTCCGCCGCCGTAGATGCCGGCCGCCCACGTGGAATCCTTGGGGCTGCGCAGGATCAGGTTGTTGACCAGCGTGAAGTCCTCCAGCGTTCCCACGTTCCACAGCCCGATCGCCGATGTCACCCCGTGTCCGTCGAAGATGTTGTTGCGGACGACGATGCGCTTGCTCTGCTGAGTGGTCAGGCAGACGTTGCCGTCGAACACGCGGTTACCATCGAATAGCACTCCCTGGCAGTCCAGATACGCGGTGAGTCCGTTGGCGTGCACGCCCTTGTGGCGGCTGACGACGTTATCGCGCACCTCGCAGTCGCGCGCCCAGTAGAGGACCATGCCGGTGGCGCCGTTCTTGTCCAGGACGTTGCCCCGGATGACGCTCCGCATGCCGCGGCGCAACTGTATGCCGGCGGCGCGCCGGTTGTGGTGCACGTGGTTGCCGGCGATCAGGCAGTCGATGGCGTTGCTGTTCGTGTTCGCCGCCACGTAGATGACGGGGAACCGGCCCGAGCGGATCAGCGTCATCTCGTTGTCGCGGATGACGACGTTGCTGTAATCCGAGCCTCCCACGTTGACCGCCCCTGCGTCGCTCCGCCCGCCCTGCTTCTGCATCTTGAAGCCCTGGACGGTAACGTAACTCACGTCGCGCAGTGCGAACGCGTTGCGCCGGACGGACCGCAAGATGCGCTTCGGAGTAGCGTCCAGCGGCCACGCGTAGATCCGGCGCGTGCCGTCGGGGCGCGGCTCCTCGTCCACCACGTACTCCCCCGGGCGGTCGAGTATTCCCAATGCGTTCATCATGGCGAACTTGCCGCCGGTGCTGTACTGCTTCGTGGACAGCATGTCGAACAGAATGCTATCGGTCTCGGGCTCAAAGCCCACGACTTTGCGGCGGAATATCTGGTTGGAGCCTGCCCAGATGGTGAAGTAGGCGCCGCGCCAGAAGTCGGCGTCGTCCTGCGTGAAGTATGCGGAATCCTTGTAGCGCATCACCGGCGGCGAGAGCAGCACGTTCTCGCCCTGCGCGTCGTAGCCCTGAATCTCCGCGATGGCCGCGTAGGACGGTTCCTCCGGATGGGCCGAGGTGATCTTCAGCTCGAGCGTGCTAAAGGTGACCGGCCGGGGAAGCTCGAACTTCTGAATACCGCGTTCGTTGGCCAGGGTGGCCGAGAGCGCCCGTTTTCCGTCGGCCAGCAGCACGAAATCCTTGGGCATGGTGTAGCTGGGCACGGCTTCGATGCCGAAGCTGTGCACGGTTACGGCCGGGCTGAACCGGAACGTCATGGAAGCGCCGACGCACGGGTCCAGGATGGCGGAGGTCCTCCGATTGCCGTCGAACATCAGCACGTACGGGCGGGAACTGTTGGCCGCCATTCCCGGGCCTTTGGTTATCTGCAGCCCGCTCTCGGACGCCGGATTGGGCGGGTTGATCGGCTGGAAATTGGCCAGGTCGTCCTCCCAGAACATGTCCGGTAGGTTGGGGTCCTGGGCGACGGCCATAAGCCTGTCGTCCTGCGTCAGGTTGCACCAGAAAGGATTGGTTCCCTCCGGCGCGTCCGTATAGTAGATATTGCGCCAGTTGGGATTGCCGGCGCAGTCCGCGGCGGAACGGCACCGCGTCCAGCCGGAGAGCGGCTCCGAGCCGTCGATGACGGCCGGGCCCTCGCCGAATGCGCCGTCGGTGTTGCCGTCGAACACTATGGGTGCGGTCGGGGCGCCCGACCAGCGGCACTGGACCTCCCCGTAGTAGGTCACGCCCCCCTTGAAGACCACCTTGTCACCCGGGGCGAGCTTGACCTCGCCGGCAACGCCCTCCGCGTCGCGGTCGCCGGGCGCGTGCTTGAACGCCGTCCTCGGGCTCCGGCCGTCGGCCGTGTCGCTGCCGGACGCGAAGTCGACGTAGTAGGTCTCTGCGCCGGCGTAGCCCGCACAGCACAGGATGAGGGCCGTTAGAATCATCACGGTAACGCTGCGTGCCATTGCCTGCCTTCTCCACAGTAGTGTTCGCGGTGCCAAACGATTCCCTAATACTCCCCTGCGAGGATATACGTGAGAGCGCGAAGTTTCAACAGCGACTTGCTCGCCGCTCACCTTGGTCTGAGTCGTCCCGGCAGGTTAGTATATGTAGGGAAGGACGTTACGCTTTCGAGAAGGATAACACCACACGGCAACAGGAAGTGAACCATGGACAGAAACAGAACGCGGTGGGTAGCCGCCGCATTTATACTCTCGCTGGCCGCTTTCGCATGCCGGCCGGGCGAGTCGGCGCGGCCGGCCGAACGGAACCGCGCCAAGAACGTGATACTGATGATCAGCGACGGGTGTGGCTACAAGCATGTGGAAGCCACGGACCTCTACACGCACGGCGAGCCGAACGCGCAGGTCTACGGGCGATTCCCCGTGGTGATGGGCATGAGAACCCCGCCCATGCGCAACCGCGGCACCGACGAGGAGCCGGTCTGGGAGCAGGGGGACTACGACCCGGAGCGTGCCTGGACCGATTTCGAATACGTCAGGAGCGGCGTCACCGATTCCGCCGCCTCGGCCACAGCGATAGCCACCGGCGTGAAAACCTACAACGGAGCCCTCTCCGTCGACGTCGAGATCCGCCGGCTGGAGACCGTGCTGGAGAAGTGCGAGAAACTGCGGATGGCCACCGGCGTGGTCAGCTCCGTGCCTTTCGCCCACGCGACGCCCGCGGCGTTCGTCGCGCACAACGTCTCCCGGGGGGCCTACTCCGAGATCGCACGCGCTATGATCGAAGGTAGCACGGCCGACTGCATCATGGGCGGCGGACATCCCTACTACGACGCCGACGGACAGCGGCTGGAGGAGGCCGGTGGATTCGACTCCGTCGGCGACGAGGCGCTGTGGAAACGCCTGCAGGCCGGAACCGCCGGCGCGTGGAACCCGGCGCTCGACGACGCGAACGGCAACGGACGGCCGGATCCCGGCGAATGGCAGGACGCCGATCACAACCGCAAGGCCGACGACGCCTGGGTGCTCGTCGAGAGCCGCGCCGACTTCCAGCGGCTGATGTCCGGCGACACGCCTAAACGCGTGATCGGAATACCGCAGGTTGCCGGCACGCTCCAGGAGCGCCGGAGCGGCGACGGGGACGCCGCCCCGTTCGAGGTGCCGCTGATCGAGAGCGTGCCCACGCTTGTCGAGATGACGCGCGCGGCCCTGAACGTGCTGGACGACGACCCCGACGGCCTCTTCCTGATGATCGAAGGCGGCGCGGTCGACTGGGCCGGCCATCGCAATCAGCCCGGGCGGACCATCGAGGAGCAGATCGACTTCAACCGCGCGGTCGACGCCGTCGTCGAGTGGGTCGAGAACAACAGCAGTTGGGACGAGACGCTGTTGATCGTTACCGCCGACCACGAGACCGGCTACCTCACGGCCGGGGAGGGCGTGTTCGCGAACGTGCCGCTCCGGAACAACGGCGTCGGCAAGGTGCCCGGCATGGCGTGGAACAGCGGCGGCCACACGAACTCGCTCGTGCCCCTCTACGCCGAGGGACGGGGTGCGGAGGCGTTCCTCAAACGCACTATCGGCGAGGATCCGGTCCGCGGCGACTACGTGGACAACACGGACATCGCGCACGTCATCTGCGAGGCGCTGGGAGTGGGCCGTCCGTCAGGCGCCGTCGCCGAGGCCCGCTGAGGCATCCTCCGGCAGCCAGCGCACGCGGCCGGTGGCCACGTCGTAGACGGCGCCGACAACGCGCGCCTCGTCCCGCGCCACCATGTCGCGCGCAGCCGCGCTCCGACGCAGGAACTGCGCCACCGTCGCCCGCACGTTCTCCTCGACCGCGTGCGGCACCAGGTCGTCGCCGCATGCGCCCGGGTGCTGCTCCATCGCCGCGCGCACGGCCGGCTCGAACCCCTTAAGCACCGGTGAGATCGTCTCGGCTACCTCGTGCCCGCGGCCCTGCACGGCGTGCGTGGCCGCCGTGATCGCGCCGCACTGCGTGTGCCCCAGCACCACCAGCACCGGCGTCCGCACGTGCACCAGCCCGTACTCCATCGACGCTATGCTGGCCGCGTCGCATGCATTGCCGATCACGCGCACCACGAACAGGTCCATCACGCCCGCGTCGAACAGGATCTCCACCGGCACCCGCGAATCCGAGCAGGTCACGATCGTCGCGTAGGTGTGCTCGGCCTGATCCGCCCGCCCGGCCAGCTCCAGCCGGGCTCGGTCCGCATGCGGGTTCTCCGCCCGTCCCGCCGCGAAGCGCGCGTTCCCTTCCTTCAGGGACTGCAGGGCTTCGGCGGGCGTGGGCCAGGCGTCGGGCATGGGGTGCTTGGCGGAGTTCAATTCTCGATCTCGGCGTGGTCGGCGCTCGCCCGGAGCATCGCCTGGTAGTTCTCCAGCGGCACGTAGTTCGGCACGCTGTTGCTCGACCCCACGCAGTACGCGCCGTCGTGGCCCAGGTTCAGCACCCGGTCGCGCACCAGCTCGCGTATCTCCTCCGGCGTGCCGGTGGACAGCGTATGCACGCGGATGTTGCCCAGCAGGCAGAGGCGCTTGCCGACGCGCTTGCGCACCTCGTAGATGTCCATCGACTCCGGCTCAATCGGATGCAGCGCGGTGAACCCGGCGTCGATGATGGTGTCGATCATGCTGGTCAGGTCGCCGTCGCTGTGGTAGATGAACGGCATACCGGCCTCGCGGCAGATGTCGCCGATCTGCCTGTAGTACGGGAACACGTGCTCGGCGAACCAGTCCGGCCTCAGCATCGGCCCCGTGCGATAGGCGATGTCGTCCGGCACCCAGATGGCGCCGACGGTGTCGAACCGGGCCACCCGCTGCGCCACCTCCACCTGCAGTCGGCCAATGCGGTCGGTCAGGTCCAGTATCAGGTCGGGGTCCTCGTAGACCAGCTCGCAGTAGCGCTCGAAGCCGGTGAGCTGCCATCCGGCGGTGAACACCTTGCCCAGGATGGGAATCAGCTTCATGCCGGGCTTCAGCAGGCCGCGGGCCTCGGTGAAGGGGGAGTAGTCCAGGGCGTCCGGGTCCGGCCAGGGGTAGGCTTCCACGTCGTCGCGATCGCGGATGGCGCCGTCGTGCTCGTCTGCCCATACGCGCTCGTCTTCTCCGGCAAAGTGTCGTTCGTCGCTCTTCTGGACGAACTCCTTGTTCACGGTGCCGGCGGGGTCGATCATGCCGACGGTCACCCAGGCGTAGTCATAGCCGGCCTGGTAGCGGAACTCGATTTCGTCGGCCAGCGTGACGACCGGCCGCCCCAGGAACCCGTCCTTGATCTCGCGGTCGATCACCAGTTCGATGTTGGGCACGCGGTGGCCGCGTCCGCCGGTGAGCGTGGTGCGCAGGTTGTCGAAATCCGGCTCGAACCCAAATCGGTTCATGGTCGGCGTCCTTCCTCAGACACGTTCGTTCTGGCGCTTCGTTTCTACTGCACCTCGCCCCCGAGTTCAACGGCCAGGGGTCGGGGCAACTCAAGGATTGCTGCGCCTGTGGGGGAGGGCGGTCCGACCGGCCAATCGAGGAAGATTCTGCCTTTCCTGCCGCCCCGGTCGTGGACACAGAACGAGCGCATGCCCCAGAACTCGATGATGCCGCTCGTGGCAAACGTGAGGCCATTGGACGACCAGGTTAGCGGCCCGGGCGATCCTGGCTGCGGGGCGTAGTCCAGTTCGTCAGCTTCGTTCGACCCGAGATCCCGCGCCAACCATCGGCCTGCATTTAGGAACGCCAGCGTGTCCTTCCCGAGCCAGCCGGGCCATCGGCCGGGCCAGAGCAATCGCTCCTCGGCCGTTTCCAGGTCGTAGATCGCCACCGCTGAGCCGTCCCCGTCGCGAGCAGTGAAAGCCAGCCGCTTGCCGGCCGGATCCCAGCTCGGCGACGCTGTCAAGGGCGATGCGTCGGCGACATTGCAGCGCTGCAGTGTGTCATCACCAACGTCCCACGTCCACAAGCCGGCTTCCTGCTGTCCTTTCACGATCGCCAGACAGAGGCGCGCCGACGTGGGCGCCCAACCCAGGACCGCGCTCCTGGGACGTTCCACGGGCAGTCGCCGGTCGAGCAGAACGGTTGCCGCATTATCGATCTTCACGACGACGAGGCGGTCGTCGGTCGCTGCCGCGAGCATCCGACCATCTTCGGACAAGGCGGCGGCGCAGATGTCGATGGCCGTCCCGTCCGGATCGCTGAACTGCATCAGTGGAATCAACTGCTGCTGCGCGTAATCCGTGACGTACACCGTGTCGGCACGCGGAATCACCAGCGCCGCTCCGCTCTCGACCTGGATGCTCCAGAAACGGTGTCGCGCGATGATCCGCGACGGCAGTGTTGCCACGAACAGCAGCGTCAGTCCGGCTGCCGTGCCTCCGAATAGCACGGCGGCCCGCCGCCACGCGCTCATAGGTATGCCGCGCGCGGCGAGCACGTGGTTCAGAACCAGTCCGCCGATCAGCAGCGCCATAGCGAGCGGACCCACGTAGAGGCCGACAGGGAACCCGAAGGCCGACGGGCCGGCCATCGTCAGCACGATGAGGCCGAGCAACATCAGGAGCAGCGTGATGACCGTGAGGAACGTCGCACGCAGCGCCCCCGTCAGGGCGTCGAACACCTTCATCGCTCTGCTATTCGGATCAGGCACTGGCCTATCCTCTGTGTCCCACTGCCGAAGTGTGTCGGAGCCGGCACGTCCCGCCGCACGACGTCAGTCGGAGATCACGGCCGCCTCCGCCACGCGGCCGTCGTCGACTCTTAAGACCAACCAGTAGACGTCAATCATGCAGGCGCCGATCCGAAAGCCGATGTCCCAATCTCGCATCTCGCTCGGCCTCTGGTCGGTTCCCAGAGTCCGGGTGACCTCCTCGACCGTCATCCCTGTAAACGTGCCATCGGCGATCTTCTGCCTGAGTTCCGCAACCCGCCTCTCCACGATCCGATCTTGCTCAAAGGAACCGAAGTACCAGATTGCTGTGACGACCCAACCCGTCACCGAAACCAGCAACACGATGGCGGCCACCACCGCCGCCCGCCGGTTGATCCGTATGGGCTTCGCCATGTCCCAGAACTCCCCGATCAGAGGGCGCGTCCTCAGTCCGGTTTTCTGTCTGTGGTTCGTTTAGCACTCGGAGTGTGACGTGTCAGGCGCATTCTGTGTCTCCGAGCGCCTCCTGCACGCGTTTCCATGTGGAGCCATATAGACGCAGCACGATGTGGCTGTCTGCCACGTCGATGTCTACGAGCGTATCCGGTGTTCTTCGGAATAGATTGTGACTCCAGAGCGCATAGCGCCAAACCCAGTCCTGTGGCTCTACCTCACGAGGTCGGAGCAATGCAGATTTAGGAACATACTGAAGTCGCCACGGGATCAAGAGACCTATCCTTAGGTGCAGCCCAACGGCATTTGCCCGCATGGTTACGGTGAATGCCCCTGCGAGCCACCCTTTCCTCTGCTCCAATGGGAACATCAGGCACGCCGTGCCGCAGCGGCGTGCACCGCGGCGCGACCCCTTGCCGTAAAGGTGCCTCAGGCGTTTCACAGCGGGCCATCCCGTGCGCGGCCATATAAGTTTTGTCCATATCAGCCACGCCAACAACTCGTTCACAGCGACCACGACGAGGAACAGACCTAGCAGTAGCAACCCGGCCAGTGGGTTGCTTACTGACCCATTGTTCGGCGTGGCCGATATGCCTGCATGCGTCAGAGCTTGTAAGCTCGCGACCACTGGCCGACCCTCGTCTATTGCCGGAATGCGCGCCCCCACGACACAACGTAACCGTCCTGGTATACCCGCCACGTGCGAGGAAGGGGATCCTCTTCGCACATATCTTATCCTGTCAGACGTGGAGACCGGATCGTGCCGTGTGGGTCACGATGCCCTGTAACCACGAGACTCCTATTGTCCCTGGGAACCAGAGCGGTCACCGGGATTCCGCAAGAGCGGAGCGAGCCCGGGCCGGGATTGGGCAGCAACATCATACGGAGTCTGGTCGGCGTCGTTCATCCTGCCGATGTCGGCGCCCGCATCCAGAAGGGCTCCGACAGCTTCTGCCCCATTGTAGACTGCCCAATGGAGCGGCGTGTTACCTTCATTCTCGCGCGCGTTCACGTCGGCTCCAGTGTTCCGGAGTATGTCCACACACGCCCGGGGATGCGAGTTATGCCAGACGGCCCAATGCATCGCCGTGGCGCCTCTCTGGTGGTCCCGCATGTCCACGTCCGCAACGCTTTCAGCGAGGCACCTGAGGGTTTCTGCATTGCCGTACCTCGCTGCGATGTGTATGGGAGCAAGCCCATCCGCGGTTCTGACGTCCAGTTCCGCGCCGTGTTCGAGTAGCACCTTCAGATGGTCAGGAACTCCTCGCTCCGCCGCATAATGGATGAGCCTCCACTCTTTGCCCCAGTCCGGCTCACGGCTCGCCCCATACTCAAGACATAGCGCCAGGAGCGACCCGTTCCGTGTGCCCAGTGCATGGGCAACCATGGACATGCCAGTCGGAGTGTCCTTTCTGTCCGGATCCCATCCTGCCTGGAGGAACCTCTCACACGCAGTCGAGTCACCGGCATAGGCGGACTCGACCGCGTCGTACCATTCATCTTCGGTGGGCGTCCGACCATTGCGGAACGCGACAAGCAGAACGATGGCCATAACCGTTGCCAGTATGACAAGGGCCGGACCTAGCCGCCGCAAGAGCTTCATCATGCCCTCCTTGGGGCTTGGTTCGAGTGCTGCAGCCGGTTATCCATATCGGATGAGCAAGTGCCTGTTCGTAACAGGGATGTCTCTTCCAGATACCTACCCTATTAGACGTAAGAACGGGCCTGTTTCTTGGCCGGAAAACGCGAAAAACCGCGGAAATGCCAAAGAAACACCTTAAAAAGCCATAGGGGCGGGTTGCCGCAACGGAAATCCGAGCGTCCCGCCGGCAACCGCCGCCCGCCTCACCCCGCCCCGGCGATGGCCGACCGCTTGACCGCCCGGTGTCCCATCCGATGGCCACACGACCGCCGGCCGGCCGGGACGTGGCCGTTTCTGTCCGCCATCTGCGCCTCACCTGTCCCCATTATGCACCGCGGCCGTCCTTCTTTTGCGCGCTGTTCACTGGGTCACGCCATGCTCTCGGAGGATCTTCTTGACCTCGTTGGAATACGTGCGACTCAGGGGGCCGTCGCCCCACTTATTGCGGGTGTGCACGTCTCCGCCGGCCTCAATCAGCAGCGCCAGCAACTCGGGCATTCCGCGTTCAGCGGCAATGAAGAGCGGCGTTTCGCCTCGCTCATCCCTGGCGTGCACGTCGGCGCCGTCCTTGAGCAGTAACCTCGATATCTCGACGGCGTTGTGTTTGGCGTCGCTCCGGGCCGCCCGGTGGAGGGGCGTCTTCTCCCAGTAATCTCGTGCGTTGACCGCGGCACCATGGGCCAGCAGTGCCTCGACCGCTTTCACCATGCCTTCCTCCGCGGCCACGTGCAGAGGCGTCTCGTCAAGCGTGGTTTCCACGTTCGGGTCCGCTCCGTGCTCAACCAGCAGAACTGCCGTCGACTCGTGCCCCTTCTCCAGCGCATCTATCAAGGCCATGGCCGCCTTGCGGAGTCCCTTCGGCCGTGCTCCCGCGTCGAGCAGTATCCTGGTCACCCGATCGTCGCCTCCGGCGGCCGCCATGTTCAGGGCGAGGCCGTCGGCCGAGTTCACGTCCGCACCTCTGGCGATCAGCATCTCGGCGATGCTCCGGGATCCGGCTTCCAGTGCCCTGTGAAGAGGCGTCCAACCCTCTGAGTCCTCCGCGCTCAGATCGGCGCCGGATTCGGCGAGAAGTCGGGCGATCGGCTCGTGCCCAAGGTGCGCGGCCCAGTGCAGGGGCGTGAAGCCCTCCCGGTCGACGACGTCGGCTCCGGCTCCAAGTTGCAGGAGCTTTCGGGCAGCGTCAGGCCGTGCGTTCAGCACTGTCCAGTGCAGAGGTGAAAGACCGTTCGGATCCCGGGCATCGAGTTCCGCCCCGGATTCGGTCAGTAACTGGACGGCCTCGCCGTGGCCCTCGCCAGCGGCGTAGTGCAGGGGTGTCCGACAGAAATCGTCCCGGGGCCTTGCCGCCCGGGCGTCGTCTTGGAGCAACTGGCGGAGCGCGGGAAGGTCGGCAGTCCGCGCGGCCCGATGGACGTCAGGAGGCCCCCGGTCGGGCTCGCCGGCGGTCAGCATTCGCTCGACCGGGTTCGACGGGCCCGGTGCCGTCCAGACTCGTGCCCCTTGAGCTATGGCCGCCTGGAGCGGGCGCAGGTCCTTAATCGTGTATTCCTTCGCCCAGGGCAGGGATACGTCGCGCAAGTGGGTCATGCTCGCGAGCGGGGCCAGATCCACTGCGACCCCGCACCGCCACAGATTCAGAATCTCAAGCTTCCGGAGGTTCGTCAGCGGCGTCAGGTCGATGGGCCGTTCCGGATCGGTCTTGCAGGCACGCAACTCGCGAAGCTCCACAAGACGTGTTAGCGGTGCGAAGCTGGAGATGCCTTGCCAGCTTGGGCTGAAGGGATGTCCTATGGTGTCGACGCAACTTTCGAGGTCGAGCCGCTGCAAGTGAGCGAGTTCGGGTGATAGGGCACGGAGTTCCATGTCCGAACAGCCTTCGGGCAACGAGAGGTCGATTAGGTCCGGCAGGGCGCCAAGTGCCAGGACCCCAGTCGCCAGGCCGTTGCGGCTGGGAAGCATCACAGTGTCCAGATTTGGGTGGCCGACTCCTGCGGCTTCCTCATCGAGCTCACTGAAACCCAGATCAACGACGCGCAACTGGACCATTCCCGCCAGAGGTCGCAGGTCGGACAGGTCGCTGAGGCTGACCTCCAAACGCTCCAGCTCCGCCAAGGTCGACATGGCGGAGAAGTCCAACGGGAGCTCGGTCAGCCAGCTCAGCGCCAGGATTCGCAGCTTCGCGAGTCCGGACAGCGCCGAAATGTCCTGGACTTTGCCACTGCCACGAAGACTCAGATTCCTGAGACCTTCCAGAACTGAGAGATCGGACAGGTCCCGCAGGCGTCCCAGATCGTCCACTTCCAGTGTCTTGAGATCCGACCGCCCTCGGACGGCGCTTAGGTCCGTGGAGCCATTGATGATAGACAGGCTAAGACCGACCAATCCAGGGAACCAGGACAGCGTGTCCTGGATGTCGAGTCGGTCCGCCTGCATCGTCAGCGACAGATCGCGGAGCCCCGGCAGAGCTTTCAGCGGGGAGAGATCGATGCGGTCCTCGCAGCGGTAGAGGCCGAGGCCCGTCAGATTCGGCAACTGCGCCAGCGGCGAGACGTTCGCGCCGCCGTAGCTGTTGACCTCGAAGCGCTGCAGCCGCTTCAGGCCGGCGAGTGCGGGAAGGTTGCTTTCGGCCGAGCAACCGACGAGGCCCAGTGCTTTCAGACCCGATAGCGATGCCAGGGGGGCCATATCCGCGTCCTCTGCAATTCGCCCGATAGAGAGGGAGCGCAGACGGGTCAGCGTCCCGATCGGGGCTAGGTCCTCAAGAGCTTTGAAGCCCTCCATTTCCAAGCACGCGAGAGCGCCGAGGGAAGACAGCGGCGAGACATCTCTGATGCGGGCCCCCTCCGTAAGCCTGAGTGACCGAAGCCCTGTCAGCCCCGCAAGGGACGTCAGATCGGTGAGATAGTGACAACTCACGGCCGCCGACTCCAGGCCGGGCAGGACGCTCAATCGTCCGATTTCATCGGGTGTGACAGGTGCATCAACGACAACGGAGGTGATCCGCCCGGCGCCGGGAAGGCCGACCACCTCTTCCACCAGCGGGTTCTCTACCCAGACGGTCAAACCGTCATTGCGTTCGGGCAGGATGCTGCGCAGCACCTGGATATCCTCGTGACCGCGGACGCGGCAGCCCATCACGGATGCCGGGCCTCCGTCGATGCTCAGCGATACCAGCGGGCCGTCTTCACTGAAGGTCATGTCGCTGCCTTCAGTAAGACACCACCACAGGTTCTGTCGGATTTGCACCCATTCGCCCGGGGCGGCTGTAATCTCCGGCTCGCAGCCCCACAGACCCCTGATCCGCACGGAGCGTAGCCATGGACTCCGAGTTGTCTTGTCCTGCTCGTCCCGGCGTGAATCGGGACTCTCACTGCGTGGCTGGTGAGTTGCCTCCACCTTCTTTCGTGCAGCGATGAGCGTGTCCGCAATGTCGTCATGGCTTGTCAGGGCGGCCCAGTTCAGCGGGCTACCCGCTACGCTGTCTCTAATGTCCGGGCGGCCACCATGGTCGAGCAGCAGCCGAACGACCTCCTCGTGCCCGCGGGCCGCCGCCCAGTGCATTGGCGTCCAACCCCCGGCATCGGCTTTGTTCGGCTCCGCCCCTTCACGGAGAAGACGTTTAGCCGTTGCCCCATCGCCCACGGCCGCCGCGTACTGCAGAGGGGTTAGCGTGTCCCGGCACGGCATTTGGAGTAAGAGATCGTCCACGCTGACCCAACCTGGCTCCGCCTCGGCCCACTGCCTTGCCCAGCAGGTCCCGCTGTTATTCCGGAACTTCAGCTCTGTACCTTGATCCCAGAGGACATTTTCGTCGAGCTGGGTGCCTTTCCATATTGGCGGTGTCTGACGCTCGACCTCGGCGGCCCAGTTCTCTCCCCAGTGGACAACGAGGGTGAAGGGCGGGTCGGCATCCAACTCGTAAAACCAGACCTCCCAGTTGCAGCAGTCCGGCACACCGAGTGCTGCGAGGACCTCGATCGGTGTCATGCCATCCTGGATGCTCCGGGCGGCTTCGGTCCGGGGCCGTGCCGGAGCAGCCGGCTCATACGGTTTTGCTTTCCCATCGCCCGTACCGACGTAGAACCGGGTTCCCGCCACCTGTTGTGGGATCTCGCCCAGCCGGAGCAGGGACAACTTGGCCGCCTGTCGCACTGTGAAGTTGCGGTAGTGAAGCATCGGCAGTCCCGAACCCGCGGGCGGAGCATCACCCGGCAAGTGCATCCAGCGCCCACAAGGCGCGGCATCATCGAGTTGGCGTAGCAGTGCGACCGCATCGTCGGCGCCCGTGCGGCCGGCCAGGTAGGCCGCCGTCCATACCCGGTGCAACGCAACGCCCCCTTCTTCGAGGTAGCCGGAGTCGGTCGTCTTGTCCCAGATGTTCCTGTGCTGCAAACCGGCTTTGAGTTCATCAACGATGAAACTCCTTTCGGTCTGGTCCAGGTGTCTAGACGTTGCTCCTCTCTGGTCGACGGGGACGCCCTGCTCCAGGTCCGCCACGATCCTGTCGCCCCACCAGGGGCGCACGGCGAACAGCCTGGCCTCGCCGGAATCCGCGAAGTACCAGATTGACGACGGATCCCACCAAGGGCCGGCGGTCGTACGGTGGACGTACCGCGCAACTCCGTCCTCCGACATCTCCTCGAGCAGGTTGACAGTTCCACGGTCGCCGCCTTCCGGGTCGACTATCACGAGGCGATCGCCGGACGTTCTGATCACCACCCAGCAGTCGTCGTCGATGAACACCTCGACCGGGGAGCCCTCCGCCTGTTGCCTTCTCCAAAGGACCTGCCGGTTTCCCATGTCGATGCAGGTGTAGGCGAAGTCGTGCTGGAACGGAGTCGGGTACTCCTTTTTCCGGTTGTCGGGCGACCTGGCCTCAAGACGATAGCGTTCGTTCGGCGACTGGGCCACAAGGTCGCTGTAGTAGCGGCGCGTGGCGAGTGCGTTTCCGCTCCATAGCGTAGCCTGGAGGACCGCAAGCACGGCAACGACGGTTCGGCTCATGTCCCTCTCCTGCCAGAGTCACCCCAGTAAGTCTTCCGCTCTCTCGCATGGAGACCCAGGCCGACGAGAGCCGAAGTGGCTCTTCGATCGGATAGACTGCAGCCCGGATCGACCCGCCAAGGGGCACAACACCCGATTACATTGTCGCACCGGGGTCCTGGAAATCAAGCCTGAAAAGCCGCGAGCGGCACAGAATGCAGGTAACCTCAGGACGGTACACGGGGGTAGATACGCTTGTGGCAGGCTGCATACCGCGCGGGTTGATCGCCCGCACATGGCCCCGCAGATACGCCGCGCGGAATGCCGGTGTCCGTTATGGGCGCTCATGGGCGTTCGTGTCCGGTCCGCCTGTTGACGACCCCGGAAAGACGCGTATCATGGCAACGGCGGGCGCGCTGCCTTGGGCCGGGCGCCAGTCCGACGGCGGCGTCTGCCGACAGAAGCAGAAGATAGCTGTGGAGAACAGTCCGATTGCGAAACGAACCCAAATCGTCATAAATGGTTGTATAGCATGATGATGCAATCTCTGTCCACGACGCCAGCGGAGCACAGATGAGCGCCGACGACCTGCTGATGGGACCGTACACGACCGGGACGACGGAGTCGACGGCGAAGGTCTGCTGGGTGCCGCATCCCGAGGCGAACGGCGAGTGGCGACTGGAACTGCCGGATGCTCCCGAGGCCGCCATCGCGCTCAAGGGCAGCGATATCGTGCAGGGACCGGAGCGGGTGCACGTGGCCGAAGTTCGCGGCCTGGAGCCGGGGCGCAGGTATGGTTACGTTCTGCGGCGCGGGGCGCGGGCGGTGGAGGGCGAGTTCCGAACCGCCATACCGCGCGATACGGGCGACGCGTTCCGGTTCGTGATCTACGGCGACAACCGGTCCGGCCCGGAGCGCCACAGGCGCGTGCTGGAGGCCGTGGGGCGCGAGCTGCCGTTCACCTTCATCGTGAATACGGGAGATCTGACGGCGAACGCGACGGCGTGGCCGCAGTGGAAGAAGGAGTTCTTCGACCCCGGCCGCGAGGTGTGGCGGCGCACGACGTTCTGGCCCGTGCGCGGCAACCACGAGGTGGACGGCGTGCTGGTGCGGACGCTGTTCGACCTGCCGGGGGAGAGGTGCTACTACAGCGCCGATACGGGCGGGCTGCACCTGGTGGTGCTGGATTCGGAGCTGCTGGGCCACGACGGCGACCGGGCGGCGCACGCGGAGATGGTCCGCTGGCTGGACGGCGACCTCGCCCGGTGCGGGGCCGACTGGATCATCGCGGTGTTCCACGAGCCGATATTCAACATCGGCGGCGCGGCGAGCCGATGGGGGCGCGGGGACGTGCTGGAAGTGCTGGAGCGGCACGGGGCGGACCTGGTGCTGGCGAGCCATTCCCACATCTACGAGCGCTTCCGGCCGATCGGGCCCGAGGGCGGCAAGCCGGTGGTCCACATTGTCAGCGGCGGCGGCGGGGGGCCGGAGTACGAGCTGCGGCCCAGCCCCGTGCTGGCGCGGAACTATGTGGGTCTGCACTACTGCGCGTTCGAGATCGACGGTAACCGGCTGACGATGGCGGTGAAGACGCCCGACGGCGACGTGATCGACGAACTGGAACTGGTGAAGGATGGCGGTGCGTACCAGGAGTCCGTGATGCGGGACGCCCTGACGACCGAGGAGGGCGCGCAACTGGCCTACGTCGAGGCGGCCCGGGTGGCGCTGGACCTGCGTGGCGTGCCCGAACCCGGTGCGCGGGTGCAGGCGGGCGTGGTGCTGCGGGACCCGCTGCCGGATGAGGCCGTGGTGCGGCTGAGCTCGGCCGAGGGGAGCCCGTGGAAGGTCGAGCTGACCGAGTTCACGGTGGGGGATGCGGTCCGTGAGGTGACGATCATCGCCCCAGACGACCTCGACGTGCGCCCCGGGTTTCTGCGGCCGACGCCGCGCCTGCACCGATCCGTGAGCTACGACGGCGTGGACTACGCGGGCCAGGACATTGACGCCGGGCTGACGCGTGCATCCGTGCGGCTGCTGATTCCGGATCCGACGCCGTCGCCGGTGCCGCACGCGCCGAACGGCATGGTGGTGGATGGGGTGCTGGATGATTGGGAGCACGTGCCCTATCTCCAGCTTCCGTCGACGGATGCGCCGAGCCGGTACGTGCGCGCGGCCTGGAGTGAGAAGGGGATATACCTGGCCGTGGCGGTGCCCGACGGAGGCACGGCGGGGGCGGGGATCGAGCTGTACATTGAGGACGATCACGCGCGGAGCTTCTCGGCGATCGGCAACCCCCACGCGGGCAAGTACTCGGCGGGCCCGGCGGAGGACGAGGGGCGGGCGCGGGTGCGCGTGTCCTACGGGCCGTGCATGCACCGCCCCGACATGATCGATGCGCGCTGGCGCGCCTGGCGCGGGGGATACGCGGTGGAGTTTCTGGTGCCGGCGTCGGCGATGCCCGCAGCGGCGATGACGCCGGGGGCCGTGCTGGGATTCCACTATGTCCTCAGCGGCGGCGGGCACGTCCTGGAGCAGTTCTTGGACCCAGAGGGCAAGCCGGGCGTCTGGCACATACCGCTCTACTGGGGCGCCGTGCGCCTTGCCTGAGGTGTGGACCGGCTTGACGGGCGGCGGCCGGGGCCGTAAGCTTGCGATGTGGTAGTCTGGTGCCGTCAACGGGGAACCGGAAGGAGGGGTGAGATGCTGAAGCGAATGGTGGCCGCAGTCGTAGTCATGTGCGTTGCTTGCGGGGTAGCTTTCGCCGACCGGGCGTATTACGTGGTGCCGCTGGAGGGGCTGGAGGTCTCCGGGGGTGAGCTGCCTGAGAGGGTGTTCACCGGTTGGAGCGGCATGACCACCCGCGCGCGGGTCGTTTTGGACGGTGAGGGCGAAGCCTATGCGGCGAGGTCCGCGCGGGCTTCGGATGCGTCCGGGCGCCGGAATCGTGACGGGGGCCAGTCTGCTCTGGCGATCGCGACGCCCTCGGCGCGCGAGGTCACCGGCCACCTCTACCTGGACTCCACCAAACTGGCGTTCCGGGTGCCGTCCGACGCGGCGGATCCGGCCCAGAAGGAGGAGTTCTTCCACGTGAAGGCGCGCTACTACCGGAACCTGTGGCGAAGCGGTCTGCCGGGCGCCGCGTGGTTCCGGTATCAGGCCGATCTCGCCCGGAACGAGGCCGCGGAGGTGAGCGGCGTGCCGGTGGAGGTCGACGACGCTCTGGTCCGTTCCCGGCGGCAATCCACCACCGACGTAGAAGACAGCTACAACCTGCTGACCGGCGGCCGGGCGGTGAGCGAGAACCTCGCGCTCGATCGGGTCGTGGAGGCCGAGGGCGACGGCAGCCCGACCGTGGCAGTCGACTCCATCACCGGCATCACCACGCATCCCATGGACTGGGAGCCGCTGGTGAAGGACACCGACCCGGACCTGGATGCGCTGGCCCACCTCGTTCCGTCGGACCAGCATGCGATCTTCTTCCCGGATTTCTCCAGATTCCTGAGGATGATGGACGAGGCCCGGGACAAAGGCACGCCCATCCTCCGGCTGATGGAGATGCGGTCCGAAGATGCGCGCGTGCACCAGCGATACCAGAAACAGCTCTGCCTTCAGGCGGATGCGCTCTCCCGCATGATCGGGCCGTCCGTCGTGAAGAGCGTTGCCATCACCGGCGGCGATCCTTACATGCGAACCGGCACCGACGTGGCCGTGCTGTTCGAGGCCAAGGACGTCGCCGTGCTCCGGCCCATGATCGACGGTCGCGTGACCACGCACGCCCAGGGGGCGCAGGGCGTGGAGGCGGTGAAAGGCGAAACGAGCGGCGTCCCGTACGCGGGCTATCGCTCGCCGGATCGGTCGGTCTGCTCTTACGTCGCGACGGTGGGCGACGCCGTTGTTGTCACGAACTCGCTCGCGCAACTGGAGCGCATTGCCGATGCAGGCGACGGCAAAACGGAGTCGCTTGCGGAATTGGATGAATACAAGTTCTTCCGGCATCGCTACTCCAAAGGCGACGCCGACGAGACGGCCTTGTTGGTCGTGTCGGATCCCACCATTCGGCGCTGGTGCGGGCCCGCGTGGCGGATAGCGGCCTCGCGGCGCACGCGCGCGGCGGCGGTGATGGCCGACGTGCAGGCCCGGCACGTGGACGCGCTGGTAAAGGGCACTGTCACGCCCGGTCCGGTCGACACCGAGTTTCCACTGCCGAACGCCGGCGAGATGAGCATCGGTGCGCAGGGCGTGCAGTCCTCCGTTTACGGCACGCTCAAGTTCATGACGCCGATCATCGAGATCGCGCCGAGCAAGGTGACCGACGCGGAGGCCCAAGGCTACAACCGTTGGCGCGACCGATACGAGAGGCGATGGCGCCGCGTGTTTGACCCGATTGCGATCCGCTTCGGCGTGTCTGACCGAAGGTTGACCGGCGACCTGACGGTGATCCCGCTGGTGGAGGGCACCGAGTATTCCCAGGTCAGGAATCTGACCCGAGGCGCGCAGATTGATCCCGGCGACGGCGACCCCCACGAAGGGACCATAATCCACTACGCGATGGCCATCGACATCGAGTCCGAGCCGATGCGCGAGTTCAGCGGCTTCGCGCGCAGCATGGTCTCCAGCTTCCGGCAGGAGCCGCTCTCCTGGATGGGTGGCACTCTCAGCGTCTATGCGGACGAGTCGCCGCGCTGGCAGGAGCTCGCGAAGCTGGAGGATGAGGACGGCGACTTTCTCGAGGAGATACTCGGCGGTCTGCCGATAGTGCTCTGCGTGGAGGTCAAGAACGCCGTCAGGCTGACCGTTTTCCTGACGGCCCTCAGGGGCTACATCGAGTCGAGCGCGCCCGGGATGACGGTCTGGGAGACGCTCGAGTACGCAGGTCAGCCTTACGTCAAGGTCACGCCGTCACGGAGTGCCGTTTCGCAAGCGGCCCCGGCGTTTGCCGATGTCGCGCTCTACTACTCGCCCTCGCCGCAGGACCTGCTGGTGACGTTCAGCGAGCCCGCCCTCAAGCGGGCCCTTGACCGCCGCAACGCGAGGGCGGAGGCGGCTGCAGACGGCGAGCCGACTCCCAAACAGGAGCATGCCTGGCTGGGCGAGAGCATGTGCCTTCAGGTCAGCAAGCGTTTCGTGGAAGTCGTGCGCGATCTCAGCGTGAGTTCCTACCAGCGCGCGATGAAGCGTCGATGCTACGCCAATCTGCCCATCCTCAACGAGTGGCACGACCGGTATCCCGACCGCGACCCCGTCGACGTCCACCGTCGCGTCTGGCAGACGGAGCCGGTCTGTCCCGGCGGAGGCGAGTACGTCTGGAACGAGGAATGGCAGACCGTGGAGTCGACGGTCTACGGTCATCCGGGCGAGCAGAAGGACGGGCCGTCCTGGCCGAAGGCGGCGCTCGACGTCCTGTTCGCTAACCTGGGCGTGACCTTCGAGAACGACGGCCTGCGGGCCCGGGCGGAGATCGACCGGGATACCACATCAAACTGATACGCCTTGCGCCCGGCGCCGTCCGATCCGCAGGGGCCTTGCGCTTGCCAGCCTGTGCGGGGTCTGCAACAATCATCTTGCGTGTAGCCCCCGCGGTGGGTGCCGGTGGCATCCTCTAAGAACTGAAGACGCAAGGACGTGCAAAGGCAATGAGTGCAGGCAACAAAGCGAAGCGGATCGGACGGCGAGGTTTTCTCAAGATGGGTACCGCCGCTGCCGCCGCGGCGACCCTGGGCCCACTGGCCGGAGTTCAAGCGTCGCAGGCCCGCCACGGCCGGAAGCGCCCCAACGTCATCTTCGCCTTCACCGACGAGCACCGATGGTGCAGCCTGCCGTTCACGCAGATGCCGCAGATGGTGACTCCCAACATGGAGCGCATGGCACGCGAGGGAACGCGCTTCGACAACTGCTTCAGCACCTCCGCCATCTGCATCCCGTTCCGCGGAATGCTTATCACCGGCATGTGGCCGCACCGCACCGGCATCATCAGCAACGACTACTACGAGAACGGCGACATCATCGGGATCGACGCGCCCACCATCGCCCACACCTTCAAGGACGCCGGCTACGTCACCGGCTACGTGGGGAAGTGGCACCTGAAGAACCAGACCTGCGCCAACGCGGGATTCGACTATTTCAAGCACTGGCAGTACGGCGACAACCACTGGGAGACGCCGGTGCGCGACATCCCGTCCGGCGAGGACTTCCATCCCGTGAAGGGGTACAACGCCATCGGCATGACCGATCAGGCTCTGGACTTCATCCGGGCCAATGCCCACGGAGACAAGCCGTTCCTGGTGATGCTCTCCTGGAATCCGCCGCACTGGCGATGGGACGACGCGCCGGAGGAGTTCGTTGATCTCTATCCCCAGGACGACCTCTACTTCCGGCCGAACGTGACGGAGGAGAGGTACAAACAGGGGAATAGCCTGCTCTACTACCAGCACTACCATGCCCACATCAGCGCGGTGGACCGGCAGCTCGGCCGTCTGATGGACGCACTGAAGGAGCTGGGTATCGACGAAGACACGGTGTTGGTCTACAGCTCCGACCACGGCAGTTCGTTCGGCTCGAACGGCGTCGGCAGCAAGGGCAATCCCTACACCGAGGCGATCCACTGTCCCTTCATGGTGCGATGGCCGGGACGCGTGGAGGCCGGCCGAATCGCCGATAACCTGTTGGGCACAATCGACCTCTATCCGACGCTCTGCGGCCTTGCCGGCATCGCGCCGCCCGACCGCTGCGACGGGCAGGACTTCTCGCCGGTGGTGCTGGGCGGCAACGGTCCGGACCCGAGTTCCCAGTTCATCCTGGTCAACAACTTCCAGCGCAACTACTACCGCAGCCAACTCGTGCCCGACGACTGGAACTACTTCTACCCGTTCCGCGGCGTCCGCACGAAACGGTACACGTACGTGGTGTACGCTGAAGGCGAATGGCTGCTCTACGACGATCAGGAGGATCCGTTCCAGCTCAACAACCTGGTGGACGATCCGGCTTATGCGGACGTGAGGGCCGAGTTGCAGGGCGAGCTGGTCGGATGGCTTGCGAAGGCGGAGGACCCGTTCATCCCGCAGGAGTGGCGCGAACTCTCGTTGCCGGACCGCATCGCGCGTGAGAACGAGTATTACACACTCGTCCGTTCGCAGCGCCAGTGGGATTCCTACAAGGCGGACGCCGTCCGACCATACGTCGCCGCGGGAGCGACGGCCGCCCAGCAGCGGCAACTGAGCGCCGCCGCCGACCGTGTCTTCGACCGGCATTTCTTCGGGCCGTACAAGTCGCTGCACAACGAGTTGAACGGCCGGAAACGCTGGACGAAGCTGCCCGAGGACGAACTCCGCCGCAGGATGACGGAGCATGAGCAGGAGTTCGCCGAGCGGTTCCAGGCGGAGGTGGAACGCGTACTGCGGTAGTTGCGGGTCAGGGAGATTCTCCCTCTGCGGTGCGCTTCAGGCGCTCTTCGACCCGGTTGAGCGGATGGGCGAATGCTCCCTGCTTGAGACGGGCCAGGTGGGGCTTTCCTTCGGCCTGTTCACGGGTCCACTCTTCAGCGAACTTGCCGCTGCGTATCTCGTCCAGGATCTCGAGTGCGACCTGCCGCACCTGTGGGCCGATCACCCTGTCGCCGCGTGAGAGCTGCCCGTACTGGCTCGTCTGCGAATGCAGTTCCATCTGTTTGAAGAAGCCGGTTTCGCGCATTGCCCGCGCTATCTCCACCATCTCGCCGGAGAGGTACATGTCGGTCGCCACGGTCTCGGGACTGCACCCCGCTGCCGTCAGTACGTCGTAGTACGTGCGGAACAGCCGCACTATGCCCGCCCACAGGAACTGCTCGGCGAACAGGTCGATCAGGGCTTCCTCAAGGAAGGTGGCTTCCACTGCACCGCCACGTGTAGCACCGATGGCTAGCGCCACGGCCAGCGCCGTCTCCCATGCGTGCCCCGAAGCATCTTGTTCGCAGGCGACGAAGCAGGGATATCCCTCCCCCTCCAGGAAGCAGCTGCGAACCGCCTGGCCGATCATCCGCGGAGCGACCATCAAGATGTCCACGAAACTCGGCGGGTGGACGAGATCGAAGGCGATGTTGTATCCGCTGGCAAAGACCAGAGCGTCCCCTTGCACAAGCCCCGGTGCGACGCTTGCCTCGAAGACGCCCGGCTGGACCTCATCGGGTATGAGAATCAGAATCACCTCGCCGGCCGCGGCAGCTTCGACGGGTGCGAGCACCTCGAATCCGTCCTCGCGTGCCCGTGCGGCGTACTCGTCCTCCCGGCATCCGACCGTCACCTGCAAGCCGCTGTCACGCAGATTCAGACTTTGGGAGCGTCCCTGGTTGCCGTAGCCGATCACGGCGATGCGCCGGCCCGTCAGGCAGCCGAGATCCGCGTCGCCGTCGTGGTACATGTTGACCATTGTGTTCCTCTGCTCGTGGCTGGAACCGGTGCCGACGTTGCCGGTGCGGCCGCTTCCATCCGTCGGTCGGCGCCGGCAGGTTCTTTCGGTGCTTTGCCCACATCTCGTCTACGAAGGGGTACCACGTCTGGCCCTGGCGCAGGTAATCCGCTGAGAAGTCGCGGCCGGTCTGTTCCTTGATAATGCGGACGTGCTCGGTGTCGTCCTCGAACATCCAGCGGTCGCAGTAATCGAGAAATGCGTCGTGATTCCATTGCGGGCGTGCGTTCAGCATGTGGACCGCGAGGGCCTGGCCCACCCAGCAGACGCTGGTGCAGCAGCGGCGGTAGCTCTCGCCGGTCAGTCCCAGCCAGTCGCGCGGCTCCAGATGCTCGTAAGGTCCCCAGGAGCCGTCACCGTCCCTGCCGACGTGCCCGGCGTAGACCACTTCCGCCCCGGTCCAGCAGGTGTCGTACATCGTCTGCATGTCCTCGCTGAACTCGGCGCCGGGGATACTATTCGTGGGCGACGCCATCTCTTCATCGCCCAGCAACAGCCCGGCGAATACGATAGGCAGTTTGCGGCCGCTGCCGTGGCCACCGTGGGCTCGCCAACCCGGGCAGCCTGCTCGGAGCAGGCCCCAGTTGTCTATACCGACCTGCACGAAGTTGACCATGAGCTTTTCCTTGCTCTCCATCGGCAGATCGGTGCACAGAAGCAGGGCTGCGATGCCTGAGGCCTCGCCTATTTCGCGACCGTAATCGGGCATGTTCTCCTCGGGCGCCCCGAAGCCGAAGAAGACCGTGTCCAGCCAGGGACGCTGGAACACCCGCTCCCATTCCTCAACTGGAGGGGTGCTTGGCACACGGCTGAATGACGGCAGCAGGTGGCGCCGCAGATCTCGCCCGAGGTAGATCTTCCGATCGGGATTTGCGTAGCAAGGCCGGAACGCGTCTTCCGGCACGGGCGCGGCAAGACAGGTCAGCACGGCGGCGGTTCGCACCGGGCTCACCGCCCTGCGGGACGGATTGAGCATCCGGCGGGCGGTTCCCATCTGCCGGTAGCTTACGCTGGAAACCAGCGTATCGCCCGGTTGCATCCGAACCGGGAACGGAGTGATAAGATCGGGCCGGTAGGCGTTGCGGATTCGGCTGTCGTAGGATACCTTGCCCCATGCCGGAGGGTTGAGCATGGACCCGTTCCGTATCCGGCTTGCGGCGTCCATCTTCCGTTCGCGTCCAGTTAGCTGGTCAAGCGGGATGTCCGCGGCTCTGACCGGCGGCGGGTCCACGGCCGTCACCGTTACCGGCCCGACCACGTAGCAGTCGCCGTTCAGGAACTGCCCCACAGGCGTCGGACGGTCGAAGGTCCAGCGTATGCCGTATTGCTCGATCGAGGACTTCCTCGGCAGGGCTCTCTCGCTTCGAGCGCCGTTGGCGCTCTGCGCACAGCCCGCCGCCAGGGCGAGCGGAGCAAAAGCAACCACCAGAAAGACCGCCGCCCTGTGGCCGCGCAGGCCCTCCATCCTCTGCCTCCCAGTCAAAGGACGTGAGAATACGGCTCCGGTAGCCTAACAGAAGGGCGGCTCCCGGTCAACCCTGAGAGGCAGGCGAGGGACAGCAGGGACATCAGCCTTGACTGATGTAAGCCCGCAGCTCCTCCATGCTCGCTGCATCCTGTTCCGTTGCGGGACCCCGATCCCCGGGGAGCAAGTCCTCTATCTGGTCCATCACCTTCGCAGTTACCCAGACCACACTCTTGAGCCCGCCGTCGGCCTTCAGGAAGTCCGGGCTGCGCAGGTAGCCGGCGCTGATGCCCGTGATGCCGGGCGTCTGCTTCCCGCCCGCTCGGTTGGCCAGCGAGTCCCAGGTCTCGCCGTTGGGTGCCTTGCCCGGAAAGCTCCGATCCATGATCCCTATGCCGCAGCCCTCGATCTCGAAGGCCAGGTAGTGGAAGCACCCGCAGGAACTGTGCGGGAAGTCGCGCAGGCTGTGCAGGTAGACGCGCTGGATCGCGCCGTCGGAGAGCCGTCGCACCGCTTCGTTGACGCCTTCATACTCGCCGCGCAGAGGATCGATGCAGCGGCCCTTGTCCACCATCTCCCGCAGGTCCTGCGCCTTGAGTCCACGCCGCAGGTAGGGGTGCCAGGTAGCGCCGAACAGCGCCGCCGCCCGCACCTGGTCGGGGTCGCGGCCGCACATGGGAGGACGCCCCGGGGTGACGATGCACACGTGCCGGTGCGTAAACGTCTGGCACTCGATGCAGGACACGAACAGGTCCACGCCGGCCTCAGTCTCTTCTGCCCGGATTCGCTCTCGCTCGCGTTCGAACTGCCGCGCGCGTGTGCTTTCCCTTGCCAGCTCGTCCGGTTCAAAGACCAGCTTCACGTGGATGTCCTGCAGGCGCGGGAAATGCCACCGCAGGCCCGCGTGAAGTGCATTCGCCAGCTTGGCGGGATCCAGGCTGACGCCCGCGGCCAGTCCGACGGTCAGCGGCGCCTTCTCCAATACGCGCACCCCCTCCATGTAGTCAGGCAGAGCGAGCGCGGTCCGCTCGACGTAGGCGGACGTGGCCACGGCCAGGCGCGGGTCGCCCACCTCGATGAGTACGCCGATGCCGCCGGTCGGATCACCGATGATCTCGATGCCGTCACCGGCCTGTCCGGGCCGCAACAACAGAAAGCTGTCCCCGCCGCCGATGGTTGACGCGGCCTCAAACGGTTCCTTGGCACGGGCGGGGTTGCAGTAGTCGGGAAGGGCCGTGCGCACGCCTTCCTGCTCGCGCACGCGCATGTTGGGCAGCGTCGCGATGGCGTTTAAGGCTTCTTCTTCGGTATGGACCCGGGCCTGCCGCCCCTCCTCGAACGGGAAGTCGTGGGGCACCACGGCGGGGCATCCCAGCTTCATCATCGCCATTGCCAGCACGCATTCCAGTTCGCTGCATCGTCCGCGTACTATCAGCACACCGGGCAGATCCTCCTCCAGCAGATGGCCCATCTCATGGTCCTCGCCCGGCGGGATCTGACCCCAGATCATTGCGTACCGCACCATCATCTGGAGCCAGTACACCGGCCAGGTCGCGCGCGGCCCGCCAACCTGGACCATGAAGTTCCTCTGTTCCAGGCTCGGGACGATGGTCTCGCTCTCGTCGCCCAGAATGAAGGTCCAGCCGGCGCGCCACTTGCCGCCCATGAAGACCATACTCCGCAGGCGGGCGTCCTTCACGAACGCGTCGTCGGCGTCCGGGTGCGCCGCCTCGTAGCACTCCGCTGCCATGGCCACGTGCAGAGAGTGGTGCCCCACGTCGCCGTCATCGGAGCGCGCCGCGTCTGCTATCTCCGATATCTCCGGAAGGCGTCCAAGAACGGCCTGGCACAGCGGAAGCGGGTATGCACTTCCCTCGAACGTGTGCAGCTTCTCCGGCAGGGCGGCCAGTAACTGGGCCACGGTTTCTATCATCATCGGCCGGTCTCGCTTACCTGGAACAGGGCGAGCCGGCGGCCGAGTACATGGCGCCCCCCGCCAACTCCCATCCTAGAGGGCTGCCCGGGGCAAGTCAATCACGTGACCGGATTTGCCCTCCGTTGGACTCCCGCCGCGCCGATGTTAGAATCGCCCTGATGGTGGTCCGGATGCAGCCGGGCCGTGTCGACGAATCCGATGGACCGGGAGACGTACGATGGCAACGCAGGACGAGAGGCAAGAGGTGCTCGGGCTGTTCAACGGCCTTCGCGTGACCGACGTGTGCGACGGCATGGACGCCGTCGGGCTGCAGGACGTCGGCCTGATGGACAGGGAGATCCGCCCGCTCTGGCGCGACATCGATTCGTTCTCGCACCGCGCCTACGGCATCGCCCATACCTTACGCTTCGTGCCGACGAACAAGCGGGCACCCGTTTTCGACACTGTGGAAGAATACCGGAAGTTCCGCGGTGAGTGGTACGGCAAGCTGGCCCAGGGACCCAGGTCCGCTGAGATTCATGCCGGCGATTTCCTGGTCATCGACGCGGCAGGCGTCAAGGACTGCGGCTACATCGGGTCGGCGAATTCACTGGACTGGATGGCGGCCGGCATCGTCGGCGCCGTCACCAACGGCGGCGCGCGCGACACCGATGAGATCATCAAGCAGGGCTTCCCCGTTTACTGTCCGGGCGTCTGGCGCGGCATCCGACCGGGCCGGCTCGAACTGGAGTCCACCATGCAGCCGGTCACGGTCGGCGGGGTGTTCGTGCGGCCGGGAGACGTGGTGGTGGCGGACGGGGACGGCGTCATCGTCGTGCCTTACGACCGGGCAAAGGACGTGGCCGCGTATGCGCGCACCGTTCACGAGGGCGACAGCGCAGGGCGGCGGAAGCTCTACGAGAAACTGGGCCTTCCGATGGACTTCACGGTGGAGCCGGAGGGTCAGTAGCGAAAGGGGCGAGAGCATGGATTATCCGGGTCTGGGAAACTGTGGACTCAAAGTCTCACGGCTGTGCATGGGCACGATGACGTTCGGCGATCAAGCCGACGAGGCCGAATCCATCCGCATGGTGGAGCGGTGCCTCGACGCAGGCGTGACGTTCTTCGACACCGCCGATGCCTACAACAAGGGAGTCTCCGAAGAGATTCTCGGCAAGGCCCTTCGCGGACGGCGGGATGAGGTCGTCGTCGCCACCAAAGTATTCAATCCGATGGGGCCCGGCGAGAACGACCGCGGGCTATCCCGGCGACACATCCTGAAGGCGGTGGATGACAGCCTGCGCCGACTCTCGATGGACTACGTCGACCTGTATCAGCTCCATCAGCCGGACTACACCACACCGCTGGAGGAGTCATTGGGCGCTCTGGACGAACTCGTGCGCTCCGGCAAGGTGCGCTACGCCGGCGTCTCGAACTACGCCGCCTGGCAGATCTGCCGTGCGCTCTGGATTTGCGACCGTCGGGACTGGCACCCGATCGTCAGCGTGCAGCCGATGTACAACCTGATCGCGCGCGGCATAGAGCAGGAACTGCTGCCGATGTGCCGCGAGTTCGGCCTCGGGACGCTGGTCTACAATCCGCTGGCCGGCGGACTGCTGACCGGCAAGCACACCAAGGGCACGAAGCCGGACGAGGACACGCGCTTCGGGCGAAAAGAGATGTATCGCGGGCGCTACTGGCACGACAGGCTCTTCGACGCGGTGAGCCGGCTCGGCGAAGTCGCCGACAAGGCGGGGATCTCGCTCGTCGAGCTGTCCCTGCGTTGGCTGCTATCGCAGCCGGACGTCTCGTGCATCATCCTTGGGGCCAGCTCGCCGGCCCAGTTGGACCAGAACCTGGCCGCCTGCAGCGGGCCGCTGCCCGAGGACGTGCTGGAGGGCTGTGACGCCGTGTGGGACGAGCTGCGCGGACCGATTCCGGACTACAACCGCTGATCCCGACGAACGGAGACAGCCGCAGATGAACACCGAAGACATATGGCCGCGGATGCTGATGGGGCCGGGACCGTCGGACGTCAATCCCCGCGTTCTTGAAGCGATGGCCCGACCCACGATCGGCCACCTCGACCCTCAGTTCCTTGAAGTCCTTAACGACGTGCGAGCCCGTCTCCAGGTCGTGTTCCAGACGGAGAACGAACTTACGCTCGCTGTCAGCGGGACCGGATCGGCCGGCATGGAAACCTGTGTGGTCAATCTGGTGGAGCCGGGCGATCGAATGCTGGTCTGCGTCCAGGGCGTGTTCGGCACGCGCATGGCCGACGTGGCCGAGCGGGCCGGTGCCGAGGTGACTACCGTCAGCGTGCCCTGGGGCCGCGTGTTCGCCGCGGAGCAGATCCGGGATGCCATGTGGGAGGAGGGGCCTTTCAAGCTGGTGGGCATCGTTCATGCCGAGACCAGCACGGGCGCCGCCCAGCCGATCGAGCCGGTCAGCGAAGTGGTTCATGAAGAAGGCGCCCTGCTCCTCGTGGACGCTGTGACCAGCCTTGGCGGCATGGAGGTGGACGTGGACGGCTGGCAGATCGACGCCTGCTACTCAGGAAGCCAGAAATGCCTGTCTTGTCCGCCCGGCCTGGCGCCCGTGACCTTCAGCCGCGCCGCCGAAGATGCCATGTCGAGTCGGAAGGACAAGGTGCAGAGCTGGTATCTGGACATGGGCATGGTGCGGCAGTACTGGGGCACAGAGCGCCTCTACCATCACACCGCGCCGGTGAACATGATCTACGGCCTCCACGCGGCCCTCGGCATCGTGGTGGAGGAAGGACTTGAGCGGCGATGGCGACGGCACCTCGGCCATCACCGTGCGCTGAAGGCCGGGCTGGAGGCCCTGGACCTGCGGTACCTGGCCGACCCCGATCACCAGCTTCCCATGCTCAATGCCGTCGGCGCTCCCGAGGGGGTCGACGAGGCCGAAGTGCGCAGGCGTCTGCTGGCGGACCACGGCATCGAGTTCGGCGGCGGACTCGGCGAGTTCAAGGGCAAAGCATGGCGCATCGGTCTCATGGGTGAGAGCGCCACGAAAAAGCATGTCACAGCGGCCCTCCACGCCCTGGAAACCGTGCTCGCGGAGATGGACGCGGCGCCGGGCGACGGACGTGCCGTGCAGGCGGCGGAGAGCGAATATGAGGGAAGGCCGGCCTGAAGCCGGTGAGTTTCACGGCGATTTCCCCGTGTTTCGCCGCATTCACTGGATATGACGTCCCGCCCGACGTATTGTCTAACCGTTTTGCCGGCAAATCCCGTAACAGGTCGGAGAAGAGCAGATGGCACTGAAGATCGGAATCGTCGGGTTGGGCAACATCGGCAATAAGCACGCGCAGGTCTACACCGACCTGGAGCAGGCCGACGTGGTCGCCGTGTGCGATATCATCGAGGAGAAGGCCGACAAGGCCGCCGACGCCTACGACGCGAAGGCGTTTTGCAGCGTCCAGGAGATGCTGGACAGCGGCATCGAGATCGACGCGTGCAGCATGTGCACCGCCGGTGTGGAGAACGGCGGCGATCACTACGAGCCCACTATGGAGCTTCTGGGCGCCGGGTTTCCCGTTCTGGGCGAGAAACCTATCTCGAACAACATAGAGGAAGCCGAAGAGATGGTCGCGCTGGCCAGGGAGAAGAATGTCCCCTACGCCATCGACCTGAACCACCGCTTCACCCCCGCCGCCCTGCGCGCCAAGGAATGGGTCGACCAGGGCCGCCTGGGGCAGCTTCACCTCATCAACATGCGCATGTGGATCAACAACCCGAACGAGACCTCGCCGTGGTTCCACATGCGGGCCCTGCACCCGCACTCGGTCGACGTAATGCGCTACTTCTGCGGCGATGTGAAGACCGTGCACGCATTCCTGTCGAAGGGCAAGGGGCGCACCATCTGGTCCAATGCCCAGGTGGGCATGCTGTTCGAGAACGGCGTGGTCGGCAACCTCACCGGCAGTTACGACGCCGGCGTCGGCTTCGGACTGGAGACCTGCGACGTGGCCGGATCCGACGGACGCTTCGTGATCGAAGACGCCTGCGAACGTCTGTACTTCTATCCGCGGCGCAGCATCGAGGTCGAGCGCTACGACTACCTGGGCGGAATGCGCAGCTTCGCCGACACGTTCAAGAGCCGCATATCGCACTGGGTCGATCAGCTCATTGCCGACACACCGCCGGACCAGATCGAGGCGTCCGGCGAAGCGGCCCTGCGCGCACAGCGCATAATCGAAGGCGCCATCAAATCGTTCCAGACCGGGGAGTCGGTCGACGTCTGATCCGGCGTCTCGAACTAACGCACCTGATCTACCGGAGGCAACCGACATGATCAAGCTGGGAGTGAACTCCGTGCTCTTCGTGGAGCACGATCTGAAGACGGCCATGGAGCACATCGCCTGGGCCGGTTACGACGGCGTGGAGCTGTCGGCCATAAAGGGCATGTGCGAGCATCTGGAGCTGGACCGCTGGGAGGAGCAGGCGGACGATATCACCGCCCTGGCGTCCGACCTGGGTCTAGAACTGCTCTCCATGGAGGAGGCATCGCTGGACGCGGAGCGACTGAAGATGGCGTTCGCGGCCGCGCAGGCGCTGGGGATACCGGTGGTAAACATCGGCCCCGGCGGCAAGGAGGATGTGCCGGAGGACTTCGACCGCCAGACCGACAAGATGGCGGCCATGGCGGAACTGGCCACCGAGCACGGCGTAACGCTCTGCGTGAAGGCGCACGTGGGCGCCTGCATTCACGATACGCCCACTACGCTGCGTGCCATGGAGAAGATCCAGTCCCCGGCGTTCGGCATCGACATGGACCCCAGCCACATCCATCGCGCGGGCGAGAACCCGGCCGAAGCGCTGCCCAAGGTCATCGACCGGGTGCGTCACGTCCACATCCGCGACTGCAAGGGCCCGGGTCCCTCGCCCGGTCTGGCTCAGGATCAGGCCTGCGGGCGCGGCGACATCGACCTGTTGGGCTACTTCAAGGCGATGGTCGATGCCGACTACGACGGACCGGTCTGCCTGGAGGTGATCGGCGCGAAGCATCTGAACCTGTCCCAGAAGGCGATTGTGGCCGCAGAGAGCCGGGGCTACATGAACGCCTGTCTGAAGGCACTGGGAAGGTAGCCGAGCCATGGAACCGGTCCGCGTCGGCATACTCGGCTTCGCCCATGGGCACGTGCGCACCTACTGCGACGAGTGGCGCGAGGACCCCTTGATCGGCGTCCGCGTTGTTGCCGGTTGGGATCACGACAACGGCCGGGCTGGCGCGGCCTGCGACGACTACGGACTGGAGCAGGAGCCGTCGGCTGAGGCGCTGCTTTCCCGACAGGACGTGGACGCGGTTATCGTCGCCGCCGAGACGTCGCTGCACGCCGATCTCGTGGAATCGGCGGCGGAGGCGGGCAAGGCCGTCGTGCTGCAGAAGCCGATCGCGCTGACGATGGACGAGGCCGACCGCATCGTCGACGCCGTGAAGCGGGGCGGCGTGCCGTTCACGATGGCCTGGCAGATGCGCGTCGATCCCCAGAACCTGAAGGCGCGCGACCTACTGCGCAACGGTCGGCTCGGCAAGGTCTACATGGTGCGGCGCCGGCACTGCCTCTCCACGCAGCTCTGGCCCGACTTCGAGAAGACCTGGCACGTGCAGCCGGACCTGAATCGCGATATCTTCGCCGACGACGCCGCCCACGCCGTGGACTTCGTCTACTGGCTACTGGGAATGCCGGTGAGCGTGGTGGCGGAGATGGGCACGCTGCTGAATCCGGCGGTCCCAAACGACAACGCCATCGCCGTCTACCGGTGCGCCGGCGGCGCGTTTGCGGAGGTCTCCTGCACCTTCGTCGCCCCGGCGGGCGAGAACACGTTGGAGATCGTCTGCGAGAAGGGCATGATCGTCGGCAACTACGGCGACGGTCCGAGTTCCGGCGTGCCGCGTCCGCCCGGCGGAATCCAGTTGAAGTGGTACGTCCAGGGCGCGGACGGATGGACGGTGAGCGACCTGCCGGACATCGGCGGCCAGAGGGAACGGATAGCCGGGCTGGCACGGCCCCTGGCGGAGTTCCTGCGGGGCGAGCGAGCTCCGATAGCGACCGCCGAGGACGGACGGGCGGTGCTGCGCCTTGTCCTGGCCTGTTACGAGTCGGCGGAACAGGGACGGCGCGTAACCTTCGAAGAGAGCAAGATCTGAGACCTGCGCAGATGTCTGAATCGGCCGCAAGGAGGCGCGGCGCATGACGACCGACAAGGCGAACCTGCTCCTGATAGCCGTGGACAGCCTTCGGGCCGACCACATGAGTCTTCACGGGTACCACCACCTGACCACGCCCCACGTCGACCGCTTCGCGGCCGGTGGGGCAGTGTTCGAGAACTGTTTCAGCCCGCACATCCCGACCACGCCCGCCTTCGGCGGTATCCTGACGGGACGGGACTGCTTCGGCACGGATACCGTCGCGCTCCGGCACGTCGGCCCAATGGCCGAGGGCGTGCCGACGCTGGCGGAGGTGCTGCGCGAGGAGGGCTATCTGACCAGTTCCGTCGGCTTCGAGCATAACGTTGCGGGGCGCGGCTTTGAGAGTCTTCACAGCTACCAGGCATGGGCCTCGGAAGGCGAGACGGAATGCCCCAAGGCGGAAGCGATGAACGCCGTCGCCGTGCCGGAGCTCGAGAAGGCCGCGCATTCCGAGCAGCCATTTTTCCTCTTCCTGCGCGCCATGGACCCGCACGCGCCGTACCTGCCCCCGGATCCGTTCAAGAGGATCTTCTACGGTGGCGACGAGTGCGACGCCGCCAACAAGTCCATGGACCCGGTGCGGGCATTCGAGCCGTTCCGCGGGTTCTTCACGAACTGGATACCGCCGAACGTCACCGACAAGGATTACATCGTGGCGCAGTACGACGGCGCCATCGCCTACCTGGACATCTGCCTGCAGCGGCTTTTCGGGGCGTTGGACGATCTGGGGCTGGCCGAGTCGACGCTGGTCGTGCTCACGGCCGATCACGGCGAGAGCCTCTACGAGCACGAGTGCTACTTCGACCACCACGGTCTCTACGAGCCGACGCTGCGCGTTCCGCTGGTGTTCCGCATGCCGGGCACCGTGCCGGCGGGCGGCCGCTTCGGCGGCAACGCCGTGCTGGCGGACGTGATGCCGACCATTCTGGACATCCTGGGCGTGGACCGGGAGATCGACTTCGAGGGACAGAGCCTGTTCCCGGAGATGGCGGGCGAACGCCGCGTTCCCACGGCGGAGTTCTACATCACCGAGTGCACTTGGATGCGCAAGCACGGCTGGCGCACGCCCCAGTGGAAGCTGATCCACGCGCTGGAGCCGGACTTCCACTTCAAGCCGGAGGTGGAGCTCTATAACCTGGTGCGCGACCCGGAGGAGTCGGAGAACCTGGCGGATGTGGAGCCGAAGATCTGTGCGGCTTTGGAGGAGCGGATGCAGGACTGGATCGCCCGCCGGGAGAAAGAGACGGGCCGGACCAACCCGATGCACACGAACCCGCGCTGGCACGGCGCTCGGGACGTGAAGGGGCCGTTCGAGTCGTCGCAGCAGGCGTACGACGTTCTGCGAATCGGGGCGCTAGGCCGCGCGCCCCAGCACCGGGACCCGCGCGAGAAGATGCTCGCCGCCCTCGGATACCTTTGACGGCACAGTCGGTGCCGATAACACAACGAGTTGCATGAGAGGAGCACCATTCAGATGGCAACATCGAAACCCAACCTGCTTCTGATCGGGGTGGACAGCCTTCGGGCGGACCACATGAGTCTGTACGGGTATCAGCACCTGACGACGCCGCACATCGAGCGCTTCGCGTCCGAAGGGGCGGTCTTCGAGAACTGCTTCAGCCCCCACATACCCACCACTTCCGGCTATGGCGGCATGCTTACCGGTCGGGACTGCTTCGGCACGGACACGGTCGCCCTGCGGCACCGAGGCCCGATGGCGGAGGGCGTGCCGACGCTGGCGGAGGTGCTCCGCGAGGAAGGATACGAGACCACATCCGTCGGCTTCGAAAAGAATCCGGCCGCAAGGGGGTTCGACAACTATCTGAACTTCCCCGCTTGGGGAAGCTGGGAGGAAGGCAGGAGCCATAAGGCCGAGAACCTGAACGAGGTGGCGCTGCCCGAACTGGAGCGGCTGGCGAAGACCGGCAAACCGTTCTTCCTCTTCCTGCGGCACATGGACCCGCACGCGCCCTACCTGCCCCCGCAGCCATTCGAGCGTGCGTTCTACGGCGGAGACGAGTTCGACCCCGAGAACAAGTCCATGGACCCCGTATTCGAGTTCCGGCCGTTCCGCGACTTCTTTGCAACCTGGATGCCGCCGGGCATCACCGACAAGGACTACGTGATCGCCCAGTACGACGGCGCCGTGGCCTACATGGACGCCTGCATCCAGAACATCTTCGCCCGCGTCTCCGCCCTGGGCCTGGACGAGAACACCCTCATCGTCTTTGACAGCGATCACGGGGAGACGCTTTACGACCACGAGTGCTACTTCGACCACCACGGCCTCTACGAGCCGACGCTGCGCGTTCCGCTGGTGTTCCGCATGCCGGGCACCGTGCCGGCGGGCGGCCGCTTCGGCGGCAACGCCGTGCTGGCGGACGTGATGCCGACCATTCTGGACATCCTGGGCGTGGACCGGGAGATCGACTTCGAGGGACAGAGCCTGTTCCCGGAGATGGCGGGCGAACGCCGCGTTCCCACGGCGGAGTTCTACATCACCGAGTGCACTTGGATGCGCAAGCACGGCTGGCGCACGCCCCAGTGGAAGCTGATCCACGCGCTGGAGCCGGACTTCCACTTCAAGCCGGAGGTGGAGCTGTACAACCTGGTGCGCGACCCGGAGGAGTCGGAGAACCTGGCGGATGTGGAGCCGAAGGTCGTTGCGGCCCTGGAGGAGCGGATGCAGGACTGGATCGCCCGCCGGGAGGAGGAGACGGGCCGGACCAACCCGATGTACAGGAACCTGCATTGGCACGGTTCGAAGGAGGTCGAAGGCCCGTTCGAATCGGCCGAGCAGGCATACAGCACGCTGCACATCGGCGATCCGGAAGCCGCCAGGCGACTGCAGGCGCGCGGCGACTAGCGCCTCTTACAGAATGACCTTTGGAAGCAAAGAGTTCGAGACCGTGCGAAGTGCGAGAGGTGACGTCATGCTGCGAGTCTGCGTTATCGGATTGGGACCGATCGGAAACCGTCACGCCGATATCTACCAGGCCGACGGACTGGCCGAGTTGATCGGCGTCTGCGACATCGACAGGGAGCGGGCGGACGCCTCGGCCGAGAGGCTGGGCGTGCCCGGTTTCTACAGCGCGCCGGAGATGCTCGAGGCATTGGCCCCCGACGTCTGCAGCGTCGCCACCGGAGGGTACGAATACGGCAGCGACCATTACGAGCCCACCATGCAGGCCCTGCAGGCGGGCTGCCACGTCCTCTGCGAGAAACCGATCTCGAATGAGATACCGGAGGCGGAGGAGATGGTGGCGACGGCCCGGAAGCTCAGTCGCTGCTTTGGCATCGACCTCAACCACCGGTTCACGCCGGCCGCGCGGCTGGCGAGGAGGTGGGTGGACGAGGGCCGGATCGGTCGGCCGCTTTTCGTGAACATGGCGATGTGGATCAAGAACCCGGCGGAGAGTTCGCCGTACTTCCAGCTCAAGGCCCTGCATCCCCACACGGTCGACGTCATGCGGTATTTCTGCGGCGACATCGAGGCCGTCCAATGCTTTGCTCTGAAGGCGCCCGGCCGCAGCATCTGGTCCACCGCGCATTTCAACATGCGCTTCGTCAACGGTGCAGTCGGAGGCCTGACGGGCAGCTACGACATCGAACGCGGCCATCCGATGGAACGCTGCGAGGTGGCCGGGACCGACGGCCGATTCGTGCTGGACGACATGTGGCGCGAGGTCACGCTCTATCCGGCCGGCGATCCCGAGAAGATCGTCTACACGAACCCGGTGTTCGGCGGCATGCGCGACTTCGTGGACACCTTCGTCAACCGCATTCACCGGTTCCTGGAACAGGTGAGCGAGGGGGCCGATTCCGAGGAGATCGACGGCTCCGGGGCGGACGGTCTGGCCGCGCAGAAGGTCTTGGCGGCCGCGATCGAGTCCCTCAACACCGAGACCGTCGTCTACGTGAAGTAAGCAGGCTTGCAGAGGCAAGTGCACGCACAGCGTGCGGGAGGATGATATGAGCGGGTCCGGGATGTTCGTGGTGGCGGCAATCGTGCTGGCGTTGGCCTGCCCGGCGGCGCTGGCCAGAACGTACTACGTCGACTACGCCTCCGGCTCGGACGGCGCGAGCGGCCTTTCCCCCGAGCGGGGCGGCGCTTTCAAGCATTGCCCGGGCGACGAGGAGGCCACTGGTAACGCCGCCGCGACGGAGTTGAAGCCCGGTGACAGGGTGGTTTTCCGGGGCGGCGTGGAATACAGGGGCATCGTCGCGATCCCCTTCGCCGGCGCTCCGGAGCGGCCCATCACCTACGACGGCAACACCGACGGCAGTTTCGGTCAAGGCAGGGCCGTGATTCAGGGCGGAGAGCCGGTCGGCGGATGGCGGAAAGTGTCCGGGCCGGAGGAAGTGGAAGGCAACCCCCACTGGCGCGAACTCTACTATACCTACCTGGACGACGCCCGCACCTTCTTCAGCTTTAGCCTCTACCAGGGCTCCACGTACCTGAACTGCGCGCAGGATCCCAATCCGGACATCCCGTTCTACCACGACCGGCTGGACACCTACCTGCCGACCGAGCCCGGTCAGGTGGAAGTGACCCCGACGAGCATTACGGATCCCGCCTATTTCACCCAGCGCGATCCGGATTACTTCGATGGCGCGTATGCCGCCGTGTGGGTGCGACCGAACGTGATCGCCTATCCCCGCGTGCTGGGCTATAGCCCCGAGAAGCACACGATCGGCCTTGAGAAGATCGAGAACGACCTCTACGAGAACCGGCGGGCGCGCTACAGCATGCTAAACAGCCTGAAGTTCCTCGACCGACCGCGCGAGTACTACCTGGACGAGAAGAACGCTTCCGGCGGCAAAGTGCGACTCGTCCTGTGGCCGGCGGAGATTGGGCCAAACGGGCCGGAGGGAATCACCATCAGCAAGCGCAAATACGGCTTCGACCTTCGATCCGCCGGGCATGTCGTCATCCAGGGCTTCGCCGTCTACCAGCAGGGCGGTAATCGCGCGGCCGGCATAACCAAGAGCCGGCGCGAGCAGTCGACGGACGTGACCATCCGGCACAACGAGATATCGCGCGTTCGCACGTATCCCAATCGCTCCGCAGCGGTACTCATGGCGGATCTGGATCACAGCCTCATCGAGTGGAACCATATCCACGAGAACGCTTACTGCGCGGGCCTGATGCTCTCGCGCTACAACGATTCCGTGGCGCAGTACAACCTGCTGGGCAAGAACGGTTCGACGGCCGTCGACTACTATGACTGTCACCGCAGCAAGCTGCTGCGCAACATCGTGCGCGACAACCTGGGCATGCACGCGAACGGCCTGACGATGTACGTCGGGTGCACGGACATCCTGGTCGAGGGCAACGAGTGCTACAACGCCAACGGCGTGACAACCAATGACGGCGACAACATCGTCATACGCAACAACCTGTTCGATCCGAGTCCGGACGGCCGCTCGGCGATGGGGCTCTGGCGCAGTCGGCCCCTGAATAATCTGACAGTTGTCAACAACGTCTGCCTGGGCCAGATCTACATCGGCAACGCGGGAACCGGATGGGTGTTCCGGAACAACATCATCGGCGGATTCGGCGGCAGGATCCAGCCGGACGCCCAACTCAGCCACAACGTGTATACCCGGTTGGGTTCCGCGCAGCGCGGCCGATCGCTCGGCGAAGGGGAGAAGGTTGTTGACGACCTGGATCGGCTCTTCCGCGACGCCGGTAACCGGGATTACCGACCGGTGGCGGGTGGTCCGCTTGTCGACGCGGGGACGCCGGTGCGCGTCCAGCGGGATTTCGTCGGCACGCCCGTGCCGCAGGGGAGCGCGCCGGACGTCGGTGCGTACGAGTTTATGCCGAACGGCCCCCGGTACCCGGAGATGCGCGCCGAGAGCCTTGCCGGGGAGTAGCGCCGGGCCGCCTCAGGGCGAGCGCTCCTGGACCAGATGCTGGCGGTTCTGCCAGTAAGCGTTGCGCACGGCGATGTAGGGGTCCAGCGCGGCCTCTTTGAGATCTGGGTAGTCGTCCGGATTCAGGGAGATCGAGTTCACCGAGTTCACCAGGTTCAGCCCCGGCAGGTAGGTCGTGGGGTTAAGCACCAGGTCGAACAGGCCGCCGACGGCGTCCCTGAGGGTAGACGGCCCCAGGAATGGCAGGTTCAGGTAGAAGCCGGGACCTATGCCCCAGACGGCGAACGCCTGGCCCGTATCCTCCTCGTACTGCTTCAGCCCCATCCCCCGGGCCGGGTCCCAGAAGCCCAGCACGCCGACAGTGGTGTTGATGCCGAATCGCGCCACCTCCGTGCCGGCTCCCCTGAACTGCGCCTGCAGGACGCATCCGAACACCCGCATGGGGGTGCCAAGGTTGGAGAAGAAGCTCCTCACTCCGCGCCGAGCGGGGCGGGGCACCACGTAGCCGTAGCCCGTGGCAACGGGTCTCAGCACCCAGAAGTACATCTTGTCGTTGAAGGTGAAGAACGTTTCGTTCATCGGCCGGAAGGGGTCGCCGAGGTTCCGCTCCCCGCGACTGCCTATGGTGCAGCCCGTCGTGACGCTAACGAGTACAACGAGCACTCCCAGTCGCACTACGGCGGACGCCGCCGCATTCTTTGTCCTAGTCATCTTCGCCGACCTTTGCCTTCAGCTTCTTGACCAGTTCCCGGTACGAGCCGCCGACGATGATATCGTTGAACTGTGAGCGGTAGTTCTGTACCAGGCTTACGCCCTCGATCTTCACGTCATAGACCATCCAGTCCGGTCTTTTCTTCTCTTCTTCGGTCTCGTCAGGCTTGCGCTCGATGCGTCGGAGTCGGTACTCCAGCGGGACCTCTTGCTTGTCCCGGGTGATGGCAAGCAGCTTCACGGACGCGTAGCCTTCGTCTTCAACGTCCTCTTCCTGGTAGCGCAGTTCCGCATCCGTGTGCTTCTCGATACGGCTCTGGTAGGTCTGCTCGATGAGTCTGCGGAACAGCGCCGTAAACTCGGCGCGCTCCTCCTCGGTGCGGCTGCGCCAGTGCCTGCCCAGGCTGCGCTGGGCCAATTCGTGCCAGCCGAACTTGTACTGCATGGCTTTCCGCACCAGTTCGAGGCGCTTCTTCTCGTTCTCCTCGCCTTTCAGCTTCGGATCGCTCAGGATGTCGAGCACCTCTTCGGTGGTCTCCTGCACCAATTCCAGCGGCGTCTTCGGCTTCTTGTCGGCATCGGGCGAATCGCCGCCCGCACCGGCGGCCGCGGCGGCAGCCGAGCGCGGCAAGCTCACCGCCAGGGCCAGGAACACCACCATCAGTGCGCACGGCAGTCTGGTTTTCATGCCGCCTCCTGTTGCCATCATCATTCCACTTCGCCAAACGCGTACTTGGATATCATTGCTTCCAGATCGACGGCCGCTTCCGTCTCGCGTATCTCGCCGCCGGCGCCGATGTAGTCATCCAACCCGCCGGGACTGACGGCCACGTACTTTTCGCCGATCAGCCCGCGCGTCTTCACCGAAGCGATGGAGTCCTCCGGCAGCTTCAGTTCTTCGTTCACCCGCAGGGTGACCTTCGCCGCGTAGTCCACCAGAGCTACCTGGGACACGGTGCCCACGCGCACACCGGCCATCATGATGGGCGCT
>CAZZNQ010000006.1:0-13676 GCA_964655775.1 uncultured candidatus Brocadiaceae bacterium | reverse complement strand
ACTGGAGTTCAGACGTTGTGCTCTTCCGATCTAGGCCGCCCACGTTGCTGAACGTGGCTGTCACGTCGTAGCCGGCGCCTCCGGTTACCTCCTCTCTGCCGAATCGGATCGAGAGATAGCCCAGGCAGAGGATGCCGACGAGCATGAACAGACCGGCAGTCAACTCCACGTGAAACCGTTTCATGGGTTTTCCTCTATGATTGTATCAGGATCCACCGCCGGGCACCCGGTAACGTTCCGGCGGCAGGCTGCCTTCGATGAACTCCCTGACGTCCGGATCCTCGCAGGCGAATATCTCGTCCGGCGTGCCCGCGAACAGCACCTTTCCATCCCGGAGCATGGCCACGCGGTCCACAATGGGGAAGATGTGCGGTATCTCGTGGGTGACGATCACGGCGGTCAGCCCGAGTTCATCCTGGCAGGCGCGTATCAGGTCGTGTATCGAATGGACGATGATGGGGTCCAGCCCCGTCGTCGGTTCGTCGAAGAGCATCACCTTCGGCTCCTGGATCAGCTCGCGGGCCAGCGCGGCGCGTTTTGCCATTCCACCGCTGACCTGGGCGGGGTACTTCTGCTCCGCCCCGAGCAGGCCTACGCGTTCGAGCTCCTCCATGACGCGGTCGTGGATCTCGCCTTCCTCCATGTCCGTCGTTTCGCGCAGCGGGAAGGCGACGTTGTCGTAGACGGTCATGGATTGGAACAGGGCGCCGCCCTGGAACAGGAATCCGAACCGCGTGTGCAGATCCTTCAGCGCTCGCCCGCGCAGCTTGCTGATCTCCTGTCCGTCCACCAGCACGCGTCCACTGTCGGGGCGCAAGAGCCCCGCCAGGTGCTTCAGCAGCACGGTCTTGCCGCCGCCGCTCTGCCCGATCAGCGCGACGCTCTCGTGTTCCTGCACCTCCAGCGTCGCCCCGGCCAGCACCTGAAGCCCGTCGAAGGACTTGTATATGTTCTCCGCGCGGAGCATCGCGGTATCCTACCAGAGCACCGAGGTCATGAAGTAGTCGCCCACCAGTATCAGTACCGATGAGAGGACGACGGCCTGCGTGGACGCCTTGCTGACGCCCTCGGCGCCGAATCCTGCATGATATCCCTTGTAGCACGATATCCAGGCCACCAGCACGGCGAAAGCCAGGGACTTGTACACCGTTCCGGTTACGTCCTCGAAGTCCACGTAGTCCAGCATCTCTCCGAAGTAGGTGCTGGCGGGCACGTCCAGCAGGCGCACGCTCACCAGGTAGCCGCCCGCTATGCCGATCACGTTGAACAGCGCCGTCAGCAGCGGCATGCAGATCAGCGTCGCCAGCATCACCGGCACCATCAGGTATCGGAACGGGCTCAGGCCCATCAGCTCCAGGGCGTCTATCTCCTCGCTTATGCGCATGATGCCTATCTCCGCGCAGATGGCCGAACCGGCGCGGGCCGTCACCATCAGGCCCGTGATCACCGGCCCCATCTCGCGCAGCAGCGACAGCGCCACCATGGGGCCGAGGAACGCGGTGGAACCGACGCGGAACAGCGTATAGAAGCCCTGGAAACCGAGCACCATGCCCGTGAACAGGCCGGTGAGGGCAATGACGATCAGAGACTGGAACCCCACGAACTGCACCCGCTTGACCACCCAGCGGAACTTCAGCGGCGGCACGAACACGTAGAGAAGCGTGGTGAGCAGGAAAACGCCCATCCTGCCCATCTCGCAGAGCGGCTCCAGGCCGGCCGCGCCCAGGCGGGCCAGCATCACGAGCAGGGGATTCCTGGATGGTTCCGCCATGGTCTGCGCCGTGCTCCAGCACGTTCAGTGATTGTCGTCGAGCGGCTACGGCCGGCTCGGGCTTCGGGCGTGCGCTTCGCGGCGGAAGGCCCAGTGCGCGGCCGCGCCGCGCCGGCACCCGCCACAAGCGCGTAACATCGTAATCCGAGTGCTACTGTGCGTGCAAGCATAGATGAGCGTCGTGCGCCGGGCCACGAGACTTGCGTTCTCACCCGGCGACGATTAGCATGACCGCAAACGGCGGGCCGTGCCCGCGGCCCCCTCGCGCGGCGCAGTATTCCATTCAAGGGGCGACGACGTGGAGCGGCCCAACATCCTGTTCATTCTGGTCGACGACATGGGTTGGTGCGACCTCGCCTGCTACGGGAGCGCTTTCTACGAGACGCCGAACCTGGACCGGCTGTCCGCGCAGGGAATGACGTTCACCGACGCCTACGCGTCCGCGCCCGTCTGCTCGCCCACCCGCGCATCCATCCTGACGGGCAAGTATCCGGCGACCCTCGGCCTTACCGACTGGATCGATCATCGGGGCACGACCCACCCCTGCCGGGGGCGTCTGATCGACGTGCCGTACATCAAGAACCTGCCTCATTCCGAACGGACGGTCGCGGATGCGCTACGCGATGCCGGCTATGCCACCTGGCACGTAGGGAAATGGCACCTGGGCGGGGACGGGCATCGCCCCGAGGACCACGGCTTCCAGGTGAACGTCGCCGGCTGCGAGTCCGGCTCCCCGGGGGAAGGCGGCTACTTCAGCCCGTGGAGCATCCCGGCGCTAAGCGACCTGGACGTGCCCGAGGGAACCTATCTGACGGATTACCTGACGGATCGGGCCGTCGACCTGATTCGCAGCGGCAGCCGGCCGTTTCTGCTGAACCTGTGCTATTACAGCGTGCACACGCCGATCCAGGCGCCCGCCGACCTCGTGCGTAAGTACGAGGAGAAAGCCGTTGCGATGGGCCTGAACACGGTGCAGACGTTCGAGGAAGACGGGCCTTTCCCCACCGAGCACAAGCGCCACCTGCGCATTCGCCGGCGGCTGGTCCAGTCCGATCCGGTCTACGCCGCCATGATCGAGAATCTGGACGCTAACGTCGGTCGCGTGCTGGCCGCGCTGGAGGAGACCGGCCAGGCGGAGAGCACACTCGTGGTCTTCACCTCGGACAACGGCGGACTGGCCACCGCCGAAGGCTCCCCCACGAGCAACGCGCCGCTCTCCGAGGGTAAGGGCTGGATGTACGAGGGTGGCACCAGGGAGCCGTTGATCGTCCGCTGGCCCGGTGTTCCGCGCCCCGGGAGCACCTGCGCCGTTCCGGTAACCAGCACCGATTTCTACCCGACGTTCCTGGAGGCGGCGGGGCTGGACCCGATGCCGGAGCAGCACACGGACGGCGTCAGTATGGTTCCGTTCCTGCGCGGCAAGGAAGGCGACGAGGCCAGACCGCTCTTCTGGCACTATCCCCACTACGGGAACCAGGGCGGCACGCCCGGTTCGTCCGTGCGGTTCGGCGACCATAAGCTGATCGAGTTCTTCGAGGACGGTCGGCTCGAGCTGTACGACCTCCGCCGCGACGTGAGCGAGCGGTGCAATCTCGTTGACGAGCAGCCCGAGCACGCCCAACGCCTGCACGGCCTGCTGACGCAATGGCGCCGCCGGGTGGAAGCCCGCATACCCGGTCCGAACCCCGACTGGCCGCCGGAGTAGCGGAGGTTCAGTACGTTGCGCGCCCCCCCGTCAGGTCGAAGGTGAACGCCGTGTTGAAGCTGGCCTCGGGGGAGACGATCCAGCACGCCAGCTCCGCCACCTCGTCCAGCGTGCCGGTGCGTTTCATGGGGATGCGGTCCGTCATATACTTCACCTGTTCGGGCGCCATGGACTCGACCATGGCGGTGCGGATGACGGCCGGCGCAATGGCGTTGACGGTGATGCCCGTTTCGGCGAACTCCTTCCCCGCGGATTTCACCAGGCCGATGACGCCCGCTTTCGTGGTGCTGTAGGGCGACATACCGGCATTCCCCTCCTTGCCTGCGATGGACGAGAACAGGAGGATTCGCCCATAGTCGCGCTTCTGCATCTCCAGCAGGGCATACTTAGTCACCAGGAACGACGAGCGCAGGTTGGCGCGGTAGACCCTGTCGAACTCCTCCACGGATACCTCGGTGACTTTGCGCGCGTTGGGCCCGACCACGGCCGCACAGTGCACGAGCAAGTCGAGCCGTCCGTGCCGGGCGGCCGCCGCGCCGATCGCCTCCTGCACCGCTGCGTCGTCCGCGCAGTCCACGACCGTTGCCTCTCCGCCGATCTCTTCTGAGACCGGCTTGAGCCCCTCCGCGTCTATGTCGAACAGGACGACCGTGGCGCCCCGGTCGGAGAGTTCCGCGGCGATGCGCTTCCCAATACCGGACGCCGCTCCGGTGACCACCGCCACCTGACCTTCGAAACTGGATACCATTGTCCGCCCTTTCATCATGCGGTCATCGTGCACAGGGATGATAACCCGAGCCGCCCGAAGTTCAAGGACGCCCGCGTGTGCCTTGCCGAGCGCGCGGCGCTCTGCTAACCTGCCTGCCGGCCGTCGAGGTTCACCAGTGGACGTCAGGACACGGGAGGACGAGATGGGCGAGGGACTTCGGATCACCGGCATCGAGGCGCATGAGTTCGAATACCGCCTGGAGAACATGGGGCGGGACTACAACGGCTTCAACATCGTCTACCAGCCCGGCAGCGCCGTGGCGCGCCGCGCCTGCGCTCTCCGCATGTTCACGGACGCCGGCATCGTCGGCGAGACAGTCGCACGGCCGCCGGACGTCGCGATGCTGCCGGTCTTCGCCCGCTACCTCATCGGGCGGAACGCCCTGGAGCGGGAGGTCGTCTACCAGGACCTGAACCGCGCGGCACGCCAGTTCGCCCGCATCGGCGTCGCCCCCGTGGACATCCTCCTCTGGGATGTCGCCGGCAAGTACTTCAACGCGCCCATCTACGAGCTGCTGGGCGGGCGGCGCAAGCCGCTCCCCACCTACGCCAGCACCTACCACGGCGATAACCAGCCGGACGGACTGAGCAGCCCCGAAGCCTACGCGGACTTCGCCGAGAAGTGCCTGGAAATGGGCTATCCCGCGTTCAAGATCCACGGGTGGGGCAACGCGCCGATCGAGCAGGAGACGGCGACCATCCACGCCGTCGGCCGGCGGGTGGGCGGCCGCATGGATCTGATGACCGACCCCGCCTGCGAGCTGAAGAAGTTCGCCGACGCCCTGAAGATCGGCTGGGCGTGCGACGAGGAGCGATACCTCTGGATCGAGGACCCGTACAATGACGGCGGCATCAGCCAGTTCGGCCACCGCCGCTTGCGGCAGCTTATCCGCACGCCGCTGCTGATGACGGAGCACGTGCGCTCCCTGCAGCCGCACGTGGACTTCGCCCTGGCCGATGCAACGGACTTCCTGCGGGGAGATCCCGCCTTCGACGGCATCACCGGTGCAATGAAGGTCGCGCACGCGGCGGAAGGTCTGGGAATCGACGTGGAACTGCACGGCGCCGGGCCGGCCCAAAGGCACTGCATGGCGTCCATCCGCAACACGAACTACTACGAGATGGCCCTTGTGCACCCCAAAGGACCGGCCACCTACTATCCGTTCTACCGGGACTACTGTGACGGCCTGGATGCCATCGACGAGAATGGCTGCGTCTATCCGCCCGACGGTCCGGGGCTGGGGGCTGAGTTGGACTGGGATTTCATCGAGGCCCACCGCCTTTCGCTCCAGCGATTCGAATGATCGCGGTCCCCGTCGCCTGGGGGGCGCGTAAGTTTAGGGGTTGTGTCCTTGCGTGCCAGGCGATAGTATGGCGCGCAACAATTGGCCGTCACGCTCGACATCGGTGGCATGACGCCGTCGTTCATGCGAAAGGGGTGTACCATGGCTCTGGAAGTGAACAGGGTGGACATTTGGGCCGGCAGCATGGAGGATCGGCCGGGCGCGCTGGCGGAGAAGCTCCAGGCGCTGGCCGACGCGGGTGCGGAGCTGGGTTACGTAATGGCACGTCGGGCGCCGGACAAGCCCGGCACCGGCGTGGTCTTCCTCACTCCCATCAAGGGAGCCAAGCAGGCGGGCGCCGCACGGGCGGCCGGTCTGCACAAGACCAAGAGCCTGTTCGCCGTCCAGGCCATCGGTCCGGACAAGGCGGGCATGGGCGCGAAGATCACGAACGCCCTCGCCGAGAAGGGCATCAACCTGCGCGGGATGTCGGCGTCGGTAGTGGGGAAGCGGTTCGCCCTCTACCTGGCACTGGACTCGTCGGCGGACGCGACAAAGGCCGCGCGCGTGCTCAGGAACCTGTAAGCTCGGCCCGCGACGCCGATACCTCATCCACCCGGCAGCGATCTGCTTTTTTGGGTCCGCGCTGACTTTCGGAAGTGCACTGGCCTGCGCCCGACCGAGGGGGCCGTGTGCCCAGACACGGCCCCCAGACCGGATATGGCGCGTCCGCCCCCCGGCAGCGACTCCAGTTCGACCGGCTGCGGGCTCTGTCCTGGTTGTTCCCAGAAAAAGTGTTGACATCGGGGCTCTGCATATTGTAGTATCGTGAACTTACGACATATCGATAGGAAGATATGAAGACCCAGGAACTGAGACTGATTTCGGGAGACGTGCTGGAGGACGCGGCGGAGTGCCTGCGGGTGTTGGGGCATCCCGTCCGCCTGCGTATTGTGGACATACTCACGCAAGGGGAGTTCAGGGTGGGCCGCATCGCGAAGATGTGCGGTGTCCGGCCGAGCCAGGTCTCCGAGCACCTGCGCCTGCTGCAGGGGCGCGGGCTTCTCGAGAGCGAGCGCCGCTCGCGGTCGGTGTACTACAGTATTGTGGATCCTCGTCTGCCCCGGCTCATCGAATGCGTTCGCATGAGCTGCGCGGAGGGCGCTTTCGAGACTCTAATAACGCCTTCGAGAGGCTGACTGGCGCGGGAAGTCCCTGCTCCAGGCGGGACCTTACGGAACAGAACGGGCCGCTGCGGCGGCCGTTGACCCTATACTCATTGGGAGCCGAACGTTGAAAAAGATATTTTTAGTGCTGATACTCGCCGCCGGCCTGGCGATGCAGGGATGCGGGTACCTTAACGACAGGGCCCATGACACCGGAGACATGATGGATCTGGGCTTCACGCTCTCTTCCAGACCGCAAGTGGCCGTGTACGGTTGTGCGTTCGGCCTGGGAGGACTCGGCTACGGCAATCTTGACGGCAAGGTGCTGGGCCTTTTCGGAGGCAAGGTGGGCATGCAGGACGTAAGCGCCAACATATGGGGCGCCGGTCCTGTCGGCGGCGAGACCATACAGGTGGGCGACGCGGCGCCGCAGAAGAAGTGCACCGGCGCCGTCTGCATCGTTCGCCGTGCACCGGAAGGCACCACCAAGTCCTCATCCTGCTGCCACTATCTGCATCTGGGCTTCATCGGCATGGCCGGGAATCTGCACTACAAGGAGATCCTGGACTGGACGCTGGGCTTCGCTGGAGTCGACATCTGCAACGACGACCAATCCAGGCTTCGGCCGGCGGTTGCCAGCGCGCCGGAGAAGGAGGACGTTCTTTCTCCGACGTACCTGATGCCGGATGCGGAATCGACGACCGGTCCGCAGGCGGCGATCTCTGCGGACGCTATGCCCGGGACCTGAGCGGGCACCGGAGATTCGGACGCGGCCGCCTGGGCGCTTTTTGGCCTTCAGCGCGGCCCGTCCTGCATTTGGGCGGTTTGGGAGCGAGTATGGAAGCCCCGTCTGAACGCGACGACCTGCCGCGCGTGCACATAGTGATGGATCGCCCGGCCCTGGAGCGCATCCCCATCGTGCAACCACCGGCTCCTTTCATCCTGCGCGACCATCGGCCCGGCGACCGCGAGGCCTGGCTGAGCATACACGTGTTGGCCGACAGGTACAACACCATCACGCCCGACCTGTACGATGAGCAGTTCGGCACCGATGAGGCAAAGCTTCGGGCGCGTCAGCTCTTCCTCTGCGGCGGCGACGGCCGCCCCATCGGGACGGCGACCGCGTGGAGCAACGACGACTACGTGGAACCCGACTACGGCCGCGTCCATTGGGTGGCCATCGTTCCAGAGTATCAGGGCCGCGGCCTGGCCAGGCCGCTTCTGTCGAAGTGCCTGCAGCGTCTCCGCGCTCTGGATCACTCGGGCGCCTACCTGACCACCAACACGGTTCGACTCGAAGCCGTCAACCTGTACCTGCGGTTCGGCTTTAGGCCGGCCATCCGGTCCGCCGAGCAGTGCGACGCCTGGGCGATGCTCCGGGAGTACGTGAAGCCGGAGTTTGCTTCGGTTCTTGACGATGCCCTCAGCCGCGCTTGAGCTCGACCGGTCGTCGTCTGCACGAGACCATCCACAGCCGAGGGGCTGCTTTTTGACTGTATGCATCGATTCGGCTAATCTCCGGGCATGAAGTTTCCGGTTACACATCTCCCATTGAGGTAGCGAGCATGAGACTGGGCGGAGCGGTTTTCGGCAAGTGGGATGATCCCGGAGGTTGGTTGGAGTGTGTGCGCAGGTCCGGCTACCGGGCTGCGTTCTGCCCGGTCGCGCTCGATGCGGACGACGCCGAGGTGCGCGCGTACGCCGATGCGGCGGCCAAGGCGGACGTCGTCATCGCCGAGGTCGGAGCCTGGAGCAACCCCCTGAGCCCGGACCCGGAAATCCGGGCGGCGGCGCTGGAGAAGTGCAGGAGCGCCCTGGCGTTGGCGGACCGGGTGGGGGCCTGCTGCGCGGTGAACATCGCGGGCTCGCGCGGGCAGAAATGGGACGGCCCTTGCGTGGACGACCTGACGGAGGAGACCTTCGGAATGATCGTCGATACGGTGCGCGGCATCATCGACGCGGTCGAGCCGAACAGAAGCTTCTACACGCTGGAACCGATGCCGTGGATGTTCCCCGACTCGGCCGATTGCTACCTGCGGTTGCTCCAGGCTGTGGACCGTCCCGCGTTCGCCGTTCACTTCGACCCCGTGAACCTGATCTGCAGCCCGCAGCGATATGCTCGGACTGGCGAGGTCGTGCGCGAGTTCGTGGAGAAGCTCGGTCCTCAGATCAAGTCATGCCACGCCAAGGATATCCTCCTCGGCGAGAAGTTGACCGTACATCTGGACGAGGTACGGCCCGGACGCGGCGGCTTCGATTTCCACACCTGTCTCCGCGAACTGGACAAGTTGGGTGACGATCTGCCGCTCATGATCGAGCATCTGCCGACGGCCCAGGACTACGAACTCGCGGCGAAGCATCTGCGTTCGGTGGCGGAGGAGATCGGGGTATCGCTTTAGGAGATACTGCAGCCCAAAGGCGTCGGTGCGAGAAGAGCGAAGGCACGACGCACCCGGAGGCGAGCCGTGCCTTGCTGTTACCTACTGCCGATCCTCACACGGTCTCGTCTGTCACACCGTGCTCAGCCGGGCGCTTAATCGTCTAACACGTCGGCCGGAGGTACCACTGCGCCCTCGTAGCCCCAGGCAACCCAGTAGGGCGTGATGCCGAAGCGCATGTGAAGATCCTCCGCGTACTTGCGGCCGCCAAGATCGGGCTGGCTGTCCTTGCCGTATGCAAGTGCCATGAGAGCATCTTTGCCTGCTCCCTGCACAATGATCTTCTTGGCTTCGGCGTCCAGATTCGCCGATCGCCACGGGACGGTTACCATCTTACCCCCTTGGTCGCCCGAGTCCTCAAGGCCGATGGTCGCATAGACCAGAGCGCCCTCGCGGCTGTCAATGATCACGTCGACGAGCTTGCCCAGCTTCTCATCGCGAAGGTAAGCCTCCATACCCATCAGGTCGGATGCTTTCATCACGCTGGGGCCTCCCTGTCGGCCTTCGCCTCGGCGGCCGGCCTCCCTGCCGCGTCCGCCGGTACGCCGGCCTTCGCTCATGCCCGGCGGCCAGGTTCGTCCACGGCCGCGCCACATACGTTCGGGCCCGGCGGGCCATTCGCCTTTGACGTCGAAGCCGCTGGCTTCAGCTACTTCGTCTTGGGTAATGTCCAGGACGGCGACCATCTTCTCCATCTTCGGCATACCGGGCCGGTCCGGCTGGAGCGCGCCTCGGCGGATCCTGTCTCCGTCGCTTCCCGTGCTTCCGGACTGCGACTTGATCTCAACAGCCGACCAGGGGACCGCGTAGCCTTTGCCTTCTTCATCGGCCGACAGCACCACGTAACGGACGACGTGACTTCCGGCGATGGCGACGCCGGCGAGCTTGCCGAGCTCCTCGCCGTCCCTGGTTTCGGCCGGCATGCCGGCCATCTGCGAGACTCTGTAGACCCGGGGCTGATATTCCGGTGCCTCTGCTTCCCTCGCCGTCGCGGGGCCCGCCGCAAGCGTGGCCGCCAAGGCAAAGCATGCCAACGCTATTCCAACCACAACACCTGTCCGCTTAACCATTTGTCACTACCTCCCGCAATGAATCTAATCCAAAGCTAGAGCACCGATATGCCGTCACCTCAGCGCAAGGCCACCTGGGAGAACACGTGCTCCCACAACCGATCCACAATACCTGACCTCCTCTCCACACCTTGAACTGAGTCGTCTCCGCAATGACCGGGTAACTGACCATCCGGCGCGTTCCTTTCCCATTCCAATACCTCAGGCTATCGTGCCCGCGAGTTGTTTCCATAGGTGTATGGACTAGACGCAAGGGCGGTTTTTCTGAGGTCGCTGGGACGTGGCACACCGGGCCTGTTTCTTGACGCGGCATACCGTACCATTACAATGGTCTGCGGACCGTACACCGCCTCCATAGCGCCGTCAGGAGCCTCCATGAAAGCCGCCGTCCTTGTCGCGCCACAGACCATCGAGATCCAGGATCGCCCCGTTCCCGAGCCCGGCGCCGGGCAGGTCCGCGTCAAAGTCGCCGCCGTCGGCGTCTGCGGCTCGGACGTGCACTACTACTTCGAGGGCCGCATCGGCACGGCCGTCGTGCAGTATCCCACGCTGCTGGGCCATGAGCCCTCCGGCGTCGTCGACGCGGTCGGCGAGGGCGCCACCATCGCTCCCGGCACCCGCGTCGCCATCGAGCCCGCGGCGCCGTGCGGGCGTTGCGAGCAGTGCGTCACCGGGCATCGCAACCTCTGCCCCGACGTGCGCTTCCTTGGCACGCCGCCCATCGCCGGCATCTACCAGCAGTTCCAGGTCATGCCCGAGGAATGCTGCATCCCCATCCCGGACGACATGACGCTGACCGAGGCCGCCATGATGGAACCGCTGGGCGTCGGCCTCCACGCCGTGCGGCTGGCCCGGCTGAACCTGGGCGAGACCGTTGCCATCTTCGGCTCCGGGCCGATCGGCCTCTGCACGTTGCTCGCCGCGCGTGTAGCCGGCGCAGGCCGCGTACTGATGACGGATCTGCTGCCCGACCGTCTGGACCTGGCCCGGCAGATGGGCGCCGACGCCGTGATGAACGCCGCCGACGGCGACCCCGTCGAGTGGGTGCGCGACGAGACGGGCGGCCGCGGCGTCGACATCACCTTCGAGGCCGCCGGCAAGCAGGATACCGTCACCCACTCCTGCCTCGCAGCGCGCAAGGGCGGCCGCGTCGTCCTCATCGGCATCCCGTCCGAGGACGATCTGCTGATCCCCATGCACCACAGCCGCCACAGCGAACTGCTCATGCAGCACGTGCGCCGGTCGAACGGCGAGGTCGTCGACTGCCTGCCCCTGGTCGCCTCGGGCCGCATCGACGTGAAACCGCTCGCCACGCACTTCTTCCCGCTCGAGCGCACCACCGACGGCTTCGACCTCGTGCATCGGTACGCCGACGGCGTTATCCGCGCCGTCATCCAGCCCAACGAAGAACTGGCGGGCACGTGATCGCGCCCCTGGAACCCATCCAGGTCCGGGAGCACGGCGGCTCCGGCCCCACCGTCGTGGTGCTCCACGGCGGACCCGGCGCACCGGGGAGCGCGGCGCCGCTGGCCCGTGCGCTCGCCGACGACTTCCGCGTGCTGGAGCCCTACCAGCGCCGCAGCGGCGCGGTTCCTCTCACGGTCGCGCGGCACGTGGACGATCTCCATTCCGTGATCCTCGCCCGGTGCCCTGAGTCGCCCCCGGCCCTCGTCGGCCACTCCTGGGGCGCCATGCTGGCCCTCGCCTACGCCGCCGAACATTCCGCGGACGCCGGCCCGCTGGCCCTCGTCGGCTGCGGCACCTTCGACACCGCGTCCCGTGCCGTCCTCGAAGCCACGCGCCGCCGTCGGCTGGGCGAGGACGCGTTCCGCCGGCTCGAGGCGCTCGCCGACGGCTCCGGCGACCATCCCGAGCGCATCCCGCAGATACACGATACGCTCCAGCGCGCCGATGCCTATGACCCGTTCCCTTCCGAGTCCGAGGGCCATTCGCCGCCCTTCGACCCCGTCGGCCACCGCGAGACCTGGCAGGACATGCTCCGCCTGCAGGCCGACGGCGTCTACCCCGCGGCGTTCTCGGCGATTCGCTCGCCGGTCGCCATGTTCCACGGCGCCCACGATCCGCATCCCGGTCCGATGATCGGCGACTGTCTCCGCGCCCTGATCCCGCAGCTCGAATACTACGAGCTGCCGCGCTGCGGCCATGAGCCGTGGCTCGAACGCCACGCCCGGGATGAGTTCTTCGCCCGGCTGCGAAGCTGGCTCTCGGAGCACCTCCGGGACGCATAGGGCGTCAAGGGCGCGCATCGTATCTGCTTCTCAAGTAGCAGGTTCTGACGAAATGGGTTCGTTTTGCAGCGGGCGGCTGTCGCCGGCCTCCGCCGTCGACAGCTTGGGAGTAGCCCCAGACGGCCGGGCCTACTCCGGCCTCAGTATCGGGGTCTCCTGGAACCTTCACCAGTACCATACACGTCTTTCCGGAACGTGTGTCCGTTGTGGACCCTCGTGTCCGCTCGTGGGTGCCTATGGGTGCTCAGTTCCGCGCGCTCGCGACCGTGGAGCATGGCCATCAGTTCGGGACTACTCCCAAGCCCCGCATATACGGGGCCGCGCTCGTGCGTGGATCCCGGTGGGTGGTTGGTTCTTCGCTCACCGGGCCTCCTGCGCGGTCGGAAAACGGCATGGAACCGCAGATACCGGCTGAAGCCGGACGCAGATGTGAACGACAGAAGCACACAAAGACATCTATCCGCAGATGCGGCAGCAACGCGGCCGAGACGGCCGCGCTACCCCTGCAATGGGTAGAGCGGGGCGTCTCGCCCCGCTGCGTCGGTGAAGCAAAACCGGCGAAGACTAATGTTCGCCCACTTAGCCCGGCACTTCAGTGCCGGGACTCCACGGCTCCGGCCTTCAGTGATCACGAGCAGTGTACACGTCTTTCCGGAACGTGTGTCCGCTATAGGCCGTCGTGTCCGCTTGTGGGTGCCTATGGGCGGTCGAAAAACGGCAATGTAACCGCAGATGTGGGCCGAAGCTTGACGTAGATATGCACGACCAGCGCAACGGCAAGGCAACGACGTATATCCGCAGATTACACGGATTGCGCAGATTCAAACGGCAACGGTATGGAACCACAGGTCCTCCTCCGCAGCCTCGCGCGCAGGAGGCCCAGCGGATTCCGGCTTGACTGCGGTCAGCCGCCGGGCATATTGGGGACAATGGACGTGTCAGCAGTGGTCACCGCGCGGACACGCGGTGGACGGTACCGGGCACCCGGCGGTCAGAAACTGGACCATCCTTGAGCGTGTTCGGTCATCCGGATGCACATGGCGGCCATGCGCGCGTGGGGCTCTCATTCGGCCGTTGTTGGTGAGTTCAATCGGGTGCCCTGTCGTTACAAACTTGTTACAGAGAAAAGGCTTGCATTGGCCTTCGAGAGCCTGTATACAGTTTTCTACAGGGAGGGGAGGACAAGACGGATTCTGGGAAGAAGCGGAGACGCCTATGACCTGACG
>CAZZNQ010000005.1:0-87565 GCA_964655775.1 uncultured candidatus Brocadiaceae bacterium | reverse complement strand
CTTCCTATGTCTTGGAGGTACCTGCTAACGAATACACCTGTCAGGGACTGGAACTCGACTTCATTGGGCTCTGCTGGGGTGGCGACCTGAGCTGGCAGAAGGACGATGGAGCGTGGTTATTGGAGCAGTTCCGCGGAAATCAATGGCAGGCGGTCCGGAGTGAGGAGAGACGTCGGTACATTGTTAACAAGTATCGGGTTCTCATGAGCAGGGCTCGGGAGGGCCTTGCCATATGGGTGCCGACGGGGACGACAGAAGACCACACCCGGCGGCCGGAGCGATATGACGGAACTGCAGAGTTCCTTGTTGCATGTGGTGCCCGTCCCCTCGAGCAGGTCGACTGCTGAGTCTGGCAACTCGGGCCTTAAGCGTCTCCCCTTGACCGAACTCATGGCCCTACGCCATGGGTGGGTATCGCCTGCTGCCGATTACGACCAGGGCCGCGGTCCACTAACTGCCTGCCAACATCGCGGATTCGCTTCCCCCGACGTCGATGTTGATCACCACGCCGTCGGCATCCAAATCGTTTTGCTTGTCCCATCCGAGCATTCTGGCCAGTCGCTCTATCGCCTGGATGGGGTTTCGAACCTTAAGACGCCGAGCCACCCCGGCTTCGGTCTCGGTGACCGCGATCTGTTCGAGATCGGGGCCACCGAGGGGAAGTTTCGACGGATCGACCCTGCCGTGTTCGTCCAGGTAAGCCGACAGGTTCGCTCTCGCGATCTTGCTGAGGATCTCAAGCGCCTCCTGGCGTCACCACGGCAGCCGCCTTCATCTCCTCACGGAGCGCCTGAACGCGTGCTGCGACATGCGGCGCCTCGAACAACTCCGAGGCCTTCCGGTTCACCGTAGCCGTCTGCATGTTTTTCGTTTCGTAAGCGTGCCTGTAGGCATCCGACATGCAACCGTGCAGCACGTAGTGCTCAACCGCTGCGCGTTGCTTGGGTGTGAGTCCGTTCTCATCTCTGTGCCTGCTCATAGCCGCTCCGTTGCCGAGTTCATCTGCAGCCTAGCCCAACTCCTGTGGACATTGCAAGACTTTCAGACGAACCGCTTGGACTCGCATTTTTGGACCATCTTCCCAGGTCTGTACAAGGCCCGTGCGTACGCTACAATCTGCGCCACCAGGGCGCTCGAACCCGGCCCGAAACGCCCCATTTATCAATTCATCATTCGTCACAATAAGAGGGGGAAGGGAGGGAGGCGGAAAAGAGTAGGTATGACACTGGTAGTATGATGTAAGTGATATATATAGATATGATACTATATATAGCACCCTCAGCCCTTCTCGTCGATCATCTTTCGTCACCACAGCCCCTGACGTAACGTTGACGCAACCTGACGTTACTGACGTGCCCCTCGCCTTACATCCCTGGACGTAAGGGGGTAACGTCAATGCTGGCCGTGACGGAAGATGCCAAGATATTGGCCCTTGACAAGGTCTGTAGCGTATGCTACACGACGTGCGTTCCAGCGTGTGAACTTGCGCCGTTCCCCTCCGCCTGCTCACACGCTGAATCGCTGTGGGAGTGACGTGAAAAAGGTTCCTGGACTTGACTGAATCGGAGTTCACTTGCCGATGAACTCTCGCTTCCTCTCGCGGTAGTACATGTAGTCGGCTAGGCCTACGTCCGGTGGCACGAGATGATCCGTATGGGGTATGTAGCTTCCGATCTCCAGCACCGGTCTGACCCGTTCAAACTCGGCGTCTATGGCAGCCCGCCCCCGCGCCAGGGCCCGCTTGTCAAAGGCGCCGCGAAGGTATAGGTCAGTCGGGTTGTCCTGCCGGAGCTTCAGGGCGTCCGTGGCTTTGGCCTCGCATGGGAAAAGGATGTTTGTGCCCGCTTCGAGCCATAGCGGCGCCAGCTCGTGTAGGTTACCGTCGGAGTCCAGAATGGCACGGTCCACGTTATGGGCCAGCCAGAGAACCAGACCGACGCCGCCTGAAATCAACGCGATCTGCGTAAGCGCCGTCCGGTCTGATGTGCGCCCAGTGCGTCGGGACCTCTGCATACGACACGTCTGTGCTGTGCAGTGCGCCCGATGATCTGTCGAACCGGAACCACCGGCATGGTACCTGGACCGGTCCGCCATATTCGCCGGAGAGAATCCACACAAAACGGTGATCATACGGATCGATGTAGAACTGCCGCACGCCGACTCCGCCGCCCTTCTGCTCCGCGATGGCCAGATCGGTTAATGTGTCGGTCGGCAAGTTGTAGCAGTACATGCGACACCACCCGTCCTCTGAGTTGACGTAGATGGTGAAGAGCACGTCTTCGCCGGCCCGTTCGCACTGCACGAGTCCGTCAGGCTCCACTCCGCTGCACAGGGCCTGAGTTATGGACCCCAATCGCTCGGATCGCAGCCCGGCGTTCGTCAGCTTTGCCGTGTGTACGTAATCCCTGCCTGCATCGCCCCACAGGAAGCGGTTCCAGGTTGCGCCTCGATCATCCGTGTAGTCGACGTAGCAGTAGGTGTGACTGCCCCACGTGCCGTGTTCGACCCAGACGCGGCCATCGTCGGCCCAGATACGCTCGATCCTCTCCCCAATGTCCGTGTTGAGGTATTCAGTCCAACTATCTGTAGACCGGTCCCATCGAAACAAACCGTGGTCCTTTGTTCCCACCCAGACGTTTTCGCCTTCCTTAAGAACTGCAGTGATCTCAAGTGGCCAATCGCCGGCTGCACCAGAGGTTGCCTGCCTTTTCTCGGTGACCGGCTTGAGGAGGTCAACGGCCCACCTGTGGGGCTCTCGGGGTTCCGGGCTTTTGCGGGAGCGAACGGCGGGTGCGAAGAGCAATCCGATGCCTGCAGCCACCACGAGCAGAGCGGTAAGGCACCAGAGAAGGCGTGACGCGGAGACGGTCAGCCATCGAGCGGCACCTGTTGCGTCCGAACCGCAAACTTTGCCCAGCCCGATCACCGACAAGTCCCCGGGAGACGGTCTGAGTTCGACCGTATGGTGGAGCCTCGACACCAGAGCCTGCAGCAGGTCCTCGGAATCTGCCGCCCCTCCTGCGATGACAATACGCGCCGGCGAGGGATCTCTCCCATGAGTTTCGGACACGAAGCAAGCTATCTCATCCAACACAGGCTTCAAGGCGTCCCGTGCGATGTTGCGGGCCACTGCGGCGCGTCGCGGAAGACCAGTTCCCCTGTCCTTGGCATGTACTTCCATCGGCCAGTCGGCGGCTGAATCAAGACTGGTTAGGAGGTCTTCAGCTGTCCGGGTGCCGATGAGCAGCCCGTAGTGCGCCTGGACAGCGGCAATCACGGCCGAGACCATCGCACCTCCGGCCGTGTTCTTCTTCGCATAGCTGTCCGGCACGGGCCGCCCCTCCGAGTAGACCCAGGCGCGGCTGCCCGTATGGCCCAAGTCGACGATCAATGCGTTCTTCGGTCCGGCACCCACTGCGGCCGCTATGCAGGCATGTTCGGGGACCGTCCGCCACGACCAGAAACCGGCCTGCGGCGCGGCGGCCGGCAGGTGCAGTTCGACGGCGGCCAACAGATCGACCCGTGCGGTAACGACGACTCTGGGCTTCGGTCGCTTTGGCAGGCCGCTGATCAAGCGGAGGTTGGTAAGAAGACGCGCAAGGACCCTCTCGTCTGGTGTTGGGGGCACACCCAAGCATGTTGCGGGACCCACACTACAGGGCTTGACTGTGTCGGAGCGGTTTGGCCCGGCGGCCAACCAAGCCCATTCCTCATTCGGGATCACTCTCTCGGTCAGGACCTTGCGCACAGAGTCTGGGCCGACCTGTTCTCCTTCCTTGCGCACTATAGCGCACCGGCAATAATGAGCGCCGAGGGCCACGGCCAATGTGGGTCGGTGCCAGGGAACGGCACCAATCAGCCTGGATACATAGCGCAGTATCTGTCCGCCCTCCATTGCAGCTCAGGGCCCGGACCGGGGCTCGCTCGGCTCGTCCCAGAACAAGTAGTATTCCTCCATCTCGTCAAGTTCGGTGATGCCTTTGGGTAGAGGCCTGCTAAGCCGCCCGGATGCACCGGCGATCACGCTCTCGATAAGATGGAGCGCCTCGTCAGATTCGTCTGCCTTGACGTCACGACGAGTCATGCGTTCCCAAGCCTCCCGGACGTGCATCAGAAGCCATTCGTCCGCAAGGTGATACATCACGCCTGCGGCGATCCATCTCGTGCCTTCCAGGAAACTCACTTCTGGGCTCTCGGTCAGCACGGCCAGACTCAGCAGTGCGGCGGCGTCGCGGCCGTATCTGGGCACCAGGCCTTGGATTGCGCGTCGGGGTTCTGCAATCACGCCGCCTCCGCACGGCAGAACGTAGAGGCCGTGATGTACCAGATCCTGCGCAAATGCAGCCACGGCCTCCGAATCCGAGCAAGGAGTTCTAGAACGAGAGTTCATAGACCGTTCCCTTTCTCCCTATTTGCTTCCACACACGCTGACGGCGGGTGGTTACTCGCTTACCTGAACGCCCTCCACGAGAACAGCACCCCGCTCTGTTCCGTAACGCGTATAGTGCTCGGACTGCGTCTCATCTATCTGCAGAATGACTATGCGCAGTGGGCAGGCGCTTTGCTGCACGCGAACAAAGACAGTCTCCTCGATCCTCGCCTTACCGCCGCTGAGGCGATACTCGACGGACTCCTTACGAGCTGTAACACCAGGGCAGACTTCTCGCCATTCGTGCCTCGCCAGGAATGGGTGCGACCGGCCGTCGGCATCGATCACGTGTTCCACTATCTCGCCGCGACGCTGCACCTTGGCCGTGCGGAACCAGCGGAAGAGCAAGAACGCCAGTTCCGCTGGACTATCAGTCACCGCCACGCGCCGCATAACCTCGCACGTTTTTGGGCTGTCGACCATATCGGACAGGTCCTCCGTCTGATGCTTAGCATCCTCGTCAGGGTTCAGCCAAGCAAGCGCTCGATGTACGGCAGCACGAAGGGACGAAGCTGGCCTGAGATATCCATTCGCTTGATCTCCTCGGGCAGTACCCAGACGGCCTCATCGTGCTCGCCGGCGCGCACACGGGCCTCGCCGCCGGGCGTGCTGGCGCTCATGTAGAGCAGTATCACACGGACGTGCGGCATCTCGAACTCGTCTGCTCCGACCAGACCTTCCAATTCGACGGGTAGCCCGGTTTCTTCCTCTATCTCCCGTGCCAGTGCGACGTCGAACTCCTCGCCGGGGTCCACCTTGCCTCCGGGCAGGTCCCATTGTCCGGCGTACCACTTGCTCTCGGCGGAGCGCCTGATCAGCAGCCAGCGGCCTTCTGGATCGGAGACGAAGGCCTTCACGGCCAGGCCAAAGGGCTTCTGTGCCACGGTCTTTTCTCTCCCTTCACGGTGCGCGCGCGTTTTCCCTTCGTCTTTGATTATGGCCCAACGCCGTGGCCTCTGTAAACCCGTAAACCTCTCCGGTCTGCCCATTCGTGTTCGGCGACTCGTACGGAAACGAAGTATTCAAAAGCGACGCGCTTCCCCCTATAATGTCCAACCGGATTGATTCGCATCTGGAGCGTAGGGGAAGAAAGGTGGCGAGGCAAAGCCGGACATTCCGCATCTTTGTCAGCTCCACGTTCAGTGATCTGGTCGCGGAGCGGAATGCGCTGCAGGAGCGCGTCTGGCCGAAGCTGCGCGATCTGTGTATGAGCCACGGATGCCGCTTCCAGGCCATCGATCTGCGCTGGGGTGTGAGCGAAGAAGCGGCCCTCGACCAACAGACAATGAACATCTGCCTGCGCGAGATCCGCCGCTGCAGGGAAGTGACGCCCCGGCCGAACTTCGTGGTCCTGCTGGGGCAGCGCTATGGCTGGCAGCCGATTCCGCCGCAGATCGAGGGCGGGGAATTCGAGCGCTTGTTGGTCGCTATGACCGAATCCAACCGAGAGCGCCTTTGCTCCTGGTACCGCCTTGACACGAACGCAGTCCCGGCCGAGTACGTCCTCCAGCCACGGGAGCCGGGCGGCCCGTTTGAAGACGCTGACGCGTGGGCCGACGAAGAGCACATGCTCCACGGAATCCTGCTGAATGCTGCACGGGAGGCGGGACTGCCGGCCCAGGAGACCATCAAGTACGAGCGTTCGGCCACTGAGCAGGAGATCCGCGAAGGGGCGCTGACGGCACAGACGGACCACGCCTTCTGCTACTTCCGTACGATTCAGGGAGTCCCGAACGGCGAGTCAGGGGAGCGCTTCGCCGAAGCGGATCCGGATGCTCACCGTCTGCATCAGCAGCTCAAGCATGAGCTGCGACGGCACTTCCCGGCCGACCAGGTGCACGACCTGAGGGCAAGCTGGGCAGGTAAGGGACCCTCTGAAGATCACCTGGACGAACTGTGCGCGTGCGTGGAAGCCGACCTTTCGACGGCAATCATCGAGGAGATCGGCCGGATCGAGTCGCAGGACGACCTGGACGCGGAGATCGAAGCGCACGAGGCCTTCGCTGCCGAACGACGACGGCACTTCATCGGGCGTCAGGAAGCCCTGGCGCGCATTCGGGAGTACATCGACGGAGATGCCCGCCATCCCCTGGTGATCTACGGGCCAGGTGGTTCGGGCAAGTCGGCCCTGATGGCGAAGGCCGTTGAGGAGTGCCGGAGGGGAGACCACGTCTTCATCCATCGTCTCATCGGCGCCACACCGGACTCCACGGACATCCGTTCACTTCTGGAGAGCCTTTGCCGGCAGACCGGGCGGGAATACGGGAAGGACGACGACCCACCGACCGAATACCAAGAGCTTCTGGAGGAGTTGCCGAAGCGTTTGGCCCTGGCGACGGCTGAGAACCCTCTGGGGCTCTTTCTCGACGCCCTGGATCAGCTGAGTCCGACCGACAACGCGCACACGCTGAACTGGCTGCCGGCTGAGGTGCCGGAGAACGTCCGGATCGTGGCCAGTGTCCTGGAGCGGGAGGATGAAGAGCACGCGGGCTACTGCCTGCGTTCGGCCCGGACGCGATTCCCCGCCGAGGGCCTGGTGCAGCTCTCGCCGCTGACCTCGCACGACGGCGCAACAATCCTCGACGCGTGGCTAACGGAGGCCGGACGGACGCTCACACCCGAGCAACGGGCCGATGTGCTGGGCAAATTCGCGCGAGAAGGTCTGCCGCTCTACCTGAAGGTGGCGTTCGAGGAAGCGCGGCGCTGGTACTCCTACGACGGGCTGCCCTGCGGAGCGGACGAGGTACCGGGCCTGTTCGAGACCGTCGACGGTGTGATTCGCGACATGCTGTCACGTCTGGAGGATCCTCGCAACCACGGCAATGTGCTCGTGAGCAAGGCCCTCGGGTATTTGGCGGCTGCTCGCCACGGCCTGACCGAGGACGAGCTACTGGACGTGCTGTCGGCCGATGAGGAAGTGAAACAGGACTTCCAGTCGCGCTCACGCTACTGGCCGGAGGCGGAGCGACTGCCGGTGGTGCTCTGGTCCCGCCTACACTTCGACTTGGCTCCCTACCTAATAGAGCGCAGCGCCGACCGGACCTCCCTGCTCGCCTTCTACCACCGCCAACTCCAGGAGGTGGTGGGGGACCTGTACGTGGCCGGCCAGCAGCGGCAGTCTTTGCACGAACGAATGGGCAGCTACTTTCTCCGAAGCGCCGGGATGCGGTACCGTGCCGGGGATACCGATGCCCACGCGTTCGTCGAGGCGCCGTATCACCTGTACCATGCTGGTCGCCAGGATGCCCTTGTTGAGCTACTGCGGGACGTGCGGTACCTGGATGGGCGGTGCGCAAGTCGGGACATCTACGGGCTGCTGGCCGACTTTGGTCTGGTGGCGAAAGAGCGCTTCGATGAGATAAGAGAGCGGCAGAAGTTCCTGCTACGGCATGCAGGCGCGCTGTTACGACATCCGTTGTGTTTGCTCTCAACGCTCTGGCGGGAGGGTCCGTCCGATTGGCGTGCCGATGCCGCCGACTTACTCGACCGAGGTGAATGGCGGAGGGGCTGGATCCGCACGGATGCCACGTGGTCGCAGCCTACCGACGAAGCCCAAGGGACGGTCGAGGCGGTAGAGGTGCGGACCAGGCACGAGTATGAGTTCAGCTGCACTGGCGCAATCGCAGCAGAGCGGCAAACGGCGTTTTGCATGCGAAAGCTTGGGGACATCCGCGCCATCGACCTCACGCGAGGGGCTGAGCTTCCCGGTGTTATCCCATGCCGCGCGCTGCGGCCGCTTGCCGCGACGTGCTCCGCAGATGGCCGTTTCCTGGCCCTGGCGTTCGACACGGGAGAGATCGATGTGTTGTGCGTCACGTATAGCCCGGAAGGCGCCGTAAAGATAGTTGAGACGGCGCAGACTCTCAGCTATGCGCTGCCCGAGTTCGAGGATCCGGTTCTCGGCTTCGTGGGCGAGAACCTGTGCTACCAGAAAGCGAGCGGCGCGGTCGCCCTGTTAGCTCCCCGGCCGGACTCATCCGAGCGCGAGGTGGTCAAGCCCGCAGACCCACCTGCTGAGCTGAGTGGCCTGGCCGACTCGGGTGAATCGACTTTCTTTGCTTTCCGGTTCCCCAACGGCACCCGCATCGTCATGTCCGCGACAGATGCCGTGAAGACCGTCCTGGAGAGGAATGGCGCCGACGTGGCAGCGATGTCCGCGGGAGGTGACGGCCGGCTCGCGATCGCCTACACGGATGGGAGCCTGGAAGGATGGCACGGCCCCCCGGGCACCGGCACGTGCGAAACGACGCACTGGAAGGAAGCACCCGTGGCAATGACATGGGCGGCGGACCGGCTCTTGTGGGTGGACGACCGCGGGGCGCTCTATACCTGGCAGCAAGGATGTGATCTGGCTTCAGAAGAGACCGCCGGGAGCACGCTGTCCCGGGGCGATTCGGTCGGCCTGTTCCTTGGCTGTCACGACCTGCAGTGCCTAGCCGATGGGGAGTTTGCTGCTGTCGGCGCCCGCTCTGCGATTCGGTTCGCGATCGAAACCCAACAGACTATGGGGGGCGGCGAGGTCCTGGCTGTTCTCGATCCACGAGTAGCGGGCACGCAAGGGCACTACAGCTTCCGATTGCGCGGCGGAGACCTGGACTTGGTCGATGGGCTCAGACACGTTGTCCATGTCGTGCGGGCTGCTTGGGGAAGAGACTGCACATTCGCCTTGGACGGTAGCGGTTGGCTCCTGGCCATAGGGCGGGCTGGCCCCGCTCTGCAAGCGGACCCGAAAAGCCTGGAGATCCTACCCATCGAGGTTCCACATGGCGCGAGCGATGTGGCCGGTGCCGTGCCTGGCGGTTTCTGGCTGATGTTCGATACTGGTGATATCCGGTTCTTGACACGTGAGGGCTGTTCTCACCCGATTGTGCGCTCCGAGATGCTCATGATCGGCAATCCGCGGCTGTGGAGCTGGCCGGGATTGCTGGTCTGGAGCTGCTTGTCGAACGCGTGGACCGAACACGGCCAGGCAATGGTATACAGGGCTGGCTTTGCCCGCACGAAAGATGAACCCCTAGCTGACCTAAGCGTGCTCGGCACAAGAGAGTTCAGCATAGGAGACGGCACGTTGCAGTTTGCTGCGTATGACCCAGTATCGGACCGGGTGTGCCTCTTCTGGCAGGCGGGCACTCCCCATTGGCAGGCCGTCAGCTATGGTGCCCCCGCGGAGTTTCTCGGCCACAACGAGAAGCGTGAGCCGCTGAGGAATATGGGCGGGGGCTTGAGCGACGGAGCGGCGACCCCTGACGGACGGCACGTCTATGTGCGCAACGCCGTCGGCGACTTGCTTTGCTTGGATACGCGGTCATGGGACGTGGTGGCGGCGCTGAGCGGCAGTGCGCCATTGACAAGTATCTCACTCACTGGCTGCGCTCCCGACGGGTCCCTCCTCGCAGTTGAAGCGGGAGTAAGGGTGTTGCGATGCTCATACCGGGAGGCCGGGCAATGACTGATATGGTGGAACAGGCCGGAGAGGCGGAGAAAGCCCTGACAGAGAGACGCGTGGCGACGGCACGTTCGCTCTGGGAGAAGGCACTCTCGCAGCACCCGGAGCACGGCTGTTTCCTCCACTACAACCTCGGGGCCCTGCATTTCTGGGCCACGGGCGACGGCGTGTCGGCTCGCCACCACTTCCTCCAAAGCCTCGAGGCACGTCCCCGGGGTCTCACGGGCCCCCCCAAGAACGTCTTCGACAATCTGGAGGCTAACGCCTGCGAGAACATGATGCTACTTTCTTTATCCTACGAGGAGTACGATCGCTGGGCTGGTCGGCTGAGGAAACTGGAACCGGACAATGAGATTCTGAAGGTACAGCTTCCACACATCAGTGGTATCCGGGACCGCGGCGCGTCTTGGGGTGAGGCTATGGCTTGGATTGCCAGCACGTACATGAGCGGCAAGGGTCAGGGCCCGGGCGGAGGCGGACGCTTCGGCAATATGGCGGCCACGTATCACCTGCTGGTCGAGAACCGCCGGCAACTGCGCTTGTCCCGTCAGCAGTACCGATCGGCCGTGTTGGGCCTGAGCGCTGCATGCATGGCACTCGTGGCCGAGGGCGACCAAATCATGCGGCGCACATGCGGGCAGTCGGATCCGCGGGAGTTTGCCTTCCCATTCGAAACCGTACTGCCTGTGGCCGAGGAGTTCCTGGCTGCGAACCCATCAGATGACAAAGCGCGGGAGGTAGTAGATCACCTCAGGGAAGGAATCGAGATAGGTCGCCGCGCCCCGACACGGTCAACCCCCCCTGGACCCATGGAGCCAGATATTGGAACTGCGCCGGGTCCGCGCGCGGGCAAAGCCCTGATCGGGGCCGTCCTCGGAGGAGTGGCCGGTTTTGTGCTGGCTAGGTTGGCTCCCCCGGAAGCTGGTGGCGAGTTCGGTCCGTGGTTAGCCGTGTTTTTCGGGGCTCTTGTAGGCGCGCAGCTCGGACTTATAGACCACCGGCAAGCCCTGCCCAAGTTTCTCAAGAAGGTCCTCGGCATCGATGTGTCGGAGTGGTTTGGGCAACCTGGGACTGTCGCGGGCGAGTCAGTCTGGCAGACGAGCTCAGCACTCCGACGAGCCATCGCTGGCATAGGCCTGGAAGGAATGCAGTTCTCGTTGAAGCAAGTCTCGGTGGAGGACGGAGGTCTACTTCTGGTTTTCCAGGCGTTCGGCAGCAAACTGCCGAGGCCTGACCGAGCCCATGAAGCGGGCCTCGCGTTGCGCTGCATCGTTTGGCTCACATTCCCTCAGGTGGCTGCCAGGGCGGCCGACATCGAAGTGATTCAGGAGCCGGGAGGCATGGGCGTTCGCTTGGGGGACGGAGTGCCTATGCCGACAGTGGCCATCCGCCGCGCCAACCACGCCGTCGGGCCCTTCCAGGTGATAAGCGACGAGCAAACTGAGATCCTGCGGTTTGTCTGCCAAGTGGTCCCGCTTGTCCGGGACTTCGGCATGTCCGTGACAAGGGCGGCAGATCCCGTGCTTTTGCCGGTCGCCGAGGAGTTCAAGAAGTTGCGTCAACAGCCAGTCGTGCTCAGGGCGTAGCCGTGCCAGCACAGGGCCCCCTACCGGCAACGGTATGAACAGCGGAGCGGGAGTTGACAACCAAGGCGGCGACGGCTACGTCGTATTAGCCAACGAGCGAGGGTTGCGCCAGCGGCAATGCTTTAGATAGCCGCAAGGAGGGAAATCCACAGATGACAAGAGACAACGAAGGACGTGATCCTCGGCTGCAGCGCATCAAGGACCAGGTTCGGCGTTACGACGGCGACGATGTGCCGGACCCGGAACGCCCCCACTACCAGGTCTACGAGAAGGCCCTGCTGGCCGTTCTGAACCGTGCCTGCAATGAATGCGGCGTCTTGGGGTTCGTCCAGGCGCGCGCCAAGGCCACGGCCAGCTTCGCCGAGAAGATCACCCGCAAAGGGCAGGACCTCGAAGATCCCGTTACCCAGTTCACCGATCTATGCGGCGCCCGTGTCATCGGCCAAACGCAGGAAGACGTCGACCGCATCTGCGCGTTCGTGCGACGCCATTTCAAGATCGACGAGGCGAACAGCCCCGACGTCCGCTCACGACTGGCCGTCGGCGAGTTCGGTTATCTGTCCGAGCACCTGGTTGTTCAGTTCCCCTGGGCAACGCTCGACGGCATCAATCTGCGGATGGGCGCTGACGTATCCCCGGAGGAAGCCCTGCTGCGTGAGGAGCTGGAACCCCTGGACCCGAAGGGCTGGACCGCCGTCGCCGAAACCATCGGCAGCCGCAAGGCCGAGATCCAGGTGCGGACTCTTCTGCAGCACGCCTGGAGCGACGTCACCCACGACCGCATCTACAAGGGCGACTTCCGGCCTCCGGCGCGCCTGGCCCGGCAGATCCATCGCGTGGCGGCGCTGCTGGAGGAAGCCGACGGCGAACTGCAGGAAGCGGTAAGCGGAGTAGACGTCTACAACCTGAACTACGCCACCTTTCTGGAGCCTGAACAGATTGCCGAAGAAATCGCGCGCTGGCAGGCAGTGCTGCAGTTCGCCGACGGCAAGAAGGCCGAGGACCTGGCCCTGAAGATCGCCCGCCTGGCAGCGGCGGCTGAGGACTGGCGCCTGGTGAGCGAGACTCTGGAACGCTTCGCTGAAGGCGGCAACCCGGCCGTATTGCGCGAACTGGGGTTGGCCAGGGCGCAGGTGGGAGACCCCGCGGGGCGAGATGATCTCACCAAAGCCGTGACGATCGATCCTGAGGACGTGGATTCCCACTGTTATCTCGGCGACACGTACTGCCATCGCTCGGGCACATACATACCGTGCGGCCAGGACGACGAATGCTGCGAGGCGGCATGCAGACACTATGGACGCGCCTTTGAACTGGCCCCGGCTGAGCCGCACGCGCTGCGGTCTTACCTCGAGTGCAGGCTCTGTCAGAACCTGGATATGGGGACACTGGGATTGCTCAGACCCGGACTCGAGACGGCCATCAGGACGTGCAGGGACAGAGCGGACATCGGGGTATACGTCCCCTATGCGTACTACGACATTGGGTGCTTCGCGTTGGTCCTCGGGCGGCCCTACGAGAGCCTGTCGGCATTCGCCAAGGCCGTCCACCACAGCCGCACGCCGGGAAAGATCGAGAGCGCTTTGAGCAGTGTTGGGAAACTTCAGGATTCGGCGCTTCGCGCTCTGAACTCGTTGGAAAGGGGGGATCATGAAGGACGAAAGCCATTTGAGCAATGGCTGCGGGAGTGCGAGTGGGCCCGTCGGTTCCTGCTGCTGGCCAGGGCGGTCAAGCTGCAACAGGTGGCATCGCAAGCTGCTGACAGTAAGCACGCGGGTAAGGGCGTAGCTCAGGAAACTGCCGATGCCGCTCTCGCAGAGCTTCGGGATGCATTTGTCTCTCCTGGAGCCATGTCCTTCGCTGAACCTGTGGTCATCGTGGCGGGGGGAACGGACCAGAGCGTTGAGGAGCAGATGGCTTCGTATGGCACTCTGGTCATGAAGGCTTTCTCAGGTTTCGCCGGCACTGTTATCTCCGGAGGAACCACGGCGGGCATCAGTGGCATCATCGGCGGGCTGCCAACTGGGGGAAAGGTCGAAAAGGTCAGTTACTTGCCGGATGTGAACCGCCTGCCGGAGGATGCAGTCATCGACCGCCGGTACGACTTGCGGCAACCGGCTAGAACTCCTGAAGACTTCGATCTTCATCCTCCCGATGGCCCCGTCGAGTTCACGGCATTGGAGCCGCTCCAGTGCTGGATCGATCTCGTGTGCTCGGGTGTCGGTCCGGGCGACGTCACAGTGATCGGCATCAACGGTGGGAAGATTGCAGCGTTCGAGTATCGGCTCGCGTTGGCCATGGGCGCGACCGTGGGGATCATCCAATCCAGCGGCCGGGCAGCCGAGGAGATGCTGGCGGAAGCGGACGAATGGAAGAGAGGTGCACTGGCCTGGCTGCCGGCCGATGCGATGAGCCTCCGGGCATTTGTTCAGCCGCCGCAGCTTCGCCATGGCCCGTTTAAGGACGACGCGGTGCTGGATCGGGCTGCCGCCTGTGTGCACGAGGAATACCGAGCCGGAAAGCAAGGGCCGGAAGATCCGGCCTTGAAGCCGTGGCCCAAACTGGATGACGGCTACAAAGACTCGAATCGCCAACAGGTGCTGTATGCCGAGTGCATCTTGAAGACGCAGGGCTATGGACTCCGTCAGGTCAGCGAGGAAGGGGAGGTGGTGCACAGTTTCAGCGCCGAAGAGGTCGAACGGATGGCTGAGATGGAGCACGGCCGCTTTGTCGCGGAGCGCCTGCGAAGCGGCTGGCGGTACGGACCAGAACGCGACAAGGAGCACAAGACGAGCCCGTACCTCTGCGCGTGGGAGGAAGTCCCGGACGAGGTCAAGGAATACGACCGCAAGGCCGTGCGCGGCTGGCCGGCCGTCATGGCCCACGCAGGCCTGAAGATCGTGCAGGAGAGACCGTGACAGTGTCGGGAACCGCGAAACGGCACTACTGGTGGGAGCAATAATCCAGTGAAAATGCCCTGTTGACAGTGAGATATGCGACGGCTACAATTGCCGTAGGAGTCTGGCAATGGCCTGTGGTCGGGGACAGGCCCGGAACCACGATGCAGAGACCGTTGGCACCACGGCAGGTACGGAGTGCGAGAGGATGCCGATCGCGGTGACATGCAGCGGATGCGGGAAGCCGGTCCGGGGCAGGCCGGAGATGGCCGACAGAAAAGCGAAGTGCCTTGCCTGCGGGTCAGAGATCCTTCCTCGCGCGCGCGGGGACGATGCTGCAGCAGAGAGCGCGCGGCGGACCACCATCAACGAGTCGGTGAATCCGCTCGATAGGGATGCCCCATTGACGGAAATGGGCATCCTAAAGGAATCTCCCCGGAGCTCAAGGCACATGGATGACCGGCGACCTTCGGTACCGCTGCACAGCCAGGTTTCCAGCAGTGCCCCGTCTTACAGTGCGGGAGGGGCGAGCGACGAGGGGTACGCGGGGCCGTCGGGCGAGGCGGCTGAGATACTGAGGGAACTGCGTGACGCCGGCGGGGGCACCGCGATTGAGGAGATGCTGGAGGCGCTGCGCAAGGAGGGACATTACCAGGAAGCCGGGGAGCTCCGCAAGTGGCTTGACGGGCAGGCGAGTGCGGCCTATCACGGCAGCGTAGGCAGCACTGCGCCAACTGCCTTTGAACGGCGTTTCCTGTTTCCTGTCGCCAACATCGTTGTGGCCACGTTGGCGTTCCTCTCGGACCACCTGCTGTGGGCAGCGGTTCTGGCGGCCGTCCTCATCCTGCTTCTCGGCTGGCTTCTTCTTTTCTGAACCCTTCGGGATGGATAGGAAACGACAGATCTATGAGGCCTTTCACTCCGCGCCTTCGGAGGAAGCGATGATTCGTGCTCTTGCAGAGGGCAGGTGGTGAGCGATAAGCAGAAATGCCCGCAGTGCGGAGCGCCCGTGTCCGACGCAACGGGCGGCCATGGCCATCCGCTCCGGTGCGAAGCGTGCGGCGCCATCCTTGGAGCAAGGGCGTCGCGCGAACTCAGCGATCTGGCCGACCTCGTATCCAGCGACGCTCCCGATATTGGCATTCGCGGGGCGAGCCAAGAAAGTGAGACGCTCCCGGCCCGCAGGTCCCTGCCGGAGCAGACGGATGAGCCGGTAACACTCCAGGGATTCATGGGACTTCGGGAGTCCATACTGGAGAGTTTCAAGAGGGAGAGGATCGACCTGTTGGCGGACCTCCACGGACCACAGACAGGAGCTTCGCGAGGACACGCCCGGCCCAGAAAGGACTGTCACAGTCGTCTGCGCAGGTTCCTGCAGATAGCCTGGATTGTGTTCGGGCTCTTAGCGTTTGTCGTCGCTCTGTACCTGCTCATCTTCTGAAGACAGCAGCGCAGTCTACAGAGGTGACTGCGTCGCCGACTGCCGACACCTGCGGATGTTGTGCTTGGTCATCTGAACGGTCCTCGGCGAGTTCGCCTCTGCACTCTCCATCGCCTGCCGGAACCAGTCTTCAGCTTCCTTGCTTTCTCCGGCGTGCCATAAAAGCCCCGCGAGGCCAGTGCTCGCCATCGCTTCGTAGCCCTTGAAACCGTGCATCCGGCTGCTCTTCAGAGCGGAACGGTACCGGTCGGCAGCAGTTTCGAAGTCACCGCCTGCGTGGGCCGCAGCCGCAAGGCCGAGGCACGCGCCCACGGTCATCTCCTGATGGCTGCCGCCGGGGGCCAGTCGGGCGACATCCCCGAAGTAGTCGGCCGCTTCATCGACCTCTCCGGCGGCCAGGGCGCTCCATGCGAGTCCCGAGCTGCAATCGAGCTGGCCATAGTAGTTCATCAAACGGGAAGCACTGCGCCTCGCTTCTGCGAAGGCTTTCCGTGTTCTCTGCACTTCCCGACAGGTCAGGACAGCCTGTCGGTAGAGGAACCAGGCCTTGGCTACCAGGAGTCTCATGCGTTCATGGTCTGCGCCTGCACTCTCGCTCAGGGCGAGCAGGGGCTCCAGTTCGGCCATGGCCTGGTCTGAGTGCCCCAGCCGCTCCAAGGCGAACGTGCCCAATCTGCCCGCAGCGAGTTTGTGGGCGAAATCCCCACAGGAATGGGACAGATCGGCCGCCCGCCGGGTCAGGCGGACCACGCGCTTCCAATCGTAGTCGCGCGATGCCACGGTTGCCAAGGCGATGAGATTGGCGCTCGCTTCCGCGGGGTACCGCTGTAAGCCCCATCGGCAGAGACGCAGTGCTCGCCCATAGCAGCGTTCGGCCTCCTTTCGTTCACCGCGGTAGAGGTGCAGCGAACCCAGTTCGTGTATCGCCACCGCCCGCACCTTCCGGGCTCGCCAGTAGGAGGTGCGCGAAAGCGCACTGGTCAAAAGCTCCTCCATTTCGGTATAGCGGCCCCTTCGCCCGAGAATCCGGGCCAGTTGGGTTTCGAGAGCGGCGAGGTCCTCGCCCTCGGCGCCGCCTTCGCGGATGAGGCCCTGGATGCAGGCGAGCCCGTCCTCGCTCGTCTCCTGTTGTGTCCACCGGCGGAGAAGGCCCAGAGCCGGCGTGCGGATAGCCGTCAACAGGTCCTCCCACCTTTCAGCGGCTTGGAGGTGCGCCGCCAGATGTTTCCACGCATAGTCGGTCATCCCCTGGGCGCCCTGCTGAAAACCGGACCAGCAGTAGTCCGCCAGCATTCTGTTCCCCTCCTTCGGATCGGCGAAGTAGATGCCAGCACGCGAGCTGTCCGCGAGCCAATCTGCAAGAGATCTGTGGAAAGGCCTGACGGCAGCGCACCCTGACTCTGTAGCGACCGGGAAGAGTGTTCCGAGCGAGCGCACCGCGTCGGCGGATTGCTCAGTTGTCCAGTCGAAGACGCTCTGGCAGACTTCGAGCGGGAGGGATTCCCGTGCGGCCAGCATCATACGCAGGAGCGGTCGGCACGCGGTGCGGTACTTGTCGGCATCGGGAAACTGACGCTGAAAGTATTGCGAGTACGAGCCCCCGAGCCCGTTTGGGAATTGGTCCGGCTCGTCCAGCGAGATGCGTCCCCGCTCCACTTCGTCACAAAAATATTCGGCATATAGGAAAACGCCTTCGCTCCTTCTGAGAATGCCGGACAATAGGCGGCTGACCTCGGCGGGGGTACGGTCCTCAAGCTGCGGGCTCAATCTCTGGCGAGCGTAGCCTTCAATATCGCTCAGGTTCCGGGGCTCAGCAGCGTCGAGGCAGAACGGTGTCAGTCCCTGCAATGGACCGGCTACTTCGGATTCCGGGCGGCTGGTGACGACGATGCCGAGCCAACCAGCAAGGCGTTCAGCGTCACGTGCCAGCAGTTCCGCGAGAGGATTGCGGCCTTCCTCAGTCGCTTCATCGAGAGCATCGATCACAGCGAGGTACCGCTGTCTGCCTCCGCCGATGGTGTGGCTCAGGGGCCCGGCAAGCAGATAGTCGAAGAGCTCGGCAGACGTCTTGCCCTCAGTTGTCGCAATCTCAGTCCTTTCCAGCAGTAGTCTGCGGTAGTCCGGAAGCCTCGCCGCCAGTTGGAACGCGAGGGTGCGGACAACAGCATGGGCGCTGCGGTGGTCGGGCTTGTCGTACTCGCAGAAGTGGACGGCGATGACCTTGTCGCGGCCGAAATGGGCGAGATGTGCCGCAAAGGCGCTCTTCCCGACGCCGGGGGCGCCCGTGATCCAGAAGATCCGGGAGGCCCTGTCGCGCGACGCAGACCACTCATTTACCGCACTCAAGAGCCATTGTCGCCCAACCATTCCCTTGTCGATGAGCCGGCGGATGCGCGCCTCCGAAGACGTAGGTTGCAGGCGTTCCTGCAGAAGCCGAATCTCGCCCGCGAACCGCCGGCCTTCTTCACCCTCGATAACGTCGATCAGTTCGCTGATTCTGCGGTCGTACCACCCCTGCCACTCCGGTCCTCCGCTCCGAAGTCGCTCCTCCCAGTCCTGCATGTCAAGCCACTGGATATGGCTAATGCTGGCCGGGACCTGAACTTCTTCCTCGTGCTCCAACAGAACCGTGCTGATGCTCCCTCCCTTGGCTCCGAGCGCAATGGCGATCTCGTCAAGGCAGACGCCGGGGTTGCGGACCGAGTGCTTGGAAAGGAAGCACAGAACCCGGTCGCTGTTTAGGATGCCCTCCGTGATGCAGCGCCGCCAGTCCTGCCCGGCCTTGATACTACTTGTGTCCAGCCAGACATCGTGACCGCGCTTCTCCAGCTCTGCCTGGATCCGGCCGACAATTGCCGCGTTCTCGTCGTGCCCGTAGCTCAAGAAGATCCGGAGAGGCCCTTGGGCACAGCCGGGTCTCTTTCCGTCTGGTGGCGGGGAGGGCATGCCGGAGTCTCCTAGCTACGTGTCAGCACGCTACATTAACCGAGAGGCCTTCCTGTAGAGGGCGTAAGGTTATCTGCCGTCGACTTGGCTACTGCCGGAACAGCTCTTGTGTATTGCGAAACCTTGGGGCCGCCGAACAACCGAAGCAGGACCGCGGCTACATTCCACTGGGACTCGATTCGCGCGTTCGGAAAGCGTTTCTGGCGTAGGTCTTCCTGGACGTACTGCGCGTGACTCTCCAGCAGGGACATGACAGGCTCGACTCTGCGGACTGCGGTCGCAAGTTCGCCAAGCCCAAGATCGCCTCGCATGGCACGCGCGCACACACCCCGCAAGACACAGTCGATTCGCTCTGACAACTCGGGATGCCGCAGATGCTGGGCCCTGTGCACCAGTTCGTGAGCTACGATCAGCCGGAGCCCGTCCATGTTGCCCTCATCGAGGTTTTCGCGGACGAGAAACAACTCACCTGTGCTTGGCTCGTAAGCGCTCAGCAATACTCCTTCGACGACATATTCGAGGAACCGATCGAGCAGACTGCGGCGCTGGTCCTCGCTGATGGGAATGCCGGCGCCGCGTAAGCGCCCGAGTAACACGCATTCGTAACCCTGGTTCTTGGGCACGACTCGGATACGCAAACGGTCGATTCCCAGAGGCCACCCAGTGATCTGGACGACGGCGGGTGCCATATCCCGTACGAGCGCGCGCCCCAATGCTTCATCGATTTCCAGCCGCGCCATTTCTGCCTTGCCCTTCGATCCCGGGCATGCAACGTCAGGTGCCCGACTTGTGAATCACTTTCTGGCCGATCTTGCCAAGCAAGTTGGGGATGTTTAGCACCGCCTGACGGTCGTAGTCTTTCACCTCTTCGGGTAGCTGGTCCCAACTCGTGAGGTAGGGGTTTGTCCGCTTGGTCAGATCCCTTTCCGGCCCCCACCCCCAACCTTCCAGGAAGCGCTCTGCATTGTAGCGGGCATGCTCCATCCGGGCCAGAAGCTCGACTTCCTCCGGACTGAATGCCGTTACGCCTGCCGCGGGCTCGTCCGCCCGGACACCATGGCATCCGATCGCGCGGAGTTTGACGGGAATGTGGTCGGCCTGATGGCGATTCGAAGTTCGATAGGTCTCGTCCAGGAGCTCCCAGGGCTGGAGGGCGGGGTCCGAGTCCGGCCCAGCACCTTCATCGAGTCGATTCTGAACGTAGTTGTCGTGTACTGAACGCGCCAGCACGTCCAGTTCTTCGTTGAGCAGCAGTTCACGGGTGCAGCTCTTATCCAGCATGCCGAAGGCACTGATCCTGGAGGCCCATTCCGACCGGCTTGCGTCCGCGAGGAGGCTGGCAAGGCCCGATTCGCTGGCCATCCGGATCATGACGGAAGCCCGCTCACCATCGAGTCTCGAAAGCAGGCTCAGGGCGCAAGATAGACTATGTCCGTCATCGTCAAAGCAAACCGCCACGGTGCCTAAGGAACCTTCTGCATCCACGAGTTCCGGTGCCCGATCGAGGAACTCCGGCCCATCGGCGTCAAGTTCCAGGAACGAGATGTCGCATACGTCGCTGAGCTTTGGGTAGCGGCCATACAAGCTCCGTTCCCTTTGTGCCGCAAGCCTGTCCACAACCGTGATGCGCAGCCTCCTGCCGTTCGCGTAGTGTCCTATCCTTGCCGCTTGTAGCGTTACACTCTCGCCCATCTGGCCAAAGCCCAGAACAACGAGATGGACCGCGCGGGGGTCGTTTTCGGACCTGAGGCCCAGGTCGAGCGGATGATCATGGTGAAACTGCCGTGCGCTGTTCTCATAGACATTAAACACACGCACAGAGGGGCGGTCAGAACTCGGTCGGAAGACCCTATGTCTCCGGAACAACTCGCAGAGCCGGAGGTCGACGATGTGTACGAAGCAGCTCTCGAGACGCTGACCGGCACGGTTATCATTCCCGGCGAGCTGGCAGGCCTTCAGCGCTATCTCCACGTTCGTGCCGTCATCTTCGGTCACCGCGAAAAGATGCCGTGCGGAGAACAAGCCCGCGCGCACGAGCGTGGATTCTTCCGACGCGTCTCCCTCCACAACTATTGCGCCCTGGTCTTGGCACGGTTGGACCATGTCGTTGCCTTCGTCCTGCTCAATCACTACCACAGGCTCTCCGGCCGAACGGCAGTCCTCGACAAGCTGCATGCCTCGCCCGCTGAGGCCGCAAAGCACTGTGTGCCCGGCGATGCGGCGCAAACGCAGCGACTGCATCTGCTCGCGGAGTAGCACTAACATGGCCGTGACTATTGCCCAGGCTGGCACAATGGGTGCCAGGAAGCGGGAGACCTCCAACTGCCACGGCACCGGCGGAGAGACAGAGCCGGATTCCAGGACAAAGAGTTGCAGTGAACGGTAGAGCAGGTCCGGCAGCGACAACGCAGGTCCCCCGGAAGGGATGTGGGCTGCAAAGCCCACGCAACCAAGCCAGAGAGACAACGCCGCCAATCCAAACGGAATCAACCAAGCCCAATGGATGCCCCACCGACTACCTGATGCGCCCCCCTGGAACTCTGCGGCGCGCGGCCGAGCTGATTCTTCCGTCGCGTTTGGCCTTGCCTTGCCCAAACCGAACCCTCCCGTTGCCATTGCCCAGCGCCGTTTGCCGTACAGTGGCCACATTGTCTCCGGCAAGCGCCAGTTGTCAAGGCCTAAGTCTCGGGCCTGGAGGGTGCTCTAGGTGATGGGGCAGCAGTATTGACCCGTGCCGCAGTGCGCGTCCTATTCGTCACGATCCGGGTCGAAAACGGCGTAGACGGTCACGTCTCCGACTACTCCGAGCCGGAGCGATTCGTTCACAAACAGTAGGGGGAGCCATACAGCAGAGGCCGCAGCCGGCCACGCTGTATGGCGAACCATGCAGTGCTGCGAGCCCCTCCGAGCATCTACTGCGTGGGAGGGGATATGGCCGACGAGACTGGCCGATTCCATTATGTCTACGTCCTGCGTTGCAAGGATGGGGGATTCTACGTGGGGCAGACCGGCGACCTGCGCAGACGATTCAGCCAGCATGAGAAGGGCGAGGCAAAGTCGACGAGGGGACGACGGCCGCTGAAGCTCTTGTTCTACGAGGCGTTTCCTTCCCGGGCCGACGCACTTCGTCGCGAGCGATACCTGAAATCAACGGCAGGCAAGCGGACCTTGCGCCTGATGCTCCGCGAGCACCTGCACGGTAGGCAGTAAGGCGTTCTGCCGTGCTTACGCAGGCCTTTGGCACATTCCCGCAAGTCTATCCGTACTTTGCCCTGAGCCTGCCGCCGGGCCTCCGTTTCGACAGAGAGTTTCCGGGGTCCGAAAGCAACCGAAGGCGACGAGCCGGAGGTCGGCGAAGGGCGTCATCCCGGAGCCCTGAGCGAAGCGAGGGCGCGAAGCCATGCGGAGCGCAACCGTGGGGGTTGCTCTCGGTACCCGAAAATCAGCGGAAAAACTCTCTGACTCTCTGGTGAACAACCCCCTCTGGGTTAACAACCGCGTACGGACCGGACCCCATTTCCGACGTTTCGAACTCTCATCGGGCCGGTTTGCAGGCAGGCGGTAAGGGGCCCTGCTGCGCAACGGAGAGTAGGCACTGGCCTCCGTCATGTCCCAGGCGCTGTCGGCAAAGCGACCCACACGCGGACGCGCCCGCATGCCGTCTGGTCCCACTCGGCTTCGGTTTCTGGGCAGACGATGGCTCCCTTCGCCTCGGCGCCACCTCGCGTCAGCTCCCGGCCCCAAACCGCTTGACACGGCAGCAGTTCGGGCGTACGATTCGTTGTGGGGTGGGTTCCACCCGGCAAACGGTAGTTGTCATAGAATAGGAAGTTAGGCGTCCATCAGCGCGCGTCTCGAATTTGCTTTCTGCAAGCAGGTATTGGAAGGACTGACGCGATGGAGATTCTTTGGGGTATTTCGATGGCTCTTGTGGGCGTGTTCCTACTGGTGAGCGCTGCACTGCGAAGTGATTTCGTTGTCTATCGGCTTCTGGCTGCCCGCTCGAGCTTGTTGTGGGGCGAGCGGGTTCATCGTTTCTACCAGGGGGTCGGCGCAATCCTCGTCGTTCTAGGCCTGCTCTGGGCCTCTGGCATCATTTGGGCAGCAAAGTGATGCCCAGGAGTCGCCATGGCATCGCCCGGTCACCAGGCGGTTGGGGGCATCGCCCTTGGGTCAACGGCGGTCATCATCTTGTACGACGCGCGAAGAGAGCAAGGAAAGCTGCATAATCAGGATGCCTGGCAAATCGCTCCATCCGAGCGCCTTCGGCGCTGGCTGAACTCTGGCCTTGAACCCATCGTCATCGCCCTGCCCGCGCACGCATTAACGACCCCGTCCAATCCGCACCCCAGTCCGACGTTTCGAACTCCGACGGGGTAAGTAAACAGCAGAGAGAGTACACCGTCCTGCCCGACGTCGCATCGGCGGCAAGGCCGAGGTCGTCGTGGGTTCGAGTTCTACTCATGCTGCGTAGCGAAGCTCCTACGCTCCATAGCCGAAGGCTACTTCGGCGGAGAAGGCACTTCGCAGAGCAGCATAGGCGCCGCCCACGTATTCCCTCGACCTTGCTCGGGACAAGCCGACCGACCTGTCCGCCGAAGCCCGGCCGCAGACCGAGGCCGACCTCAGTCCTGACACATTGGACAAGCCCAGTGCAGACCGTTCACCGCATAGCTCTGGCCGCCTCTGCCATCTGGTCCAGGGCTGCGGTCTCGAACTGCATGACCTCCCGGATCTGCGCGATCAACTCCTGCCTGCCTGCGGGCGTGCTCAGCGCATCTTCGCTGGCGTTCACCTGTTGGAGCTTGGCCACCACCAGGTCGTATTCAGACGCGGCACCGACGAGTGAGTCGCTAACAGGCGGCAGATGGCGTGTGCTCATTTCGCGCAGATACACGGCCGCTCCGCGCCGGTTGGTCTTGAGGTGTCCAAGCACGTTGGCGTGATAGAAGTGCGGGCCGCACAGCTCCGCGTCGCCAAGCTGGTCCAGCCAAAGCTCCCAGGATCGTCTGCCGCTGGATTTTCCTGGCAGGTGGCTCAAATCTACCTCGTCACGGCCCAGGCGAACGGCGAAGCCAAGCGCCTCCACGTCGGCCCGGCGACGGTCCATTGGCCGGCCCGGCTCGCCGAACACGACGATCTCGAAGGGGAAGTTCTCCAGCCGTCGTATGTCTGCCGCTTCCGTGCAGGCTAACTGCCCGAGCAGCGGGGGGTTGCCGCTGTCTCCGCCGAAGACGACGTAGGTGTCCCTGGCCATGGCAACGGCCGGGCGTCCAGCGCGCAGGCTGGCAGCCACTTCCGCCTCGTGGTACTTGCGGTAATGAAGATCCGGGGCGGCCATGTACTCCAGCATTTCTCGGGGAAGCTGACGCATCGGAATGCCAAAAGCTTGTCCCAGGAACTCCAGGCGCAACATGGCACCCCAGGGATCGAGCGGCCACCACCCGATGTCGAGCTGGTTGATGCTTGTGTTGTAGGGCTTGTGAAGCGCATCCGCCTGAAGGATAAAGGCCAGGCCGCTATCGCCCAAGACTGTCGCATAATCTGCGGAGGTCCCCAGGTACGACAGTGCCATGCTGTACGCAGCGGCCAGACGATTCGCTCCACTGATGCCCGCCGGCGGATCCGGCAGTAGCATCGCGCCGTTTTCCGCGTCCGCCGCGTAGTCTGCCGGCGGCCTGAGATTGAGGACCGCCGCCCGCAGTTCTCTCCAGCTGCTGAAGCCATACTCCACTGCCAGGGCGAACTGCACCTCGGTCAGCGGGACGCCTGCGGCGAAGATCTCCTCGTTGTCGGCGTTGCGGAATCGACCCAGGTGGCGCAGCACCTCGCAGACTTCCGGCTTCCGCTGCTGATGCGCCTTGTGGAGAGCCTTGGCCTCGTTCTTGATGTGTTCGAGGTCAGGCTGGGGGGGAAGAAAACGGACCATCGCACACCCTCCTTCCAACTACGTCCGGGGCCTGCTCTCTCGGACAGAAAAGAGGGTTCGACGCAATCATTCGACAGTGGGGGTGGGCTGAGCCCTTTCCGCAGGCCCGGAGGCGCCCCTTGCGCGCCAACGGGGAGGATAACCGCTCGGCGGGCGGGTGTCAACCCGTTCGAAGAGAAAAAGCGGGCCCGCAATCCGGAGTTGCGAACCCGCCCATGCATCCGACCGAGGCCGACCTGAGTCCTGACGAACGCCGCCGCTGGGTCGCCGCCATCCCGGCTAGGGGAGCAGGAGTGGAATCCGACATTGCCGCCACCCCTATTCTCCTTCGGCGGCGTGGATGGTGCCGCCGCATGACGGCAGACAGTCAGTCTGGCGGGTAGCTGCCAGCGGAAAGCCCTTGAAATCATGGCCCTCTCGCGGTATTCAGACTCGTGAGCACCGGGTGTGGAGCCAGGCAGGCGGAGATGTTGGGTAGAATTGCACTTCAGGGGCCATGGATAACTTCGATCAGCTACTGCGTTCGGTCAGCGGGCTTCCTGTACGATCGCTTATCGGGATCTCCGGATTTGGCGGCTCCGGGAAGTCTACCCTCGCAGCAAGACTCAGCGCGGAGATCGACTCTCCGATACTCTCCGTTGACTCGTTCTTCAAGAACAACTCGGGGCTCTCATTCTCGTGCTGGGAAGCCATCGACTACGAGCGATTGTTGCACGAGGTCTTAGTTCCCTACAAGAACGGCGGCGGAACGGTTTCTTATCATCATTTCGACTGGGAGTCGAACTCATCGAGCACGGTCAGATCTATCGGGACAGGGGTGCGTTTGATCATCGAGGGGGTCGGCTTGTTCCGGCCGGGACTTCTTGAATACTTCGATTACACTGTCTGGATCGATTGCTCGCTGGAGGTTGCGATCAAGAGAGGCAAAGCTCGCGACAGGAACGAGTACGGCGTTGATAATGACCTATTGTGGGATGGGGTCTGGAGGAGGAACGACCAAGAGTACTTCGAGAGGTACGAGCCGGATAAGAAAGCGGACTTCAGATTCCGGGGCGGCAAAGCGTAACGTGGAGTGGAGGCAGATCAGGGAACCTATCACCCGGTATACTCCGCGGTAGGACTGCTGGCAGCTTAGCCTGGTGTTCCCTGCAATCCCGTTCTCTCACCACCCAATCCGACGCCTCGAGCCCGTCTTGGCGCGAGGCTACGACAGGCAGGCTTCCGATGGGGCAAGTGAACGCCGGGGAAAGGACCGCCTTGTCCAATACCGCGCCGGCCTTGCTCGCCGGCCCGTAATCCCGCCCACGACAGATCGGCCCCTTGCGTGACGGGCCGACAGACGTTACACTCCGGCCCCCAGATTGGCAGCTGTGGGTAACCGTCGTCCCGCCATCTAAACGGGGCCGCGGGGAGGCACGCGCATGAAGACCGCTATCATCGTTGTCGTCACCATCGTGCTCACGCTGGTCGCAGCCGGCGCGATCATGGGAGTCGCTCGCGGCAAGGACGGCGACGCCGCCGAGACCAAGCAGGTGCGCGTCGAGAAGCCCGAGCGCGGCGACCTGACGGAGTTCGTCGACGCTCAGGCCGAGGTTCAGCCCAGGACCAAGGTTGCCATCAGGGGGCGCGTGTCGGCGCGCATAGTGGAACTGCCCTTCGAGGAGGGCGACCACGTGTCCAAAGGCGACCCGGGCACGGCCCCACCCGTGCCCGCCTCGGTGCTGGTACGCCTGAATGCGGCGGACCTGGAGGCCGGGTTGGCGTCGGCCGAGGCCCAGAGGGCCGCCCAGGCGGCGCAGATCGAGGTGGAGAAGTCACGGATTGCCGCGCAGAAGGCCGGCATTGAGGGCACACGTGCCTCGCTTTCCCAGGCCCGCCGGGACCTGGAGCGCCAGCGCTCTCTGCTTGCAACGCGGGACGTCAGTCAGGCGACTGTCGACGCCCTCCAGTCCACGGTGGAAACTCTAGAAGCGGAACTGGACGCCGCGGCGCATTCGCTCAAGGCGGCTGAACTGAACCTCGTCGTGCTGGATCATCGCTTGAAAGCGGCCGACGCCGAGATTGCCCGTGCGCGCGACAACCTGACCTATACCACGATAACTTCCACCATCGACGGCGTTGTGACGCGCGTTTACGCCGAGGTTGGGGAGCTCGTCGTCCCGGGCACCATGAATAACCCCGGCACGGTCATAATGGAGGTGGCCGACCTGTCCGAGATGCTGCTCGTCGCCCGCGTGGACGAGACGGACGTCGGACGCGTGCGCCCCGGACAGCTCGCCCACGCCCGCATCCAGACCTCCCCCGACGAGACCATCGACGGCAGCGTCGAGTCCGTCGCCCTGATACACGACGTCGGCGGATATGGTACCCGCTACTACCAGACGGAGATCCTGCTCGACACGGAAGGGCACAGGGTCTTCTGTGGCGCCAGCGCGGACGTGAAGATCGAGGCCGAGCAGCACAAGGACGTGCTGAAGCTCCCGAGTCAGTGCGTGCTGGAGCGTCCCGTCGACGATTTGCCGGTGGAGGTGCGCGAAGGCAATGCGAACGTGGACATGGAGAAGACTTACGCCACCGTTGTCTACCGCGTAGCCGATGGGAAGGCGGCGATCACTCCCGTGCGGATCGGCCCGAGCGACGAGACGCACACCACCATCGAAGCCGGTCTGAGCGAAGACGATGCGGTGATTGCGGGACCCTACAAAGTGCTGGAGTCCATCGCTCACGAAGACAAGGTGCAGGACGAGCGCGAGGCTGCCGGGAGGGCCGGGAACGGCGACGACGAAGAGCCGTCCGGCGAAGGGTAGGTCATGTCGCCAGATCCCGCCAGCATGCTGATCCGCCTCCGAGCCGTCACCAAGGTTTACAAGATGGGCGTCGAGCGCATCAACGCTCTGGACGGAGTGGATCTGGACGTGGCGCCCAACGAGTACCTGGCGGTGATGGGGCCGTCCGGCTCGGGCAAGAGCACGCTGATGAATGTGATCGGCTGCCTCGACCGCCCCACGTCGGGCACATACGATCTGGACGGACGCCGTACCACCGACATGAGCGGGTCCGCCCTGGCGCGCGTGCGCAACGAGCGCATCGGCTTCGTGTTTCAGTCCTTCGAGCTTCTGCCGCGGCAGTCGGCGCTGAAGAACGTGGAACTGCCGCTCATCTACGCGGACACCGGCTGGTGGGGCCGACACAAACGGGCCCGGGCCGCGCTCGAGCGCGTGGGGCTGGCGGATCGCACACGGCACCGGCCGAACCAGCTATCCGGCGGCCAGAAGCAGCGTGTCGCCATTGCGCGGGCTCTGGTGAACAGCCCGGCCATCCTACTGGCCGATGAACCGACCGGGAACCTGGACACCGCCACCAGTTCCGAGATCCTGGATGTTTTCGACCAGCTTCACGCCGAGGGGCAGACCATCATCCTTGTGACGCACGAGCCGAGCGTAGCAGCCCGGACGGAACGCGTCATCCATATGGTGGACGGCCAGATACGGTCCGACATGCCGATGTCCGAGGATCCGACTCTCGCGGCGGGGCTTGCCGCGGAGTCAGGCGTGCCGCCGGCTGTGCCGGCCGCGGGAAAAGGGGACGACAGTGCAAGGCAGGAGGCGCCACAATGATCCTGCTGAGGCCCATCTTCCGTTTTGCGCGCTTGTTGGTCCAGAGCGCGCGGCTGGCCCTGGGACAGATATGGGCCAACAAGATGCGATCCGCGCTGACGACCATCGGCATCGTGATCGGGGTGGCATCGGTGACGACGGTCATCGCCGTGCTGACGGGGCTGCAAGGGAACATCCTGTCTGAGTTCGAGTCCCTCGGCACAAACAAGATCTACATACTCCCGCACCGGCCGCAGGAGGGGAAGTTCCGGTATGCGGGCTGGAACGTCATTCGTTTCACGCCAGAACAGCTCGAAGGTCTGAAAGCCCACTGTCCCTCGGTCGATGAAGTCACGCCCCTGGCCTCATTCACAGACACGGTGACGGCGGCTGGCCGGTCCGTCGAAGACGTCAGCGTTCTTGGCATCGTGCCTTCTTGGCACAGAATCGAGAACCGGTCGGTGCAGCTCGGGCGTCCGTTCACTGCGGTGGACGAAGCGCAGGCTCGTCCTGTCTGCCTGCTTACGCCCAAGGTCCGGGACGAGCTGCGCCTCAAGCGCGACTGCATCGGAGAGTCGGTCTTGATCGGCCAGCGGTGGCACCGGATCGTGGGCGTCGTAGCCCCGCATCTGGAGTCTTCCATGTTCAAGACCGGTCAGAGCGCGATGGAGGTCTGCATCCCGTTCAGCCTTCTGTGGAAGACGCGCCAACCGTGGATGGGCGTCATCGCTACCAGCAAGTCGGCCGAACTCAGCGAGGAGGCCCGGGCGGAGATCCGCTTCTACCTGCGGCGTGTCCGGGATCTGCAGCCCGGCGATCCGGATACGTTTCGGATGGAGGTGATCGAGCAGTATCTGCAGCAGTTCAACCGCATCGCGATGGCCATAACCATTGCTGCGGGCGGCATCATGGGCATCTCCCTGCTGGTGGGCGGGGTGGGCATCATGAACATCATGCTCGTATCGGTGTCCGAGCGCACGCGGGAGATCGGCCTGCGTAAGGCGGTGGGTGCCCGGCCGGCCGCCATCTTGATGCAGTTTCTGGTTGAGGCCGTGGTGCTTTGCTTCTTCGGCGGCGCGGTCGGGGTTCTTCTCGGGCGGGCGTTGACGGGGGTTATGGCCGGCATCCCCGAGGCTAAACTGGACAGGGCATACATACCGCTCTGGGCCATTGGGGTGTCCTTCGGCTTTGCGGCTGCGGTGGGGGTTGTGTTCGGTATGGTACCCGCGATCAAAGCCGCACGTCTGGACCCAATCGAGGCGCTCCGCCATGAATAGACAACTCGCCTGCGCAGGCGTGCTGGCGCTGTGCTGTGCCTATCTTTGCGGATGCGCGAGCGTCGGGCGCGAGGCCGGGATGCTGAACAACGAGGAAATGGACGCGCTCCGGTGCATAATGCCCCTCCGGCTGGAGGCGGCGTCCGAAGAGGAGCCGGCGGCGCATATGCCCGCCGTCGGGGTCGGGCAGTCGGCCGAGAGGCTGGATCTGACCCTGGAGGAATGCCGGACCGTCGCGTTGCGAAACAACCTGGATCTGCTGGTGGAGCTCATTAATCCAACCATTGCGGCAGAGGCCGTCGGTGAGGCCGAGGCGCGCTTCGAGCCCTCCCTCTTCGCCAGCGCGGCCAGCGCCCGAACGGAGACGCCGACCTCAACCACCCTCGAGGCATCGGAGGTCGACCACTTCGCCACCGACGTAGGTGTCACGATTCCGCTGCGCACCGGGGGCACCGTTGTGTTCGATCTGCCCGTCGCGCGCACGGAGACCAACAATGTCTTCGCCACACTGAATCCGAGCTATACCTCGGACTTCAGCTTTTCCTTGAGCCATCCTCTTCTTCGGGGCGCAGGCATCCGTGCCAACACCCACGCCATCCGGATCGCGCGCTACCAGTCGCAGATCGTGCAGGCGCGCACGCGCATGGAGGTGATCCTCGTGATCGCGGCCGTGGACCGCCTTTACTGGCGGCTGCATGCCACACGGCGGGCACTGGAAGTGCGCAAGAACGAATATGATCTGGCCGTGGCGCAGTTGGAGAGGGCGCAGCGCATGGTCTCGGCCGGCGTGCTGCCGGAAGTCGAGATCGTCCGGGCCCAGGCCGGCGTCGCGGAACGTGTCGAGGCCGTGATCGTGGCCAACAACGAGCTGCGCGACCGCGAGAGGGAACTCAAGCGTGTGCTGAACAAGCCGGGTCTGGGCGTGCGTAGCGCGACGGCCCTTGTCCCGGCGACGGAACCAGTGGCAGTACCCTACGAGCTGGACTCCGACGCGCTGACCGAAGCGGCCCTGGCGAACCGCATGGAGATGCTCGAACTGGAGTTGCAGATCGCGCAGGATGCCAGCAACGTTAGCTACAACCGCAACCAGGCGCTGCCTGTCCTGGCTCTCGACTACACCTACAACGTGAACGGCCTGGGGCCGACGCTGAACGACTCGTTCGACCTGCTTCTTGACCGGCGCTTCGATGATCACCGGTTCGGTCTGCAGTTCGTCCTTCCTCTCGGCAACAAGGCCGCGGAGAGCCGGCTGCGGCAGTCCATCTTTGTCCGCGCCCAGCGGCTGGCCACGCGCGAGCTGCGCCGTCTCGAGATCCAGGAGGATGTGGCCAACGCCGTCGACCAGCTCGAGGCGAACTGGCAGCGCATCCAGGCCAGCCGCACGAGTGCCGCGCTCGCCAGGCGCAATCTGGAGGCCGAGGAGCGACAGTTCGGCCTTGGCCTGCGGACCTCGACCGATGTGCTAGACGCACAGACACGGCTGGGACAGGCCGAGCTGGCCCTGATCGCCGCGGAAGGCGAATATCAGATCGCGAAGGTGGACCTGGCTTTCGCGACTGGAACGCTGCTGGGCGAGGCCTCCGTCCTCTGGGAGCCTGTAGTCCCGCCCGTGGATTGAGCGTTGACCCAGCGCGGCAAGGAAACCGTGTACCCGACGTCTTGCCCGCCGAAGCCCCAGGGACGTCTCAGGCCGAGCCGACCCCGACAGGAGGGAAGCCCGGCCCGGGGGTGGAGCCGGGCCGTCCAGGCCATGCGCTATTCGCCGATCTTCTCGAACGTGAAGCCACGGGCCGCGGCCTGGGTGCGGACGATCTTGATGATCGCCTCGTCCAGCGTCTCCTTGCCGGTCTTCTCGGCCAACTTCTTGCGCTCCTCGGCCACGTAGGCTTCCCTTTCTTTGCCCAGCTTCCGGATCTTCTCCTGAATCTCCGCACGCCGTGCAGCCTTGCCCTCCACGTACGCCTTCTTCTCCTCCATAGTCATTCCGCGCATCTCTTCGGGCAGTGCCTCCTCGTCAATGTCCTCGAGTTTGGCCTCAGGCTCTTTCAGCCGGTCGATCAGGTCCCACCGGGAGTTGCGGTACTGGCCGGACGCCTTGGACATCTGCCGCATCGCGTTGCTGGCGGCGGCCACGCCCATGGCATTGGCGTCCTGCTTCTTCTGCAGAGCGAGACCTTCGGCGCCGGCGCTTCCGTAGGCGATGTAGGTGGCGTTAAGCTCGACGCCCAGACGGGCAATCTCGGCATCCTGCGGCGCGTCGATGTGCACGATGGCGCGATCCTTGTCGATGCACGTGTAGCGTCCGTCTGCCAGCAGCGCGCCGTCCTTCCATTTGCCGTCCACGCCGGCCTGGTCGCTGCCGCAGTGGATGGTGTTCACGATAATGCCCTCGTTGATGGCCGCCTTGCAGGCGTCGACGTAATGGACCGTTCCCTGAGTAAACGGCTCATTCCCGGCGATGAAAATGAGCTTCAAGTCATCCCTGGACTCGCTCCACTGCAGGTTCTTGACTGCGGCCTGGATGACCATGCCGCAGTACTCCTCGCCTCCGTTGGTCTCGAGAAGGAAGAGCTCCTCGGAGACCTTGTCCAGGTTCGTGGTCAGAGGCAGAATCATGCGCATGTGGCCCTCGTCGGCGGGGATGGAGCTCTTGCCGTACTCGTAGAGAGCCACCCGCAGGTCGGGCGGCTGCCCGTCCCGCCGGGCCGGTCATTGCTTTAGACGTCTGTCTCCGGCGAAAGTTCCATGGGGACGGAAACTGCGTTTCGTCCGCAATTGCCGTCTCGCCTCCCGGCAATCCATAATAGCCGACGGCTGCCGATCCGTTCGTAACGAGTACGTAACAATTGCGGAAGGATGCTTCCGAGGGATAGGGGCTGACCGGGGGGCAACATAGCCGTCGCCCGGTCCATGCGGCTGAACGGGTCGGTGCCGTCGCCGCGAGCCGAGTGGGCCGTCCCGCGCGGACCAGTTCCCGTTTGTGTGCTCCCCTCGGTCTCGACACGGCGGCGTACCGATGTCTCAACTCGCGGTGGCCTTGAAGAACGTGTAGCAGAACACGCCGTCCTCCTCTGCCGTCCGATACAGATCGCGGATTCCCTCGTCGAAGTCGTGTGCGTCGACCAGGCCGGCTTCGATGGCGGCGTTGCGCACCCCCGCGACCATGGCGGTGAAGGTGTTCCTGGTGAACCCTTCGACCATCGCCGGTCTGCTGCTGTCCGCGTAGACCATGCGCGGCGAGACGCTGACGGATTGAAATCCGGCTCGGCGCAGCAAGGGATAAAGCTGCCTGCCGATGTTGGCGTTGCCGCCCGCGCGTCGCTGGAGTTCGACCTGGCACGCGATGGCTCGCCGGGCGGCGTCGGAGTCGGGATGAAAATAGGCCGATCCGTGATCTCCCTCGATTACGGTGATCGTCCCCTCGGCCTTCAGAATGTGTTTCAGGTGGATAAGAGCGGCGACGGGTTCCGCGAGGTGTTCGAGCACGAAGCAGACGAACGCGTGGTCGACGGAGGCCGGCTCAAAGGGCAGGGATAGGATGTCGGCCTGAAGGAAGGAGACGTTCGCCAGCCCCTCGGCCGTGATTCTTTCCTGTGCTTTCCTCAGCGATTCTGCCGAGATGTCTACGGAGGTGAAGGATGCCTCGGGGCTGTTCGCGGCCAGCGGGACCGTTTGTGCGCCCACGCCGCAGCCCGCCTCCAGAATCACGCTTCCCGCGGGGTAACGCGTGTCCGCGTGCAGCAAATCGACCAGTGTGGAAGCCTGGTCCTGAAGGCGAATGCTCTCTCGCTCGTCGTACCCATGCACGTAGCGTGACATGCCCGCGGCTGCCTCCCGCTCGAAGAGGCAGGATGATACCGTTGCCGCGTGGGAGGTTCAACCGGCGGAGACCATCTGATTCCCCACTGCCGGGTGCGTGGTGCAGTATCGCTTTGGGCCTCCGCATTCCGGTAGAATCGCCCACAAGTCAGGGAACAGGTGCAGGTTGCATCCGTTGCAGTCTGATGCACGGCTTGAGATTTGCGGGAAGGTTAGCCGGACCTGAATGACATCAACGTGAGGGATTTGCCCGCAGGGACGGCAGCGTGGTCGAGAGGCGGGCAGAAGGACATCTGCTACCCAACGGACGAAAGGGAGCTGCGCTCTCCTTGTCGCCGTGTAGCAGTCTTAGACACACAGGCGCGCAGACGGCGCGCCGCCGATTCGAGGCAGAGCTTATGCATCGCATTCATCGCAAATCACTGCTCAATCTGGATAGGCTGGAGCGGCGCCTGCTGCTCAGCGGAGCGACCATGTACGTGGACGACGACTTCACGGCCGCCACGCCCGGCTGGGGAGTTGACCACTTCGATGAGATTCAGGAAGGGCTCGACGCGGCCGACGGGGGCGACACCGTCATGGTTGCCGCGGGGACCTACAACGAGAACATCTCGCTGGACTCCGACCTGGACGGGCTCACACTGCAGGGCGCCGGCGCGCTCGTGACCATCATTGACGGGGGCGGGAGCGACTCCGTCGTCGAGATGGACAACTTCGACGGCGGCACGATCAGCGGCTTCACCATACGCAACGGTTCGGCGGCCGAAGGCGGCGGCATCAACCTCGATTCGTCCGATTCGACCATCACCTCCTGCATCATCACGGGCAACACGGCCGAGCTCAATGGCGGCGGCATCTACGTCGGAGGCGGCTCGCCGACCATCATCAACAACGTGATGACCGACAACAACTCCCTGTTCGGGGGAGCGAATTACGTGAACTCGGCTTCACCGATCTTCGCCAACAACACCATCTACGGCAACACGGCCGGTTCCTGCGGTGGAGCGCTCTACTCCCCGGGAAGCGTGTTCACCATGAGCAACTGCATCCTCTGGAACAACGAATCGTCGCCCCTGTTCCCCAACGACGAGATCATGCTGCGCAGCGACTCCTACCTGACGATCCGCCACAGCATCATCATGGACGGCGACGACGAGATCTTCGCGTTCCTGGGAGCGGATTTCTCCTATAACTCGACGAATTCCGACAGCAACCCGGACTTCATTGCCGCCGGCTCCGGCGATTTCCATCTCCAGCCCGACTCACCGGCCATCGACGCGGCCGACGGTGACGCAGCGCCGGCGACCGATTTCGAGGGCAGCCCGCGCTTCGACGATCCTCTGACAACCAATGACGGAGCGGGCACCCCGGACTACGCGGACATCGGCGCCTTCGAGTTTACGGATGGCGCCAGCAACGAGCCTCCGACCATCACGTCTCTCGACATATCACCCGGCACCGTCAGCCGTCCGGACGACGTGACGCTTACGGCGCAGGGCGTGGATGACCCCGACGGCGCCGGAACCGTGGCGGCAGTTGAGTTCTACATGGACTCGAACGGCAACGGAACGCTCGAAACGGCCAGCGACCAGCTGCTTGGCACCGATACCAGCAGTGACGGCGGATGGAACTGGACAGGATCCAGCGGCGGTTGGCCGGCCGGGGCATCGCAAACCTTCTTCGCCCGGGCCCGCGACAACTACTCCGCTTACAGCGATCCCGTCTCCACTACCGGCACAGTCCTGAACAGTGCTCCGACCATCGATTCCATGACGGACTGGCTCAGTTCGGGGAATGCGACGCTGATCGCCCAGGATGTGAGCGACGACGACGCGGTGGCAAGCGTCGCCTTCTATCTCGATGCCAACGGTGACGGCGTGTTCCAGGCGGGCACCGATACCTACCTGGGTGACGGATCTCAAGACGACGCGAATTGGTGGTATGCCGTCGACGTGTCCGGATGGGCGGACGACACCTACACCTTCTTCGCCCGGGCACAGGACAGCGACTCCGAGTGGAGCAACGTTGCCTCGACGGAGGTCGTGATCGGCCAGCGCTACATGGGCCGGATCGACGACCCGGCTTCGGATGCCTACGTAGACGTCTACGCCCGCGAGGACCTTAGTCTGAACAACGTCCAGGTGACGTTCACGTATGGAGCCGTCTACTACGTGAAGCTCACCGGCAGTGATTCGATGTACGGACTCGGCCTGCTGCTTCATTCCGAGGGAGGCACAGGGATCGCCGCGTCCGTCAAGGACGGCCGGTCCGGCTCGAAGGCGGACATCGCCTTCATCGCCGCCGATGCCCCCATCAAGGACATCAAGCTCAAGAGCGGCATAACGGGTCACGATCTGAACGGCCAGACGATGGGCGAGTTTGCGTTCGACACCGACATGGACGGAGACGGCGACACGACCGACGGGACAGCCGTATACCTCACCCGTTACGCGCGGAAGATCCAGGTGGACGGCGACGCGCTAGGGGACGTGCTTATCGGAGGCACGGAGCCGGGCACGGGCGTCTCGCTGAGCCAGTTCAAGAACAAGTCCGAAGGATACCACGGTGACCTGGTCACGGCCGGTCACGTGGAGAAGATGAAGCTGGCCGGTGGCTTTGGATCGAGGCTGGACATCGGGGGTAGCCTGGGCAAGCTCCAGATCAAGAACGGCCACCTGGGCGGCACGGTCGAGATCGCCGGAAGACTGGACAAGGTATCCGTCTCGGGCGGCTCCGTGACTGGCGACATCAGCGTCTTGGGAGCGGGGGAGTCGGTGGGCTCGCTCAAGATCAAGCGCGGCGGCTTCGGCGGCAGCCTGACCACTGCAGGCCACGTCGGCAAGATCAAGATGGACGGCAGCTTCGGATCGGAGCTCGACATCGGGGGCGACCTCGACAAGCTCAAGGCCACCGGTGCCAGCTTCGGCGGCGAAGTCGACGTAGACGGTGATCTGGGCAAGCTCAAGACCAAAGGCGCAGATGTCCGCGCGGAGATCAGCATCGGCGGCGACCTGAGCAAGCTCCAGATCAAAGGTGGCGACTTTGACGGAGACCTGCAGGTTGCCGGTGATCTGGGCAAGCTGGACATCAAGGCGAGCAGCGGAGGCGGCGGCTGGTTCCGTGCCGGCGCCAACGTCACGGTCGGTGACCTGCTCAAGAAGGTCAAGATGTCCGCCTTTGAGACGGACAACGGCGGAAACGCATTCGGTCTCTACGCCGATGACTTCGCAAAGCTGAGCCTCGGGGAAGTTAGCGTTGGGCTGGAAGTTTTGCCCTATGCCGACGGCGACTTCCGGGTCGAATACGTCTGAGCGGTCCGAAGTGCCGGATTCCGGAGGATGTGCGCCGCGAAGCTGATGCCGGAGTTCTCACCGATCTCGCGTGCGACGCAGGCTGCCCGGCACTGATCGAACGTTCCACTGCACCCAGTGCACAGGCCTGGTCCTTTGCTGCGAGTGGCGATCAGGCGACGGTGCGTCATTGCGTTCTCAACTATCGGGAGTGCCCAGTCGGGGCATCAAGAGGATGAGTTCTTGGGTGCCAAGGTCCTCATCTGAGAACCAATAAGTCCGGGCCGGGGGCCGTGGATTCAGGGCGGTGAATGGCATGCCCGAGTCTATCGTATCCGGCTGGCAGTGCAGTTGTTGTATGTCAACAAGGGCTGTCGCGGGACCCCACTGCCGCGGGGTTGCTTAGGGAAGTGCCGGAGAAACACTGAGGAAACCACGGGAAAAGGCTTGACTTGCGTACGGTTTTGGCGTATAAGACTTTGCGTTCTGGGGTATTGGGGTCGTAATGGGCTAATCCCCCAGGGGTCATTCAGGAGGTGCAGACCAAAGAGTTCATCTGTGGGGCACTTCGTTCGTCTTTTCAGGCGGCGGGCCTTGCAGAAACAAAAAGAGTTAGGTCATTCGCGGAACACTTCGGCACGTTGGGGTATTGGGGTGCGAAGATGAACGAAACGGCGAGGGATCGGAATCGGAAGCATGGGAAGTCACGCAAAGTCACTCTTGGGGTCGAACAGCTGGAGAGCCGCCTTTTGCTGGCGGCGCCCGTCATCCAGTCACTGACGGACACTCCGGACCCGGTGAACCAGGGCAGCAACGTTGTTCTCACGGCGAACAACGTGATCGACCCGGATGGGGGAAACATCGTCCAGGTCGACTTCTACCGCAGCGCAGACAGCGTCTTTGACCCCGGGACCGACACTATCGTCGGTTCCGACACCAGTTCTGCGGGCGGTTGGAGCGTGCAGGCTCCAGCCAACTGGGGAGCCGGGCTATGGTACTACTTCGCGGAGGCGGAAGACTCGGCGGGGGAGACCAGCGCTGCGGCGGTGACAACCGGCACCGTCAACGCATTGCCCACCGTCGGGTCTCTGACCGGGGACCCCGACGCCGTCTCGCCGGGCGACACCCTTACCCTCATTGCCGGCGGGGTGGCTGATCCGGACGGTCTCGTGAACTACGTGGAGTTCTTCCACGATACGAACAACAACGGGACCTGGGACGCGGCCGACGAGTTCCTGGGCAGAGATACAGATGGCAGCAACGGCTGGACCTGGACCGGCACCGTCGAATGGACGGTGGGCGACTACTTCGCGCGGGCCAGCGACGACGACGGCGCGCTGGGTCCGTTCACGACCGGCCATGTCGACCAGCGGCCGACCATCGCAGCCGTAGCCAACGACCCCAACCCCATCGTTCAGGGCGAGTACGTTACTTTCGTGGCGTCCGGTGTTGCCGATACCGACAGCGCTGTGACGAGCGTGCTCTTCTACAGGGACGTGTTCGACAGCGGGCATTACAACCCGGTTCAGGACCAGCTCCTGGGCTCCGGCGTGGACCTGGGAGGCGGGCAATGGCAGCTCACCGTTCAGGCAACCTGGGACCCCGACGTCAGCCCGGTCTATTTCGCTGTTGCTGAGGACACCGAGGGCAACGTCAGCGAGGCGGTCTGGACTCTCAACCAGAATCCCAGCCTGGACGAAGTGGTCAATACGCCGGTGACCAATGCTGTCGACGAGCAGATTGTGTTGGACGCGCTGGGCGTGGCCGATGCGGACGGCTTCATACGCAACGTGGTCTTCAGCGCCTGGGATCCGCCAGCCGACATGCCCGACTACGGTTCGCCCACAGACGGATGGACGGACTTCGACGGCGCGGACGGGTACAACTGGGAGTTCACGCCATCGTGGGCCATCACTGCGCTCGCGCAGGCGGACTTTGATCTGGACGGCGACCTGGACGTTGCCGCCACCGTTGACGTGACGGCCACTCTCGGGCCGGATATGGTTGTTGTGCTCCTGAACAACGGAAGCGGACAGTTCGCGGCCGACAGCCTTGTGCCCATTGGGGCTCCGCCCGCCGGCAACCCGTATCAGCAGTATGAGCCGACCGATCTTCAGGTAGGCGATTTCGACGGCGATGGCTACGCCGACATCGTTACGGCCAACTCCGCGACGGACCGCATCTCCGTGCTCCTGAACGACGGGGCGGGTGGTTTCGCCACGGAGACGACCTATGACCTGCGGTGGGGCAGCACGGACAGCATCTATCCCCAGGCACTGGCCGTGGCCGATCTGAACGGCGACGGCATCCTCGACGTGGCGGCGGCCGCTTCTCGCGATGACGCCCTCGCCGATCCTCTGCAGGGCACCGAGGGGGCGGTTGCCGTCCTGTTAGGCGACGGTACGGGTGCCTTCGCGATCAACGCCTCTTATGTGTTGCCCGGTCCGGGCGTAGCGCCGGAGGACATAGTGGCCGCCGACCTGGACCAGGACGGCGACGTCGACCTGGCTACTGTCGGTTTCGACGGTCCGCTCTTCCTGTGGAACGACGGGACCGGTTTCTTTGGCGACGCCGGCGGTGTGATAGGCCGGGCGACGGAGACGGGTATCACCGGTGCGAGCGACCAGCATGTGATCTACGGCTATAGAGAGCTGGGGGCGGCATTCACGTACCGTCTGGGCGATACGCCGGTGAGCATCTACGCGGAAGAAGGACCCTACTACAACCCGAGTATCTTCGGTACCGATATCGATATGTACCGGCTCACCGGTGAAGAGGGTCAGTACCTGGAGATCACTCTGCATCCCGTTCCGTATCGGCCCGGAGTCAGCGACCCAATCAGTGCCGACATTGGCCTCTATGATGAGAACGGGCTGCTGATCGCCGGCATTCAGATGGATGAGGAGGTCCCGGATTCAAACATCCTGATCGTGCCCCAGCTTCCGGAGACGGGTAATTATTACATCGGCATCGGCGGACTGTTCGGGGATCCTCCCTTCAACCCGATCACCGGTCAATACGCCGGTTCGCCGGCCAGCGAAGGCGAATACGGCCTCGAGATTCGGATAGGCAGTGCAACTTTCGACGATTCCGACACGGTGATACTGCCGGAAGCCGTCGGGGAGCCATGGGAGCCGAACGAGGATTTCGCTTCTGCGCATAGCCTGAATCCTGTCGGGACGATGAACGCGTGGTACGGCCTGAGTATCGATCCGGCAGCCGACGAGGATTGGTACAGCTTCACCATGGGTGCCGCGGGTACGGCCGCCGATTACGTGGAGATCCTGTTCACGCATGCCGACGGCGACCTGGACATGGCGCTGTACGATGATGGTGGCGTGCTGCAGACCACGGCAAACAGCATTACGGACAACGAGACTATCTCGCTCAACGGCCTTGCGGCGGGTACGTGGTACGTGCGGGTCTACGGCTTTGGCGCAGACGTCAATGACTATGACCTGATGCTGCACACCCCCGGTGGGCCGGCAAACGGCATCCAGGGCGACCTGGCCTTCTACGATGCCGATGCAGATGGGCTCTACGACATCAACGATGGCGAGGATGTCTGGGCAGATGAAGACTACGCCAACGAACTGCTCTATAACTACGGCACCGACCGGCAGATATGGAATCCTTCCGATTGGAACGTGGCCGGCCTGGCGGAGGGAATCACCGGTGACCTGTACTTCTACGACGCAAGCGGCAACGGTGTCTGGGACCCCGGCGAGTTCATCTGGTCGGAGGGTAGCTCGAATGACGCCGCCTATCTCGCCGGTACGGCTGACGATGTAGGCGACACGCCGGTTCCCGTGGGATCCGAGATCGTGGCCCTTCAGGGCAACATCTTCTTCTGGGATGCCAACGAGAACGGGTTCTGGGAGGCCGGTGAAGACGTATGGGCCGACCTTACCGGTGACGACGTTTACGATCTTGGTCTCGACACGCAGGTTGCGGATAACGGCGACGGCTGGGACGTGCCAGACGGCTCTACGGGCATTCACGGTAGAGTGTTCTTCGGCGATGCGGATATGGACGGCGATTGGAGCATCGGCGAGGGCGTGTGGGCCGAGTCCCGCACCCCCAGTCCCGACGAGCCGATCGGCGCCGGCGACTCGATCGTCGCAACAAACTTCCTGGAAGACGATTGGGACAACGTCCCCAACGAGTTGCTGGATATCGACATCGCCACGGCGAACTCCAGGAACAACCGCGTAACCGTCCTTCTCGGCAATCACTACATGTCGGGATCGAACGAGATCTACGCCGGCCTCTACCCGAACCAGGATCGGTCGGCTGACGGTTTCGGCACCAGGAGCCGTTACGACGACGATACCGACCTGAGAATCACGGATAACTCCCGGGTCTACGACAGCAACGCCGCGACGTATACGTATCCGTTCTGGGACATCCTGGGCAACGGCACCGACACCCAGGACAACGTCTACTTCTACGATATCAACGGCAACCATACCTGGGACTACGGCGAGGGCATCTGGGCCGATCAGAACGGCGATAACGTCTATGACGATGGGATCGACACGCCGATCCACAACGTAGACGATTGGCGCGTGCCGGACGGGACGGTCGGCATTCAGGGGAACGTCTACTACTACGACGAGGATTCGTCGGGCTTCTGGGATCCAGGCGAAGACCTCTGGGCCGACATGCACCCGGGCACATACCTGACCAATGGGTCGCCGACGGACCTTGTCACGTACAACATAGACGCCGACACCACGCGGCAGACTTACGGAACGCCCGGATGGTGGTGGGCGCAGGGGAGCGTCGAGGCCGAAGAGGGCGACGCCGCTCCGCGCGATCCCTACATGGACCTGGTGACGACGAACGCCAACGGGTCGCTGTCCATCTTCCTGAATGAAGGCGGGCATTCGGCCAACTTCGGCGTGCACGAGTACATGTATACCGGAGACTTCGACGCGCCGTTCTCCGCGTATCATATCACCGACTACGCGTTCGACGGTCCGTTCGATTCGCCGGGCGCGCTACTCGCAGGCGATTTCGACGGCGATGGGCTTGCCAACCTTGTCGTGGGCGAGAAGCTCAATATCGCCACGCTGAACGAGGCCGATCCATACCAGACCTCGAACCCGTTGAGTCTGGATCCCTACGACGCGGAGATCGCGCAGGCGGGTCTGCCGTTCGACTTCGGCGGGCGCTACTCGGTGCTTCCGGGCTACCACGCCCAGATGGAGGTCACCTACTACGCCCGCGCACACGATAATCGCTATGACCCGATCAACAATCCGGAGTACGAAGGGTACAGTGCGACCGAATCCCTGACCGTCGCCTACAACCAGCGCCCGCTTATCTGGACGCTGAACGCAAACCGGTCGGACATAGACGCGGGCGACACGCTCGTTCTGACGGCCAAGGGCGTGCAGGACGTTGACGGCTTCGCCGCATCGGTCGCGTTCTACGCGGACGGCGGCGACGGCGTATTCAATCCCACCGATCCCGGCACCGACGACGTCCTGCTGGGGGTCGATACGGACGGAGGCGACGGCTGGAGCTTCTCCGGGCCGTTCGACGGCGATGTGTCCAGGATCTACTGGGCTCAGGCCACGGACGACCAGGGCACTGCGAGCAGGGCCAAGGCCACGTTTGTGAACGAGGCCCCGTCTGTCGCGGCCCTGCAGGTCGATGGCATCTACAGGCGCGTCATTGCCGGCCACACCAATATCGATGACGACGCCCTGGTGCTGGACGGCGGGCCAGTGCTGGCCCCCGGTGACCACGGTGTCCGCGGCGACGTTTTGTTCAACGATGCGAACTTCAACGGTCGGTGGGATCCGGGAGAGGACCTGTGGCAGGACGGCAGCGCGGGCGTCCTTTCCTCCAACGGCGTCTATGACTGGGAGTATGACATCAGCGACGCCGCCGGCTTGGGCGCGATAGTGGGCAACCCCGTCGGCACGCAGGGAACCTACATATTCGAGGATACCAACGGCGACGCGAAGTTCAACTGGGCCGAAGAGATCTGGCACGACGCCAACAGCAACGGGCTCTACGACGCCGGCGAAACGCAGATCTGGGACGGCGGCGACGGTCTGTGGAACACGGCCGCCGACGCGGCGGGAATCTCCGGCAACGTTTACTCCTCCGGGACGGATATCTGGGCCGATGCGGGCATCGACGCCGACGGCGTATACCACGCCGTGCAGGAGATCCAGGTGACCGATGGCAGCGACGGCGTGTGGAGCACGGACGATAGCGTTGCCGGCATAATCGGCAACCTGCTGTTCCGCGACGACAGCGCCGACGGAAGCTGGGACGCGGGAGAGCCGATCTGGGCCGAAGAGGTCTATGAGCACGACTGGCTGGTGCTGACGGCCGTGGACGTGCGCGGCGGCACCAATGGCGCCGGGTCGGACGTGCGAAGCGTTCAGTTCTACCGCGACATGAACTACAACGGCATCTTCGAACCGGAGACGGATCAGTTCCTCGGCTACGGCGTCAACATGGGCGACCTGGCCGGATTCGGAACCACCGACGGAGACGATTGGCAGTTCTTTATCGAGGACCGCGACTGGGTGGAGAGCCCGAGCTTCTCCTCCTTCTTCCCGACGGTGGAGTTCTCCCCGGGCACGCAGAGGTTCTTTGCCGTGGCGCAGGACTCCAACGATTACTGGAGCGAGGAGGTCAGCGGGCGCACTCACGTCCGCAATATCCGGCCGATCATCAGCGGCCTGACGGGCTCCCCTGATCCGGTCACCGCCGGTTCGTCGCTTACCTTGACGGCGCTCGGCGTCGGCGACGCCTACGGAGCGGTCGATCACGTCGCGTTCTACCGCGATGCCGACGCCAATGGGATCCTGGACCAGAGCGTCGACCAACTTATCGGCACGGACGGCTTCGGCGGCGACGGGTGGTCGCTCAGCGCCGTGGTTATGTGGCCTTCCGGCAACCATCGCTACTTCGCCAGAGTGCAGGATAACTACGGCGAGTGGTCCGACGACGTCGCTGTGTTCGACGGAGTCGTCAACGGCCGGCCGGTCTTCGGCGGGACCTTTGACGTGAGCGACTCCGAAACTTCAGCGACCGGAGCAGGGCCGGTTGCGGTTGCCTACGGAGATTTTGACGACGATGACCGCATCGACCTCGCCGTGGCGGAGTCGGGCGCGGGCACCGTCTCGGTTCTTCTTGGGCATGGCGACGGCACTTTTGACGCGCGTGTGCCGTACGCCGTTGGCGCCGCCCCAAGCGACGTGGTGGCGACCGATCTGAACGGCGACGGGATCCTGGATCTTGTAACGGCCAACAGCGGCGACGGGACGGTCTCGGTATTGCTGGGCGTGGGCGACGGCACGTTCTCGCCGCAGGTGGCCTACGCCGCCGGCGCGAATCCGGTCGCGGTTGCCGTCGGCAATGCAGATGCGGATCAACTGGGCTATCCGGACATCGTTGTTGTGAACCGGAGTATCGGCCAGGTGAACGTGTTGCCGGGCACGGGTCTCGGTATGTTCGGCGCACCCGTAGCTGTTGCCGGCTTCACGGCTCCGGCCGACGTTGCCGTTGGCCTCGTCAACGGCGACAGCTACCTGGATCTGGTTGTGGCGGATGCCGGAGCGCCCGGCATCTGGATGCTGGCGGGCGACGGGCAGGGCGGATTCGATGCGCCGGTGCTGCAGCCAACCGGCGGCACATCGCCGGATTCGCTTGTGCTTCGCGACCTGGACCTTGACGGGCGGCTTGATCTGGCCGTGAGCGATTCTTCGGGTAACAACGTCACCATCATGCTTGGCGACGGCACCGGAGCGTTCATGCCGGGAGCCGTGCTGCCCGTCGGGAACACGCCGGTCGCAATCAGCAGCGCATACCTGGATGCGGACACGCGACCAGACCTGCTGGTTGCTAACTCCGCCTCCGGCGACGTTTCGGTTCTGTTGAACAATGGCGGCGGCGAGTTCGCACCGACCGTTAACTATGCCGTTGGAGCCAACCCCGCGGTGGCGCTGGCCGTTGTGATCGGCGGCGACGAGGCCCCCGATCTGTTCACGGCCCATCCGGCTTCGGGCGTCGAGTTCTGGAGCGGCATCGAGGCGCTTGCGGACGAGAACAGCGCCGGCGACTACGACCCGGTCGACCAGGGGAGCACGCTGGTGCTGGAGACTACCGGTCTCCGCGATCCCGACGGCGATGCTATCACCCTCGTCCAGTTCTACCGCGACACCAACGGCAATGGTTCGCTGAATGTCGGAATCGACGAGCAGCTCGACCCAGACGGGGTCAGCTTCATCGGTGTGCAGAACGGTGGGCTCGTGTACCAGTGGGCGGGCCCCGTGACCTGGGCGGTCGGCGATCACACCTACTTTGCCCGCGCGCAGGACAGCCGCGGAGGCTGGAGCCACAGTGCCCTCCAGTCGGGCACCGTGACTAATCCGCCGCCGGTGATCGTGGGTGGGCTTCAGGACAGCCCCGATCCGGTTACTCAGGGGTATGGCCTGACGCTGGTCGCCGCTAACGTGCAGGATGCCAACGGAACGATCCAGCAGGTTGAGTTCTACCGCGACAGCAACAACAACGGTGCCCTCGATCTGGGGACGGATGAGTTCCTCGGCGTCAATACCACGGCCGAGGGAAGCGACTACTCGCTGATGAAGGTCGTGGACTGGGATCCGGGCAGTGCGCTCTACTTCGCCCGGGCACAGGACAACGACGACGCGTGGAGCGAGGTCGTCTCGGCGACCGGCTTTGTCAACGGACGGCCGGTGGTGGAGACCCTGACTCCGTCGCCTAACCCGATACCGGTGAACGGCACCCTTACGCTGACGGCGACCGGCGTTTACGACACCGATCCGGCCGGCAGCGTAGTGCGGATGCAGTTCTACCGCGACAGCAACAACAACGGCAAGTTCGACGACGGTTTCGACCAGGTGATCGGTTCCGACACCGTCGGTGGGGACGGGTGGTCCATAAGCTTCCCGGTCGCCACGGACAGCCTTGTCTACTTCGCCCGCGCCCAGGACGACATGGGCGGCTGGAGCTTCGCGGCTACCAGTGCCGTGGTGAACCGGCTGCCGGTGGTCGGCCAGCTCAATGACTCGCCTGACCCGATCACGCAGGGCGCGACCATAAGGCTGGAGGCGAGCGACGTCTATGACGTCGACGGACAGGTGGATGCCGTTTACTTCTACCGCGACGCCAACGGCAACAGCCTGCTCGACCCGGCCGTCGACCAGTTGCTGGGCATCGACACCACTTCTGGAAACGGCTGGGCGTTCCTCGGACCGGTTACCTGGACCGGGGGCCTGCACACCTACTTCGCTCAGGCGCGGGATAACACCGGGAACTTCACGCGTCCTGAGGACAGCGCAAGCACCGTCGGCTACGTCAATCGGCGTCCCCTTGTCGACTCCTTGATGGCGGCGCCAGACCCGGTCACACGCGGCGCAAGCCTGACGCTGACGGCAGTGGATGCGACCGATCTGGACGGCACCGTTGTGGGCGTGCAGTTCTACCGGGACACCAACTTTAACGGTGTCCTGGACATCGGACTCGACTCCCTGATCGGTGTCGGCACCAACGCCGGCGACATCGCCGGCGGGGCGGACGATGACTGGACTCTGACGGTTGCCACCACTGGATGGGAACCACAGGTGCAGACGTTGTTCGTCCGTGCGCAGGACAACTCGGGCTCCTGGGGACCGGTGCCGGCGACCTCCGGGACGGTGAGAGTGAACAACCCGCCCAGCGTCGCAAGTCTGGCGGACAACCCCGATCCGGTTGCGCAGGGAATGGACCTGACCTTGACGGCCCTTGGCGTTGATGACGTGGACGGGACCGTTGTTCAAGTCGAGTTCTACCGCGACACCAACGGCAACGGGACGTTCGACCTGGCAAGCGATGCCCTTCTGGGAACCGGGACGCAGGTCGGCGCGACCGATTGGGAGCTGGCCGGAGTGGACACCAGCGGCTTCCCAGTCGGGACGGTAACCTATTTCGCCCGCTCTCAGGACGACAACGGCGCATGGAGCACGGCCGTTACGGGCACCGGGCGCGTTCACCTCCGTCCGACCGTCGCCGGACTCACGGACACCCCGGATCCGGTTTTCAAAGGCAACGACTTGACACTGGTCGCAGTGGACGTCGTTGACCCGGATGCGCTGGGAGTCTCGCTTGTCCGCTTCTACCGCGATGCGGACGGTGACGACGTGCTCGACCCTCTGATCGACGAGTTGCTCGGCGTCGGCGAGAACATCGGCAACGTCTCCGGTGGTGCCGGCAACGAGTGGCGCCTCATCGTGGGCACCGCCGGTTGGCCGGCAGGAGACCAGACCTACTTCGCCATCGCCTACGACGTGGACGGTGGAGAGAGCCTGTCCGTGCAGACCGACGGAGTTGTGGTGACCACCGAGCCGTCCTTGGCCGGGGTAACGGACAACCCGGATCCGGTGGTCAGAGGCGAAGATCTCACGCTCACCGCCATCGACGCCAGCGACACCGACGGAGTGGTTACGGAGGTCCGCTTCTACTACGACTCCAACGCCAACGGCACCCTGGAAACGGCGACTGACGAACTACTCGGCACCGGCACCAACGTGGGCGATATCGGCGGCGGCAACGAGGACGAGTGGCAGCTCGTCGTGCCTGCCGGCACTACGTGGCCGCTCGGGCCGACCACCTACTTCGCCGTGCCTGTTGACGATGACACGGCGGTCGGGGACGAGGTCAGCACGATCGGCGAGGTGGGCAACCATGCACCCGAGATCGACGGTTCTTTGACGGCGGAATGGGATCCGGTTGCCATCGGCCAGGATCAGACACTCACTGTCAACGGAGTGCAGGACATCGAGCCTGCGCCGTTCGGCGGCGTGGTGGACGTCGAGTTCTGGCGTGACCTGGACGGTGACGGTGTCTTTGACGATGCGGTGGACGAGCTTCTCGGCAGCGGCGTCGACATGGGCGGTGGCGTCTGGCAGCTCACAGTGGACACCAGCGGCTGGAGCTTCAACCCGGACCAGGTCTACTTCGTGCGTGCGCTGGACATCGACAGCGACTACAGCCCCGTCGTCAGCACGGCCGGGGAAGTCAACTACACGCTGATCGCCTCAAGGCAGATCGGTGATACCTGGGTATCGTTCTACGATATGGACCCGGACAACGGCGTAAGCGCTCCGGAGATTGCATGGGGCAGAAACCAGCGCACGTCAACGATGGACATCTTCGTTGACACGCGGCAGGACCTCCCGTTCTACATCAGGGAGATCGAGCTGCTGGGCAACGGCGCGCAGACACGCGACCTGGGCATCGTTGTTTCGGGCCTCACGGGACTGCGAGACTTCAAGGACTCGCGCGATCTGGCGTTCAACGCGCCCGTGGCCTTCCTGGCTGTCCAGGGCCACATCGGTGAGGCCGAGTTCGACAACGGTCTGAGCGGCGCCAACCTGAACGGCTTCATTAGCGTAGACGGTTGGGTGCTGCCTGACGATATCGATGAAGACGGGCTGACCTACGATGAGACCGGTCTGTATGCCTTCGGATTCATTAGCGAGGCATACTTCGGTATGCGGAATACGGGCGACATCGTCTCCGAGCGTTCTATTGGCAAGCTTGAGAGCGATGCCGGATTCTTCGGCGACGTCGTCGCCTGGGGCGGCGGCATCGAGGAGGTCGACTCGTTCGGCCATATCGCCGGCGATATCATGGCGTACGGCGGAATCGAGGATGTTAGTGCGAAAGCCGGTGATATACTCGGCGACGTCACAGCGCTGGCCGATCCGTGGGCGAGCACCATCGGTAAGATAGAGGCGAAGGCCGACTACAACGCCGTGGGCGCTTGGGTCGGCGGCGGAATCCATTCCGATATCTACAGCTCCGGTGCCATCCTCAAGGTCTACGCGAAGGGAGGCGACTTCGGTTCGAGCATCGTTGCCGAAAGCACCCTTGGCAAGTTCAAGATCAAGGGTGGCAATCTGAGCGGCTTGGTGCAGGCGGACGAGATCGGCAAGATCGACGTCAAGACTGCCAAGCGCAAGGATACCGGAACATACGTCGGTGGAGGCCTGATCGATGCGCAGATCAAGGCGACCAACGGACTGTCCAAGCTGAAGACGTCGGCCGGTGCGGCGAACCTGACTCTCGAGGCGGGCGTTGCCTCGAAGATCAAGATCGGCGGCAGTGTGGTCGACTCGATGTTCGACTTCAGCGTGGGCGCTTCAAAGATCAAGATCGGTGGAAGCGCTATCGACAGCGAGCTCTCCGCGGACGTGGGTATCGCCAAGATGGATGTGCGCGGCAACTGGACCGATACAAGCCTGGATGCGCAGACTCTGGGCAAGGTCAAGGTGCGCGGCAACATCTCCAGCACCACCGGTCCTGACGACGAGATACGCGCGCATACCGGTACGTTCAAGCTCTACGAGATGGGCGACAAGTACACCATCTTCGACGCAGCCGGTCTGTGGCTGGACGGCGTGCACGCCTACGTGCTCTGAGCGGCCAGCCCGTCAAGGCTGCATCGACTGGGAAACCGCACAGCGCGTGGAGGGGTCTGGAGGGCCCGGGCAGTGCCCGGGCTCTCTGCCACTGTGTTTCCAGACGAGAGCCGGGCCCCATGGCGCACCGCACGGCTCCGGGGCAAGCGGGGAACGTCCGGTGCTCAAAGCTGCTCACGTGGCTAGCGCATCGCCGGTACTACTCCTGAACGCCGCGTGCCAATCAGGGGTGCACCTGCGCAACAGGGCGGCCGATTGAAGCATTGGTGCATGCAGCCGACGTTGACCGAGCGACAAGCAGGCCGGTACAATCGGCGGAGACATCGGGGACAATGTGATCAATCTTGCGAGCGGAGAGAAGACGATGCGTTGGAGAGTTATGTTGCTTGTCCTGACAGTTATCCTGCTGGGAGTGTCAGCCCGTGCTTCAGCGGCCGGTCCGGCGACGCTCACCCCGGAAGGGGCGGTCCTCGTTGACGGCAAGCCGTTCCTGCCGATATTCGTCTGGGCGCAGCCGGCGAATCTGGTCGAGTACCAGAGATCGCTCGGCATGAATGGCGTGCACGCATCCGATGTCGGCGCAGCCGGCGGCCCTCTTGCCTATGCGGAGAAGTGCCGCGAAGCCGGGATGATGGCGCTGCTGAACTTCTCGGACTGGAGCGAAGGGCAGGCCGACGAACTCAAGGACCATCCGGCCGTCCTGGCATGGACGACGTTTCACGAGCCTGATCTGCCCGCAAAGGCGGGCTATCAGGTGGACCTGCCCGAAGATGCCAACTATGTCTGGCTCGAGGCGGAGGACGCGGCCGAGAGCACCTTCCCGGACTACACCTGGCTTGACCAGGGGGAACCGCTTGCCGGACTCAGCGGTGGACAGTGGATCACGGCCGCGGCAGAGCAGCAGGGAAAGGAACACGAATGCGTCGCGCGTTACGAGTTCGAAATCGACCGTGCCGGGACTTACACGGTCTGGACGCGCGAGTTCAACAAACGCTGGGCAAATCCGACTGGGTGGCGGATCCACGGCGGGCAGTGGCACACGACCCCGCGGGAACTGTCCGCCGACGAGGTGCTGGACCTGGGGCAGGGGCGGGGCGTGGGATGGTGCCGCTACGGCACAGTCGATCTGGAGCCGGGCACACATTCCCTGAGCGTTCGCCCGGAGCCCGGACGCACGCGCGGGCGGGCTGATCGGGAACCGAGCGCGGAGCCGATCTTCGGCTTGGACGCGATATACCTGACGACAGGAGAATCGTTCCCGCCCCGCGTCGAGCGGAAACCCGACCCGCGCCGGAAGCCGGACACGATCCGACCTGTGTTTGAAGCCGTTAGAGACTGGGATCCCGACGCCCTGACCTGGGGCATTGTGGGGGCGGGCTTCTATGGCGGATATCGCCGCATCGAGACCTCCTGGTATCGCACGTTCGCCGACCTGGCGGACATCATCAGCTTCGATCACTATCCGGTGACCGGTTGGGACAAACCCGAACGGCTACCGGAAGTGGGGAATGCAACGGCCGAGCTAATCCGCCTTGCACGCCCGGGCCAGCCGGTCTGGACCATCGTCGAGGCAAGCGACCAGCGTCTCTCCTGGACGCCGGCGGACACCCGGGGTCCGACGCCTGAGGAGACCGCGGCGGAGGTCTGGTCCGCGATCGCGAACGGCGCCAAGGGCATCGGCTACTTCACGATCGCTTTCAACCCGTTCGAGTGGAACAACCTGACCGCCGAGATGGAGGAGGGGCTGCGAACGATCAATGGTAGGCTCACTGAGCTGGCACCGATCATCCTGAGCCCGCCGGCTGCTGGGGCCGCTCTTGAGGTGAGCGCAACGGGAGGCGAGGGCGGCATCCATGCGTGCCGCCGCGACCATGAAGGCCGCGTCTACGTGATCGCGGTTAACCCCACGCGCGAAGTGCTGCAGGCGACCTTCTCGCTGGGCGGTCCGGCTCCGACCGGCTCTCTGGACCTGCTCTACGAGGACCGCTCGGTGCCCGTGCAGGGGGGGAAGTTCTCGGACGAATTCCAGCCGCTGGCGGTCCACATCTACAGTGGCCACGTAGGTCCGAACTCCTGATTCGGCCGGAGTCGGGGCGCCCGCCGGCAACGTCAACAGCGCCGCCGAACGTTCCAGCCTGACACCTTTAGTTCGGGCCGAGGGCCGCACCATGTCGGTAACCGGCCCGCGATCGCAACCGTCTCGCCGGGGAACACGGCCATGTAGTTGTCGTCCCAGAGGACCGGCAGTATCGGCTCCCCAGTCTCCGGGCTAACGGCCGTAAGCTCCACGCCGAAGGCGACCACCTCTGCCCGGTTGGCCAGCGAGACGCGCACAGAGGTGCCGGTCCGTTGCTCCTGCCAATCGCACCGTACGTTCAGGTCTGCGTCCGGAAGGGCCTTCAGGGCGGTCAAGTCCGCGTACTCCTTGATCGGCGTGACGAACCAGTTCCCGTTCTCGTGGTCCATTACGTCGCGACGCCGCGGGAGCCAGTAGACGTTCTCGGCGATCCGAGTTCCGCCTGCTCCGGCCAGGATCAGGCGAAGGAAGCGCAGAGCGTCTTCTGAGCCGGAAGCGGGCAGCTCTGCAACGGCTTCCGAGCGGTTGGGCGCCACGGACAGCGGCACACGTCGCCTGGCGACTTCGCTCCCCACAGCGTCAGTCACCTGGATGGTTGCCTCCAGTCCCTCGTATGCCGACCGCGTGCTGTTCGCGACGTACACTTGCCGGTTGGCATAGTCATAGATGAGCTGCAGCGGCTGGCACGCCTTTCGGGCACCGTAGAAGGCACCGTTCGGCATCAGGTAGTAATCGTAGAGTTGCCAGTAGAGCTTCGGCCACGCCGAGTTGAGCATCCACTGGACCACGCCGGTCGCTGCCGGTCTGCGGGCACGGAATGCCTCGAACATGCCGCGCATCGCCTCGTAGCTGGCGATCTGGGCCATCCGGCAGAACTCCTCGGGTCCCTCCGGCCGGCCGTAGCGGTTGGAGAGCGCATCGTAGTAGCGTTCGATGGCCCCGAACTTGCCTCGGGCGCAGTGGTAGTCCCACATTTCATCAGGCGGCCACAGGTCGTCCTCGGGCATCATCCGGACGAGACTGCTAAACGGCGACGGCTGGGCGCCCGGCCCCGTCTCGGTGTTGAAGCCGTAGGCGCCACCCCGGTGCGTGTCTTCATGCCAATAGACTGGCGGCACGTAGGCGTACGGGCCCAGCATCTTCATGCCGGAAGGGCCGCTTACCTCGCTGTCGCGCTTCGCGGCCGAACCGACGTAGATGCGCGTTGGGTCGCACTTATTCAGTGTCTGCAGGTAGCGACGCTCTAGCTCAGGCGGCGGAAGCTTGTCGCTGCCGGGATACCACGCGATGATGCTCGGGTGGTTTCGCAGCCAACAGACTTGGTCGCGCCAGCTCTCAGCGATGAGGTCCTGATCCTCCGGGGCATGGATGCACCCGAATTCATCGGACGGCTTGCCCAGGTTGTGCTCCCATTCCCATTGGCAGCTCCATCCGGCCAGCACCAGGATGCCGCGCTGGTCGCAGAGATCGTAGAGCAGGGGACTGTTGCCCCAGAATCCCTCCACGCGGATTGTGTTCAGGTTCATGTGACGGACGTAGTCCACCTGGGCTCTGATCCGGTCTGCATCGTCGTCCAGGAAGATGTCGTCCGTCCACCCGCCGCCTCGGATCAGGACGGGCTCTCCGTTTACTCTGAAGCCGCGGTGCCCCTCCTCCGTGAAATAGTCAGAGACAGAGCGGACACCGAACCGGACGGAACGGCGATCGGATACCCGTCCCTCCGACTCAAACTCGACGTCGAGGGAGTACAGGTGCGGCTCACCGAGGTCGTGGGGCCACCACAGGTGCGGCTCGCTCAGTCGAAGTTCGGGGAACTGTTCGGCGTCCAGACGCAGGCGCTTTGTCTCTTGCGGTCCAAGGCTCACCGGAAGCTCGACTTCGGCATCGGCTACGCGTGCGCGGAGCCAGCCGGCCACTGCTTCGGAAGTGTTGTTCTGCACGTCAACGGCAATGGTCAGCGACGCCGAGTCGAGAGTCTCGAGGTCAACGTCAGTGGCCACAAACGGTTCGCTGAGTGTAATGGGACCTGTCCGACGCAGCCGGACCTGTCGCCACAGGCCCAGGTTGCGGTCGGGTGGCATCGGATTCCAGTCCACGAAGCCTATGGTGTAGTCCGTCGGCTCGGGTCCGGTGACTTTCGCCGCCAGGGCATTGAGTCCGCACCGAAGCACGGAACTCACGTCGAAAGAAAACCTCCGGAAGGGGCCGGCGACCTCCTGGTCCGAGGCGATACGCCGGCCGTTGAGCCAGATCCCCGCCCGGTAGTTCACGCCATCGAGTTCCAGGCGCGAATGGGTAAGTGCCGACTCGTCGCCGACTTCGAACTCCGTCCTGAACCACCACGGGACCTCGAACCGGCTGCGGTCGACTTTCTCCAGGTTCTTCCCCACGAAGAGGTCGGGGTAGCGGCCGTTTCGGTGCAGTGCGCCCATCACCGTCGTGGGCACGTGCGTCGGTTCCCAATCGCCTGCATCGTAGTCGGGCGCCGAAATACGTTCCCCATCTTCGCGCACCTTAGCGGAAGACTCGATCTGCCACCTGTCTCGTAACAGCATCGCATGTGACTCCAGGAAAGTGAGCGCTACGGGGTCGGGACCAAGGTTCACCTGTGCGACGGCCCGCAGAGGGCCGCACCGAAAGAGCCTGCCCGCCGATGGTCTTCCTATCGCACCTCAGGAAGATAGGCGCCGGCTTCGCGCAAGTCACTGCGAAGCCGATCAACGTCCACCGATCGCACATCCGCCTCAACGCCGTGCCCTGCGCGAGCTGCCGCCATTCCCGCCGCCTCTCCCATGGCCAGGCACACGGGCATCACACGCGTGCTGCCCTGGACGGGGCGGTCCGTGGAGATACAGCGTCCTGCCACCAGAACGTTCTTCAGCCCTTTCGGCGTCAGGCAGCGGTACGGGATCCCGTGTGATTCCCCGGGACCGAGTCCGATGTGGCGGTTCTTGGTCCACGAACCGTCGGTGTCGTCCGTGTACCGGGCGGCCTCAGTTTGCTTGTGGTGTACATCCACGAAGTAGCAGTTGCGGCATATCTCGTCCGGAAAGCTGCGGCGCGCGACGAAGTCATCGAGCGTCAGGCAGTAATCGCCGATGATGCGGCGGGTTTCGCGGATGCCCAGTAAGTTGCCGGTGCCGGCGAGAAAGCCGTTGCCGAACGCAGCGGGGAAGAACTCCGCCAGGGCATCCCGGAACGCGGCCGCGATCCGTCGGCCCTGCATCAGACCCCGGCTGACGCTGAACGGGTCTGTGTTGTCGACGTCCCAGATGTGCCCCGCGTTGAAGCCGACGGCGCCAGGGCCGACAATGTTATTGCAGGCGTGAGTGTCCGGGATCTCCGGGTATTTGCCGGACGCGACGATCTCGTCGATGATGGGCGGCCCCGGCCGGTACTTCACGTTGCCGCAGTGCAGGTATCCGTACATGTCGACGTTGCCGATGACGAAGCAATGCGACGCCGGCTGCAGGTCGCCCTCATCGTCTCCCTTTTCGTACTCTGCGCCGGCCCAGACCGCAACGTCCCCGTCGCCCGAGCAGTCCACGTAAACGTCCGCCCGGTATGCCGTGAGGCCGGCCTTAGAGGCGACGAGCAACGCGTCCACGCGACCGGCTCCGTCCGTCTCGACTCCGGTCACCATCGCGTTGAATAGCACCTCGGCGCCGTGTTCGGTGACGAGGTCGTCGTAGACCCGCTTGAGGCGCTCCGGGTCGATGGGCGTCCAGTCATAGCTGTCCGCCGGGACGTGCGGCATGCCGGCCATCGTCTCCTTGAGAACGCGCTCGGCCATGCCGCCGTAAATGATCCGCTCCTTGTCCGTGAACGGGCACCACGCCGGCACCAGGCCGGAGGTGCCCATTCCTCCAAGGCTGCCGGTGGCCTCGATCAGCAGCGTGCGGGCGCCCTCGCGCGCGGCGGAGGCGGCCGCCGTGCATCCAGCCGGACCTCCGCCGACCACGATCACGTCCCAGGAGTCGTCCAACGGAACATCGCTGGTTTTCAGGGCGTATCTTGCCATGTCTCTGCCGTCCCCGTCTGGGCTATCTGGTCCCCGCGTTGTGGGGCACGAAGCTGTCACAGACGATGATGCCTCTCGCCGCCGGATCGTCGCGGTCACGTACCTTCACAGTGAAGGCGTCCGGGATCTCCACCGTGTGTAGACGTGGGTCGAAGCCCCTGACCGAGACGGTCCCGGCCGCGCGGTCGTATTCGAAGTCCTTCAGCACCGCGCCGTCGAGCAGCAGGTTCTCGGGACGGGACGCGACACCGGCGGTCCATCTCCCTGCCTTGCGCTCCCAGCCGGTGACCAGGGCGGCGGTGCAGATACGCGCCGTCTCGCCGTCGGCTGCCCGCACCGTCACGTTGGGATTGGAGAGGTCGACCGACTCTCGGTACACGCCGTCGCGGACCACAATCGTCTCTCCGTCGCCCGCGACCTCCAGCCCCCTGGCCAGTGTCTTGAACGGCCACCCACCGTAGCCGAACCCCTGATCGTCAGCGGCCGGATGGTCGACGTCGACGTAGTAGACATTCGGGTATTCGACGGCGCCGACGTCCCCGCCGTTGCTGCCCGAATCGATCGCCGGACTGCCGTCGGTCAGCCGGAAGTTGCCGACGCCCGCTCCTGCGAACGCGGGATCGCCCCGGAAGTATTCGGCTCCTTCCGAGCCCTCGGGCGCGTTCTCGTAATCGTGAATAAGGTTGTTGGCGCCCTCAAAGCCCGGGCCGGTGGTGTAGGGCGTGTTGATCTGCACGAAGATGTTGTTCTCGGCGCGGCCGTTCTCGCCGCCCGCGTTGCCGAAGCCGTACCACTTGATGTGGTAGAACGTGTTGTTCGCCGAGGTGCATCCCGGGATCCTCTTCACGTTCAGGCCCCACGAGCCGCCCTCGAAGAACAGGTTCCGCCGGAAGATGAACGTGTTGACGGTGCCCGGCAGGCTGGTGGAGAGCATGAACCCCTGGCTGAACTGGCTGCAGACGTTGCGCTCGAAGGTGATGTTCTGGAGATACTGATCGGGATCCTCGCGCACGTTGAACGTCTGGACGCAGTCCAGGTGGGCCTGGCCTACCTCGGCCCGACGCGTGTCGTGGTAGCGATTGAACCGCACTACGTGATCCTTACCCCACATCCGCGAGTAGTCGCAGTCGCCGCTTTGGTGTTGGTACTGACGGCGGAACTCGTTGCGCTCGATGATCCAGCTGCTGCTCCTGGCGCCTACAAGCAGCCCGAACTGAGTCTTGAACGTGCGGTTCAGCGCAACCCGACAGTTGCGCCCGCCGCCCGAGATGCCCATGTACTGTTCCGCCACTTCATTGCCGATCGCCGCGACGTGCCCGCCGCTGCCCAGCACGATGCCGGGCGCGCGGTCCGCGGGATCCGGCGCGTGGACCTTGAATCCCTCGATGCGCACGTAGCTCGCGTCGTCGCACTCGAAGCCCTGGATCACGGCCTGGTGCCGAGGCACGCTGCGGAAGACGATGGGGCGGTCCGGCGTGCCGGAGGTCGAGAGCCTGACGCGCTCCGGATAGGTGCCGGCCATCACGCAGACCACGTCGCCGGGCTGCACCTCCGTCGCCGCTTTGGCGATGGTCCGCCACGGGGCCGCCTCCGTGCCGGGGTTCTCGTCCGAGGCCGTAGGATTTCCGGTGTCGACCACCCGCAGCGTCGCTCGACAGGGGAGGGCGAACGCCATCGCTAAGCAGACCACAAGATAGACAAGGCGGGCTCTCTTCGGCGTCATGGCATACTCCTCGCTCACAGTTCTTGCTGCTCCGGCGCACCGTGCACGCCGCACGACACGCTTCTACAGGTCCCGGTGCGTCCTGTCAAGCGCTCGCCGTGGCGCCCGCGTCAGCGCGTGCGCCGCCCGTCCGCGTGTCCCGGCTACTACGGTGCATCGCGTACCCCTTCGCGGAAGGGCGAGCACGGTCTGCTAGCCTGTGGGCGGATGGGCCATAAGAGTCAAGATCCAAAATGAAGCTGCTACCTGGTCCTGCCCGCTTGCTCAATCCGCGCGCGATAGAGGGCAAACACCAGGAGAGTCAGCATCACAGACGCCGTCGCTCCCAGGATGACCGCTCCCTGGTTTCCGGTTCCGGAGGCGCTGGGCGACGAACGCGTCCCTCCCTTCTCGCCGTGCACGGGTTCCATCACCACCCGAAATCCATAGTCCGTCAGGTAAGCCGGAGGTACCGCAGCCCGAGCCCAGGCGGGCGCGACCACGTATTCCGTCTTCAGCCAGCTTCCGGTTCCCCAGCCTTCACCCCTCAAAGACCTCCGCACGGTATCTCGCTCCCCCTCGGGCACCTCCGGGCCGGTGGGATTGTCCACCGGCGAGCGTCTGTAGTAATCCCGGGAGTAGGCGTCGCTGCACCACTGCGGCACATAGCCCACCATGTCCGCGACGCCCTCCGGCGTATCGCCGTACGGGAACGATCCCACGTTGATGTGATTGTAGTTCAGGTAGACGCCCATCTGCCTGTCGAAAACGCCGAACAGCGAGCTCCACGGCACCTTGCCCTTGCCGAAAGGCGCCCGAAAGCCCCATGGCTGCGACCGCCCCTCGCGCCCCCGCGCGGCGTATTCCCACTCGGCCTCGGTGGGCAGGCGGTAGCTGCGGCCCGTGCGCTCGCTCAGCCAGCGGCAGTATTCCACCGCCCCGAACCACGTGACGCGATGGGCGGGACAGAAGTCCAGTTCGCCCCGCGGACGGTAGAGGCCCGTCCGGGGGTCCAGAACGACATTGCACCAACCGGGAACCATCGATCCCTGGGCGCCCAGCATCTCTTCGTAGACGAAATCGTGCTTTGCGGCCATCTCGGGCCGGGGAGGCCACTGGACGACGGGAGCAAAGAAGGCATCGAGGTCCTCGATATGTCTCTGGATCCTCTCCGGGTCGTCACGCCCCGCCGCGAGGTCCTCCTCAAAATGCCCTTTCATGAAGGCGAGGCGCCACGCGTCCCCGCGCAGGTAGCGATGGTCCGGGTTGCCGCGATCGTTGAGGAACTCCGAGAACTCCCGGGCGGCAACCGGATACTTGCCGATCCAGAAGTCGTCCACGCGCACCCTGTGCGGGGGGCGCTCCCCCTCCCTGGCCCGGGCAGAAGACGGCGCCCCCATCCGGAAGCTGCCTCCCTCGATGAATACCATCTCCCCCAGCTCGGAAGGGTCGAAAGCCCAGCCCAGCCCGGCCAGGTAGTTGTCGCTCGACGTCACGGCCCAGAGGCTTTCGGCCACCGGACGGTCGTCCGAATCGTGGAAGGTGCATCGGAGCCAGTACCGGCCCGCCTGCGGAAACCGGAACCGTCGGCGAGTGTAGCCGCGCTCCAGGTCGTCGCGCTCGAAGGGCACGCGAAGTCTGCGCAGCTCCGCCACGGTCCGGGAGGGCTCTTTGGCGATCACCACCCGGACGGCGTCGATGAGGTCCTCGGCGTCGGCTCCCCCGGCGGATGCGGCACCCCCTCGGTTCCTGTCTGCCCCGACCATGCCGATGTCCCAGACGGCGTATTCGGCTTCGATTTCGGGTTCCGGAACGGCAGCGTAGAGCTGCCAGGTCTCGGTGGAGACGATCCAGTGCGCCGGACCCGGATGGCGCAGCCTCAGGCCCGGCCGGGAAACCGTCCTCCGGGTGAGGTCAACCCGGTCGCCGGGGTCGGCCCCGCTCGCCAGCAGCAGCGATTCGGCCTGCGTGTGCCCCCGCCGGGATGCCGCCGAGAGCGCCGTTTCCCCCCACTTGTTCGCCGCGTCGACGTCCGCGCCGGACGCGAGCAGAAGCTCCACCGTTGCGTGGTTGCCGCGGGCGGCGGCCAGGTGCAGGAGCGTGTCTCCGCTCGCCTCGTCCCGGCTGCGAACGAGGCCGGGGTCGTCTTCGAGCATGTCGGCCAGCAGGTCGGCTTTCCCCAGGGCAGCGGCGGTGAAGGCATCGTGCCTCGCTCCGTGCTCCAGGAGAGTGTCCATCATCCGGGCGTCGCCGCGACGGACGGCTTCCCGGAGGGGCGTCTCCCCGCTGCCGTCGGCCGCCGCGACGTCCGCGCCGTGGGAGAGCAGCATCTCGGCGCCCGCCTGCCAGCCGTGCTCCACCGCGTTGTGCAGGGCAGTCTGCCCGTCCTGGTCGGTGGCGCTCACGTCGGCGTCCTTCTCGAGCAGCAGCCGGAGGACGCCCAGGTGTTCGCGGGTTCGGTCGGCGGTCTTGTTGGTGACGTGGTGGAGGGGCGTCTCACCGAAATCGTTCCCTGTATCGACGTCCACGCCGTGGGCCAGAAGGGCGCGGGCGGCGGCCTCGTGGCCTTCCCAGGCGGCGTGGTGCAGGGCCGTGTAGCCGTGGGAGTCGGCAAGATGGGGATCGGCACCGTGTTTCAAGAGGAGGCGGATGACGTCCGGATGGCCGCCGATGGCGGCGTAGATCAGGGGAGTGTAGGCCTCATCGTGGCCCGGCATGGCGGCCACTCGCCGGGCATCGGGGTCGGCTCCCTGCCTCAGGAGCAGGCGCACCTCCTCAACGTCTCCCCGGAGGGACGCAGAATGGATGTTCTCCCCGCAGCCGGGCAGCAGCAGACAGAAGGTGCACAACCACAGGAATCCCCACCGACGTGCAACGTGCATATGTCCCTCCCTCTCCCTGAGTCACCGTCCGGAGGGACGGCCTCCACGACTGCATGGTAACGGATAAGGGCGGGTTCCGCTAAGAGAATTGGGCGGCCCTCGCCGCACACTGCACCGGCTGGGCCTGAGGGCAGGGCGCTACAGGATCCACTTGCGGTTGACGTTGCGCAGGCTTACCAGGAACAGGACGACGCAGAAGGCGGCCAGCAGCGCGAAGTTCAGCGGCACGGGCCTCACGGCCGCCCGATTGACTGCACCGTGAAGAAGGTCTGCACCGTAGGTGAGGGGCAGGAGATAGCTGGCCGGCCGGAGCACGCCCGGCAGTGCCTCCAGCGGGAAGAACAGGCCGCACAGGAACAGCATCGGGAAGCGGAAGAAGTTCGAGAACGTCTGCGCCTCGAAGACCTCGCTGACGGACACCGCGATCAGCAGGCCCAGGAACGTCGAGCTGATCGCGATGAGCACGATGGCGGGCACGAGTGTCAGCCAGTCCACGCCGGATAGATCCGTGAGGAACGCGGCCATCAGCACCGGCACGAACGCGTTCGCGACGCCAAAAATCACCGCCCCCGACGTCTTGGCAAGCATCAGCAACTCCAACGGCATCGGCGCCAGAAGCAGGCGCTCGAACGACCGCCCCTTCTTCTCGAACGTCACCGTCACGGCCAGCATGGAGGTGGTGCCGAAGAGGATGGAGAGCGCCATGACTCCGGGCAGGATGCCGCGCACGTCGCCGAAACCGCTGCCGGACTTGATGAAAAACATCAGCGTCCACGCCAGCGGGAAGATGATGCCCCAGCTCAGGTTCGGCGGCTTAAGGTAATAGGTGCGCATGTCCTTCTTGAGGATGCTCCAGAAGGCGATCCAGGACTTCACTTCCCGCCCCCTTTCTGCTTGCCGCCTTCCTTCTCCTTGCGCATGCGCTCCAGGGCGACGCCGGTGACCCGGACGAACACGTCCTCCAGCGACGGTCGGATGGCGCGCGCCTCGGTGACGTCCACGCCCTGCTCCTCGAAGAACCGCACGAGGGGCGCCAGCGGAAGCGGCTTCTCCGTGTGGGCGCGCAGGCTGTTGCCGGCGAGCGGCTCGAACTCGACTTTCGGGAACTCGGCACGCAGCGGATCCAGCAGGGAGCCGGCCTCAGCGCCGAGGGCGAGCTGTACGACGTGGCGCCCCTGCACGTCCCTGACCAGGTCCGCAACGGTGTCGATCCGCACGACACGCCCCTCCACGATGAAGGCTATGCGGTCGCAGAGGCGCTCGGCTTCCTCGATGTAATGCGTGGTGAGGAAGACGCTGGTGCCGGCATCGTTCATCCCGGCGATCAGGCGGCGTATCTGGCGCGCGCTGGCGACGTCGATGCCCGTGGTCGGCTCGTCCAGGAAGAGGATGCGCGGGTGGTGGATGATGCCGGCGGCGATGGCCAGCTTGCGCTTCATGCCACGCGAATAGGCGGCGAACTTCCGCCCGCCCACGTCCGCCAGGCCGAAAGTGTCCAGCAGCTCGCGCGCGCGGGCTTCGCGTTCGCGTCGGCGCATGCCGTAGAGTGACGCGCAGAAGCGGAGGTTCTCGAAGCCGTCGAGTTCGGGGTACAGGTTGCTCTCGTCCGGCACCACGCCCATCAGGTGCTGTGCGCGCTTCACGTTCGTCGTGTAGTCCCGCTCGAAGAAGCGGATCGTTCCCGCATCGGGCCGGGCCAGGCCGGTGAGCATGTTGATGGTGGTGGTCTTCCCGGCGCCGTTCGGCCCGAGGAAGCCGAAGAGCTCCCCTTCGCGCACCTGGAAGTGTACACCCGACACGGCTCGGACGTCGCCGAAACTCTTCGCCAGCCGCTCGACCTCGATTGCGGCGCCCGCGGTGGGGGTTGGGCCGCTATCCTCGGTCGGTGGTGCGCACACAGGGGTGCTCCTTGGCGCTGCCGTGGCATTTCTCAATCTGGTCGGCGGAGCAGTCCCCGGGCTTGCCCTTCAGGTTCTCCGGCTTCCTGCACGAGGTTTCCTTGTCCTTGCAGCAACACATTACCATGCTCCTTCGGAGTCAACGGGTGGTGAGTTCGAGGAGTCCAGAAGCCGGCCCAGCGCCTCTTGCCATGCGGAAAGAGTTCCTTTGTTCAGACGGTAGTGGACGAAGGATCCGCGCTTCTCATCGATGACGAGGTCCGCGTCCCGCATGATGCGCAAGTGCTGCGACACGGCGCCCTGCGTAACGTCCAGCCGCGACGCCAGGGCGTTGACGCACAGCGCGCGGCCCTTGAGGAGCTGCAGTATGCGGACGCGCACCTCCGAGGAGAGCACCTTAGTCATCCGCCGGATGTCTCTGGGGTCGCTGGCTTCCATAGCATTAGTATCCACTAATATCCTACTGTGCTTTCTCGGAGGCGTCAAATGCTGATGGATCGAAATCCGTGCGGGTTCCGCGGCGGCGTGTGCCGGCGCGGCGACGCGATTTGCCTGGGCACGGGCGGAGGCAGTATCATCGGTTGCAGGCGGCCGGGGGCGGCCGCCGTGTCCGGAGTCTCTTGGCAGATGAAGGGGGGCAGTGCAATGAAGGTGCTGATTGTCTATTACTCGAAGTACGGGCACGTGCTGAAGATGGCGCGGGCGGTGGAGCGCGGTGCGGAGGGCGTTGAGGGAGTCGAGGTGGTGTTCCGTCGCGCGCCCGAGTTCCCGGAGGACCTCGAAGCGATCATGGAGAGCGAGCACGCCGCGCCCGTCTGGGAGCGGCAGAAGGACGTGCCGGAGTGCACGGCTGACGACCTGCGCGAGGCCGATGCCGTCATCTGGGGGACGCCGACGAGGTTCGGCAACATGATCGCGCAGATGAAGCGCGTGATCGACGGCCTGGCCGGCCTGTGGCTGGACGGCGCCATGGAGGGCAAGCCGACCGGCGTCTTCACGTCGACCGCCACGACGCACGGCGGCCAGGAGACGACGCTGCTCACGATGATGGTGCCCCTGCTGCATCTGGGCATGATTGTGGTGGGCGTGCCGTATTCGACGGACGGAATGCTGCACACGGACGGCAGGGGAGGAACGCCGTACGGGCCGTCGACCGTAGCGGGGTCGGACAACTCCCTGGAGCCGACCGACGAGGATCTGAGAATCGCCGAGGCACTGGGCCGGCGTGTGGCGGAAGCGACGACGAAGTTGCGGGCGTAGTATGCGCCGACAACGAGGGGACGCGCGCGCTCAGGAGTCCAGCACTTCGCGCACGCGACGGGCGATCCGGTCAGGCGTGAACGGCTTCTGCATGAATGCTGTCCCCCGGTCGAGCACTCCGTGATGGACGATGGCGTTGCCCGTGTAGCCGGACATGTAGAGGACCTTCAGCTCCGGGTACTTCTCGGCGAGTCCGTCGTAGAGCGCGCGTCCGCTCACCTCGGGCAGGACAACGTCGGTGAGCAGCAGCGCGATTTCGTCGGCTCTCTCGGCCATGATTCGTTCGGCCTCGGAAGCGTCCTTCGCGGCCATCACCCGGAATCCCCGTCGCTCCAGGCTGCGCCGGGCGACACTGAGCACGTCCGGTTCGTCCTCGACGATGAGGACGGTCTCCGACCCGTAGCCAGGGTCATCCGGTTTCTGCAGATCGGCAGGCTCCACTTCCGCTTCCACGCGCGGGAAGTAGACCTTGAACGTCGTTCCCTGTCCGGGCTCGCTGTAGACCCAGATGTTCCCCTCGTGTTGCTTGACGATGCCGTAAACGGTGGAGAGCCCCAGTCCGGTTCCTCGGCCGGCGGTCTTGGTTGTGAAGAACGGTTCGAAGATGCGCTCTCGTGTCTCGGCGTCCATCCCCGCACCGGTGTCGGAGACGGCGATCATCACGTGTGGCCCAGGTGCCACCGCCGCGTGGTTCCGTGCATACTCCTCATCGAGTTCCACGTTGGCAGTCTCGATGGTCAGCTTGCCGCCGTCCGGCATTGCGTCCCGCGCGTTCACCGCCAGATTCATCAGCACCTGTTCGATTTGCCCCGGATCGACCTGCACGTTCCACAGTGACGGGTCGGAATGGAACTCCAGGTCGATGTTCTCGCCCAGCACGCGTCCCAGCATCTTGGTCACGTTCGCGATGAGGGAGTTGATGTTGACCACACGCGGTTCGAGGGCCTGTTTGCGGCTGAAAGCGAGCAGTTGCTGTGTCAGGTCGGCGGCCCGTTTCGCGAGGTGTTCCACCTCCTGCAGGTCTTCGTGCTGCTCTGAGCCTTCCTCGGTCTGGTTGAGGATGAGTTGGGTGTAGCCGATGATGCCGGTGAGAATGTTGTTGAAGTCGTGGGCGATTCCACCGGCGAGCTGGCCGACGGCCTCCATGCGTTGGGACAGACGCAGCCGTTCCTGCATCTCGAACCGCTCCGACACGTCGCGCGTGACGCCCTGGATGGAGACGGGCCGGCCATCGTCGTCGTAGTTGACTCGGCCGTATATCTCGACCGGGACCTCCTTGCCCTGTTTGTCGAGCAGAAATGCCTCGAACATGATTCGTGACTCGTGCGGCGGCTTGGCGAGTTCCGCCTGGGCTAAGGCTGCCATCCGTTCGTATTGCTCGGGCGTGCAGTAGTCGCTGAGGGGGCTGCCGATGAACTCCTGGGGTGTGAAGCCGAAGATGCGTTCGACGGCAGGATTCACGTAGGTGAAGCGCATGTCCATGTCCAGCGTCCAGATGCAGTCCAGCGTGTTCTGCGCCAGCATCCGGTACTTCTCTTCGCTTTCTCTGAGTGCTTCATCAGCCTGGTCGCGTTCCTGCTCCAACTCGATGCTGTGGAGGGCGAGGCCGATGTCATCGGCCAGTTCCTTCAGCAGGAACAGTTCCTCTTCGTCCGGCTCCCCGCTGGACGGGATGTTCACAGCCAGGACGCCGTAGCGAGTGCCTGCGTGCCCCAACGCTATGACAGCGGATGCGGCGGGGCATGCGCCTGCCACCGGGCATCCTTCGCAAGTGTCCGTGCTGCCGGTCACTAAGTCGGCTCCTTCCGCCATTATCGTCCGCACGCATATCGGCAAATCGCCTGCTTCCATCTCCTTTCGAAGCTCGTCAAAAGCTTCACCCAGGCCGGCCTGGGCGCTCTCGGTGAGGTCACCTTTGTCAAACAACGCGATCCACACGCTGTCGACGTCACGGGTCTCGACCATGCACTCGCAGGCCTGCCTCAGCAGAGCGCTTCTGTCCTTCTCACGCACGATGAGCTGGTTCACGTTGCGGATGGCCTTGAGCACACCGTTGAGATGGGCGATCCGGCGTTCCCCCTGTCGGCGCTCGGTCACGTCAGTGCCCACCGTGATGGCAGCCGCCCTTCCGTCGGGCAGTCGCCCCAGCAGGGACGTTCGGATCATCCAGGTACTATCTGAGCCGTCCGAGCAGGTGACGGTGACCTCCGCATCATGCACGCCATCACCTTCCTCGTAAAGTTGTCCGATGCGTTGTCTGATGCGCTCGGCGTCGGCGCCGTAGGCCTTCTGACACCACTTATCTACCGTCGGTATGTCCCCGAGGGTGTATCCCGTCATCGTCTCCCAGCGCCGGCTCAGAGATAGAACCTCGCCGTCCTCGGCGTGCACCATGATGGGTACCGGCGCCATCACCACGGCGCTCCGGAAGCGCGTTTCGCTGTCGCGCAGCGCCCTGGATGCGCGCAACCGCTCCATCAAGCGACCGATTCGCTCGGCGATCTCGTCCAGCAACTGCCGCTCCTCGTTGAGGAATACGGCTTCGCCCTCCTCGGGCTTCGGGCCGATGCAGAACACCTCAACGCTGCCGATGGTATGTTCCTTGACAATGATCGGTGCTTGCAGCTTCCACTGCGTCTCGCGGAAACCGTCGCTTACATACTCCTGCCCATCCAGCCGGATCCGCGCGCAAATAGCTTCGGGCTGCTGCCAGCCGGCAGGGATGGCGTGCACTACGCCCTCCAAGGCCGCGGGCAGATCCGAGCCCCCCTTCTCTATCAGCGAACTCACTGCGTAGAGGCAGCTTAGCTCCTTTACGCGCTCGGCCAAAGTCTCTTCGGTGCGTCGGCGCTGACGCACTATCCACCAGAGGACGAACCCCAAGCCGACGAACGCTGCAACGCCGGCGGCGCGGTCGAAGACCTCCGCGGATTCTACTTCGGTGATCATCGTGCCCCAGAAAGGTCCCTCATGAAAGACCGCGTAGTCCACGAGGCCCTCCAGCACCCAGAAACCGATTCCCAGCAACATGCACAGAAGAAGGACTCTGTTCTCGATTCTCATGTTGATTCCCCGGGGAGAGCAGTGGTGTCGGCGGCTTCATAAAGCGACCGATCCGGAGGCAATCGGCCGGGATGGCGCATTGCGAAGGCGCGATGACTGTGCGCGTGTGCGGGGGAATGGGCACGCGCCTGGAGTGGGCCGGGTATCTGCTGCCCCGATGGTGGCCGGTCAAGCATGCTCCTTGCCGCCTCCCAGAAACTGGCCTCAGGCGGGCGCTCGCCGCCTGCATGCCGGAGTTTAGCGCAAACGCGCGTGAAACCGCAAGGCTTATTTTGGCCGCGCACGGCACTGTGTCTTAGGAGGTGCAGCGCCTTTATGGGACTTCCAGTGTGATGGGGGGCGTTTGACGCTAAAATGGGGAGACTTCGAACGGGCCGCCGGTCTGGACGACCAACGCAATGCGGCCCTTGCATGCGCCCGGTTCTCTTGAGGACACACATGGCTGAGACCGAATACTACCGGATGACCGTCGATGAGGTGTTGGAAGACCTGGACACGTCGGTTGAGGGCCTTTCAGCGGACGAAGCGGAGGCGCGCAGGGAAGAGCACGGTGAGAACGTGCTGGTCACCGCAGGGGCACCCTCAAAGCTCCTGATGTTTCTCTCGCAGTTCAAGGACCTGTTGGTGCTTGTGCTGATCTTCGCCGGGCTGGGTTCCTACGTGATTGCGGCCGTCGAGGGCTCATGGGCCAACTTCCGGGACGGTTCCGTGATGTTCCTGATTGTGATCCTGAACGCCGTGATCGGATTCATCCAGGAGCATAAGGCAAGCCGCATCGTGGAGGAACTGCGGGAACTGATCCGCTCCCCGGCGGACGTGGTGCGGGACGGAGACGTCACCGAGGTCGCGCAGCGACAGCTTGTGCCCGGGGATGTTGTGCGGATCGAGGAAGGGGATAAGGTGCCCGCCGACCTGCGGCTGATGGAGTCGTTCAATCTGCGCACGAACGAGTTCAGCCTCACCGGCGAATCCATGCCGCAGGACAAGCAGACCAATGCGCTTTCCGGGAGCCTGGTGCTGGGAGACCGCGACAACATGGCTTTCGTGGGCACCACGGTGGTGAGTGGCACGGCTACCGGCGTTGTGGTGAAGACCGGTATGGACACCGAGCTGGGCCGCATCGCCACCATGACCGAGGAGACGAGCGAGGTCGCCTCGCCGCTGCAGGACGAACTGGACCTGCTGGCCAGGCGTCTGACGGCGGCTGTCATCGTCATCAGCGTCGCCCTGTTCGGCGTGGCCCTCTGGCAGGGCCTGGGCTGGCTGGTCAGCGTAACCTACGCCCTGGGCGTGGCCGTCGCTTGCGTGCCGCAGGCGCTGCCCGCGCAGCTCACCGTGGCCATGTCCACCGCGAGCCGCCGCCTGGCCGGGAAGAACGCCGTGGTCAAGAGCCTGCCTTCGGTGGAGACCCTCGGGTCCACGAACGTGATCTGCACGGACAAGACGGGCACCCTCACGCGGAACGAGATGACCGTCAAGACGGCGTGGTTCAACGGCTGGCACTACACCTTTACCGGCATCGGCTACGAGCCGGAAGGGGAGATCCTCCTGGAGGGCAAGGACCCGCTTGGCCAAGAGCAGATCGACGAGATCGAGGTGATGATGGACGCGGCGACGATGGCCTCCAACGCGGAGATCCACCCGCCCGACGATGATCACCCGAACTGGTATCCGGTGGGGGATCCCACCGAGGCGGCGCTGATCACCATGTCCACCAAGATCGGCACCCGCGCGGAAAACGAAGACGAGGAGAACCCCGAGATCCAGGAGTTCCCCTTCACCAGCGAGCGGAAGCGCATGAGCTCGGTGCGCGACTTCGGCGACAGGCACGTTCTGACGATGAAGGGCTCCACCGACGCACTTTTGGAGATAAGCAAGTACATCTACCGCGACGGCGGTGCGGAACCGATCACCGACGAGGACTGGAAGACCGTTCAGCTGGTGAACCGCGAGTACTCCGAACGTGCCCTTCGCGTGCTGGCCATTGCATATCGTCCGCTGGAGGAGACCGGCGAGGATTACGTGGAGGAGGAGGTCGAGAAGGACGTGATATTCCTGGGGCTGGTGGGCATCATCGACCCCGCCCGCGAGGGCGTTCGCGAGGCGGTGGAGGAGTGCCACGACGCTCACATCCGCACCTACATGATCACCGGCGACCACGCGGTCACTGCCCAGGCCATCGCCCATGAGATCGGGCTTGCGCACGAGGGAGAGGAGCTTCCCGTGATCCGAGGGCAGGAAATGGCTGACCTTTCCGACGATTCACTGGTGGAGACCATGCGAGAGCACGATTCGCTGATCTTCTCGCGCGTGGACCCGGCGGACAAGCTGCGCGTGGTCACCTTGCTGGAGGAGCGCATGGACCAGGTGGTGGCGGTGACGGGCGACGGGGTGAACGATGCCCCCGCCCTGAAGCGCGCGCACATCGGGGTGGCAATGGGGCAGACGGGCACGGACGTCGCGAAGGAAGCCGCGGAGGTGGTGCTGCTGGACGACAGCTTCCCAACGCTGGTGCACGCGGTGGAGGAGGGGCGCACCATCTACAACAACATCCGGAAGGTGGTGCTGGCCAGCCTGACGACCAATACAGCCGAGTTGGTGGCCGTGCTCTTGGGTCTGGTGGGAATCGCCATCGGCAACATGGCTATCCCCATCCTGGCCATCCAGGTTCTGGCGGTGGACCTTCTGGCGGAGATCATGCCGCTGACGTTCCTGTGCTTCGACCCGCCCGGGCCCGGGGTTATGACACGCCAGCCGCGCAGCCGGTCCGAGCACATTCTGCAGCCGGTGAGCGGGGGAGAGGTGCTGTTCCTGGGCTCCACGATCGGCATTCTGGCCGTCGCCAACTTCATACTCTACATGCTCCGGCACGGGGGTATTCTGACTCAAGGAGATGTCGGCACCGTCGCCTACATGCGGGCCAGCACTATGACGTGGCTTACGATCGGTTACTGCCAGTTCGTCAACATCCTGTCCTGGCGTTATCAGTACCGGACGATCTTCAGCCGCAACATCTTGACAAACAAGATCCTGCTTTCGTCCATCGGGGTGTCGATCGTGATGGTGCTGATCGGCGTTTATGCCCCGTATGTGAGCAGCTTCCTGGAGTTCGCATCCATCGGTCTGGTCGACTGGCTCTTCGTCTGGGGTGCGGCGCTGGTCTTCCTCGGGTGCTGGGAGGGGCTGAAGGCGCTGCGCCGCGCGCGCTCTCGTGGAGTTGAGGAGGCGACGGCGTGAAGACATGGGTGGAGAACAAATGGGACCTGCTGCGGACCAGTTTCCTGTTCCTGCCGCTGCTAATGTCTTTCATCTCGGTGGCCGCGTGCCTGGTTCTGGCGGCTGTGGACGCCCGGCTCGATATTCCGCCGTCCGATGCGCTGGGATGGCTGAGGGCCGGTGACGCCGAGGGTGTGCGCAGCCTGCTGATCGCGCTGATTGGCTCGCTTATGACGGCGCTCAGCATCGTGTTCTCCATCACGGTGGTGGCGCTGACCCTGGCGGCCTCGCAGCTTGGGCCTCGGCTTTTGCGCAGCTTCATGCGCGACCGCGCCAACCAGGCCGTCCTCGGCGTGTTCATCTCCACATTCCTATACTGCCTGGTGACGTTGCGCATTGTTGGTGCCGTACGACCGGAGAAGCTGCCGCACATCACCGTGCTCGGCGGATTCCTGTTGGCGTGCGTGAGTTTCGTGCTCCTGATCTACTTCATCCACCACGCGGCGCGGTCGATACAGGCACCGAATGTGGTGACGTCCGTCTCGAAGGAGCTGGGAAACCTGATCGAGCGCCTCTTCCCGGAGTCCATCGAGGAGGGGAGGATGGCCGAGCAGGCTCCGGAGTCCCTCCCGGCTGCGCGCGGCACGGTTACCGCCGACTGGGACGGCTATCTCCAGGCGGTGGATGCGCGCGGCCTGCTGGCCATTGCCGCTAAGTTCGGTGTGATCCTGCATGTCGTGCACCGGCCCGGGCATTTCGTCGCGGGCGGAGAGCGGCTGGTGGAGGTTTGCGGCCCGGAAGAGATGGGGGAGGAACTGGACCGGGCGGTCAGTGCCGTGCGTGAGGCGTTAGCATACAGCCGCGGGGCAACGCGGCACGACCTGCGGGCCGCGCTGCCCAAGCAGGAGATCCGCGAATCGATCATCCTGGGCAGCGAACGGACGGCCACCCAGGATCCGGAGTTCGTCATGCTGCAGTTGGTGGAGATCGCGACACGGGCGCTCTCGCCGGGCATTAACGATCCGTTCACCGCCATGACCTGCATCGACCGACTCAGCGCGGCCCTGTGCGAGATCGCCAGACGCCGCATGCCGCCTGCGGTGTACTACGACGACGATGGCAACCTTCGGCTCGTGCTGGATCAGACGGATTTCGCCGGGGTATGCAATGCGGCCTTCAACCAGATCCGCCAGCATGCGCGGGGGAACGCCGCGGTCGTAATCCGTCTGCTGGAGGGTCTGCAACGTCTTGCGGGCCAGGTGCGCACCGACGAGCAGCGGGCCGCGGTCTGGCGCCATGCCCGTATGGTTCACCGCACAGCATCCGATCTGCCGGAGCCGGCCGACAGGGAGAACGTGGACGCGAGGTTGGAGGCGGTCAGGGAGGAGATTCGGCCCTATCTTGACGAGATGGCTCAGGCGGAGTGACAGGGAACGCACGCGGGCAGCAGGGGGTCGTCCGCACCCGTCTATTGGGGGAGGCGCACGAAGATGACCGCAAGGCACATCGCGATCACGGCCATGATCACCGCACGGGCGCTCACGTATATCTGATTCAACTCTGGGGAAGCCACGGCGTGGAACAGAGATACGACTATCGCAACCACGATCAGGGAGCCAATGACAATTCTCGCTACCGTCTGCAGTCGCATCCTGAAGTTCTCCGATCTGGACCGAGCTAGACGGGCCGGACACCGGTTCCCGAATCGGGTCTTGGCCACTCACGCACTATATCGCGCGCGGCCACCGTGCACAAGGCGAATCCCGATGGAAAAGCGGCAACGGTGCGTTCCTTGACGACTCCCCCCACACGGTGCGATCATGCACGCGGAGGCATTCTAAGGCAGCTCTCACGCGCAGCGATCGGAGGTTAGTGCCATGGAGGTAGACCGACCGATGTTCGTCAGCGGCATCGCACCGCATCTCTGCCTGGGCGCCGATCTGGGGCCGCCCCGCACCGAGTGCGCACCGGGCGCTCTGTTCCCCTGGGCGGACCGGCTCTGGGCCGTCACCTACGTCTCACATAAGTCCGTCAGCGGCGTGGGCACAGGGCTCTACGAGATCGAGCCGGACTTCCGCATGACGAAGCGGCCCGAGAGCCTGGTGGGGACCTACACGAACCGCATGGTCCACTTCGAGTCGAACCAGCTCATCATCGGCCCTTACGCCATCGACGCTGCCCGCAACGTGCGGACTATCGAGGACCTGGTTGACGTGCGCATCTGCTCGACGATGCGGCACTTGACCGATCCCGAGGACAAGGTCTACATGCTGGGTATGGAGGGCGAGTTCTTCGAGATGGATGTCCATACGCTGAAGGCCCGGCAACTGTGCAATCTGCTGGACGAGCTGGACGTGCCCGCCGACCACTGGCCGCATTTCAAGGCCGGGTACAGCGCATTCGGGCGGGTCGTGGTTGCCTCCAACACCTACGAGCACCGCGACTTCGAGGGCGAGGACTGCGCAGGACGACTGGCCGAATGGGACGGAACCGAGTGGCAGGTGCTGGAACGCAAGCCGTTCTACGAGGTGACCGGTCTGGACGGCCTGAGCCATACGATGTTCGCGACGGGCTGGGACCGTGCATCGGCCATCCTCAGGATGTTCGACGCTCGCCGCGATTGCTGGCGCACCTACCGCCTCCCCAAAGCCAGCCATACCTTCGACCACGGCTGGAGCACCGAATGGCCCCGCATCCGCCAGACGGAGCACGAGCGCCTGCTGATGGACTGCCACGGCATGTTCTACGAGCTGAGCCCCTGGGCCTACAGCGGAGCCGTCTGGGGCATCCGTCCAATCAGTACGCACCTGTGGGTACTGGGCGACTTCTGCACATGGCGGGGCTACCTGGTGGTGGGGGCGGACAACGCCAGCCCCCACGGGAGGCACAATGCCCTCTGCGGCGAGCCACAGTCGGGGCTGTGGTTTGGCAAGACGGACGACCTGTGGGCCTTCGGCAAACCGCGGGGGTGGGGTGGGCCCTGGTGGGAAGACGAGGTCGAGGCTGGCGCGCCGTCGGATCCGTTCCTCATGACGGGATTCGACAAGAAGGTCCTGCACATCTCTCACGATCGGGACGAGGCGGTCGAGTTCCGGGTCGAAGTGGACTTCCTGGGCACGGGCGCCTGGAAGACGTATGCCAGGCTGGAGGTGCAGTCGGACGGATATCTCCACCATGAGTTCCCGGACGGCTTCAGTGCACACTGGGTGCGCGTCACGGCCGGTTCCGACACACGGGCAAGCGCACAGTTTTTCTACACCTGACACCAGAGCCCACGGCCTACGTAGTGGAAGGCTCCTCCCGGACCTCGCCCGTGGGCGTGGGTTCGTCGGAGAAAACGGCCTCCGGCAGCCTGCGCGTCGCTCGGGCGAGCGCACGCACGTCTTCCACCATCAGGTACAGCGACGGCACGATCATCAGCGTGATGCACGTGGCGAACACGATCCCGAATCCCAGCGACAGGGCCATCGGGATGAGGAAGCGTGCCTGTCGCGAAGTCTCGAAGATCATGGGTGCCAGCCCGCCGAAGGTCGTGAGCGTGGTGAGCATGATGGGCCGGAACCGCTGGATGCCGGCGGAGTGTATCGCATCGTGCGGGTCGGCGTCGTCCTCACGGCGGCGCCGGTTGGCAAAGTCGATCATAACCAGAGAATCGTTCACGACGACGCCGGACAGGGCGACGATGCCGAACATACTCATGATCGACAGGTCGTAGCCCATAATGAGGTGCCCGAGGAGTGCGCCGACCACGCCGAAGGGTATGCTCATCATGACGATGAGCGGCTGGATGTAGCTCCGGAACGGTATGGCCAGCATGGCGTAGATGGCGAGCAGGGCGAGGGCGAACGTCACGCGCAGGCTGCCCATGCTCTCGCGGATGTCGGCCTGGTGTCCCTCGAAGCTGTATGTCAGGCCGGGGTACTGGCCCGTCAGGGTCGGCATCACGGTTGTCCGAAGGTCGCCAAGCACCTCGCCCGCCTTGCTCTGGGGCGATACGTCGGCGGAGACAGATATCACCCGCCGGCCCTTGCGCCTGTCGATGGTGGTGTGCGCTCGACCACGCTTCACCGTTGCCACCTCCGGAAGGGGAACGAAGGTACCCGCCGGCGTCCGGATCATCATGCTTTCAAGCGTGTACTCGCGGGCGCGGTCGTGCTCGGGCAGGCGCACCATGACTTTGATCTCCTCGCGGCCTCGCTGCTGCCGAAGCACTTCGGAGCCGTAGAAGGCGCTGCGAAGCTGACGAGCCACGTCGTTTGCGCTGAGGCCAAGGCTTCGGCCCTCGGGCTTAATCGCGAAGTCCAACTGCTGCTTGCCCGGCTGAAAGCCGTCGTCCACGTCTTTGACGATAGGATAGGTGCTCAGGGAGTTCGCCAGGCGGGCGCTGGCCCGCTCCAGGACTTCGATGTCACGGTGGCTGAGCTCGACCGTCACCGGTCGACCTCGACCGCCGGGGCCGCCCACGTCGGCGGCAAAGCGCATGTACTCGACGCCCGGCACCTCGCCCACGGCCTGGCGCCACCGGTTCGTGAACTCCTCGGTGCTGATGATCTGGTCGCGCACCTCCGCGTCCGCCAGCATCACGCGAACACGGCAGTTGTGGCCGCCGCCGATGCCAACGTCCGAGGTCACGGACTCGACGAGTTCGTCCCGGCCTATCTCGTCGATCACGGTCTGCGCGCCGGCAAGCAGTTTCCGACAGACGGCCTCCGTCTTCTCGACCGGCGAACCGTAAGGAAGCACGGCCTGGGCGTCGGAAAAGTCGGACTCTACCTTGGGGAACAGCTCGAATCCCATCCGCCCGCTGAGTGCGTAAGACGCCAGCACGGCGAGGACGCTCAGTGCCGCCGCTATCGTCACATATCGATGCCGCAACACGAAGTCCAGCCACGGACCGTATCCGTCCCTTACCCAGTGCATGAAGGCGTCGCTGAAGGCCCGTTGCTTGGCGTGCAGCCAGGCGGAGAACCCGCGCCGCCCGCCGGTCCTCTGATGTGCGAGGTGCGCCGGCAGCACAAAGAGACTCTCCACCAGCGAGATAATGAAGACGACGCAGACGACGATGGGGATCATCTTGAATATCTTGCCCATCACGCCCGGTATGAAGTACAGCGGCAGGAACGCGGCACAGTTGGTGAGGATGCTGAACGTTACGGGCATGGCCACCTCGCGCGCGCCACGCACCGCGGCCCTTGCGAACGGCAGGCCCGCCTGCTGATAGTGGTAGATGTTCTCTCCCACTACAATCGCGTCGTCCACTACGATGCCCAAAGCGATGATATACGCGAAGAGCGAGATCATGTTGATGGTTACGCCCGTGGCCGGCAGCAGCAGGAATGAGCCGAGGAAGGATATCGGGATCCCCAGCATCACCCAGAAGGCAAGTCGTGCTTCCAGGAATACGCCGAGCAAGATCAACACCAGGACCAGGCCGATGCTGGCGTTCTTCAGGAGAAGCTCCACGCGCTGCCGGTAGATGTCGGAGCGGTCGTGTTCGATGCTCGTGGAGATACCCGGGGGCAGCTCGGCTTTGATCTCCTCCAGCCGTGCGCGAACCGCATCGGATACCTGTATAGGCGTCTGATCTCCCACGCGGTAGACCTCCAAATTGACGGCAGGCTGTCCGTTGTAGGTGGAGTAGCGGTCCGTGTCCTGAAAACTGTCGTTGATGGTGGCGATGTCGGCCAGCAGCACCTGGCTTCCGTCGGAAGTAGTGATGATGGGCACCCGCGCGAACTCGCGTCCGTAGTCGCGGCGTTCCTTCACCCTGACCAGGACCTCGCCGCTTTCGGTGTCCACGCCCCCGGCCGGCAGGTCCACCGAAGCACTGCGCAGGCGCGACGCGATGGTGTCGATGGTCAGCCCGTAGCGGCGGAGGTTCTCCTCGGGCACCTCAATGCCGATCTCGAGGGGCGGCAGCCCGCTAACCTCCACCTGTGTTATGTCCGGATCCTGCAGCAGTTGGTCTCGCACCCGCTCGGCGAGTTCGTGCAACACCATCTCCGGCGCGTCGCCGTAGAGAACGACCTCCAGGACCTCGCGCTTGTGGGAGACGACGGCCACGCGCGGCTCCTCGGCATCCTCGGGAAACGTCGTTATCCGGTCCACCTCGCTCTGCACATCCTGGGCGACCTGTTGCACGTCCTCCCCGAGCAGCACTTCAACCGTAACACTACCAGAGCCCTCGCCGGCCACGGAGGTCACCTCGTCCACACCGTCCAGCCCCCGCACGGCTTCCTCTATGGCCAGCACGATGCCGCTTTCGACCTCCTCCGGGCTGGCCCCGGGGTAGGGAACCCTGATCGACACCGCGTCGATCTCGATGTTGGGAAAGACCTCCTGCTTGATATTGCGCAGCGAGAGAAAGCCCCCGAGCAGACAGGCTACCATGATAAGGTTGGCGGCCACCGAATGCCCCGCCATCCAGGCGATGGGGCCGTGCGTGTTGTTGTCCGGTCTGTCGGTCATTGCGCGCCTCCCTCGGTCCTGATGCGCAACGCCATGCCGGCAACCGGGGCCGCCAGGTCGCTGGTGACCAGCATCTCGCCCTCCCGCAGGTCGTCGCCGATGTAGACCCGATCCTCGTCACCCCACACCGGCTCTACGTTGCGGATCTCCAGCGAGCCGTCCGGTAGCATCAACCACACGCGATTGCCGTCCCGGAGGGCGCCTCGCGGGATCGCAGCCACGTCCGGGACCGTCTTCCCATGCAGCTCTACCCGAACGTATGCTCCCAGGATCAGCGCCGGTTGCCCGGTCTTCTCGGGCCCGAGGCCCAGCGGGTCAGGCACGGAGACGATGAGGCGCGCCAGCCGCCCACCCGGTTCCAGCTCTGAAGCCAGCCGCAGCACTTCCGCCTCTCGATGGTCTTCCGGTCCCCAGGCTGCCTCGTAGAACACCCATGCGGTGGAGCCCTGCTTCGCGCTTAGACCCGGAACGTCGAGCCATCGGAGCGCCGAGACCGGCACTGCCGCCTCGACCCAAAACCAGTCCGTGTCGACTATCTCCGCCAACTGCATCCCCGCTGAAATCTGCGCGCCCAGATCCACTGCACGGGACCGGATCTGTGCGTTGAACGGCGCCCGGATGACCGTGCGCTCCAGGTCCAGCTTGGCTTTCTCCACGGCCGTCTGCGCGGCTTCGCGGGACGCAATCGCCGCGTCGCATGCCGCTTCCGCCGTCTGCAGCCCGGCCTCCGCGGCCTTAAGAGCCGCCTCGGCCGTCTGGAGCTGAGGCTTCCGGAGGAGCAGCTCCAGGTCTTCTTCGGACACGTCGTCTCCGAAAAGCTCGTACTCGCGTTGCGCGACCGACTGCTGGCCTATCTCCAGCTTGAGATTGCTCTCGCTCTGAAGCACCTGGTTCTCGAGCCGGTTGATGTCGCTCCTGCACTGCGCGACCACTCCGTCCAGGCGGCGCACCTCGGCCTCCGCCTGTGCCAATGCCAGCTCGTAGTCGCTCGGGTCGATGACGGCGACCCTTTCGCCCTTCTCGAAACGGCCGCCCGGAACGAACGAGGGGCTCAGCCATTCGATCTCTCCTCCTACACGGGCCGACAGGGGAGTGGACCGAGACGGCACCACCGTGCCGAACGCATCGATGACCACCTGGTGTTCCTCTGGCGACACAGGCACCGCTTCCACGAGCACGGCCGATTTCTGCGGCGGACGTTGCTGTGCGGCGGGCTTGTGGGTCAGCCAGTAAGAGGACACCGCGCCGGCGGCGCCCAGAAGTACCACGGCCAGCAAAGCACCCAGCAACTTGCTGATCCACGGATGCTTCGTCGTGTGTGCGGCCTGCTCTTCAGTCTCGTTGCTGGTGGATTGGGGGTCGGCCATCTCTCGTTCTCGATCAATCTATGGTTGGTTGTTGGCTCTTGTCGCCGTGGTTTGCCGTGCGGACGGGCGGCTCCAGGTCCCAGCCGCCTGCCAGTGCGCGGTAGAGGTCCACTCGGAACAGTATGAGTTCCCGCTGTGCACGCAGGTACGTGCGTTGAAGCTGCTGGTGGGAGAGGAGCGTGGTCAACAGACGCGTGAAGTCCACCGTTCCTTTCACATAATAATCGCGCGTCTGGTCGGTGGCCTGTTGAGACAGCGCGAGCTGCTTGCCGAGGCTGTCCACCAACTCGGTTTGCTTGCGCTCGTGCACCAGTGCGCCCTCCACCTCGGCCAGTGCGTCCAGCAGCACCTGCCCGTAGGTGTGGACAAGCTGCGAAGTCAACGCCTTCGTGCGGTCGACTTCGGCCTTCCTGCGCCCGCCGTCTACGACGGGGGCCGCTACCGACGCAGCAATGTCCGCGAGCCAGTTCTCGAAAAGGTTGTGAGCCCGATCGGATGCGGTCCGCGCATCTCCGAACAGCGTCAGGCGCGGGAAGCGATCGGCGATGGCGGCGGCGACGCGATAATCGGCCGCGTGCACCCGCAGGCGAGCGGCCTCCAGGTCGGGTCTGCGCCGCATCCATGCCGCGGGAACGCCGGTTGACGGCAGAGGCGGCATGGCGGGCAGAATTCCGCTGTCCGGCGGAGTGAAGCGCTGCGGCGGAACTCCGAGCAGCACCGCCAATCTGAGCTCTTCGTCCTCAATGGATGACTGCACGGAGTAGCGCTCGCCGCGCGTCGATTCCAGCAACTCCCGTTGCTGCAGCACGTCGGTGGCGGGCACCTGGCCGCGCCTGAACTTGAGAGCGATGATGTCGAGGTAATCCTCGTTGGTCTTCACCTGTCCGTCCAGCAGGCCAAGCTGTCCCCTCAGCTCCACAAGCCGGAACCATGCGCCCGCGATCTCCGCGCTCAGGGTGATGGCCGTCGTGAGAAGGTCGCGCTCCGTCGCCGCCGCCTCCAGCTCGGACGCGCGGGTGGTCGACCGCAGTTCGCCCCAGAGGTCGAGTTCATAGCCGGCCGCAAGCCCGAGCGAGAATTGGTCCGCGTAGACGCGGTCCGCGCCGAGAGTCTTGGTGACGGTTCGGGTGGCCGATCCCGAGGCATCGAGGATCGGTTTCTGCGCCGCTCCCGTCCGTCGGGCGACGGCGCGGGCCTGCTCGATGCGGTCCCATGCGGCTTTGATGCTGAGGTTGTCCACCATGGCCCGGTCGATCAGTCCATTGAGTGCCGGGTCGCCGAATGCCAGCCACCAGTGATCCAGGAGTAGCGCGCTGCCGCCATCGGAAAACTGCGACGGGGCGATGACGGGATTGACCAAAGCCTGTCGCTCTAGCATGCAACCGGCGGCCGTCATGGCAACAATCAGGAAACCGCACGCCGCCAGGAACCGGGCGGTGCTGCGGTGAATCGTCTTCCGCATCGGGTATCGCGTCATGGGGGGATTGCCTGTTCTCTGTCAACCGGATGCGGGCGTGGGGGAGGGCGGAGCCTGCGCTTCGAGGTTCGAGCGGATGGCGCCGATGCCGGCGAGCGAGAACGCCGTTATGTGGTCCACCAGGGAGTCCAGATCGCGCAACGCTATGTTGTGTCCCGGCACGGGGCAGCGGTCTTCGTCGTCCAGAAGACCGTGCACCATGCGGCACTGGCTTATCAGGCTCATCTCGCATCGCCGCAGGTCGTCCTCGGAAGCGCCGGGTCCCAGCAGCTCGACAAGCACGTCGAGCAGGTGCTGCCGCAAGGGCCCGTGAATCTCGCGCATAGTCTCGTCCAGGAGTCCCGTTGGGTTCGCCCGTTCCATCATGTGCAGGCGGTGGTACTGACCGAGGCTGCCCCTGTCCGTCATCCGCCGCACCACCGAACGCACGTGGCCACGCAGGCGGTCGGCGGCCGGCGCGCCAGTCGGCAGGCCCTCGTCCACCGGGTAGAGACGCAGGGCCTCCTCGGCTGCATCACGCCAGACGGCGACGTAAAGGGAGTCCTTGTGGCCGAAATGGTAGTTGACGGAGGCGAGATTTGTGTCCGCCCTCTCGCAGATGCTGGCGATCGTGGCGTCGCGGAAACCCCTCTCGCTGAATACTTCGCGCGCGGCCTGGAGAATGCGGTTCCTCGTGGCCACGCCGTCCCTGCGTTTGCTCACAGCTTGCACTCCATCTGTATCACAGGTTTGATATGTCTATTCTAAATGAGCATTTGAAGGTGTCAAGCGTCTTTCCGCTTTGTTTCCGGTTTGCCTCCATCGGTAGAGGCGATGGCGCGGGAACGGCTGCGCGATCCCGCGCCTTGTCAAGGGGCACCGCCGATGCGCCGGCCTATGCCTGGAAGAACTCCTCGAGCCGTACGAACACTTCGTGATCCGCGCCGTGGCGTCTTACCTCAACTACGTCTTCCAGCTTTCGGATTTGCTTGATCATCTGTTCGAGTTTGCCGTCCTCGTTAACCAGCAGCCAGATCTTGCTGTGACGGCCTTCGCCGACTGGCATGCATAGGATGCCCTCCACGTTGTAGGCGCGGCGGGAGAAAAGCCCGCAGACGTGCGCCATGACTCCCGGATGGTTAGACACGAGCAGTTCGAGCACGGTTCGGCGTTGGACGACTTGCGCAGTGTCTTCTCTCTCAGAAGCGACTGACTGCATGGTTTGCTCCTATCATGTCCTTGTTGGCGGCGCCCGGGGGCACCATGGGATAGACCTTTTCGCTGACGTCGATGTGGGCGTGGACCAGGGCCGGTCCGCGCTTTCGGAAGGCGGTTTGAAGCGTTCGCGCCGGATCGGCGCTGTTCCTCAGATCATAGGCCCGCACACCGAAGCCCTCGGCGATGCGGCAGTAGTCGGGCGCGAACTCATAGTCGGACGCATATATCCGGTTCCCGTAGAACAGCTCCTGCTGCTGGTGCACCAGGCCCAGGGACCGGTTGTCCATCAGGATGACCTTTACGTTCGCGCCCTGCTCGGCGGCGGTCACCAGCTCCTGGATGTTCATGAGGAGGCTGCCGTCGCCGCTGAAACAGGCCACGGTGGCGTCCGGCCTCGCAAGGGCCGCCCCGATCGCCGTGGGTAGGCCGAAGCCCATGGTGCCCAGCCCGCCGGAAGTGAGCCACTGGCGCGGGTAGGAGAACGGGTAGACCTGCGCCGTCCACATCTGGTGCTGGCCCACGTCCGTGACCACCACCGCATCGGCCGGCAGGGCGCGTGCCGCAGCGGATACTATACCCAGAGCCTGCCCGGTGTCCTCCGGCCGGGGGACTCGTATGGCGTGGCGCCGCCGAAGCTCGGAGGCACGGGCGAGCCATTCGGGCCGTTCGGGTTCCCTCACGAGTGGCCGCAGGCGGCGTAGCGCGTCGCGGACGTCGCCGACTATTCCCACGTGCGGCGTGCGTATCTTGCCGATCTCGCTGGGATCGATGTCGACGTGCACGACACCTGCGTTGGGGCAGAACGCCTGAACCCGGCCCGTCGCCCGGTCGTCGAACCGCACGCCGACGGCGATCAGCAGGTCGGCTTCCTCCAGCAGCAGGTTTGTGTGTCTGGCGGCGTGCATGCCCAACATGCCGACGTAGAGGGGGTGATCGACGGACATCGCGCCGAGGCCCATCAGCGTGGAGGCGACGGGAATGGAGGCACGCTCGGCGAAGGACACCATGTCCCGCGATGCCTCGGAGGCAATGACGCCGCCCCCGATGTAGAGGATCGGGCGCCGTGCCGCGTTGATCATTGCGGCGGCGCGTTCGACGGCTTCGGGCGACACTGGCGGTGTGGCGTCCGGCTGGCCGGGATCCGGCCAGGCATCCACCTCCATAGTCCGCGCCTGGATGTCCTTGGGAACGTCGAGCCAAACCGGGCCGGGCCTTCCCGAGGCCGCTATCCTGAACGCGCGCGGCACCACCTCCAGCAGCTCCTCAGGCGACCGGACAAGGAAGTTGTGCTTGGTCACGGGGATGCTCATCCCGTAGGTGTCGACCTCCTGGAACGCGTCCGTGCCGATCATGGCGCCGGGCACCTGTCCGGTGAAGCAGACCATCGGGACCGAATCGAGCTTGGCATCCGCGACCGCCGTCAGCAGATTGGTCGCGCCGGGACCGGATGTCGCAAAGCAGACTCCGGGTTTGCCGGTGACGCGCGCCATTCCCTGGGCAATGAAGCCGGCCGCCTGTTCATGCCGCGCCAGCACGTGCCGCATGCGCTCGTTGCGCGCGAGAGCGTCGTAAAGGGGCAGATTGGCTCCGCCCGGTATCCCGGCTATCGTCGATATGCCCTGTTGTTCGATGAGGCGGATGACCGCCTCGCCGCCTGTGACCTTCATGTCCGTTCCTCCTCCTGTCCTGAATGTCCGCAACTTGTCCGCTGAGTACACAAAAAAAGCCCCCGCCGGCGCTTGGCGCCGACGGGGGCCTCGATCTCTTGTGGGTATCTGTTAGAGGCAACTCCCCCACGGCGCGGCGTCAACTTCGCGTACTACGACGGCTAGGACCAGCCCGACCGGGCTGTCCATCCGCAGGGAGCCAATAATCTGCGCGTCGCGTATCATGTTGACGTCGTCCGTGAAAAAGGCTTCTGTGCCTCGGAGCCAGCAAGGATAGCCGAAGCAGGAGCGTAGGTCAAGCGCTATGACTCATCACACGAGGGCGGGTCCTCTATATCCCAAGACCCGTTCGCCGCATCGTGCGGATCGGCGACCTTCCGGACGACGACCATGATCTCCATCTCGTCCAAATCGACGGGCCTGCGGCCCCAGTTGCCCGCCGTGCCGCCCCACGTGTTCAGCACCGACATTCCCGCAAGGCGGCATAGCAGCGCCACCTCGGTCGGCACGAACCCCTTCTCGCGGACCGCAACGGGAGGGAGACCCTGTCGCGGCGGAAACTCGGACGACTCAACCAGCGAGACGGGGTCGAAGCTCCCTTGGGCGACATCGTCGTCCGTGTGCCGGCGAATCATTGCTGTGGCGCTCAGAACCGTGAGTAGCGCCTTTGCCCCGGGCTTCAGGCTTCGCGAGATATTGCACAGTATCGCCAGCGGCTGGGCGATCGGATCATCGCCGCTCCCGAGCAGCCCGAAAGCTCCCTCGCAGAGGCATAGCGCTGCATCATACCTTGGGGAGAGCGAAAACCGTGTCGCATCCGAGCGCAGCCACTCTACGTCCACCCCGGCCGTTTCAGCCGCCGCCTTCGCCCGGGCCAGCATCTCCGAGGACAGGTCCAGGCCGGTGACCGAGTAGCCACGCCTCGCCAGCTCGACGGAGTGCCGTCCCGTCCCGCAACCGACGTCCAGTATCGAATCACCCGACTGCAGGTCGAGTTCCTCAAGCAGGAAGTCGACCTCGGCGAGCGTGTTCTTGGTGAACACATTATCGCCGTAAACGGGGGCGTGGGAATCGAAGAATGCCTCCCAGCTCGTCTTGTCTGCCATGTGTGTCGCCTCTCCGAACGGTCGGATGGGTCGGAACGGGAATGTCGGTGAGTATAATGCGCCCGCGGCTCTGGAGGCAACGAGTAGCACAACTGGCGACCGCTCTACGGAAGGGCGCGAGAGCGTGTCGGTTCGGACCTTGTGCCACGTCACTCTGTGGGCTGGCTCCCAACGATGCCGGTCCGGCGTTGGGGCCAAAGGGCAGCGGGCAATGCCGGCCGCGGTTCGCTTGACGGGGTCAGCCGCCGAACATATAATGAAGGCACAATCGCGGGGTGGAGCAGCCAGGAAGCTCGTCAGGCTCATAACCTGAAGGTCGCGGGTTCGAATCCCGCCCCCGCTACCATGAACACCCGGGCAGGCCTTGGCCTGCCCTTTTCTGCGTACGCACCAGGTCGTGAGGGAACCCGACAGTTATTGCCCTCGCGTCGGCCCGCAGAGGCAGTATAATGGCTTCGCCAGGAACGCGGGACGTAACTCGGGAGCGCACGCCATGCCTCTACAGGTTGCTGTCAACAGGGGACACATCGCTGAGTTCTGTCGGCGCCACCACATACGCCGGCTGGCCGTGTTCGGCTCGGTGCTGGGACAGGAGTTCGGGCCGGAGAGCGACGTGGACGTGCTGGTGGAGTTCGAGCCGGGGCACGTGCCGGGGCTCATCACCCTGGCTGGACTGCAGAGCGAACTCTCCGAGCTCTTTGGCCAGCGGGACGTGGATATGCGCACCCCGGGGGACCTGAGCCCCTACTTCCGGGACGATGTGCTAAGACGGGCAGAGGTGCTTTATGAAGCGTGAGGACAGGGTTCGGCTTCAGCACATGTTCGACGCTTCGGGCGAGGCCCTGTCCTTCGCTGAGGGAAAAACGCGAACCGACCTGGACGAGGACCGTCAGCTCGTGCTGGCCATCGTCAAATGCGTTGAGATCATCGGCGAGGCCGCGAGCCAGGTGTCACGCAAAGGCAGATCCGAAGTCCCAGAGCTTCCCTGGCAAGATATGGTCGCCATGCGCCATCGCTTGGTCCACGCCTACTACGACGTTGATCTGGACGTGGTCTGGAGCACCGTCCGGCAGGACCTGCCACCCTTGGCGAAAGCCTTGCGGGAGGCGCTGAGGCGCCGCTGAAGGAGGCCCATGGGCGCTGCGCTCTTAAAGGACGCTGTCGTTCAGTGACTCGGGGTTCGAGAAGCGGCGGGGGTTATACGTGCCCAACTGGCAGACTCCTCTAAGTGAGGGAATCCGGCAGGTACACACGGCTCACCCGGTTCCTGCAAGTCGGGGGACTGCCCGTCTGCCTCAGGTGGAGGCCCAGAACCGGGAAATGTGTCGCCATTGTACACGCGCATAGCCGGCGCGTCAAATGCCGCCGTCTTGAACCGGTCCCTCGCTCGGTGTATGCTTTGCTGTAACGTATTTGGGCAGGAGCACTTGCGTTTCCACCACTGTCATCCGAGAAATGTCGCCACTATGCTCCCTGATTGGCCGGAACTGAAGGACATCTGCGCGAAGGCTCAAATGAGAGTGCTGCACGAGCAGATCAAGAAGGCTCAGCCGGTCCTCGGCATGATCCGCCGGAAGGTGCAGCACGAGGGCAAACGCTTCACCTACGAAACCGAGGAGGGGGAGGTCTGTGAGCTGGAGTACGAGCATGTGACCGCGAAGATGGAACTGTCAGCAAGCGAGGTCCCCACAAGTAGCATGGGCAAAGCAGTCGAGCGCGTAGAGGGAGCCGCTGAAGACATAGCGGCTCAGATGGGCAAGGTGTTCTTCGAGAGAGTCGACGAGGCGACTCAAGCTGCTGGCACAGCAGTAGACGCTGGAGGCAAGGGCTTCACCTTTGATCTGTACTGCGACCTCATGGGGAGAATCGAACTGGATTTCGACGCAGAAGGCCAGCCGATAATGCCGACGCTCTGTGCAAGCCCGACGGCACTGCAGAAGATCAACGCTGTGCTGATGGAGGCGTTAAAGGACGAGGAGAATCGTCAGAGAATCGAGTCGATAATAGACAAGCAAAGGGAACGATGGCGTGCTCGCGAAGCTGATCGAAAACTGGTTGACTAGCAGCACGGAGCGAGAGTTTGAGCTGCCGTTCCGTCAGTTGCTCATCGACGAAGGTGAACAGATTCTTCATGTCGCCAGCCACGGGCAGTTTGAGCTGGGTAAAGATATCTTCACGCTCACGGGTGCCTCAGAGCTTCATGCTTACCAGTTGAAGACCGGCCCCGTAACTCAAGCCACATGGGATGAGATTCAGCCACAGGTTACCCGCTTGGTGGAAGTGCCTGTCGAACACCCGCGCGTTGGAAGCCGCAAAGCAGACCAGGTCTTCCTTGTCTCTAACAGACGTTTTTCCGATCCAGTGATTGAGGAGATCCATCGACGCAATGAGGATTGGGCGTCCAGAGGCCATCCCCAGGTGGACATCGTGTCCGGCGATGAGTTCCTGAGCCGGCTTTGTAGGGCGCAATCTGAAGTCATGCCGTCCGAGCCGCGGGACCTGAGGGAATTCCTCACATTCTGGACTCAGGACGGGAAGCAGATGCTGGACAAGCCGGCACTGGCGGAAATCCTGAGGGATCTTCTGCAGCTTGACGATGACCCGCGTTCGTTGGCGGAAGCTTCGCGACGCATAACTGGAACCGTCTTGATGAGTGCATACGCTCTCCACTCATTTACCGAAGTCGGGAATCATATGGCGGTCTCGGAAGGCTGGACACTCGTTGCGGCGCATGTTCTGGCAGCTGCTCAGAAGTGGTCATTGGACGCTGACCGGTGTGAGGCCTCCTTCCGTCTCGCACTCGATGCAGCCATGAACGCGCTTGACGCCCTAAGCGCAGAGGTGGAGAAGAGGGAAGCGTACTACGAGCAAGACCCTGGGTTCGAGGGAGAGGGCTTCTATCAGGTAAGGACCACCATGATAGCGGGCCGCTTGGCCGCCCGGCAGCTTGCGGGATCGCTGCTGACCGGCGCCTTCGAGCGGTGTCGTGCTCTTGACGAGTTTCTGTCGGCGCAGAAAGAGCATCTTCTAATCTGGGGCGAAAGCGCCGTCCCGGATTTCGCATGTTTGGCGCTGTATATGCATCTGGCCGATGAGGAAGGCGAGGCATCCGGCATGATCGGCTCCCTGTTACACGCGCTGGCTACTGCGAACGAACCGCGACAACCAGTCGGTTTGCCCAATCCCTATTGGGACTCCGAGCGCGTGTGGCGTCTGATGCATGGGGGCATTGGACTCAGTCCCGCCGAAGAGGCCGAGAGCTTCTCAGGGTCCAGCTATTCCATACGATCCGTCGTGATGATGACCGCAAGGCTTGGATTCAGAACGTTGCTTGGCGACCTCTGGAGGCCGATCACTCACGTAGCGTATGAGGAGTTCCTGCCTGCTGAACCGTGGATGGAGTATCTGTGGCAATGCGAGGAAGGCGAGCTCCGGCAGCGCCGTTTCGCGAAAACCGGGAGCTGGGCAAGATTGCGGGACAAGGCGACTGAGATACCTGGAGACGCGCCGGCTGCTTTGGCTGCATCGCCCTGGTTCATCCCCTTGTTCCTTTGCACTTGCCCTCAGCGCTTTCGTTGGGCAACGGTGGCGCCTCTGCTGCAAGCACTCGACAAAGTGGCGCAAGGCGGCGATGCGGCAGTTTCAGAGCAGTGAGGTTAGCCAACTCGCCTCCTGAGCTCCGGGTAGTCGATTATGTCGGTCTGTTCGAGCTTGGGTCGCGCTTCGGTTACGAAGCTGGCCCCCGCTACCAACGAATGACAAGGGCAGGTCGCCAGCGACCTGCCCTTTCTCATTTCTGTCTCGCGCTGCCGCCGTCGCTTCTGACGCTTGCCGTTCGCTGCTATTGCCTGGCCCTGGCGCCGGGGGTAGAATGCCGGTCGTATGCCGCATGAAGTTGGGACGATGGTGGCCGGGGTGTCGCGTGAATGCCTCACGCTTGCAGCCGGATGGAAGGAGAGGGAACGTGCAGATGGAAGCGAGCCTGAGCGTTGTCCTGTGCGTACTGATAGGTGTTTGCGTGCCGGCGCTTGCGGCGCCGGCCGATTCGGGCGACCAGTCCTGGTCCGGCGACGCGGCCCGGACACCAATGACGCCGCGAGACATCGTGGTCTACGACGGGGCGAACGCGCCGAGCGCGCCCGGGCTGGGAGACCTGCCCCTCCTCGGCAGCGTCTCGCAGTACGGCATCACCTGGACCTTCGATGGGCCGGCCCGGGTCGGCCGGTTCGTTACGGGCGACTACTACGTGGTCGGGCCGGTTACGGTGGCGGAGGTCAGCCCCAGACCGCTGTTCGCCGACGAGGTGACCGATCCCACGGAGAGCGAGCGGAGAGACTTCGAGGGCCAGTACGCGCGCAACGGTTCGGTCCTCAATCTTCCGGCCGTCGGCTACCCGGGGTTCGACAGCCGCACGCAGGGACGGCGCTACGATCCGGCGAACTTCGCGAAGTTCCCGGTGGCCATGAAGCCGGGCGATGCACTGGTCTCCACGATCAGCCTTCCGAGCAGGGACGTGCGCAACCGCATGTTGGGGCCCAGCGACCACACGAGCGTGACGACCACCTACGCCGCCTCGGTGCTGACCTGCGTGGATAGGCCGCTGCCGGCGGACGCCTTCCGTCCCGGGGTGTGTGATCGCTCTCAGAGCATCGTCCTCGCGCGGAACCTGCGCCGCGAGACACTCCCGGAAGCGGCGCCTCCGGCCGGCGCGCCCGAGCCACAGCAGTTCGCGCGCGTCTTCGAGCGGCCCTGGATCGACACGGTGTTCTTCGGCTTCTGCGCTCCGGCCCAGAACATGCCGCAGTACGGTCGCGAAGTCGCCCGGGCCGCGGGCATGGGCAGTTTGCTTCTTTGCTGCGATTTCAGTCCCGAGGCCAAGGAGCCGCTGCTGCTGGGTATGGTCCAGGCGGGCATCGACCTGTGGAGCGTCGTGGAAGCGGGCGGGCGCGGCTGGCAGGCCTTCGGCGGGCACGGCAGCGGGCGGAAGTGGATCACCGTGTTCGCCGGCCTGCTCCTGGGCGACGCCGATATGCAGAATCCCTATGCGAAGTAC
>CAZZNQ010000004.1:0-92434 GCA_964655775.1 uncultured candidatus Brocadiaceae bacterium | reverse complement strand
CTCGCGGATTAACGTATCGCACAAAGCCAGCATCGCTTCCCCATCGGAGAACGCCATGTTCACAGTGATCGCCGAACGCATCAACATGACCCGCAAGCGCATCCGCGAAGAGGTCTGGAACCGCAACACCGAATACATCGCCCGGCAGGTCAGCCGCCAGGAGAACGCCGGCGCCACCCACATCGACGTCAACGCCGGCGGCACCCCCGCCCGCGAGGTCGAGGACATGACCTGGCTGGCCGAAGTCGTCGCCGATGCAACCGAGCTGCCGCTCAGCTTCGACAGCACCCAGCCGGACGCCCTCCGCGCCGGGCTGGAGATGTGCAACCGCCCCGGCACCATCATCAACTCCATCACCGCCGAGAAGCAGCGGATAGGGGGCATCCTGCCGCTGGTCAAGGAGTTCAACACCGGCGTGGTCGCCCTGACCATGGACGATTCCGGCATGCCCGAGGATCTGGACGGCCGCCTGCGCATTACGCGCGACCTGGTGGGGATCTTCCAGGGCGAAGACATCGCCCTCGACCGTGCCTACTTCGACCACCTGGTGCGCCCCGCTTCCACCAATCCCGGCCAGGCGCCGCTCATACTGGAGGCCATCCGCACCACCAAAGCCGAGTTCCCCGAGAGCCACACCGTCCTGGGCCTGAGCAACATCTCCTTCGGCCTGCCGGCGCGCAACAACCTGAACCGCGCCTTCTTCGCCATGCTGGTCGCCGCGGGCTGCGACGGCGCCATCATCGACCCCTGCGAAGAGGGCATGATGAACACCCTCTACTCCGCGCGCGCCGTCCTGGGCATCGACGAATACGGCATGGATTACCTGCAGGCCCACAGGGCCGGCAAGCTCTGAGATCGGCCCGCGGGCCTCTCCCGCAGGCCGCACCCTCGCAACGTTGCACGAAAGCTCGGGTTCGTTTCGCAGGAGGGACTGCGACACGATCGTCGAGGGTCGCTTACGCGAGATTCTCTATTTCCACGGGCTCGATCACGTCCGCCGGCTCGAAGCCGAAAACCCGCGACAGGAAGTAGAGCTCCGCCTCCATGGTCCGTATGACGGTCTCGGCGCGCCGAAAGCCGTGCTGCTCGCCCTCGTACTCGAGGAGGGCCACCGGCAATCCGTTGCGGCGCATCGCCTCCACCATCTCCCGCGTCTGCGCGGGCGGCACCACCCTGTCCTCCAGGCCCTGGAAGAAAATCACCGGACACGATATCCGGTCCGCGTGGTGCAGCGGCGACCGTTCCCGGTAGATCTCCCGCCGCTCCGGATACGGACCGATCAGCCGCTCCAGGTAGCGTGACTCGAACTTGTGCGTATCCCGGGCCAGCGCCTCGCAGTCGCTCACGCCGTACCGGCTGATGCCCGCCGAAAACACGTCGCGCGACGTCAGGGCCGCCAGCACGGTGTAACCGCCGGCGCTGCCGCCGCTTACGGCCATCCGCCGACCGTCGACCCGGCCCTCCCGAGCGAGATGCTCCGCGCCGTTGCAGCAGTCGGCTACGTCGACAATACCCCATTCCCCGTAGAGTCTCTCTCTGTATTCACGTCCGTATCCCGTGCTCCCGCCGTAGTTCACGTCGAGAACGGCCAGCCCCCGACTGGTCAGGTACTGGATATCCACCCGCAGTTCCGGCGTGCGCGCCGAGGTGGGGCCGCCGTGCGCCATCAGCACCAGCGGCGGCCGCTCGCCCTCGGGTGCTTCATAGTCCTCGTTTGCCGGCGCATAGAACAACCCGTGAGCCGTCCGCCCACCTTCGGTCGGGAACTCGACCGGTTCGGGACGCGACACATAGCCGGGCGCGATCCGCTGCCTGCTGCTGACCCGGACCTCTTCGGTCTCGCCCGTCTGCAGGTCCGCTCGTACGACGGCCGTGGGCCTGTCAGGCGCCCCTCCGACGAACACCGCCTCTCCCCCGGCGGCCCGCAGGTAGTTGACCGTCGAGTAGGGTTGCGCGAGCTTCTGCAGTTTGAGCGTCGCGGTGTCCAGCACGGCGAGGTGCCAAAGGCCGTCCCGCACGTAGCTGCACGCCAGCCTGCCTTCGCCCGCGAAGCCATAACTGGACATGCGGAAGAGCCACTGCGGCTGGGCGAAATCGGCCTCCAGGTCGGTCAACTGCTCCACCCGTCCCGCACGGAGCCGGTAGAGATTCCACCAGTTCGTACGGTCGGAGATAAAATAGAGCCGCCCGTGGGCATCCCACTCGGGCTGGGCGATGGATTCCCGTGGCCCGCCGGCGATGCGTTGCGCCTCGCCCAGTGAGCCGTCCGGTTCCAGGGGCGCCGTCCAGAGCTCCGCCGCGTCCCACGGCATGCATGGGTGGTTCCAGGTGCGCCACGCCAGCGTTCCGCCGTCGGGGCTGATGCGCGGCGAGGCATAGAAGTCGTTGCCCGAGACCAGCAATTCGCGCCGACCCCCGTCGTCGGGGTGTATGGCGGCGATGGAATTGACGACACCTTCGGGGCGGTGCTCCTCTATCGCGGCTATCAGCCTGCCCCTCAAGCGATCCTCCACCATGTCCGCGTAGCGCACGCCGTCGTCGGGCGTGACCGGCTCGGCGTGTGCACCGTCCGCGCAATAGAGGCGCTGGTCCGCGTAGTTGGCGAAGAACACGCGTCCTTCGGCGGGCAGATACGCGCCGCCGCCGTATTCGTGCACACGCGTTCGGGCGCTGAATCCGACCGGGATTGCGTCCTCCAGGTCACCGTCGGGCGAACATCGCACCACCACGCAACGGCCGCTTTCGCCGGGCCGCATCTCGTTCCAGTAGATGTCGCCGCCGTCCAGCATCACGTCCCTAAGGCCCACGGATTGCCGGGCGGCCCGGGTCGCGTCCACGGGCGACTTCCAGGAACCGTACGGGGCTGTCTTCTTCTCTGCCATACTCGATCACCTATGCGGTAAGCGGCCGGAGCCGTTCGCTTCTCCCCGATCATACGCGTCTTCCCCCAATCCGCAACCGACGAACCCGACCCGGGTGCCCACAGAGCCCCATGGCGGCCGTCCGTAATCGTCGAGGCTGCCGGCGATAGATGCCCAGGGCCTGCACTCAGCGGGGGTGCTTCCGTTCAGGCATCAGGACGGGTCGGAGGTCTCCTCGTCTCCGTGAACTGCGACGCGGTTCCGGCCGGCGCGCTTTGCCGCATAGAGCGCCTCATCCGCTTCCCCGAGCACCTGTTGCCAGTCAGTCCCGGGATTCCACACGGCCACGCGGATGCTGACGGTGGGCATCGGGTCCGACATGCAACCCAGGGCCTGGCGCAGCCTTTCCGCCGCGAGCCGTGCGCCCCCGACGGTGGTCTCCCGCAGCACGGCGCAGAATTCCTCGCCTCCGTAGCGAGCGATGAAGTCCGAGGCCCGCACGTTCTCCCGGAGCAGTTCGCCGCACCGCCTCAGGATATCGTCGCCCACCTGATGACCGAAGGTGTCGTTGACATCCTTGAAGTGGTCCATGTCCAGCATCAGCACGGCGAATACTCGGCCCGTGCGCGCGCTGCGAGCCGCCTCTTCCTCGAGCACCTGCTCCAGGCGTCGGCGGTTGGCGAGTCCGGTGAGCTCGTCGGTAACGCTGAGTTCGGCGAGCCGTGTGACCATACGGGCGCGTTCTTGCTCGAGATCGTAGCGGGCGATCACATTGCGGAAGGTGTGTTCCAGCACGTCGGCGCAGAGGTCGTCCTTCACCAGGTAATCATAGGCGCCGGACTTCATTGCCTGCACGGCTTTCTCTTCGTCGCCCGTGCCCGTGACGATGATGGTCGGCACGTCGGCGCTGACCGCCTGAAGGGTGTCCAGCAGTTGCAGTCCGCTGATGCTGCCGTTCAGGTTCAGATCCAGCAGAACGATGTCGATGCCATTGCCTTTGACGGCCTCGAGCAGACCCCGTTCGTGGCGAACGTGGACGAGGTCGACGTCGTAGGCTTTCAGCGCAGCCAGGTGACGGCGCAGGATGAGGACGTCCTCATCATCGTCGTCGACCACCAGAGCTTTCAGCGAGTCCTTGCGCATATCATGTCATCCTCAGTGATGCTGGGGCACTTCGGCCACGTCCAGCCAGTAGTGGCCGATCGTGGCGATGGCGTCTACGAAGCAGGCGAAATCCACCGGTTTGGTCACATAAGTATTGGCGCCGCGGTGATAGCTGCCCTCCACGTCGGCACGGTCGCTGGAGGTGCTCAGCACGACCACGGGTATGTCGCGCAGGCGCTCGTGCCCTTTCATGCGCGCCAGAAGCTCCATGCCGCCCACGCGGGGCAGGTTCAGGTCCAGAAGCACGAGACAGGGCCGCTCCGAATCGGGTCGGCAAAGGTAGTCCCACGCTTCGTCGCCGTCTCCCGCAACCACCAGCCTGTTCTGGATCTTCGCGCGTTTGAACGCACGGCGCGCTATGAGAACATCCGCCGGATCATCTTCGACAAGCAGAACCAGCCCGTTCGATTCGGATTCAACCTTCATCTGCTTCGTCGCTGCCTCCTGCAGACGGCATTGTGAAACGAAACGTCGATCCCCGGCCGGGCTTGGATTCCACTCGGATGCGGCCGCCATGCCGCTCGACGATCTTTTTGCACAGCGACAGTCCGATTCCCGCCCCGTCGCAGTCACGTTCCGGGTGCAGTCGCCGGAAGACGCCGAATATCTTCTCCGAGTAGGCCGGATCGATGCCAACGCCGTTGTCGGTGACCGTGAACTCGACCTGCCCGTCCCGCACTGTTGCGTCCACCTCGACGCGCGGGGATCGTTTGGGTGAGCGGAACTTCAGCGCGTTGCCCAGCAGATTCTGGAACACCTGCTCCAACTGAACCGGATCCGCCAGGACCATGGGGAGTCCGTCGGCAATCTCGATCCGGCCGTCACACGAGTTCGCCGCCTCGCTGAGCGTGTCTGCAGCGGCGCGCGCCACCCGGCCGGAATCCGTGGGTTCAGGATCGGCGCCACGTGAGCCCACGCGCGCCAGTTTAAGCAGATGCTCGATCAGGCCCTTCATCCTGAGGGCCGCATTCTGCATCCTGTCCACGTATTCCTGCCCTTCGTCAGTCAGCGAATCCCGGCAGTCCTCTTTGAGGAACTGTCCGAAAGCGGATATCTTGCGCAGAGGTTCCTGAAGGTCGTGGGAGACGGTGTAGGTGAACTCCTGAAGCTCGCGGTTGGAGCGTTCCAGTTCGGCATTGAGCGCCGCCAGGCGTCGCGCCGCATTCTGGGCACGCTCCTCTGAGCGCTTGCGGTCGGAGATGTCCACGATGATCCCGCGGAGACCCTCCGGTCTGCCGTCGCGGAGGATCGGGACCGAGTGGATCATGGCGTCGAAGACCGTGCCGTCCTTGCGCTGAACCAGATACTCGGCCCCGCCTACTTCCTCCCCCGCCAGGACCCGGCCGATGTTCCGTCGGGCCTCCTCACGATCCTGCGGGGCAATCAAGTCCAGGCCATTGAGGCCGGCCGCGAAGTCGGCCTCCGAATGGCCGAACATCTGATAGGCGCGCAGATTGACGTACGTGAGATTGCACTGTACATCGGCCTCGAAGACGGTCTCGGGCAGCAGGTCGGCCAGCATTTTGAACTTCCGGCGGCTCTCCCGCAGCGCCTCCTGGGCACGCCGACGTTCGGTTACGTCGTCCACCATCTCGATGGCCGCCACGACTTCGCCGCCTGCATCGCGAACCGGGCTCGACACGATGCGGTAGTTCCGTACGCCCTCGGGCGTGGGCGTCTCGGTGATGCTCTCATGGGCTTCTCCGTCGGCCAGCGTGAGAACCGTGGGGCAATACGAACAGGGCTTCTGCCGGGGTGGATTGTTGTAGACGCGGTAGCAGATGGGGCCCTTGGCCGGATCCACTTCCGGAAACCATTCGCGCATCTGCCGGTTCAGTTCGAGGATGCGCATGTCCGGGCTGATCAGCGCGATCCCAATGCCAACGTTCTCCACGATGCTGGAGTATTTCTCCCGGACCTGGCGGGCCTGCTCTCCGGCCTCGGACAAAGAGGCGGTACTATCCGCACCTACACACTGGAAGCCGGCCGTTTCGCCCGCGCCGTCCAGGAGTATCCGATACGTCCATTGGCACTCGCAGAGGGAGCCGTCCGCCGCCACAAGGGGATGTTCCACCGAAGCTGTGGGATCCTCGATGCTGAGCGAAGCGAATGTTTCGCGCACCGAGGCCCGTTCTGATTCCGGGACGAGACGAGAGAACTCCGCACCGATCGTGTCCTTGCGTGTCAACTGAAGCCGGTCATAGAACACATCGTTCGCCTCCAAGATCCGGCCCGTTGGCGCAAGCCGGCACACGGCCACGGGCACATCCTCCATCAGCGCCTCATACGCCTCCGGCGGTATCCTGCGGGCCGGCTTTGTGGCTCGCTCATTCGTCCCTGTCGCCATGCGACTCTCCTGTTACATGGGCCGGTGATGTTCGGCCAACGTTCTCGGGCAACCAAGGAAGCAACTGGCGTTCCAGCATGTTGATACATACCCGTAAGTAGCTGCATGCAAAGGGAATGGGACGAACACCTCCGGCACTTGAACCTGAACGGCAGGTTGTGCGAGACTCACCAGTGAAGAGTCGATGAGTCGCTCGCAGGTCACGACACGAACACGGGAGACGGTAACCGATGGGCGCGCGGATACCGCAGATGCTTCTGATGCCGGTGCTGATGGGCGGGGCGGCGCTGCTCTTGCTGACACTGGTGGTGTTGGCCCATCACCTCATGCACCGCCGTGGAGTGAAGCGGCGCGACCACGACGACATCCTGGGCCGGCGCGAAGCCGGCTACAAGACAGACCCCTTCTCCGACACCCCCGTAGACCAGGAAACCGAGGACGACGCCCTTGAGTGCCCCGAGCGCGATGCCGAGTTGGTCTATGGAGCGCGACGGCCGCAGGAAGACGACGAGGACGGCGGCTGAGCGCGCCTTCAGCGTCCGGGCTTCAGGTCGTAAGCGTATAGCGTGCCCGCGTGACGGAGGTAAAGGCGTCCGCCGCAGACGACCGGATGAGCCCAGCGCGGACCCTCCGCTTCACTGGGCAGCACGAAGGAACCGGTCATCTCGAATGCCGCCGGATCGGCTTTGACCAACCCTACCGCGCCGTCCTTCTCGGCGAAGCAGTAGAGCATCCCGTCGGCGTAGGCAACAGACCCTTTGCCGATCCCACGCGCGTACCACCTCTGCTCGCCGGTGTGGAAATCCAGGCAGGACCAGCCGCCTTCGTGGTTGCCGTAGATGTGGCCGTCCACCAGCACCATGCCGCCGTGCTGATTCACCATGTCCTTCGTGTCCCAGACTTCGGGGGCGGTTACTTCCCCGTCGACGACGGTCAGCTTCACCTGGCCCCCGCCCACGTTGTAGCCGCTGGCGGCAAAGGCCCGACCCTCTTCGTGCAGGGGGGTGGAGCAGGCCGGCCGGTTGGGCGGCGCCGCCCGCCGGTACCGCCAGAGGAGGCGTCCGCTGCCGCCTTCCACGCCCACCATGCCAGACTGCACGAGGTGAATGTACTGGCGCGCGCCGGCGAACTCAACGGCGATGGGCGAGGCGTAGGGCATCGACGTATCCAGGGGCTCGCCCGTCCACAGGACCTCGCCGGTCGTCTTTTTCAGGCCCACCATGCCGGTGGCGCCACCGGGGGTGCAGATCAGCACGTCTCCATCCACCAGAGGCGATTCGGCCGCTCCCCACTGCGGGACTCTCGCCCCGAGCTCCTGCACCAGATCGACGGTCCACAGCTTCTCTCCGCTCCGGGCGTCCAGAGCGACCAGCACGGCATGCCCGCTGAGCACGTAGAGCCGGTCTTCGTCAACCGTGGGCGTCACACGCGCACCCGGACGCCGTCGCCGGTCGGCCCAGCCACGCGTCACCGCCTTCTGCCACTTCACGGTGCCGTCCATGTTCAGGGCGGTGACGGCCAGATCCTCTCCGATAATGCCGGACGTGTATATGACGCCGTCGGAAACGCTCACTGTGGAGTAGCCGTAGCCGAGATCGGGCGACTTCCACAGCAGCGTCGGCCCGCCCTCCGGCCAGATCTTCATCAGCCCCGCCTCGGTGGACTTGCCGTCTCGGTTCGGCCCGCGCCACTGAGGCCAATCGGCAGACGCGGCCGAGCACGTTAGCAGAATGCCGAATCCCACAATCGCCAATGCCGCCCAGCCGCTTACATTCGCCTTACGCTTCGCAGGACGTTTCAGACCCATCAGGCCATCTCCGTTCCCGATAAACTTGCGGACCGGCAGACCGCCGGCCCGGTTCACTCCACAGAGGCAGCCTACCAGAGTGGCATCGGCCGGGCAACAAACAGCAATGCTCTTGCGACCCGCCGCCCGCTGTGGGACACTCAAGGCTGGAGGCCCCTTCACGGTGTTCCGGAGTTGAGAAAACCCGATCGCGCCACTGCCCGAGGAGACTGTCGGCCCATGGAGACGAGTGATTTCACCGGTATGCTGTCCGAGTATACACCCGAGAACCGCGAGTACACCGTTACCGTCGGCCCGTCCGACGCGGACATCGTCGGCGCGGACGGACGCACCATCCAACTCGCCGTCGATGCACTGAGCCTGAGGGGCGGAGGAACCGTGCGGCTTAAGGCGGGCGAGTTCGTGCTGCAGGACGCCCTGCGGCTGCGCACGAACGTGAACGTGATCGGCGAAGGTCCGGATCGCACGATCCTCCGCCGCAGGCCGCTGGCCTGGTCCCGGTTGGCCACGGATGCGGACATCAGCGAGACACGCATTGTGCCGGAGAACGCGGAGGACTTCCGTGCCGGTATGGGCGTGTGCATCTGGGACAACCGCAGCGGATGGGGCTTCAGCAGCCTGCCGCAGGTGGTGCGAGAAGTGCGCGACGGAGCGCTGTTCCTGAACGGTCACATGGACGCCGAGCGCTACGCCGAGAACGATGGTCTGGTGGCCAACTACTTCCCCCTGGTGCTGGGCTACGGTGCGGACAACTGTTGTCTTGAGGGCCTGACGGTTGACGGGGCGGTCGAGGACGCCGACGGCGTACTCGGCTCCATGCGCACCCCCGTCGTCTACCTGTTCCGTTCCAAGCGCTGCACGATCCGAAGCATCGCATCCAAGAACGGTCGCGGAGACGGGATATGTTGCGGCAAGTCCAGCCTGTTCGCAACCGTCGAGGACTGCGAGACCAGCCACAACACCTTCCACGGTATCCATCCGGGAAGCCACAGCGCGGGCTGCGCGGTGCGCCGGTGCCACATCCACCACAACGGATCGGACGGGCTTTACATCTGCTGGGGCATCCGCCGCAGCATCTTCGAGGACAACGAGATACATCACAACGGCTGGCGCATCTTCCGCAGCGGCATCTGCACCGGCCACAAGGACACCGACAACGTCATCGCCCGCAATCACGTCTACGAGAACGTCAAGCATGGCATCAGCTTTCGCAAGAAGACCGAAGCCAACAGCCCCCACCGCAACGTGCTGCGCGACAACGTCATCGAGAACAACGGCGTCTCGCCGGACGAGGTCGAGGAGTTAGCCGAAGGGCTGCCCAAGGACGAGATCAAGGGCTGCGGCATATACGTGAGTGGCATGACGCAGGACCTGCTGCTGGAGCGCAACACCATCCGCGAGACGCGCCCGGAGGGCGAGCGACTGCAGCGCCACGCCCTGTACCTGGCGCCGGGAGTGAAGCGCGTGAAGATGTTGGAGAACCTGATCGAGGGCCACCCCGAGGAGCCGGTAGTTGACAAATCCGGCAGCGATGACCACGAACTGCAGCTTGGCTGAGCGAGGAGAGAAGACGATGAGACGGACCATCTTGCCGGCGTTTACAGCGGCGTTGCTGGCCTTTGCGGCCACTTCCTATGCAGCGGACTACTATGTGGATTACGAGAACGGCTCCGACGGCAACCCGGGCACGGCGACGGCCCCGTTCAAGCACTGCCCCGGTTCCACCGGAGCCGGGGATGTGGCGGCCACGACGGAGCTCGCGCCGGACGATGCCGTCGTGTTCAGAGGCGGTGTCCATTACAGGGAACAGATCGAAGTCTCCCGTTCGGGAGAAGAAGGACGGCCGATCGTGCTGGACGGCAACACGGCCGGCACGTTCGGCGACGGACGCGCCGTAATCGACGGGGCCGAGCCCCTCACCGGCTGGACGCGCTGTGCTTCCGCAGCGGAGTGCGGCGGCAATCCCAACTGGCGAAACATCTACTACGCCGATGCCCCCGATGGCCCCGGGGCCTTCAACATCAACCTGTGCGAGGGCGACCGCATGCTGGCCATCGCCCAGGACCCCAACACGGAGGACATGTTCTGGGACGACGACCTATCCACGTTCCAACCCGTGCAACAGCCGATCCCGCATATCGACAGCCCGGTCGAGATAACGGCCGGCGAGGGCATGGTGGAGAACAAATCCCGGCCGTACGTCTCGGCGTTGGACGGCAGCGAGCGGAGCTCCGCCATCCTCGATCCGTGCGTCGGAGCGTCGCTGACATGCCGATTCGTAGAGCCGGTCACCGTGACGTCCTTCGGGCTGTCGGCACTGCCCAACTACGCGATGCCGAAAGGATTCGTCCTCCTTGCGGACGGACGACGAGTGGTAGCGGACGAAATGGAGAACGAACGCGGGCTCCAGACGTTCCCCCTGCCCGAGCCCGTCAGGTTCACCAAGCTGACACTGCGGGTTGAGTCTCGGTACCCCGGCGAAAGGCGCTATGCCGCCCTGGCGGAGCTTCAGGGCTACAACGCAGAAGGCGAGAACGTGCTGCAGACGACGCCGGTGATGCGCTACACGGACCACGAGTTCTTCACGCAGGGCGACGCCCACTACTGGGACGGCGCCTACTTCGTGATCTACACCCGTCCATCCGTGCTGCACAAACAGAAGGTGCTGGGCTTCGACCCAGCAACGGACACCATCTCCTTCGAGATGCTCTCGGCTCAGCAGTACCCGGACCGCGGTCGGTTCACCATGATGAACTCGCTGCGCGCCATCGACCGACCCGGCGAGTATTCCCTGGAGGAAACGGCCAATCCGGACGGCACGCGGCGAGTCTACGTCTGGCCGCTGAGCGAAGCGGCGCCGAGCAACATCACCTACTCCGCCAGGGACGCGGGGATCACGCTGAACGGTGCGAGCCACGTAACGGTGCGCGGCTTTCGCATCCAGAAACAGGGCGGCAGCTCACCGAATGCCTTCTATGCGCGGCGAGGCTCGAACATCGTGTTCCAGGACAACGAAGTGACCCTTCTGCGCGCGGGACCGGGACGCTCGTCGGCCGTGGGAGGAACGGACTTATCATACAGCGTCATCGACGGCAACCACATCTGGATGAACTCCCACTGCGCGGGCATGATCCTGCGCCGGTTCCACGATTCGGTCGCGGCCAACAACATCCTCCACAAGAACGGCTCCACCGCCGTGGACTACTACGAGTGCTTCCGCAGCAAGCTGCTGCACAACTTCGTGACCGAGCACAAGGGTGTGCATGCCAACGGCCTGACGCTCTACCTGGGCTGCCGCGACGTGCTGGTGGAGGGCAACCGCGTGGCGGACGGCAACGCAGCCATGACATTCCAGAGCGCGGAGAACCTGACTATCCGTAACAACATCCTGGACGGGGGCGGCAGCTCGATGGCCGTCGGCATCTGGGGCGGACGCCCCCTGAGGAATGTCCTGGTGCTCAACAACTCGCTGGTAGGGTCGAATCCCGTCACGTCCTGGCAGACGGCGTTGTTCTCGAACAATCGCGGTATCGAAGGATTGATCGTCACGAACAACATCATTGACGGGCTGGCCAGCGACTACGGCTTCGGCGACGCCGTCTTCAGCCACAATCTCTACACGCGGCTGGGCCCGGACCGCGAGGATCGCGACTTCGCCGAGGGGGAGCTCTACGAACCCGACTCGGCAAAGGTGTTCATCGATCCCGAAGGCGACGACTACCGCCTGAGGCCCGACAGTCCCGCCATCGACGCCGGGATTGACGTGGGCATCGAACGTGACATCGTCGGCACGCCTGTCCCACAGGGCGAGGCGCCCGACGTCGGTGCGCACGAGTACAAGTAATAGGAGAACCTGAAATGCACGCATCGGTGGCACACGGTGGCCTGGCGGCTTTGATGGTTCTGGTGCTGTTCGTCGCCGCCCCGGCGGCCGGCGCCACAACCTATTACGTGGATTATGAGGGAGGTTCGGACCTGAACTCCGGCACCTCACCGGAGGCGGCGCTCCAGCGCTGCCCAGGCGATCCGCAGGCGCAAGGCGAAGCCGCGTCCGCGGTGCTCGATCCCGGCGACATAGTGATCTTCAAGGGCGGCGTCACCTATCGTGGATCGATCATCTGCAGCGCACAGGGCACCGCGCGCGAGCCCATCATCTATGACGGCAACACCGAGGGGGGGTTCGGGAACGGCAGAGCGATAGTCGACGGCTCGGAGCTCGTAGGCGGCTGGAAACGCTGCGAATCGCCTGACGACTGCGGCGGGAATCCCAACTACCGCAGTATCTTCTACGGTTACGTCGGTGACATCGACAACCCATTCGCCCTGAACATGTACGACGGCGGCGACATGATCTGGCCGGCCCAGTCGCCCAACCAGGAAGACCCGTTCTACCTGGACAACTACCAGGACTATCGGATTATCCCGGATGAGGGCGCCACGCAGTCCACCATCACCGACCCGGGCTTCTTCACGCAGAAGGACCCCCATTACTGGGACGGCGCATACATCGCCATCCTCGCCCGACCGATGTACGTCTACTTCCAGCGCGTCACCGGCTACGACCCCGACACCGGCACGATCCGTTACGAAGCGCTCGAGACCGAGCACTACGTAGAGACCCATCCGGGGCTGGGCTGCTACATGATGCTCAACAGCCTGAACATCCTTGACCGCTCCGGCGAGTACGTTCTCAGCGACGAAACGGACGCTGCCGGGCGACGAAAGCTGTACTTCTGGCCGCGCACTGACTCGGAGGCTGCGTCGAAGAAGATCTCGCTATCACGGCGTATCACGGCATTCGACGTGAACGGTCGCAATAACCTCACCATCCGAGGCTTCCTGGTCCAAAAGTACATAAGCAAGCAGCCGCACCGCGGAGCTGGCATATCGAACGATTCCGAGGCGGTCTCGGGCCTGGTCATCCGCGACAACGAGATCCGCTACTGCAACAAAGACTCCTCCTGGAAACACGCCGGCATCAACCTGGCCTACGCAACGGATACGCTGGTCGAGGGCAACCGCATCTACGAGAACCGCCGCTGCGGCGGCATCTATTTGCTGGGCGGATGCCGCGACGTGCTCGTCCGGGACAACGTCATCCGCCGCGACGGATACCAGGGCATTTGGGTGATGGGCGCGGAGGATTGCCGCGTCATCGGCAACAAGGTCATAGACAACGAGGCAACCCACTCCAACGGCATCTCCACCTACTCCAGGGCACGCAACATCCTCGTCTTCGGCAACATGGTGGTCAACTCGAATGCCCCATTCACCTCCAACACGGCGTTTGACATTACGGTCGCCTACAACATCTTCCTTGACGGCACGGTGGCCGACTGGGGCAACTGCCGTCGTCTGAGCTTCTTCAACAACCTGATGCTGGGCGGCGTCATGATAAACCGTAACTCGACGGAGGTAGTCCTGCGCAACTGTATTTACGCGAGCCCGACGCTCGGTGACCCGGTGCAGGTCGACCACTGTATCCAGGCACAGGGGCGACGAGGATCGGCGCGCGGCTCCACCAAGAACGCCACCGTCCGCCTTAGCGAACTTTTTGTGGACGCGGAGGCGCACGACTTCCGGCCGCAGCCTGGCAGCCCCGCCATCGACGCGGGCGTGGAAGTCGGCTTCGACCGCGACTACGCCGGCAACCGCGTCCCGCAGGGGGAAGCGCCCGACATCGGAGCGATCGAGTACACTGAGGATTGAGCCAAGAGATTCGTCAATCGCCGCCCAGGGCGGCCCGTATGCGGCGTTTGACGTCTTGGTAGGCAGTGGTGGTGGCGTCGCGCGGACGCGGCAGGCTCACCGGTACTTCGTCCCGGAGCGGACCCGGCCCCGGAGCCATCGCGATGATGCGGTCCGCCAGCTTGACCGCCTCGTCCGCGTCGTGCGTGACGAAGACGACGGACTGATGCAGTTGCCGCCACAGCGAGATCAACAGATCCTGCATCTCGACGCGCGTCTGCGCGTCCAGCGAGGCGAACGGCTCGTCCATCAGCAGCACGCGCGGCTCGAGTATCAGCACGCGCGCCAGCGCCACGCGCTGCTTCATGCCGCCGGATATGTCGCGCGGCAGGTAGTCGCCATACCGGCTCAGGCCCACAAGGCCCAGGTAGCGCTCGACTTCGGAGTTCCGCTTTTCTCGGGGCCAGCCCAGGTGCCAGGGTCCGAAGGCGATGTTCTCGCGCGCCGTCAGCCAGGGGAAAAGCGCGTCCTCCTGGAACACCACGCACCGATCGGGGCCGGGCCGGCGGATCGGCTCGCCGTCCATGGTAATCGACCCGGATGTCGCAGACATGAAGCCGGCCAGCACGTTCAGCAGCGTGGTCTTCCCGCATCCGCTGCGTCCGAAAACGCAGACCATCTGCCGCGGTGCCACGGAGAACGTCACGTCCCGCAGCACCTCCACCGGCGCCCCATTGACGTCGAACGCCTTGCCGAGTCCGCGCACCTGCAGCAGCGGACAGGCCTCATCGAGTGTGGCGTTGGTGTCTTCGGGCATGTCCGAGTTCATCTTCTAAGCCATCCTTCGTGCGCTCTTGAACAGGCGCCGCATCGCGAACACCAGAACCGCATCGCTCGCCCGACCCAGCCCGGAGATCAGGATCATGGCGACCACAATCACGTCCACCCGCCCGTGCATGCGCGCCTCCCAGATCGCGGCTCCCAGGCCGTGCGAGACGCCGAACAGCTCCCCCAGCACCACGTACGCCCACGCGATGCCAAGCCCGAGCCGCAGTCCGGCCATGATCTGGGGCATCGCCGCGGGCATCAGGATGGTGAACGTGCCGGCGATGCGACCCATGCCCATCATGGCGCCGGCCTGGAGCCAGCGCACGTTCACCTGCCGCACGCCCGCCGTGGTGTTCAGGTACACGGGGAAGAAAGCGGCCAGCGCGATGAGAAAGACGGCGGTGCGCATGCCGATGCCGAACCAGACGAAGGCCAGCGGGTACCATGCGATGCCGGGCACGGCGCGCAGGCCGTGCACGGTGTTGGACAGCATGCTGTGAACGGTCGCCATGCGGCCCGATATCACGCCCAGCGTCAGTCCCAGCAAGGCGGCCGCCCCGAAACCGCAGGCCACGCGAAGGATGCTGGAGGCGGCGTCCACCGCGAACCGTCCCGCGAACGCTCCGCGGCTGCCCACGCCGAAAACGTAGCGCCAGCCCGCCTTTGCCACGCCGAGCGGATGCGGCAGCAGGTAGCGCGGGACAAGCCCCGTACCGCTCGCGACAATCCATGTCGCCAGGAACAGAGCCGGCACCATCCAGGGCAGCACGTGATGCCGGACACGGCGGTCCATACGAGTGCCCCCGAAGAAAGAATCTATGGCATGCCCGACACGGCCTTCGCCCGCCGCACAAAGGACAGGTCGAAGAGCGCATCGTAGTCCGGCTCGGTCTCGATGATGCCCAGTGCCTTCATGCGCTCGCCCAGCGCCGCCGCGCGCCGCACGAATCCCGCGTCCATGTCCCAGGCGAGTTCCATGTTCGGCGCGGCCGCGTCCAGCACGGCCCGTTCGGTGCCGAACTCCGCGGCGGCCGTAAGCCATTCGTCGGTGTTCGCAACGAGGTGTTGGGTCGCGCGAACATGGGCCTTGACCAGTGCGTACACCCGCTCGGGCTGCTCCTCGACGCTGGACCTGCGCACCAGCATGCCCGCGTTGATCGTGCCCACGGTGTCGCCGTAGTAGGGGTAGGCCAGCAGCCGACCGTAGCCTTCGCGGACGGCGATGGTCGGAAACGGCTCGCCGGAGAGAAACGCGTCGATGTCGCCCCGCGAGAGCGCCAGCCCCATGTCGAAGAAGTCCACGCGCGTCAGGCGGACATCCTCCTCCGCCGATAGGCCGGCGCGTCGGAGCGTCTCACGCAACAGCACCTCGTGCATGGTCCCGGGCACGTAACCGATTCGTCCACCCGCGAGGTCGGCCGGCTCCTCGATGTCGGAATCGGCCCGCACCACCAGCGCGGAGCATTTGTTGCAGAGCGCCGCCACGACGACGACCGGCTCGTCCCGCGAGGCGGCCTGGATCGCGTGGGCGATGGTGGTGCCGCACATGTCCAGGCTGCCGGCCAGCAGCGCCAGCCTCTGGTCGGCCGGATTGGTGAACGGGCGCACGTCGACCTCGCTGCCCTCCGGCATGAACCGCTGGTAGAAGAACGGCTGAATGGTCTGTGCGGTCCGCCACGTTCCCACGCGGAACGTCCGGCCGTCGGACGGCGCCCGGCCACAGGAAAGCGCTGGCAGGATCAGGGCGCCGATCAGAAGCGTCGCCACGCGCGCGCTCATGTATCGTCGTCTCCACCAAAGCAGTTCGAGGTAAGCCCTGGGTCCCAGCCCATCTCGCGCTGCATGCGTGCGCACTCACGCAGGCCGATGCCGCGTCCCCTGGCGGTGTCCGCCTCGGCGTCGCGGGGGCTGGCCCCCACCTCCGGGAAGAACAGGTTCGCGCCGGCCATCAGCGAGGCGGAGTGCGGCTCGTGGGTGCAGTGCGCGCGTGGTACGTCGCCCATCACCAGCCGGCTGACGGCAACCATGCGTGCCAGTTCGCGCTCGGTTATCATGCCGTCCTGCTCGAACGGTGAGCCGGGGAAGTTGATCCGGCGCATCACGCCGCTGTAGACGGCGCCGTGATCGCGCGCCAGCACCATCAGTCCCGCAATCTCCTCCACGCCGTGCTCGGGACCGACCGGCTCCACGCAGTTCATCCACAGCAGCCCGACGTCCCGAAGGACGCGGATCGTCCGGATGCGGTCCTCCACCTTGAAGGGGGTATCGGTCCCCTCGCCGAGGCGCACCGCGTGGTAGCCGCCCACGAAACCCGCCTCCCGGAGCATCTCGCCCTCGTCGTGGTTGATGTCGCGCGTGTTGGCGACCAGAGGAATGCTCACGGCAGCGTTCAGCAGGCGGCCGACGTCCAGGAACCGCTGGAAGCTGTAACGGCCGGTCGTCATCACGTTCAGCGCGTCCGCGCCTTCGGCCTGCGCCGCACGCGCCCATTCCACGATCCGCTCTTCCGAGAACTCGACGGATTCGCGGAATATGCCCGCGCTGCGCGTCAGGGAGCAGAACCTGCAGTTGTAGGGGCAGGCGGCAACGTTGACGCCGATATGGAAGTGGTTCTCGCCCTTGCCGCCGAACCGCTCCCGCGACATGCGGTCCGCGGTCTCCATCAGCGCATAGACCTCACGGCTGCGCAGGTCCAACCGCAGTAGATCTTCCGCTTCGGCCCGGTCGAGGCCCCCGAAGTCGCCTCCCTTCCGGAGGATGTTCTCGATGCGCGGGGTCAGGCGCCAACCCATGCGGACTCCCCTTTCGGGATGCGCAACCAGTACCGGCTGTCACGGACGGCCGCCGTCTGCCCTATACCAAGTCGCACGCCTCGGGCGGCATCCAGTGGGCGTCTTTGCCCTGCCACTTCACGTTGCAGCCGATGGGATTCGTCAGCGGCGTCGGCACTTCGCGCCCGTCCAGCAGGGCATCCAATGCATCTCTCAACTCGCTGGTGGTCGCCTTGGCGGCATCGCGCGGGTTGTCGTCCATGCGGCCGGTGTAGCGGAGCTTCCTGTCGGAATCGAACACAAAAAAGTGCGGCGTGCGCAGTGCGCCGTAGGCCCGCGCCACGTCCTGGCTGTCGTCGCGAAGGTAGGGGAACTCGAAGCCCTTCTCGTCGGCGCGCTTCTTCATGTGCTCGAAGTCGTCGGTCGGGTGTCCTTCGGTCTCGTTCGAGTTGATCGCCACCATCTCGACGCCCTTCGGCGAGTATTCCTCGTACAGGTCGATCATCCTGTCCTCGGAGCCCACAACATAGGGGCAGTGATTGCAGCTAAAGACGACGACAAGTATCTCCGCGTCGGAGAAATCGTCCAGGGAGTAGTCCTTGCCGTCGACGCCCGGCAGTTCGAAGTCCGGCGCCTTCTCGCCAATGTCCAGTGTGAACGCCATAGCGGCCTCCTCGAGATGAAGTGTTGACAGTACCTTCTAACCTGTCGGCGTCGGAATGTAAAGGCGACGAGCGCCGGCGGGCAACCACACTCAGGCATGTTGTTGAGAAATGGCGAGGCTGAGCGTAGAGTGTGAGCATCGTGCTAGTCCCTGAACCGAGCGAACGGGTGCCCACGTGAGCAGCGAACAGGATTTCCGGTGGAATGACGAACCCGTGGAGGAGGTCAGCGCCACCCGCGGCCGGCGCGTCCTCAACGGCCTCTGGCGCTTTATGCCCGCCGTCGCGCAGGCGGTGGACGCCCCCGAGGGAGCGTGGGGCACGATCTGGGTGCCGGGGGCGTGGCACAGACAGGGACGGACCGCCCCGCCGCTCAACGGCGTCTGCGAGCAGCTCGACGCGGCCCCGTGGGATGAGTTGCCTCTCGCTCGCCTCGGCCGGGCGTGGTATGAACGCGGGGTGACCGTGCCCGAGTCCTGGTCCGGCCGGGAGATCGTGCTGAACGTGGACAGACTGTGCACCGACGCCCTGGTGTTCGTAGACGGCGAGGAGATCGGGCGCATCAACTGGCCGCACGGCCGGCTTACGCTCACCCCGCACGTCGAGCCCGGCCGCGCCTTCGTTCTCCGAATGCTGGTGGTGTGCACGCCGGAGGAGGAAAAGGTGGAACCGCTGCTCCGGGGCGAGGTAGCGATGGACGAGGGGGCCGGCGGCAGCTACGTGCGCGGCCTAAGCGGCGACGTGATCCTGGAATCCAGGCCGGCCGGCGCCCGCATCGAAAGCGTTTACGTCAAGACCTCCGTGCGTGAAAAGACGCTGTCGCTGGACGTCGACCTCGCCGACGTCGCGAAAGAGGGAGTCGTCGAGCTCACCGCCGAGATCGCGAACGCGGAAGGCAAAGTCGTGCGGACCTTTGATGCACACGTCGACGTGCAGGGCGCCCCGCAACAGACGGTGCAGGTCGCGTTCGACTGGCCCGACCCGAAGCTCTGGGATTTCCGGCAGCCCAACCTCTACACACTGCGGCTCCAGGCCCTGGGCACGGGACTGGCGGACGAGTACGTCGAGCGGTTCGGCTTCCGCGAGTTCCGCATCAAGGGGAAGCAGTTCCTCCTCAATGGCAAGCCCTTTCGCATCCGCCCCATCGTGGCCAAGGTCATATGCAACGGCGTGGGCATGCGCGAGGCGATCGAGAACCAGACCGACTCCCTGCTCGCAGCGGGGTATAACACGATAGAGGTCTGGCCGAAAACGGAGATGAACCGCGGCCTGGCCATTTACTGGAAGCTGCGCGCGGACGTCTCCGACGAGAAGGGCGTGCCGCTGATCTACCCCGCACTGAACCTGAGCGGGTTCGTGACGCATGAGGAGGAGGACGAGGAGCGCTGGCAGGCGTGGGAGACGGCGATGGTCGAGGAGTGGAAGAAGGTACGCAACCACCCCTCCATTGTGGCGTTCGTCTGCACCGCCAACGTGTTCCAGCACTACGACGACCAGAACCCCGCCGCGATCGGGAACCTGAAGAAGCTGGCTGCCGACAAGAGCGACAAGCTGGCCACGCTCTACGCGCCGGGATTCCGCTGCATCGAGACGATCAAGAAGTGCGAGACCGCCCGCCCCGTCACCACCCACCACGGGGCGTCGGTGGGCGACTTCCAGGCGTGCGATTCCTACCTGAACATGATCCCCCTGCAGGAACGCGAGGAGTGGCTCAGCGCCTGGGCCGGCGACGACGAGGCCGGCCCCTACATGAACATCGAGTTCGGCACGCCCTGGTCCGCCACCTTCCATCGCGGCCGTAACAGCGGCGGTCATGCACGCGTCACGGAACCGTTCCTCACCGAGTACTGCGCCATCTACTTCGGTTCGGACGCCTACCGCGACGAGGGCGAGGCATACCGCCGCATGATCCGCGAGTACCACCGCGGCAACTTCGACTTCCGCATGTGGCCGTCCACCGGCAACCACGACTACAACTACTGCGAGAACAACCTGCGACTGCAGTCGCTGTTCATCGGCAACACGTGGAAGAGCTGGCGAACCTACGGCATGACGGGCGGGCTGCTGCCGTGGGCAAACGGCTACGCCTGGGCGCCGAGCGAGTCCCCGCCGGAGATCGAGCTTCCGCCCTTTGAGCCCGGCCGTGTCGGACCCTACGTCTCGCCCGAAGCGTTTGAGGGAGAGGACACCTTCGGCCACGCTGAAGCGTACTACTACGGCCTGGACGGCTACACCATCACCGACGCCGGGCGCACGCTGGTCGAAGTGAACTCCGACACCCTGGCATGGGTCGCCGGACCGCCGGACGCTTTCCCGGACAAGCAACACACATTCTTCCCCGGCGAGACAGTCGAGAAGCAGATGGTGCTCATCAACGACACCCGCAGTTCGCGAACATACCTTGCATCCTGGCGGGCGACGATTGACGGCGACGAGCCCGGCGCGGGCCGGCAGAGCGGCAACATCGCCGCCGGCAGCACGGCCTTCATCCCGTTCGGCTTCCCCCTGCCGGAGGCGAAAGCGGCCGCAACCGGTCGCATCCAGATCGAGGCCACAATCGGCGACGTGCACCATCGTGACTCGTTCGAGTTCCGCGTCCTGCCCCGACCCCGCCGCAGCCAGAGCGAGCCGACCGTGGCGGCGTTCGATCCCGAGGGTGACACGACCGCTTACCTCGAACGGCTGGGCCTGCCCACGGAACCGTGGGACGGCGAGCCGGGCGACGGCAGCGTCCTGGTCGTCGGGCGCAACGCCCTGTCCGGCGGACACGACATCCCCGGGTCATTGGAGCGATTCGTCGCCGAAGGAGGGCGCGCCGTGGTGTTCGGGCAGGATCCGGATTGGCTGCGCGAGAAGGCCGGCCTGCGGGTGGCGCGCCACGTCTCGCGCCGGTTCTTCCCCGTGCCCTTCCAGGTGGAGCACCCGGTCCTGAGGGGCTTGAGCCAGGACGATTTCCGCGACTGGCGAGGCTCCGGCACGCTCGTGCCCCCCACCCGCAACACCGCGCTGGACAAGGACTTCAGCGACATGAAGTCGGTCAGCGAGGGGCGCCGGTACGGCTGGCACTGGGGTAACCGCGGCAGCGTGTCCAGCGCCGCCGTGGAGAAGCCCCATCTCAGCGGTTGGCGGCCGATTCTGGAGGGCGAGTTCGACCTGGCCTACTCCCCCCTGATGGAGCTGCACTACGGAAGCGGACTGGCCCTCTGGTGCTCGCTGGACGTAGAGGGACGCTCTTCGGACGAACCCGTGGCCGAGGTCGTGACGCGGCGGCTGCTGCACTACGCCAGAACTGCTAAGAACGAGCCGCGCATGGAGGAAGCGGTCTACTACGGAGGTGCCGACGGCGCGGAGCTTCTGGACCTGCTGGGCCTCGACTACGAGGAGGTCGGCTACGTGCCGGTCGGCAAGGTGCTGCTGGTGATGGGACCGGAGGCCGAGGCGGACGACGGAGTGCTGACGTCGTTCCTTTACGAAGGCGGCCGCGTACTCCAGCTCGGCCGGCCGAACGGGAGCGCGTGCATGGGCTTCCGGGCCGAGATGCTCCCATACCACGGCACAATGGACGTGCCGCCCTGGAACGAATGTCTTGGCCTCTCCGAGTCCGACCTGCGGCTGCGGGTGGAGACCGAGGCCCCGCTGCTGACCCACGGAGTGGGCGAGATGAGCGCCAACGGGATGCTGGGCCGAATGCAGGTGGGCGCGGGGGTGGTGGTCCTGATGCAGATATCGCCCTACATGCTCAACACGGAGCAGGAAACCTATCTGCGGTTCAGCCAGTGGCGCCTGACACGGGCCACGGCTCAGATTCTGTCCAACATGGGCGCGCACCTGGCCGGCGACCGGGCACTGCTCAAGGCGCTGGGCGGCGAGTCGACAGGGACGCCAGATCTCTACTGCCCGGATTACCGCACGGACTTCTCCCTGGGCGACGACCCGTACCGCTACAAACGCTGGTGATTGCGCCGCCGCGGCACCCCCTCTTCGCCGAAAGGTCTGCCATTGTTCTTCCGACCGAGACGCTCGCCGCGAGCCGACGGCCCGGCAGGAGTAGGCGCGCTCTTCTCCCTGGACGCCGTCCGCAACGTGGCGGGCCTGCGCGACTTTTTGCGTCGGCATACGAGTTTCAGGGATTGCCTTGCGGAGCTCTCCCTCCGGGTCGGTAACCGGGAGGCGAACTTCCTGTCGGCCGTTCGGCACGGCGTGCTGGCCAATCCCCGCAACCCGTGCGCGCGCCTGCTCCGGCACGCCGGTATCTCGCTCGGCGACATTGAACGAAACGTGGCCGCAAAGGGGATCGAACGAACCCTTACGGATCTGATGGAGGCCGGCGTCTACCTCTCGCTGGACGAGTTCAAGGGGCACCGCCCCCTGGAGCGCTTCGGACGGGTCATCGAGTTCACAAAGGCGGACGTCCTGAATCCACGCGCGGGACGTGCGTTCGGGGTCGACACGGGCGGGTCCCAATCGAAGCCATCCCGGCTGCCCATGGGATTGGACCATCTGGATGAGGCGGGGATCAATCTGGGGCTGTGCCTGCACGTCAACGGCACCGACCACGGCCCGCTGATCGTCTGGTTCCCCCTGCCGCCGGTGCCGTCGGGTCTGTTGAACTCGCTGCGGTACGCGACGATGGACCTGGCCCCGCGGCACTGGTTCGCCCAGACGCGGAGGACGACCCCACTCCAGTGGCTGATGACGTACGGAACCCTCTTCCTTGGCCGCATGTTCGGCCGACCGCTCCCGGCCCCCGAATTGGTCCCGATGGAGAACGCGGGCCGTGTGGTGCGCGCGGCGGCTCGGCTGGCGGCTCGGCACGGCCGTTGCACCGTCAACACCTACGTCAGCTCCGCCCTGCGCACCGCCCGGGCGGCGGCATCTGCCGGGATCTCGCTCGACAAGGTAACGTTCATCACGTCCAGCGAGCCGCTCACTCTCGAACGACGACGCGCCATTGAGGCGTCCGGCGCGTCGGTGAGCCAGATATACTGGATCAGCGAAGTGGGGATTGTGGCGGCGGGCTGCCCGTGGTGCACGAGCGCGGCCGACGAAATGCATCTCTGGACGGACAGCATCGCGGCGGTGACCGGATGCCCGACGCGCCCCGGCGGACGGGACGGACTGGCCTACTTCACGCCCCTGCTCGGTTCGTGCCCGACGGCGGTCATCAACCTGGAGATGGGCGACATGGTCTCCTTCTCGGAGCGCGACTGCGCCTGCGAGCTGGGCAAGGCGGGCCTGAAGACGATGGTGTCGGACGTCCGGAGCGTGCGGCGCATCACGGCCGAAGGTATGACGATCTCCGAGCGTGAGCTGGTGGAACTGGTGGACCGTGTGCTCCCTGAGCGGTTCGGCGGCGATCCGGGCCACTACCAGGTGGTGGAACATGCCGAGAAGACGGCGCGGATCACGCTCCTGGTTGATCCGGCGCTGGGACACATCGAGGAATCGGCCGTCCGCCATGCGTTCATCGAGCACCTGATGGAACGGCACGTGACGATGGGCGCGGTGCTTTCGCAGTCAAACACGATCCACGTGGTGCGGCGCCCGCCCTACTCCACTGCAGCCGGCAAGGTCCACCCGATACACGTCCTGGTCGAGGCCCCCGACCGGACCGACGCCTGACGGCCTAAATGAGAAACCCCACCAGGAAGCGGACGAAGTTCACCACTCCCCACCACGAGAACACGAACGCCAGCGAGCCCAGGGCGCGCACCGGCCAGCCAACCGTGTGCTCGCCCATGATGCGGCGCGAAGACCCGGCGTAGACGAAGACACCTACGAGCAGCGGCACGGACAGATTGAGCACGCCCAGCGAGAGCATCAGCAGGTGGAATGGCTCCATCCACCGGGCGACCACCGGGCAGAGCAGCCAGGACAACATGGTGAGCGAGGCGACGACGCGGAAGCGCGTGTCCTTGTGCGGATCGGCCTCCACGATTCGCGCGCCGTCGGGCCCGCGCCAATCCATTACGTCGGCCAGCAGCAGCGGCGGGGTGTAGCACGGACCGCAGGCGCTGGTCCACACGGCCGCGAACAGGCCCAGCAGGAAGATCCAGCCCACCGCCGGGTTCCAATGCGTGGCCAGAAGCCCGAAGGCCCGGGTGGCATTGCGGATGCCCTCCCCCTGGGAGATGGCCGCGCCGACGCCCATGACGGCCAGGGAAACCACGCCGAAAGCCACGCCCATGAAGATGACCGCGTCCCATGCCAGCCGGCGGATATCGGCCGTGCCCAGGCGGCTCGCCTTCACCTGGTACGGGAGTATCAGCAGCACGGCGCTACCGGACGCGCCGCCCACGATGCCCATCGTCACCAGCAGCCCTTCGGAACCGCCTCCGGGAAGGCTCGGCACAAGGCCCTGCGCCACGGCGCCGGGGTCCCACCGCATCGAGACGACCAGTGCAGCGAACACCGCCGCCATCGCCAGAACCAGCCCCGTGGTCAGTCGCCGAAGCCAGCGGAAGCCGCCCGCCCATATCCACAACGCCAGCGAAACGGCCGCCAGCAGCGACAGAATCACCAACTGGTTGGACACGTGGAAGATCATGCCGCCGACGTGGGCGAGCGTGGCCGCGGCGGCGGTGATGACGGCCACGTGCGTCGGCACCTGAACGTACGCAACCACCTTGCCGAGCCCGCGCAGGACGTGGCGGTCCATCAGTTCGAACGTGGTCAGGCCGGTCACGATGGTGACCTTCCCGACGAGATAGGCGACCGTGGTCAGCACGATCGCGGAGAGCAGGACCGCCCACAGCAGCCGGACCCCGTACAGGGAGCCAGCGTTCAGGACGGACGAGATGGTGCCCGGCCCGATCATGATGGCACTGACCAGGGCCGTGGTGCCGATGTGTTTCAGCCCGATCCTCAAGCGCACATCTCCTTTCCTCAGCGTCGCGGAATGCGGGCAACCAAACCGGTCCTAATCGCCGTCGCCGGTGACGATGCCGTCGCCCAGCTCGAAGAACGGCGGCTGCGCAACCGGCGACCTGCCAAGGAATGGAATCTCACCCAGGATCGCCCGCGCCGTGGCCTTCTGCGTGCCCGCGGCCCCACCGTAGGTGTTGATGTAGGGGTCCATGAAGGCGAACTCGTAAAGGTGATAAGGGTTGGCGAAGCTGATGAAGATCGCCGGCACGTCGGGGTTCGCGAAGGGGAAGCCGTCCATCATGCAGCGCGACTCCGGCCCGTGGCAGCGCGGCGTGGACCATCCCCACTGCGGCGGGTAGTAGAGGCTCACGATGATGGCGTCCCACTCTCCGTCTTCGATGCGGTCGTAGAGCGTCTCCTGCTCCGGGTTCTTGTGGCTGTCCGCCTCGCAGCCGGCCTCCCGCAGCGCAGCGTCCATCACGTCGGTGGTGAAGTCGGGACGGTTCGTGATCAGCACGCTAAGGATGCGGGTGCCGGGCTTCGCCTTCAGGGGGAGCACCTTCTTGCTATCGCGAATGAGCGTGATGGACTTCTCCGACAGTCGCTCGGCGTCGGCGCCGTAGGGCGAGGACGCGAGAACGGCCCGGGCGTCCTCGTCGGAGCTGAGCGGCGGGCTCTTGTGCAACCCGACCTTCGCTTTGAGCGTCAGCACGTTGCGCACGGCGCTATCCAGGCGTTCCTCGGCGAGACTGCCGTCGTCCAGGCAGCGCTCCAGGTAGTCGATCAGGTTGTCCAGCCGCCGCACGAAGAGCAGCGCGTCGTTGCCTGCATTCAGGCAGGCCAGGTGCATCGGCAGTCGGCGTTCGTGCATGGTCAGGCCGGCCATGGTCACTGCGTCGGTCACCATCAGCCCCTCGAACCCCATCTCCTCACGCAGAATGCCCATCAGAGCGGACCTGCTCACCATGATCGGGCGCGGGAAGAGCGGATCCCCCGCCTCGGGGTCGATCGCGGGGCATGCGGTCGGCGAGTTCATGATCGTCCAGACGCCCGCGTTGATCGCCGCCTTGAACGGCACCGCGCTGAGCCTGTACCACTCCTCCTTGGAGAGCCGGTTGACGGGCGTGGTCAGGTGCGAGTCCAGGTCGTGCACGCCGGCGCCGGGAAAGTGCTTGGCGGTGGCGGCCATGCCGTTGTCCTGTATGCCTTGGATCACCGCACTGCAGAGCCGGGCAACCGTCTCTGGGTCGCCGCCCAGCGTGCGTATGTGGCTCAGGTTGCGCGGGTTGATGGAGAGGTCGACGACCGGGCCGAACACCCAGTTGAAGCCGTAGGCACGGCCTTCCACGCCAATCGCCTCGCCCATCCGGTAAGCGAGTTCCTCGTCTCCGCAGGCGCCCAGAGCAAGCTGACCCGCGAACTCGGTCGAACCGTCCACCCTCTGTCCGACGCCGCGCTCCAAGTCACCGGTTATGAGGAGCGGTATCTTCGCGCCGGATTGGGCCTCCTTCACCAGCTTGCGGGTCGATTCCATCGCCCCGCCGAATATGTGGCAGCCGCCCATCTGGTACTTCTCGACCCACTCCCCCGCGCTCTGCGCGCCGACGCTGTTGCGCGTCATGCGAGGTATGAGCGTCTGGGCGATCTTCTCGCGCACCGTCATCCCGGCCAACGTGTCCTCGACCCATTGAGTGTCGCTCTCGGTAAGCATCCGGCTTCTCCCTCCCTACTCGGGATCGTCTTCGCCGTCGGGCCCGTCTCCGTCGGTGCCGGACGGCAGGAAATGCAACAGAATGCGGTGCGAGGCCAGCGGACCCAGCGTCAGCACCAGCAGGAGCGTGACCGCGCGGAACAGTGTGTTCGCAACCACGCCGTCAGCAAAGGCGAATCCGAACGCCGCGCCCACTGCGCCGGCCAGCGCCTCGTTCACGCCGAGCCCGGCCGGCACAATCGAGACCAGCGTCGCGAAGCTCTGCACGAGCAACACCACCACGGACTGGGGGTAGCTGAGTTGCAGGCCCACCAGCCGGAAGCTCACGAACGTCCCCGCGCTGACCACCGTGGCCTGCACCATCTTCCAGGCTCCGATGCGGACCAACAGCGGCAACCGGCCGCGCATTGCGTCCCAGGCATGGCTGATCTGCGAGAGCGCGCGCAAGAGGAACCGGTCCCCCTCATAGCGCCAGCTCACCGGGACGAGCATTGCGGCTACGGAACCGGCCACCACGGCCCCGAAAAGCAGCGGCATCCAGAGGGGAAGGTGCCCGGTGGCGGCTATCCACACGCACGCACCGATTCCCAGCAGGCCCAGGCCCAGAATGCGCACAAGCTGCATTGCGATCACGAACACCACGAACCGGCTGTAGGCCAGGCCGTGGCGGCGTTTCATGTAGAGCGCCAGCGCGCCCGTTCCCGCCCGCATGGGCATGTGATTCCAGTACAGTGCCGCCCAGGCGATCAGGTGGCTCTCCATCGGGGCCATGTCTGCACCCATCCCGCGCAGCATGCGCCGCATGGTGAATGCCTCGATGCCTCGCCCGATCAGCCGTATGCCCACCAGGGCGACGATGCCGGAAAGGGGCACCGTCAGCAGCACGGCGAAGCGGTCACGCTTGTAGTAGACGAACGCCGCTCCCACGACGAGCACCACCGCAAGGAGAAGCATGCTGGCAAGCGTGCGGCGTTTCATTGGCCCAGTCGGCGCCTAGCAGGAGCGTTGGAAGCGTGCGACGACGCGGCCGCAGCACGGGCCGCACCGAAGGATGCGGCATTATAGCCCACCATTTCGGGCCGCCACAACGGCGGCACGCCCCGGCCGGGCGGCGGTTGAACGCGCCTGCGCTTTCGGTCAGAATGCCCGCTGCCCCATTCGAAGGTGCCGCCACAGTGACGGACCCAACTCCCATGCGCGTGCTGTTCGACCTGAAACATCCCGCCCAGGTGCTGCTGTTCAAGGATGCCATCCGCATTCTGTTGGGCGAGGGCCACCGGGTGCTGGTGACCTCGCGCGACAAGGACGAGACCCTGGCCCTGCTGGATCAGTTGGGCATCCGCCATCACCGCCTGAGCAAGACCAGCAGGGGGCTGACGGGAATGGGGCTGGAGCTTGCCTGGCGAACGGGCCGGCTCCTGGAGCTGGCGGCGCAGTTCCATCCGCAGGTGATGCTGGCCAAAACGGGCATCAGCATCGGCATGGTCGGGCGATTGCTGAACGTGCCGACGATCTGCTACGACGACACCGAGTTCGCCTCCCTCCAGATCGCGCTCTCCGCGCCCTTCGCCACGGTCGTCTGCACCGGCATGGGCTACGAGCGCAGCTTCCCGGGAAAGGAGATCCGCTACGACGCGCCGCCCCACCTCGCCTATACGCACCCGAACCGGTTCCGGCCCGATCCGGATCTGCTCAGGTCCCACGGCGTGGAACCGGACGAGCCGTACGCCGTGCTGCGGCTGAAGGAGTGGCAGGCGATACACGACCTGGGCGTGAAGGGGTACACGCAGCGGGACATGATCGATCTTGTGGAGGCGGTGGCCGAACGCGCGCGGCCGGTCATCAGCGCTGAGGGGGCGCCGCCGCCGGAGCTTGAGGAATACGTCAATCCCGTGCCGGTCAAGCACGTGCTCCACCTGCTGGCCTTCGCGCGGCTCTACGTGGGCGAAGGCAGCAGCATGGCATCCGAGGCCGCCTGCCTGGGGACGCCGGCCGTCTACCTGAGCCCGGAGTCGCGGCGCGGCTATCTGGACGAGATGGAGCGCCGCTACGGCCACGTGACGACCGTTCACTCGGTTCGCGACGCCTCCGAGCGGAGCCGCGAATGGCTCGCCGACGACGGGATGAAACGCAAGGCGGCGGATGCCCACCGACGGCTGCTTGCCGAGTGCGACGATCCGGTTGAGTTCATGTTGGACGTGATACGCCACTTCGCCCTAAGGCATCGCTGATCCGCTGACCGGCGTCACGCCGAGATCTACCTTTCCACCGAAAAATCTCGAGTACAGCTTGACAACTCGACGTGAGTTTGATATATCATACATTGTTTGGTTACCAAAACTAATCCGGCCTATGGACAAAACGATCACACAGAAGATGGCCCAGTACCTGGAGACGGTCTACCGTCTGCAGGAGGAGAAGGGCGCGGCGCGAACGAAAGACATCGCCGCAGAACTGGACGTCCATAAGTCCACGGTGACGGCCGCCCTGCGGAGCCTGTCCGAGCACGACCTCCTTCTCTACGAACCGTATGAGGCCGCTAACCTGACCGACGAAGGCCGCGCGATGGGCGAGAGGCTCTACGCACGCCACGCCGTGCTGAGCCGGTTCCTGTCGGAGGTGCTCGACGTGGACGAACCACTGGCCGACAGCAACGCGCGCCGGATCGAGCACGCGATGGACGAGGAAGTACTCAAGCGCATCGTCTGCTTCCTGGCCTTCGTCAAGCGCCATCCGCGCGTGCAGACGGGCTGGCTGGAGAGGTTCCGATGCTTTGCTGAGGAGCGTGTCGGTCAGAAGAGCTGCCAGGAATGGATCCGCCAACTGCTGGAAGAATGGGAAGATGAACAACTCGAGAACATATGAGGGAACCTGCAATGCCTATCTTTGAGTACAAGTGCGAAGAGTGTCGCAACGTAATCGAAGTGCTGGAATCCAGCGCGGATAAGCGGGAGCACGCCTGCCCCGACTGCGGCAGCGAGAAGATGACCAGGCTGCTGTCCGTCTTCTCCGGAAAGGTCAAGGAGAGCCGCACGGCAAGCGCCTCCTGCGCAACGTGCACGGACGGGTCCTGCCCGCTTCGGTAAACATACTGGTCGGCGTGGCCAAGTGAGGCAAAGGATGACAGGAATGTCTACCATTAAACCGGCACCGGCAAGAGGCAGATAGTGGAGAGGCCGACATGGTCAGGTTCTCAGTAGAGCACCCCAGGGTCGTAGCAATCGCCGTGGTCTGCGTAACGCTGGTTCTGGCGGCCTTCATGCCGCTGGTCAAGATCGACACCGATCCGGAGAACATGCTCTCCCGCCAGGACCCGGTGCGCGTCTTCCATCATGAGATGAAGGAAGCTTTTGCCGTCCACGACATGATCGCCGTGGGCGTGGTCAACGAGCAGCACTCGGACGGCGTGTTCAATCCCGACTCGCTTCGCAAGGTGTACCGGCTCACGGAGTTCGCAAAGCTGTTGCGCGGCGACGGGCTGAAGCCCGGCGTAGCCATGCGGAAGCTACGCGACGTGGAGGAGGCGGACGCCCAGGCCAAGGCCCAGGGGGCGGAGCCCATGCACGCCGACGATGAGACCAGCCCTCCCCCGTTGCCGACCGGCTCGGGCCCGGCCGATGGGGAACCGGGGCTGCCCCAGATGGGCGGGGGCGGAGAACCCGGCCTGCCGCAGATGGGCGGATCGAGCGAGGAGCCGCCTGTTCCCGGCGCCGGCGACATGGAAGCGCCCCTTCCCGCCGAACCCGCGGCGGACACTAGGCAGGCGGAAGAGGGTGTTGTTGTCATCGACCTGCTCGCGCCGTCAACGGTCGACCGCATAGAGCACCGCGCCGGCACCGTCAACTTCTCCTACCTCATGTCGAAACCGCTTCCCGAGACACGCGAGGAGTGCCTGGCCGTGCGGGACGGCGCGCTGAACAACCCCCTGCTGAAGGGCACCGTCGTCTCGGAGGACGGCAAGGCGATCTGCATCTACGTGCCGATCACGGCAAAAGACATTTCATACCAGGTCTCGCAACGCCTCCAGGAAATGACGTCTGAGCTGGGCGGTCCGGAGGAGTATCACATCACGGGCCTGCCGGTGGCGGAGGACACCTTCGGCCACGAGATGTTCATCCAGATGGCGGTCTCGGCGCCGATGGCCATGGTCGTCATCTTCATCCTGCTGTTCGTGTTCTTCCGGAAGCCGGTGTTGATCGTCAGCCCGATGATCGTCGCCCTTGTCTCCGTTATCGCCACCATGGGGCTCCTGATTGCGCTGGGCTACACGGTGCACATCATGAGTTCGATGATCCCCATCTTCATCATGCCGATAGCGGTTCTGGACGCGATACACATCCTGTCCGAGTTTTTCGACCGCTATCAGGCCACGCGCGACCGGAAGGCGACCGTGCTGAAGGTGATGGAAGAACTGTTCGTGCCGATGCTCTACACATCGCTGACGTCGGCGGCCGGCTTTGCGTCCCTGGCGCTCACGCCCATCCCGCCCGTGCAGGTATTCGGCGTGTTCGTCGCATTCGGCATCATGTTCGCCTGGCTGCTCACGGTTACGCTCATTCCGGCCTACATCATGTTCATCCCGGAGCGACGACTGGAGGGCTTCGGCGTCTCGCACGCCGACGAAGCTCCCCCGACAGCGCTCACGAGGATGCTGCACCGGGTGGGCGACTTCACCTTCCGCCGGGGCAAGCTCATCCTGGGCGCCTCCGCCTTAGTCGTCGCCGCGGCGGTCTACGGCATAACGCAGATACGCATCAACGACAACCCGACCAAGTGGTTCACTTACAATCACCCGATCCGCGTGGCGGACCGCGTGCTCAACAGCCATTTCGCCGGCACCTACCAGGCGTACCTGGCGCTGACGCCGCAGCCCGGTGCCGAGAGCGCGCAGGACGTCGCCGACGCCCTGTGGACCCGGATCGACGAGGCCGAAGCCCGCTTCGCAACTCAGTACCCGGATGATCCCCAGGCCGACGTTTTCGCGGCGGCCCGTGACCTGGTCGAGAGCAATGCGGAGAAGACCGAGTCGGCCGATGTGCTTCTGGACGCCGTGACAAAGGCCTTCGATGCCCAGCGCGGGGAGGCCACAGGGCTGACGGCCTACGCATGGGAAGACGTGGGAACCGCCGTGCGGTCGGAAAGCCTGCTCCTGGAGCAGCCGCTCAAGCGTCCCGAGGTCCTCCGATACATGGAGGGGCTCGCGAACAGCCTCACCGATCCCGGGCTGCGCGGATCGGAGACCGTGGTGGGCAAGAGCAACTCCGTGGTGGACATCGTCAAGAAGGTCCACAAGGAACTGCGCGGCGAGGAGGATGCCTATTCCGTCCCCGACAGTCCGGGCATGGTCGCCGAGTGCCTTTTCCAGTTCGGCAACAGCCACACGCCGGACGACCTGTGGCACTTTGTGACGCCGGAATACAACCGCGCCAACGTGTGGCTTCAGCTCAAGAGCGGCGACAATAAGGACATGGAGCGGGTGATCGCACAGGTAGACGAATACATGGTCGACCATACGCCACCGGTTCCCATCGATCACGACTGGTTCGGGCTGACTTACATAAACGTGGCCTGGCAGCAGAAGATGGTCGCCGGAATGCTGCAGGCGTTCATGGGCAGCTTCCTGGTGGTCTTCATTCTGATGACGGTGCTGTTCCACTCGGCGCTGTGGGGCCTGCTGTCGATGATTCCGCTGACAATGACGATCGCCGTGATCTACGGGCTGATCGGCCTTGTCGGCAAGGACTACGACATGCCCGTGGCCGTGCTCTCGTCGCTGACGCTGGGCCTGGCCATCGATTTCGCCATCCATTTCCTGGCCCGTACCCGCAACGCCGTCCGCGAGTATGGTTCCTGGGATGCCGCGTCGGGCCACGTGTTCGGCGAGCCGGCCCGGGCCATAAGCCGCAATGCCATTGTGGTCGCGGTGGGGTTCCTGCCGCTGCTGGTGGCGCCCCTTACGCCGTACAAGACCGTCGGCTTCTTCATGGCGGGGATTCTGGGCCTGGCGGCGGTCACCACGCTGTTGCTTCTGCCGGCGCTGGTGAACCTGCTGAAGGGCCGGTTGTTCGCGGCGCTCAAGGTTCAGCGCGTCACCTGCAACTGCGCCGCCTGCTTTGCGGCCTCGATAGCGGCGGTTGCGCTTCTTGCCATAAGCTTCCACCAGTCGGGAGCCGGCCCCAACGCCCTGACGTGGATGGCCGTGATTCTGATACCCCTGTCGGTAGCCGTGTGTGGTATCCTGTGCCGGCGGCGGGCCTGCCGTATACAGGCCGAGCAGCAGGCGCAGGAGCAGCAAGGAAAGGAAACACAATGATGAACGCTCGAACCAGACTGACCGTTGTACCCGCGCTTGCCGTTCTCGGCATGTTGCTGTCCGCCTTCGCCGCAAGGCAGGTGGTAGCCGCCGATGCGCCGTCCGTGGACGAGATCGTCCGGAAGGCCAACCAGGTCGCCTACTACCAGGGCGGCACCGGACGGGCACGCGTCACGATGAAGATCTACGATGCCGACGGCAAGGTGCGCGGCGAACGGGAGCTGATCATCCTGAGGCGCAACGCCGAGGAAGGCCTCAACCAGAAGATCTACGCCTATTTCCTCCGGCCGGTGGACGTGCGTGGGACATCGTTCCTGGTGTGGAAGCACGAGAAGGGCGACGATGACCGCTGGCTCTACAACCCGAGCCTGGACCTGGTGAACCGCATCGCGGCCACCGACAAGAGGACGAGCTTCGTCGGTACCCATTTCTTCTACGAAGACGTGTCCGGCCGCTCGATCAACGACGACGAACACGAGCTGGTGAAAACCACCGAGAACTACTACGTGCTCAAGAACACGCCGAAAGACGCGGACGTGGTCGAGTTCTCCTACTACGAGATGTACATCCATCGCACCACGTTCATGCCCCTGCATGCGTACTACTACGACAAGGCGGGCAAGAAATACCGCCAGTATCGCGTGCTCGGCATGGACAAGGTGGACGGCTACTGGACGGCCCTGAAGACCGAGATGCGCGACCTGCGCGAGCAGGGAAGCGACACGGCGCGCACCGTGGCCGATTACACCGACGTGGAATACGCAATAGACCTGCCCGAAGACATCTTCTCCGAGCGCTACCTGCGCAGACCCCCTCGGGAATACCTCGAATGAGACTCAAGAAGAGCGCCCGCGCGCTGTGCGCGGCGGCCTTGCTGACGTTTCTGTCGCTCGTGCCCGTCGCACGTTCCCAGGAGGAACCGCCCCTGCCGGCGATGCCGGCGGAGGAAGACGCCGGCCCCCCGCTGCCGCTGATCGGCGGGGGGGAAGAGCCGGAGGAGCCGGGCCTTCCCGCCATGCCCGAGATGGGCGCGGGCGAGGGCGAGCCCGGTCTACCGGAGATGCCGGCCATGCAGGACGGGGGCGAAGAGCCGCCCGAGGCCGAACCGGAGGTCCTGACGTTCTCCGAGAAGCTGGACAGCCGGCTGCGCGCCTTGCCTCTGCCCCTGCACGGGTTTCTGGACGTTCGCGCCGGTAGCCGCGTGGTGGACGACCCGTACGTCTCGCGCGATTTCACTCTGGGCGAGACGCGCCTCCAGCTCGAATCGGATCCCTACTACGGCGGCGTCCAGTTCATGGTCAAGGCGGACCTCGTCCGGGACTTCGTCACCAGGGAGTCCCTGGTGGAGATCCGGGAGGCAAACCTGGCGTTTTCCCCGGTGCCGTTCGCGGACGTGAAGATCGGCCGCCAGATACTCACCTGGGGCACCGGCGACCTGATCTTCATCAACGACCTGTTCCCCAAGGACTACGTCTCCTTCTTCATCGGCCGCGACATCGAGTATCTCAAGGCGCCATCGGACGCCTTCAAGCTGAGCTTCTTCAGCGATCTGGCCAACCTGGACATCGTCTACACGCCCCACTTCGACCCCGACGTCTACGTCACCGGCAAGCGGCTGAGCTACTACAACCCCCTGCTGGGAACACGCACCGGCGAATCCGTGCGCATCCGCGTCGATGACCGGGAGAGGTGGTTCCACGACGACGAACTGGCCCTGCGGCTCTACCGCAACGTGAAGGGCTACGAGCTCGCCGCCTACGGATATCACGGATTCTGGAAGAGTCCTGCGGGAAACAACCCGGCGAACGGGAAGTTCACCTTCCCGCGCCTGAACGTCTACGGCGCCAGCGTCCGCGGCCAGCTCGGTAAAGGCATCGGCAGCCTGGAGGCAGGCTACTACGACTCGGTCGACGACCCGGGCGGAGGCAACCCTTTTGTGCGCAACAGCGAGCTGCGCTTCCTCGCGGGATACAGCCAGGACCTGCCCCGCATCGCGCCGGACTTCACCGTGGGGGTGCAATACTACCTGGAACACATGCTCGACTACGGCGACTACAAGCGCTCCCTGCCCCCGGGCGCACCCAGGTCCGAGGAGAGCCGCCACACGTTCACCCTCCGCCTGACCAAACTCCTGATGAACCAGGACCTGCGCCTGGAGCTAATCACCTTCTACAGCCCCTCGGACGACGACAGCTATCTACGCCCGCACTTCTCGTACGACATCACGGACCGCTTGCGGCTGGACGGCGGAGCGAACGTGTTCCTTGGCGACGAGGTGCACACGCAGTTCGGCCAGCTCGACCGGAATACCAACGTGTACCTGGGGCTGCGCTACAGCTTCTGACCAGCAAGCGCTCTCGGCACATCAGAGTAGGTTGAGGCCGAGGTCCCCGGCGTAACGGCGCACCTCCTCGTGTTCCTCCGCGCTGACAGGCCGGGAGATCGTTGGGTACTGCTCCGCGCGATACATGGGGCGGTACTGCGGCATGACGTTCACGTGGGTATCGGGCGAGACCTCGGTCGCGATGAAGTCGAGGATCCGCTTGCTGTCGTCCACACCGCCGGGCATCACCAGGTGCCTCACCAGCAGGCCGCGCGTGGCGACGCCGTCCTCCACCTGCAGCACGCCCACCTGCCGGTGCATCTCGTGCAACGCCGCCCCCATCACATCCGCGTAGTTTCGGGCGTTGGCGTACCGGAACGCCATCTCCGGGTCCCAGAACTTGGCGTCGGGCATGTAGATGTCGACGGTCCCCTCCAGCAGCCGCAGCGTCTCCAGGCGATCATATCCGCCGCAGTTATAGACGATCGGCACGGTGAGGCCGTTCAGGCGAGCCCGTCGCGCGGCGTCCATCAGCCACGGAACGACGTGGGAAGGCGTGACGAGATTGATGTTCTCACAGCTCCGGCGCTGCAGCGACAGCATGTTCTCGGCCATCTCGGACGGGGTCTGCTCCCGGCCGATCATGCCGTGGCTGATGTCGGGATTCTGACAGAATACACAGAGCAGATTGCAGCCCGAAAGGAAGATAGTGCCGGAACCACCGCTTCCCACCAGAACCGTCTCCTCGCCGAAGTGCGGACCCGAGCTCGCGACGACGGGCGTCTTCCCCACTCCGCAGTAGCCCCTCTCGCCACGCAGCCGATCCACACGACACAGGCGGGGACACAGGACGCATTGCTCCGCAAGAGCGTAGCACCGGTCCACGTTATCCTGCGACGGCTGCGTCTCCATCCGCGTGCCCCCCTCGGGTTGGGCGGGTTCCTTTTGGACTATACGGTACCCATCGAATATAATAGGGGCCTTGTATCGAGGAGACAACTGCCTTGCCGCGAGCGCGGAAGGGGCGCGCATGGCCGAGACGGATAAGCCGGAAGCTGCCGAGACGGCGGAGCCTCGGAGCTTCGAGGAGAATCTTGAATCGCTGGAGAAGGCCGTGGCCCAGCTTGAGGAAGGCAACCTGTCTCTCGACGACTCCCTGAGCGTCTACGAAGATGGTATCCGCGCCTATCGCAGTTGCCGGGAGGCGCTGGAGAAGGCCGAGACGAAGGTGCGGAAACTGGTCGAGACGATGGAGGGCGAGCTCGGCGAGGAACCGTTTGATGCGCCCGAGCAGTAGAGTGATCGCCCGACCGAACCGCAGAACCGGCTATATGCCATGAAGAATATCGTTATCCTGGGCGACCGGGACAAGCAGAACGTATCCGCCTCGGCCGACCGAATATGCGAGTGGCTCGAGGGGCGCGCGGACGTCACGGTAAACCTGGAGATGGCCATGCCGGATTCCAGTGAGCCGTTCGACGTTGCCATCGTGCTGGGCGGCGACGGCGCCGTTCTGCGCACGGCTCGGCAGGTGGCAGAGCAGCAGATACCGTTGCTGGGCCTCAACTTGGGGAAGTTCGGCTTTCTCACGGAGAGTACCGCCGCCGAGTTCGAGGCCGTGCTGACCGACGTGATCGAAGGTCGCTATACCGTATCCGAACGGATGATGCTGCAGTGCGAGCTGCAGCGCGGCGGTAAGGCGATACTCGACACCATCGGACTGAACGACGCGGTGATATCGCGCACGGCGCTCTCCCGGCTGATAACCATCGATGTTCACGTAAACGGAGACATCGTCAACACCTATCGGGCCGACGGCCTGATTGTCGCCACTCCGGCCGGATCAACGGCGCACAGCCTGGCCGCCGGAGGACCGATCCTCTATCCGGACCTGGAGGCCTTCGTGCTGGCCCCCATCTGCCCCCACACGCTAAGCAACCGGCCGCTGGTGCTGCCGGGCGACTGCCGGATCACCATGTCCGTAACGCAATCCCCGGAGCGGCCGTCCTTGACCGTGGACGGCCAGGTCAACAGCACCCTCCACCACAACGACGTGGTAGCGATCCGGAAGGCGGACGAGCCCCTGCGCCTCATCTGCACGGGCCGGAACACGTTTTTCGACACCTTACGCAACAAGCTGGATTGGCGAGGCCAACCAAGATATGTCAGATAGGACCTTTGTCGTCACTGTCCTGGAGGACTTCTGCAAGGGATGCGGGCTCTGCGTCGAGTTTTGTGAACACGGCGGGCTCTACATCCGGCAGAAGCCGAACAAGCAAGGCATCCAGACGGCCGCCGTTCACCCGGGCGCCGAGGCGGATTGCACGGGCTGCCGACGATGCGCTATGATCTGCCCGGACGCGGCCATAGAGATCTCCTGTGTCGAGGATGCGTCAGAAGCCGAGGACGCGGTAGGCTCGCACGGGAAGTGATTCCAACCGATAGCCAGCGCAGCGCCATGAACCAAGACCCCGGAGAGGCAAGACGCATTCTCATCTCCGGTAACGAAGCGGCCGGCGAGGCGGCCATACGGGCCGGCTGTCGGTTCTACGCCGGATACCCCATCACCCCTCAGAACGAACTGACCGCCTACATGGCGGATCAGCTTCCCCTGCGGGGCGGCGATTTCGTGCAGGCGGAGAGCGAGGTGGCGGCGATCAACATGCTGTACGGAGCCAGTGCCGCAGGCGCCCGATGCATGACGTCGTCCAGCAGTCCCGGCATCAGCCTGAAGCAGGAGGGGATCTCTTACCTGGCCGGAAGCGAGCTCCCCGCCGTCATCATCAACATGCAGCGCGGCGGCCCCGGTCTGGGGAACATCTCGCCCTCGCAGGCCGACTATTACCAGACCACCAGGGGTGGCGGCCACGGCGACTATCGCTGCATCTCCCTGGCGCCAAGCACAGGACAGGAGGTCTGCGACCTGACCTACCTGGCCTTCGACCTTGCAGACCGGTATCGAACGCCCGTGATCGTTCTGGGCGACGGCATGCTGGGCCAGATGATGGAGCCCGTCTGCTTCGACCACCTGCCGGAACCGCATCCACCCGTGAAGCCCTGGGCGCTGACCGGCGAGCCGGAGCGCCCGCGCAACGTCCTGCATTCCTATTACGGCACGGCGGAAGAATTGCGCGAGCTGAACGAGCGCCTGCAATCGAGATACGCCGAGATCACGGAGAAGGAGGTCCGCTGCGAGGTGGTGGGGCCGGAGGATGCAGACGTCTACCTGGTCGCCTACGGAACCTCCGCGCGCGTGTGCCGCAATGTGGTGGAGCGGCCGCCCGAGGGGCTGGAGGTGAGCGTGGCTCTCCTGCGCCCCGTCACGTTGTGGCCGTTCCCCATGAAGCAGGTGGCCGCAGCGGCGGAAAGGGCACGCGGCGTGCTTGTGGTGGAGATGAGCGCGGGCCAGATGGTGGACGACGTGCGCCTGGGCGTTGAGGGCCGATGCAGAGTGGAGCTGCTGGCCCGGATGGGCGGTGAGGTACCCACTGCGGCGGACATCGTGGAGAAACTTGCCGACGCGTTCGCCTGAGAAGACAGATACGACATAACGGCAGCGGACAGGATATGATATGACAACTAACCACGCGCAGATGCAGACACCGAAGGCCATGTACCAGCGGCCGGAGTGCCTGCGGGCGGTGAAGACGCATTACTGTCCGGGCTGCGGCCATGCCACGATGCACCGCGTGCTGGCAGAAGTCCTGGACGAACTGGACATCCGCGAGCGGACGATAGGCATTGCGCCGGTCGGCTGCGCAGTAATCGCGTACAACTACATCGACATCGATTGGAGCGAGGCCGCACACGGACGCCCTCCGGCCGTGGCGACCGGCATCAAGCGAATGCGACCCGATACGGTGGTGTTCACCTATCAGGGCGACGGCGACCTGGCCTCCATCGGCATGGCGGAGACGATCCACGCCGCCAACCGCGGCGAGAGCATCACCATCATCTTCATCAACAACGGCCTCTACGGAATGACGCAGGGCCAGATGGCCCCCACCACCCTGATAGGCCAGGAAACCACCACCACCCCGCGCGGCAGAGACGCGGCGAGCACCGGCTACCCCATCCGCATGTGCGAGCTTCTCAACCAATTGGAGGCGCCCGGCCTGCTGGCCAGGGTGACCGTCACCTCACCGGAGAGGGTGATGGAGGCCAAGCGCATGCTCAAGTCGGCGCTCCGCTACCAGATCGATGAGGGCGGGTTCTCGCTTGTGGAAGTGCTTTCCCCCTGCCCCACCTACTGGCGCATGTCGCCGGCAGAGAGCTACCGGCACATCAACGAAACGGTGAGCAAGGCCTTCCCGCTGGGCGTGATAAGGGACAGACGCCGCAAGGGATCCAGAAAGGGATAGCCTGCGATGGCTGAAAGCAGTTCCGAGGCGGCTGGAAGCGACGCGGCCTTCGAACACCGGCTTATCGTCGCCGGATTTGGAGGACAAGGTGTTCTCACGCTGGGCAAGCTCCTGTGCATGGCCGCCATGCGCGAGAACCGAACGGTGACCTACCTGCCCTCCTACGGTAGCGAGGTGCGGGGGGGCACCGCAAAAACGCAGGTGGTCATCAGCTCCGGCGCCATCTATAGCCCGCTGGTGGAGGAGGCGGACAGCCTCATCATACTCAACGAGCTCTCCTTCGAGAAATATGCCTCCCGCCTGAAACCGGGCGGGCTGCTCGTAGCGAACGACTCGCTGGTAGACGAACCCGCGGCTCCGAACGCCCGACTCCTGGCGCTGCCGGCCAGCGAGATGGCCGTGGAACTCGGCAACCTGAAGATAGCCAACGTGCTGATGATGGGCGCCTTCATACAGGCCACGGGACTGATCGGCGAGGAAAGCTGCTGCACGGCCATCGAGGAACTGCTGGGTGCGCGAAAAGCGGACCTTCTCGCCCTGAATCTGCAGGCGTTCCGCAAAGGAATGGCGTTCGCTTCCGAGCCCGTGGCAGGGGCGTGATCACTGTGCCGGGGCAGCCGCGGCTCGCCTTGGCACCTGCACCGACCGGAAATCACTGATGAGCACCTGCAGCACCTCAGCCCTGCCGGGGGCGTACTGACAGGGAAGGTCGGCAAGAGTGTAAAGGCCGTAGTCCCAGAACACTCGCTTTCCCGTGTTCGGGAACTCAATCGTCACCAGCCACACCTTCTCGTCCTCTTCCGGGTTCGCGGGTCCGACGTAGTCAATCACCACGCAGTTCGAAGAACCCCGCGGCCCCACCACCGTGCCGCGCACCCGTACCAGCTCCCCGGGCAGCAGCCCCTCCGCCGAGCCCGTCAGGCCCTCTGAGGTCGCCGGCACCATGCACGTCAGGCCGCATTCGGTGCGGAACAGGTAGGAGACGGGCACATCCACGACACGGCCGGCTCGCACGACGGGCACAGTCGACAGTGGTCCGGAAGGCGGCGACTGCGGCAGCGTGGCCACCTGGTCGGCAAAGTCGACGTTGAGACGCTCCGGGGCGGCGGCTCTGCGGTAGACGGTCATGCAGTCGTACTCGCCGTAGAGCTTGGTCCCGGACTGCAGGCCCTCGCTCTGTGCCTGCGCCTGGGCCAGGGTCTGGAGCAGTCCGGCCTGCTCCGTCTGCTGCACATTCACCTTCACGCCAACCGTCTGATCGGTAACGTAGGAACACGGGAACGTGAACACCTCGCTGCCCGGTTCGGTCATCACTCGCTTCTCGCCCAGCGCACCCCAGGACAGATGCACCTCCCGGTGCACGGTCTCACGCTGTTCCGCACCGGTCAGCACGGCGTCGGCCAGCACGTACTTGCTTCCGGCGGCGGTGCCCAGAATGGTCCCCTCGATGGTAATGCGCTGCTGGCTGTTAAGAGCAATCGGGCGGTTGAGAATTGCAGGCGTGAGCGGCTGGTTGGGCGGCACGGCCAGCAGCGACCGAATGGCGCCGGCGTTGGACCGGGCCACGACACATACGAGGTTGGTCTCGGTCCGGAAGGCGAGGGCGGTCTGGTAAGTATAGCCGTTGAGCTCGACCTGTCTTACGGCCGAAGCGACGCCGTCAAAGGGATCGCTGAACCGCACATTGGCCTGTATCCCCCGCAGGGCGAGCTCGTAGACACGCTCCGCCGGGAGTTCGGTGTACTGCTTGACGGCGACCTTGACGACCTGCGGCTCCTCATCGGCGCCCCCCGCTTGCCCGGCGGCGGCAACTCCACAGACGGCCAAAGCCATCACTGCAAGTAGAACCCACCTGCCCGTCGTACGCACCATGGCCTACTCCCCTCGTGCATTAGTAGCCCTACAAAACGGCTCCAGGGATGTACCTCCATGATACAGTCGGGCTCGGCACTGTCAACCCCCCGGTCGCCGGTGGTCATCCGGGCGTGAAGACGCCCTGTGTTGCGAGCACCGCCGCCCCGAGCGCTGTGGTGAACTGCCCGAGGGGGGTAACGGCCGGCTCGCAGCCCAGATCATCGGCCAGAGCGCGACGAAGCGCCGGACTGCGGGACGGTCCCCCGTCGAACAAAACCGGCGGACGCCAGGTGCAGCGCGCGGCCAGGCCCGCCACCTGATCCGCCACACTCCGGAACACGCCTGCGGCGATGTCCTCCCGCGTGTCGCCTTCGGCCAGCCGGGAGACGACTTCCGATTCCGCGAACACCGTGCATGCGCTGCTGATGACGGCCGGTCGGTCCGAGTGCAGGGCCAGCTCGCTCAGTCTCACCAGGTCCACCTCCAGCACGCGAGCCATCACCTCCAGGAACCGCCCGGTCCCCGCCGCGCAGCGATCGTTCATGGCAAAATCGCGCACCATGCCGTCCGCACCGAACACGATGACCTTGCTGTCCTGCCCGCCGACGTCGATGATGGTCCGGAAGGGATCCCCAAGCTCCAACGGGCTGGGCGCCTCGCCCAGCATGCCGGGCAGAGCGCGCCAATGGCGGTAGAGCCAGCCGGCCCCAGCGGCGTTTGCCATAATCTCCGTGACGGCGCCGTCGGCGAAGGAGACGAGCTTGCGGCCGTAGCCGGTCGCGCAAACCGAGGGCCTGTCGGTGCAGTCGGGCCCGCCCATTACTCGCTCCAGCAGGGCGTCGCACTGGCCGGCTATGTCCGGCCGGGTAGGTTCCTCCACCCACGTCGCCGGCGCCTCGTCGCGCATGACGACGACCTTGACGGCAACGCTCCCCACGTCGATTCCGATCGAGACTGCCATGGGAGAGACTTCTCCGAAGACTGCGGCGGGACGGGGCCCGGGGTTCACACCCGGAGCATGCGCTCCAGCGCGGCGGCCGCCCCTTCGCGAACGTCATCGGGAACGGTCACAACATTGTCCATGCGGTCCAGCACGCGCCGAACGGAGACCAGCGTGCAGAGCCGCATCGACGAGCACACGCTGCCCGGGGCGTAGAACTCCTTGCGGGGGTTGCGCTCCTGAAGCGGATAGAGGAATCCCTCCTCCGTCCCGACGATGAACTGCCTCGATTCAGAGTCGGTTGCGTGCTCCAGCATCTGGCCCGTGCTGCCCACAAAGTCCGCAAGGCTGCGAACGGCCTTCGCGCATTCCGGATGGACCATCGTCTCGGCGTGCGGGTGCAGCCGCTTCAACTCGCGGATCACGCCGGTGCTGATGCCGGGGTCGTGCACGTAGCAGTGGCCGTCCCAGGGGAACACCTGCTTGTCCGTCTGTTCGGCGATGTAGCTGCCCAGGTTGCGGTCGGGGACAAACAGCACGTTGTCTTCATCCAGCGAGTCGACAACGCGCACGGCGTTCGAGGAGGTGCAGCAGACGTCCGACTCGGCCTTCACCGCCGCCGTGCTGTTCACGTAGCTGACAACGGCCGTATCGGGGGGCAGTTCCGCGCGCCGCTCACGCACGGCCTCCGCCGTGGCCATGTCCGCCATGGCGCAGCCAGCCGAGAGCTCCGGCAGAAGCACAACTTTGCCCGGATTGAGGATTGCGGCGGTCTCCGCCATGAAGCGTACGCCGCAGAAGACAATAACGTCGGCCTGCGTCTCGGCCGCCTTACGGCTCAGGGCCAGCGAGTCGCCCGTGAAGTCCGCCAGCACCTGCACCGCGGGACGCTGGTAGAAGTGCGCCAGGATCACGGCGTTGCGCGTCTTCTTCAGTTGAGCGATCTCGGACTTGAGAATCGCCGCATCGTCGCTCAGCGTCGACATTTTCTTCTCCCGTCGGAAGGAGCTCTCCGTCAGCGACCGGACCGACCGTGCTCCAGTTCCTCGCGGAACAGTTTCACGGCGCAGTACTCGCCGCACATGGAGCATCGGTCCTCGCGCGACTCGCCGCCCAGAAGATCGCGGAACCTGTCCTGCGTTATCGCTATGCTCAGCATCGCGTCCCAATCCCGAGCCGCTCGGGCCTGCGCCATCCGACGGTCCAGATCGCGCGCGCCGTCGTTGCCCTTGGCCACGTCGCCGATGTGGGCGGCTATGCGGCTGGCCGTTATACCCTCCCGCACCTCGTCCGCGTTCGGCAGGCCGATATGCTCTTTCGGCGTGACGTAGCAGAGGAAATCGGCGCCGTGCCACGCCGCGAGTGCCCCGCCGATAGCGCTGACCACGTGGTCGTACCCGGGCGCCACGTCGGTCGGTAGCGGACCCAGCACATAGAACGGCGCCCCGTTGCAGTGCTCCTTCTCCAGGCGCACGTTGCGCTCTACCTGGTCCAGCGGAACGTGGCCGGGACCCTCGATCATGGCCTGGACGCCGGCATCCTTGCAGCGCCCCGCCAGCTCGCCCAGCACGCGCAGTTCGTGCAGTTGCGCCTCGTCGGTCGCGTCGTCGATGCAGCCGGGCCTCAGGCCGTCGCCCAGGCTCATCGTCACGTCGTACTCCCTGGCGATGGCCAGCACGTCGTCGAAGCACTCGTAGAGGAAGCTCTCCCGAGCATGGCGGCGCATCCACTTCACCAGGAACGCGCCTCCGCGGCTCACCACGCCCAGCAGTCGCCGCTCCAACAACGGCATGGCCGCCCGGATCACGCCGGCGTGGACCGTGGCGAAGTCGACGCCGTCGCGGGCATGACGCTCGAAGACACGCAGGTAGCTCTCAGCGGACATTTCCTCGGGTCCGCCTGCCTCGATGGCCGCCTGGTAGATGGGAACCGTGCCAACCGCGACGGACGAGTGCTCGATCACCGCGCGACGCACCGAGTCGATGTCGCCGCCGGTGCTCAGATCCATTACGGCGTCGGCGCCGGCGTCAATGGCACAGGCCAGCTTGGCCAGTTCGCACTCCAGGTCCGATCGCTCGGGCGATGTGCCCAGGTTGGCGTTCACCTTTGTCCGCAGGCCCGCTCCCACCCCAAGCGGCTCGACGTGTGGGTGGTTCACGTTCGCCAATACCACGGCCGTACCCGCGGCAACGCCGCCCAGCAGGGCCTCCACACCGACGCTCTCGGCCTCGGCAACGGCGCGCATTTCCTTTGTCGTCTCGCCCCTCAGGGCGCTCTGCAACTGCGTCATCGGAGTCCTCTTGAGCCCGTCGCACGCCGCCGGTATGGCGGCCGCAGGATCTCTGTGGAATCGGTGGAAGGTCGCACTGGGCTCGCCATCAGGCGCGCCAATCCTCGCAAACGATTATACCCCTGACCCGGCGGAGACGCAACCTGTGGGACCTCGTCACGGGTCGGGACGACCCGATTGGGCGATCAGAAGAACGCATAGCCCAGTATCAGGGCCAGCGCCATTCCGATCAGCACCGACACCACGCCAAGTATCACAAGGAGCCGGAGGTTACGACGCTTCTCCTCCTCCACCCTCTCCTCGGCCGTGAGATCGTCCAGCTTCGCCTGCAGTTCGGGCGGCAGCTCGAGATCCGGGCCCGTCGGCTGCGGCGACGGCGCGGCGTCTGCGATGGTTTTCTCATCGGGAACGTCACCGACGCGGAGCTTGCCGCGCGCAGTGGCTTCTGCGAACCGCAGCAGCTTGTCGCGCTCGGGCCCACTGGGGATCCACTTCGCCGCCTCAAGCCAGTGATGACGGGCCCGGTCCATCTGGCCGGCCACTACCATCTTCCTGGCCGCCTTCACGCTGTCCAGCAGCCCCTTCCGCGCCCTTCCCAGCTTGAATTCCTCGATGGTGCGGCGCGCCTCGTCGCTGAGGTACTCCTCTTCCAGAAGGCGCTCCACCAGCGGCCTGGCTTCCGCATAGCGTCTCGCGTCAAGGGCATCTCGCAGCGTGAAAGGCACCTTGCCGGTGCGAAAGGCGCTGTCCTCGTCCGCCGCCACGGAAAGCTCCGACTTCACGGCCTGGACCGTCTCGCAGTCAATCCAGAGCGTCTCCGCCTGCCGCAGGCTGTCGGCGGCTGCCTCTATCTTGCCCATTCCTGCCAGACGCACCGCCTCGTCGGCGAGTCGTTCGCTGGCCTCCTGCCGCCTCTCCACTTCGTCAAGAAGGTCGGCCATCCCTGGCGTCCCCGGCGGCAGCGTCTCCAGGATCGCCACCGCGTCGTCCAGGCGCCCCTTCCCGATGAAAATCTCCGCCTCCTCCAGCCTGTCGGCCGTCACAGACGGGCTGGGCGGCGGCACCTGCGGCGCCGATGGCTCCGGTTGCGTTCCCGTCTTCTCGGATTGCCTGGCCTCGCTCGGCAACGGCGTGCGGCCTGTGCTGGCGCAGAGGGCCTCGAACAGCTCCATGGCGTCCGCGAACCGCTTATCCGGATTCTTCCTCAGACACCGCCTGACGATCTTGGCCATTCCCGGTGGCCAGTTGGCCTCCTTCGCCGCCGACTCAGCATCCTCGGGCGAGGGCACCTCGCCGCTCAGGCACCAGAGCATCACCATGCCGAAGGTGAATACGTCGCTACGGGTGTCGTAGTCGCGGGGGTCGCTGTGCTGCTCGGGAGCGCGATACGGATGCAGGATCCTGGGAACGAGCTTCTGGGAGCCGGATTCCAGCTCGTCCAGCCACAGCGGCAGCATATAGTCGCTCAGGAGCACGCCGCGGTCCAGCGTGGGGAAGATATTGGAGGGTTTCAGGTTCCCGTGAGGGCCGACGCTGGAGTGCAGGTTGCGCAGCGAGGATGCCAGATCCACGGCAAACGTCGTCAGCGCCTCGCTCGTCCACGAAGTGTCCTTGAGCTGGTCGGCCGCCGAGCCTTTTGGCATGTAGCGCATGAGCATGAAGTAGCGCCCGTCCTCGTGGCCGCAATCGTACAGGTCCACGGTGGTGGTCGGCTCAAGGGACATCCAGAACTCCAGGTTCGACCTGAAACGGTCCCGTGTCCCGGGCGAGATGAGATTGTCCGCCGGTATCACACGCAGGCAGGTGTCCCCGTAGCCGTCCTCCTCCGGCTTCGTCAGCCAGAGACTGCAGAAACCGTCCCCCGCGATCTGGAGCGTGAGCACGTAGCCCGCCACTCGGCTGCCCGCGGTCAGCCCGCCAGAACCTGCGCTCGGTGGTACGCCGCCTCCGCTCTGCAACGGACAATGCGCTCCTTCACAAACTCACCGTTATCCGCTCGCTTTGATTGTAGGGACACGGTCCGGCAGTGTCAATGCTGTTGACGCTCTCCGTCTTGACGGTGTGTCCGACGGCGGGGTATGATCTTGCCTGCACACCGAACCGGGCCGCGCGCCGTGCGCGCGCAGACAACACACACCTCCACTCAGTCGCGCTATGTCCAAAAGCGAGGAACAGGCCGAATACGGCAAGCTGCTTAGGTTCTACTCCTTCGCAGGCAGCCACTGGCGCATGATCATCGCCGCCTTTCTGGCGATGACGTTGTTCAATCTGGTGAACGGATCGCTGGTGCTGCTGTTCCAGCCCATGATCGATGCCATAGCCGCGCGGCAGCACGCCGAGGCAAGTGCGGACCAGCCACCGAACGCGGACGGCTCCGAGGCCGCCGCTTCGACAGAGGGTGGAAGTCCGGATGACCCCGCAGCGGCTGGCACGGCCGTGCAACAACACGCCGATGCAGGCGCGGCGCAGCCGCCGGATGCGGGCGGTGCAGAGACCATCGCTACCGAAGAAGAGGCGATGCCGGACGAGCCCCTGGAGGCGACCAAGAAGCGGATTACGGGCTGGCTGAAGGCCCTGCCGCCGGTCCGGGGCGCGATGGACCTGCTGTCGCCCGAGGGCGATCCCAAGAAGATCGCGCTCCTGATCGCCTTTCTGATAGGACCTTTGCTGGTCATCTCCGGCTTCCTGCAGGAGTACGCGCATCGGCGAGTGGTCTGGAGCATCATGGCGGACATCCGCGTCGCCATCTTCGAGAAGATCTCGCGCCTGTCGCTCAACTTCTTCGCCCGCCACCGCAGCGGCGAGCTCGTCAGCCGGCTTACCAACGACGTGAACAGCACGCAGGTTGCCGTCAAGATTCTGTTCGGCACCATACTGCTGGAGCCGATGCGGCTGTTCATCCTGCTCGGCGTCGCGATCTACATGAGCTGGGAGCTGACGTTGCTCGCCCACGTTACGTTTCCGCCCCTGATCTTCGTCATGGGCCGGTACGGCTCCCGCATCCGCCGCTACGGGCACCGCAACCTGCAGCGCCTGGCGGACATCACCGACTCCATCACGCAGATGCTCAGCGGAATACGCGTCGTAAAAGCGTTCAACATGGAGGACGCGGAGTGCCAGGCCTTCCGAGAGAGGAACCGCGACCAGCTCCGGCAGGCCTTCCGCCTGGTGCGCAACCGTGCCCTGGCGCAGAACCTGCCCGAGTACCTGTATCTGCTCCCCGTGTCGCTGATAGTCCTTCTGGCCGACCGGCTCATCTCCACCGGGCAACTCACCGTGGGCGAGATGCTCGCCTGCATGCTGTCGCTGGGTATCATGGTGGGCTCGGTGCGCAGAACTGTGCGGGCGTACGCCGACCTGCAGTCCAGCACTCCGGGCGTTGTGCGCATCTTCGAACTACTTGACACGACGGCGGACATCGTCGACAGCCCCGATGCCGTCGAGATCGACGGCGTGCGCGAGGGCATCCGCTACAACAACGTATGGTTCGGTTACGACGACGAACCCGTGCTCAGGGACATCGACCTCTGCGTGGAGGCCGGCAGCATGTACGCCATTGTGGGCGAGACCGGCGCCGGCAAGAGCACGCTGCTGGACCTGATCCCCCGGTTCTACGACGTCGACCGCGGCTCTGTCGAGATCGACGGACATGACGTACGCAACATCACGCGCGACAGCCTGATGGGTCAGATCGGCATCGTCGGTCAGCATCCGTTCCTGTTCAACCGCTCCATCTCCGAGAACATACGCTACGGACGCCCCGCCGCCACCGAAGAGGAAGTGATCGAGGCCGCCCGAGCCGCCAACATCCATGAGTTCATCGACAGCCTGCCGGACGGCTACGATACCCTGGTGGGCGAGTCGGGCGGGCGGCTCTCCGGGGGGCAGCGCCAGTGCGTGACGATCGCCCGCGCCCTGCTCAAGAACGCGCCGATTCTGATCCTCGACGAGGCCACCTCCAGCCTGGATGCCCAGTCCGAGGTGCTGGTCCAGCGCGGTCTGAACAACCTGATGGCGGGCCGCACGACCCTGGTCATCGCACACCGGCTCTCCACGGTGCGTCACGCGGACAAGATAATCGTGCTCAGGGGCGGCCGCATAGTAGAGCAGGGCAGCCACGACGAGCTGCTGGAGCTCGGCGGGGAGTACATGAGGCTGTGCAAGCTGCAGTTCATGGGCCAGCAAGACCAGCCGCAAATAGGAGGGAACGCCGAATGAACCCGTCTCAACTGATCGCCTGGTTTGTTTGCCTGGCGCTGGCGCTGTTCGCCTGCATCCTCGCCGTGCGGAACAGCTACAAAACGGCGGTGCTGGAGAGACAGTTTGTCCAGGTGACCGAAACCGCTTCGGAGGAGACCGAGCTCCTCACGGAGGTAATCGAAACGCTGGCGGACATCCGGGAGCTGTTGAAGGAGCGCAAAGAACAGGCGCCGGCCCGGGGGGCCGAGCCGACGCCTGCCGGACATGCGCGGTGACTTTAGTCGGGGCCGACCGTCACAGGCCCCGCGGCTTCTTAAGCGAAGTGGTCCGCCTTGTACTGCGCGAAGTCACGCACGTGCTGGCGCTCTTCGGTGATGATGTCGTCCAGCAGAGACCTGTGCTGTTCGGGGATGAAGCGCAGCATCTCCAGGTAGAACAACAGCGTGTTGCGCTCCAGGCCCATCGCCGTCTCGACGGCCTCCTCGTCGGACATCTGGCGCTGCGCCATCTTGCGGCTCTCGTCGCCCACCGGGAATATGCGCCCTTCCAGAAGGTAGGACATGTAGGATTCGTACTCGCCCGCGTACGACTCGCCGGTCGGTTCGTACTCGCCCAACCCCTCGAGCATCTGCTTAAACTTCTGCTCGTGCTCGTCCTCCATCTCGGCCACCTCCAGGGCGAACTCCTCCAGCTCCGCCGAGTCCGTGCTCTCCGCAAGAGCCCGGTAGAAGGTCGCTCCCGTCTGCTCCTCCTGGATGGCCACTTCCACAAGCTCGCGCACGGAAAATAGGTTCGGCATCCTTCCTCCTCCTTCAGGTTTGCTGTTTCGGTGCGGAACGGCCGATGCGGACCTGAGTCCCCCTTGCGGCCCTGCTGCTCTCCGGAACGGCCATGCTACCTGAAAGGCCCGTCGGATGCAATCGCGCCGACCGCCGACCAGCATCGACAGAATTCGGAAACAAGCCTTGACAGGCCCCAGTCGGCGGCCTATAATAAACATATGTTCATAATGGAGTGCTGATGCCCCGTAACAAGAAGCAACGCTTTGTGGGCCACCGGCCGCCGGCCTCGGTGTTCAAGCCGGCCGGCGTGCCGGCCCGCGAGTTGGACTGGATAACGCTCGCTCTGGACGAATACGAGGCCGTCCGACTTGCCGACCACCTGGGTATGGATCAGGCGGCGGTGGCGGAGAGCCTGGGCGTTTCCAGGCCGACGGTCAGCCGCATTCTGGCCGAGGCGCGGCGCAAAATCGCCACTGCCTTCGTGCAGGGATGTGCGCTCGCGATCGAGGGCGGACCGGTTCAGTTCGTCCCGGGAGCGGGGCGTCGTCAACGGGGCAGGCACGGCTGGAGAGGCGGAAGAGGCAGAGGCTAACAGGAGGACGATGAGATGCGTGGCCAGGGAAGGGGCGCCGGAGGCCGAGGTGGCCGCGGCGCCGGAGGCGGATTCGGCGTGGGCCCGGGCGGAGCATGCGTCTGCCCGAGTTGCGGCGAACGCGTCCCCCACCAGCGGGGCGTGCCGTGTTTCAAGATGCAGTGCCCCAAGTGCGGGGCGAACCTGATCCGAGAAGGAACACAGACCTGACGCCGGCCGGTGGCCCGGTCAGCGGTCAGGAGAAGAGTGTCTAACCCATATATACTTTTAGAAGGAGGCATAACCATGCCAGGCGGAGACGGAACGGGACCCGCGGGGATGGGCCCAATGACGGGACGTGCTGCAGGATACTGTGCCGGTTACGCCGGGCCGGGCTACATGAACCCGACCGGCGGACGAGGATTCTGGGGCCGCGGGATGGGACGCGGTGGCTGGGGCCGCCGCAACTGGTTCCGCGCGACCGGAATGCCGGGCTGGCAGCGGGCGGCTTACGGCATGCCCGCATTCGGCGCCGGCGCCGCCTATGCACAGCCATACGCTCCCACGGCCGAGCAGCAGCTCGACGTGCTCAAGAGCGAGGCGGGCTACCTTGAGGACGCCCTCGAGGATGTCAAGAAGCGCATAGACGAACTGGAAAAGCAGGACTAAACCATCTGCATGCCGACCGCCACGGGGCGAGGTCGACGACCTCGCCCCGTCGGCCGTCTGCGGGAAAGGACTCAGCGATGAAGATATGTGTGACCAGCCGTGGACAGCAGCTCTCCTCGGAAGTCGACCAGCGTTTCGGGCGGGCGGCGTTTTTCATCATGTACGATGACGAGAGCGGCGAGTTCGAGGCCGTCGACAACGCACAGAACATGACCGCCGCCGGTGGCGCAGGCGTGCAGTCGGCCACGAATGTGGTGGACCTGGGCGCGGATTGGGTCGTCAGCGGGCACATCGGCCCCAAGGCGATGTCCGTCCTGCAGGCGGCGGGCGTGAAGGTGGCCCTCGGCGCGAGCGGAACCGTATCCGACGCGGTGGCCGCGTTCAAGGGCGGCGAACTGGAGAAGGCCGACGGAGCGGACGTCGCCTCACACTGGTAAACGTGCCCAACCCACGAGACGGGCGATAGGAGTTGCGGAGAATGAGCGAGACTGACGACGCGTCCCGGACGGCCGAACAGGAGGCCCGGGAGCAGCGAGAGCGCAGCCAGCAGCGCCTGGGGGAGCGCATGGCGCAGGTGCGCCACAAGGTAGCGGTCCTGTCCGGAAAGGGCGGCGTCGGCAAGAGCACCGTGGCCGTCAACCTGGCAGCCGTCCTCGCGGAGCGGGGACTGAGCGTCGGCCTCCTGGACGTCGATATGCACGGCCCCAGCGTGCCGCGCCTGCTCGGATTGGAATCGGCAACTGTGCAGTCGGACGGCGAGAGCCTGCTGCCGGTCCGCTGTGGACCGGGCCTGCGGGTGATGTCCATACAGTTCCTCACCGGCGGGCCGGACGAGGCCGTCATATGGCGCGGACCGATGAAGATGAACGTGCTGAGGCAACTGCTCGCGGATGTCGCCTGGGGCGAGCTGGATTACCTGATAATGGACCTGCCTCCCGGGACGGGCGACGAGGCCCTCTCGGTATGCCAGCTCCTGCCGGACGCCACGGGGGCTGTGGTGGTTACCACCCCGCAGGAACTGTCCCTGGCCGATGTGCGCAAATGCATTACGTTCTGCCGGCGGCTGCAGTTGCCGGTGCTCGGAGTGATCGAGAACATGAGCGGCTTCGTCTGCCCGCACTGCGGGCAACAGGCGGACTTGTTCGGAACCGGAGGCGGAGAGATAATGGCCGAGCGAATGGACGTGCCGTTCCTGGGCCGGATTCCGATCGATCCGGAAATCGTCCGGACATCGGACGGCGGACGGCCGTTCGCACTTACGGAAAGCCCGGCCGCTGAGGCATTCAGTCGGGCGATCCAGCCCATTATCGAACTGGAAGAGGAGACCGAATAAACATGAAGGCAGCCATACCCGTCTACCAGGGACAGCTCGCCGCACACTTCGGCCATTGTGAGCAGTTCGCGCTCTTTGAAGTGGACTGCGACACGGGTGCAGTAGAGGAAATCGACACGCTCAGCGCGCCCCCGCACCAGCCCGGGCTGCTGCCGCGCTGGCTGCGGGAGAAGGGCGCCGAATGCATCATCGCCGGCGGGATGGGCAGACGAGCACAGCAGCTCTTTGCGCAGGACGGCATTCGCGTCATCGTCGGCGCCCCCACCATGCCGCCCCAGGATGTCGCGCAGCAGTTTGCTGCGGGCGAACTCGAGACAGGCGACAACATCTGCGACCACTGAGTGCGCCCTGCCGGAGAAGCTCGGGCAACCAACAAGATTGGGAAGACGTGCGGGAAGGCAATCGCTCGATCCGACGGATCACGGTCTATCGGAATCGCCGGAGAGTTCCTGCTCCCAGTCGGCGAGTTGCTCGGCCCGCGACGAGATGAGATCCGGTGTGAGCGGTCCGTTCGGCCCCACCAACTCCCCGATCAGTTCGCCGGGCACCCTCTCAAAGTAGACGTTCCGCACGTCGACCGACGGGGGCGCCTCGCCGAGCTCGGCGGGATCCATCTCCTCCATCTGCGGGTCCGCCCCCTCCGGCATGATCTTGCTTTCCGTCGCAACGCAGATCACGCGCGCGCCGCCCCGGGCTGCGGCGGAGCACAGCCCGAACGTACCGGTCTTGTTGACGACAGTGCCGTCCGCGAGCACCGAGTCGGCCCCCACCAGCACAACGTCGGCGTCGGCCGCTGCGTGCATCGCGGCAGCGTCGGTGACCAGCTCCGTGGGTATGCCGAAGGAAGCCGCCGTCTCGGCCGTGCCCCGGCCCTCGCACGCCGGCCGCGACTCCGCCACAACAAGCCGCTGGATGCGGTCCGCCGCGTGGGCCAGCGCGCAGAGCACCGTGAAGCTCTTGCTGATGGTGACTACCCGCGCCCGCTCCGGAATTCGGTTCCCCGCCGCCGCACCGGCCTCCGCCACGCCGGTCTCCCGAGAGGATATCAGCGCGTCCAGGCCCCGCACCATCACCTGCGGCTCGGGGGACTCCGCCTGCTGCTTGCAGAGGCCGTAGGCCGAAAGCGAGGCGCTGCGCACGGCGGCCATGCTGGGACGCAGCGAGAGCGCCCGGCGACAGGCATTGCAGACTTCCTCGGTGAACGTCCGGTGGGAGCTCTGTCGCGCGGCGGCGCGTCGGGCGGCGCGTTTCAGACCCTCCAGAACCCACATGCCCAGTTCCTCGGCTCCGTGGCTGCGGTCTTCCTCCACTTCGGCGAAGATCCATTCGAACGACTCGATGTCGGGCGCGCGACACGCGGCATCAAAAACCTCGCGGAGCCTGGGCACCGTTTCACGCCCGCCAATCTGCTCGGGAGTGGCCCATTCGAACCGGCCGTGCTCCCAATCCCTGCACACGGCGTCCGGAGCCTCGCATTCGAAGAGGAAAGGGTGCACCACCCAGAGCGTGTTCAGATCCCAGTCCGCGAAGCGCACAGGAAGGCCCTCATGGCTCACGCGGTACTGGAACGAGAGCAGGCCGGTCTCCTCCTCGATCTCCTGGAACGCCTGCTGCATCGGGCCGACTGTCTCGACCGATCCGCTTATGGCCGCCCAGCGTCCCGGATAGGTGCGGACACGATCGCTCCGCTGCCCGAGAAGCACACGGTCCCCGTCCGGATGGCGGAGGAAACAGGTGACGACGTGGCGGATGTCCATCAAGCTTCCCTCGGATTCAGCCACGGGGCTATCTCAGAACTCGGGGGGGATGTCCACCTTTACGCCGTCGTGGACTTCGGCGTTGGCGGCACGGTATGCCTCGTAGTACCGCCCGGCGATGACCTCCCAGCTCACGACGTCCATCAGGTAGCGGTACAGCCGATGGCCGAGGTTCCATCGCAGACCCTCGTCGGTCGCCAGCCTCACCACCTGACGCCGGAGCATGTCCCTGTTGGTGAAGAGCAGCCCGCCCCCGCTCTCCAGCGTCTGCGCCGTAAGCCCCTCCAGCGGCGCGGTGGTCACGTAGGGCTTGTTCAGCGCGATGATGCGCGCCAGCGTGCCGGACTGCGTCTCATCGATGCTGGGCAGGACGACGAAATCGCAGACGCCCATGACCTTGTAGTAGACGTCCCCGCGCGGCGTGAACCGGTAGAAGTGGCCGATGCCCTGGTTTTCCAGCAGCTTCAAGCCGTCGACGTAGCGCCGGAAATCGCCGGTGTCGTTGGGGTCGCGCATGTCGCCCGCCGCCAGCAGAACCCATTCCTGGCCGGTCTCGCGCCTGATCTCCTCGTAGACGTCCGGCCAGATGTTCGTCATGATGTCCCAGCGCTTGTTCGCCTGGATCCAGCCCACCAGGCCGATCACGTGCTTGCCGCGCAGGAAGCCCATGCCGAGGTCGTCCTTGAGATCGTCCACCTGGTCTATGGCGAAACGCCGGTCCGGGCGAGCCCCGTGCGGCACGATCATGATGTTGCGCGGGCGCGGCCAGTTCCTGCGGGAGAACGTCCAGTCGAGCCGCCACTTCTGGTAATGGCACTTGAACAGCAACACGTTGCACAGGCCGGCCAGCTCGCGAACGAACTCCTCCTCGTGCTCTTTCATGCGCCCGTGCACGGTGTGCGGCTCGACCACGGTGGGATAGTCCTCGATCTCCCTGAGCAGTTGCAGGAAGCCACGATTCAGGTCCGATCTTCCTTCCGCATCCACGTAGTCATACAAACCGTATTCGTGCTCCAGGTGGACGGCATAGGGATCAAGCTCCCTGATCTTCTCGGCGACCGACACGTACCAGTCGCCCTTCGCCATATCAATCAGGGGAGACACGTTGGCGCCGCTGCCGTCGGTGTGCGAGATCACGTAGGAAGGGCGGTCCGGCTCGTGCTTCTGGATGAACTCCAGGGCTTCCTCGGCGAACGTACCGATCCCGCACTTTCTTGGCGGCCAACTGCTCAGCATGACGATGGGCTTCTTGTGCGACACGGGCACTCCGTTTGAAAAGGAGATTCTGGTTCACGAAGAAAGCGCGATTCAGCGTAACGCCCCGCCGAAGGCACGGTCCTGCTCGGGGAACACCTCGGTGAGCGTCAGAAGCGACAGAAGGCAGCAGAGCGTGCTCTCGGCGCCCTGGTTCTGATTCACGCCAGTGGCGGCCAGGCCGTCCGCGCAGCCGCCTGTCTTGAAGTCATAAAGGGACTGGTTCAGATCGTTCACTCCCAGGAACCAGTCGAACGCCATTCGCATGTAACGCAGGTATGCCCGCTTCCCGGTGATCCGGAACGCCGACTTGCATGCCTCCACCAAACCGCATGCATCGATCGGCTGCTGGTCAAAGGTAGCCGGCTTGTCCCCGCGACGGTGCCATCCCTCGTTGCCGACCAGCGAAAGGTGATCCGACCTGTCGCACATCTCCAGCAGGAAATCGAGGCTCTCGCGGGCAATCTGAAGGTACTCGTCCTTGTGCGTCACCTCGTAAGCGACAAAGAGCGACTGCGGAATGGCGGCGTTTCCGTAAGCGATCACGTCCTCGAACCACTTCCAATCCGGACCGGAAACCTGCCTGTAGGCGCTGAGGTGGACATCGGCAAGTTCCGTGATCCGGACCAGGATATCCTCGGCCTCGGGGAACCGATGGAGGTAGTAATACAGCCCGAGGATCGCGCTGCTGCGACCCCGCAGGTTCAGGCTGCGCAGATGCGCAAGGGCCCGCTCGAATATCTCCTTGGCGAACCGAATGTGCGCGGCGGGTCCGTGCACGAGTGTGTACCCCAGCCCCCAGAGAGCGCGGCCGTAGCAGTCGTCGCTGCCTACCTCGTCCAGGAACTGGCGATCGTAGCTCATGAAGTTATGGAACAAGCCGTCCGGCCGTTGCGCGTAGTGCATGAAGGCCAGATAGATGCGCAGCAGGTTCTCGGCTTCGGGATCGCGGAAAAGATCGTAGTACTTCGACGCCACCACCAGCGCCCGCGCGTTGTCGTCGGTGCAGTAGCCGTGCGAGCGGTCGGGCACCGTGTACCGAGCGTGCTGCAACAGACCGGTGTCGTCGGTGAGACCTGTGAGGTGATTCAGCTTCGGACGCGGCAGGCCGGTGATCGACAGCACATGCCGCATGCTTACGTCCGATATGGAGGCCCGCACGCGCGCCTTGGAGATGGATTCCCTGAACGCTTCCAGGTAGGAGGATCCCACTTCGTGCCAGGTCATGTGGCGCGAGAACTCGTAGGCGTCGGCCCGCATGTCGCGCACCCTGTTGGGATTGCCCAGAAGCTCCAGCAGCGCCTCGCTTATCTGTTCGTGATCCTCGAAGCCCACAAGCATGCCACGCCCGTCGGCGAGCAGTTCCTCGGCATACCAGTAGCTTGTGGACACAATGGGCTTCCCGGCGCCCAGCGCGTAGGCAAGTGTTCCGCTTGTGATCTGCTCGCGCCCCAGATAGGGGGTGATGTACATGTCCGCCGCCTTCAGGTACTCGCACAGCTCCGGCAACGCCACAAAGCGACTGGCGAACAGCACGTTGCGCTCAAGGTTCAGACTCCTTGCAAGCCGCTGAAGGCTCAGCCGGTAGCTCTCGCCGTACTCGCGCAGAATGTTCGGATGAGTCGCTCCCAGGACTACGTAGCAGAAGTTGGGGTGCCGGTCGACCACCGGCGGCAGGGCCTTCAGAGCATACTCGATGCCTTTGCCCGGGCTCAGCAGCCCAAAAGTGAGCATTATCTCGCGGCCGGCCATGTCAAACTGCGCCTTGTAGTTCTGCGGTTCCACAAGGGGGATCGGCGGCACGCCGTGCGGGATGTAGCGTATCTTCTGCTCGGGCGCGCCGTAGACCTCCTTCAGGAAATCCACCGCCTTGTGGCTCATCACCACCAGCAGGCTGCTCAGCACGATCAACTCGTCCATCACCGCCCGCTGTCCCTCGCTGGGCTCACGCAAAACGGTGTGGAAAGTCGTCACGACCGGGCAACGCAGTTCGCGCACAAGATCCAGGACGTAGGCACCGTCCCGACCGCCGAAAATGCCGAACTCGTGCTGCAGGGAGACGGCGCGGACCTTGTTGTAGTTGAGATACTCCGCGGCCTGAACGTAATCGGCATTGTCGTACTGGTTCAGCCTGTAACGAACTTCGTCCGGGTAGTCCAGGTCTTCCCGCGGATCGTCGATCGCGACGGCGATGCTGCGGAGGCGATCCGTCATGTGGGGGGTAACGGAGTCCCTCACGTCGCTGGTGAACGTCGCAATTCCGCACTGACGTGGAGGATACGTCGCAACGAACGCGATGGAATCTTTGAGGTCGGTTCTCTCCACTGCCGGTGCGCTCCAGGATCGTCTCGGGCCGGAAGTACGCGCCCGTTCATTATAGCCGCCCGGCGGGACAGCAGCAAATCGAGAGCATCGCGAGAAGCCCTATCCGAGCCCCTCGGGCGGATCGTAGCCCTCGCGACCCATGAGTCCGTACGTGTAGCGCTTGCCCAGCTCGACCCCCGGCTGGTCGAAAGCGTTCACCCCGAACAGGTAGCCGCTGTAGGTGACCGCGTATTCGAAGAACATGAACAGCTCGCCCAGGGCGCGCGCGTCCACCTGCGGAATGCGGAGGGTCAGATTGGGGCGGTGCTTGTCCGTGAGCGCACGGCGAGTGGCGGCCAGCTCGGCGCCGAAAAGCTCGCCGAACGTGTGATCGGCCAGGTACTGAAGTTCCGGCTCGCAGTCGCCCCTGCAGATCGGTTCCTCGTCGCCGGGCGCCGGCTCGTCCACCTCCACGAGCGTTATCGCCTTGTCGAACCGGCCGTCCTGGTAAAGCTGCATCACGGAATGCTGGTCGGTTACGCCCACGGCGCCGACGGGCGTCGGGCCGATGAACACGTCGTCCTCCTCCAGCCCGTTCCGTTTGCCCAGGCTCTCCGCCCAGAGCTGGCAGTACCAGTCCGCCAGCTTGCTCAGGGCCGAGGAGTACGGCATCAGCACGCTGATCGGCTTCCCCTGGTGGTACATGAGATAAAGGACACTGGCATACAGCGCGGCGGGATTCTCCCACACGCCTTCGGCCCGGCAGGCTTCATCCATCGCCGCCGCTCCACGCAGCATAGCTTCGATATCCACGCCTCCGACGGCTGCGCTCAGCAGCCCGACCGACGAGAGCACACTGAAACGGCCGCCGACATTGGCGGGAATCGGCAAGGTATCGTAGCCGCCGGCATCGGCGATGCGCCGGAGGAGGCTCTTCTCGGGGTCCGGATCCGTGGTAAGCACCATGCGCTCGGTCGGATTCCCGCCTGTGCGGCGCACCAGATCGCGCACGTGGAGGAACTGGCTCATGGTCTCGGCGGTGGAGCCGGACTTGGTGATGACGTTGAATACGCAGTGCCCCAACTCGTCGCCGACCACGTCCATGAACCCCGAGATGAGCGACGGGTCGACGTTGTCCAGCACGAACAGTCGCGGCGCGCCCAGGCGGGCCTCATGGTCCTGCGGCAGAAGATTGTGGAACGGGTGGTTCAGCGCGCTGTGGACGGCGATGTTGCCCAGGGCGGAGCCACCTATGCCCAGGACGGCGAAATCGCGGCTCGACTCGCGGATCTTCGTCGCAATCTCCTGCACACGAGAGAGCGTCTCGCGGTCGTACGGCAACACCATGAATCCCACGTCTTCGCCCCGACGCTCCTCGATGCGTCCCCGGTATTCAGAGATTCTGCCGGCAAGCGCGTCCACCCCGTCGCGTTCCAGGCCGTGCTCCTTGCCGACCCGTTCCGCAAACATGTTGGCGGCATCCATGCTCATTACGGTCTCTGCCATCGGTCTGCTCCACAGTGTCCAGCGAATGGAACCATCGTGCCCCCGTCGCCCCGCATTGTAGCACGGCCCCGCTCGGGGGCAAAGAACACACGGCTGGCTGATTGCACCCGTCCCCCAGCCGTGCTATAACCGACGCAGTGGTCATTGCCCTTTCTACGCGAGGATGCCGACATTGAACTGGACCAAACACATTCTGATCTTCATTGCCGTGTTCCTGCTGGTGTCCATGCTGTTCCAGGGCGGACAGTGCTCGCCAGGCGGCGGCGGAACCACCAGGCCGCCGGGGGCACGCATTGAGAACCTGAAGCTGGACATGGCGTTGCCGCCCGGCACGGCCTCCGAGACGTACACGATCAAGGCCGAGATCGCCGAATCGCAGGTTGAGAGATCGCAGGGGCTCGCGGGCAGGCGCAACCTGGAACCGGGATCCGGCATGCTCTACGTCTATGACTCGCCCACAACGCCGAAGTTCTCCGGCGCCGGCAACAAGTTCGGCACGTCGCTGATATACCTGGAGGCCGACGGCACCATCGTCGCAGCCAAAGATATGAGCGCAGGCGGTACGGCAGTCATAGAGCCGCCGGAGCCGGTGCGCTTCGTCCTGGAGGTACGCCAGGGATGGCTCGAGGACCGGGATGCGGGCCCCGGTGAGAAGTTCGTGCTGCCGGCCGACCTGGCCCCGGTCCCATCATCTGAGAGGCAGCAACCGTCCCTGCGATCGGCGCCGGATCAGACGCCGCCGGAGGAGGCCCCATCGGATGAGGACGACTCGTCAGCGGAGGCGTCCGCCGGCGGTTCTTCGGATACTCCTTCGGACGAGGACTGAGCCTCCATGCTGAGGCCGGCCATGTGCCGCGTGCGCATGGCGACGTAGATGCAACCGATCAGCGTGCCGAACAGGAGTGTGGCCGCCGCAGCCCCCGCCACCGACGACGCGATCAGGTCCCCGGTGTCGAACTTCGCCGGGTCCAGCGTGGCCTTCAGGTAGGCGAACAGACCCACTGTGCCCGCCGCAGCGCACCCCATGCCGACGATGATGAGGTAGTGGCGGGAAAACAGCAGCGCCAGAAGCAGTATCAGCAGGAACCATCCCCACCCCGCCAGCGTCACGGAATGGGTCAGGACCTCGTCGTACCCGCCGTAGGGCGCCGCGAGGTTCTTCATCAACTGGTCGGCCAGCAGGTAGATCAGGATCCCGGGCGTAATGACCTTGATGCAGACGTCGAACCAGTTGTGCACCTTGATCTCGCTGTGGGTGTTGACGTAGTCGCGCAGTTCCTCGATGTGGAAGAAGTAGCCGACCGCGATGCACTCCATGAGCCCTACGAACGGCAGACCGTAGTTGCTCATCCAGTTATCCACGATGTCCAGCCACATCAGTCCGCTGCGCGTGCAGAACAAAAGGCTCCCCGCCAGGCCGATGGCGCAGATGATGCCGCTCATCGCCGCCCTGGGGATGCGCCGGAACCGGTCGTGGAAACCCGTGACAATGCCCTCCACCAGACTGAACGCGCTGTCGATGCCCAGGCTGATCAGGCACAGGAAGAAGGCCAGGCTCACCAGCACCACCCCCGCCGCCGCCACCGGCATCTGCGAGAGCGCCACAGGATACGTGATGAACACCAGCAGCGGGCCCGCCATGCCCAGACCCGAAGCGGGCAGCTCGCCCACACCGATGTTACTGATGTACGCCAGGTATCCGAGCACGCTAAAGACGGCCAGCCCCGCGATGAAGCTGGTTGCGCAGTTGCCGAAGCTGGTGATGAACGCGCTGTTGGTGACGTCGCTCTCGGGGGGCATGTAGCTGGCGTACGCGATCAGGATTCCGAAACCGAGGCTGAGGCTGAAGAATATCTGCCCGTAGGCGGCGATCCACACCCGGGCGTCCTGCAGCTTGGACCAGTCGGGCTTCAGGTAATACAGAAGCCCCTCCGACGCACCGGGCAGAGTCATGCCGCGCACGAGCAGGATCACCAGGAGCAACACCGGCAGGGGCACGGTAAGCATGACCACCTTGCCCACGTTTCGCACGCCGCGGAAGATGATGAAGAAGATGAGCACCCACGTCAGCAGCGCGCCGATGACCAGATTGGGGCTGAGGGCGAACATGTCCGAGGCATAGGGGATCGGTTCGCCCGCCGGAGGGTCCAGGCCCGAGCGCCTGGCTTCCCGGGCCTCGCGCTGCAGGCGAACGTTGTACTCCCGGGCCTTCCGCCAGTAGCCCTCGTGATAGCCGCCCAGCACCTCTTCCATCAGGTAGTGGCCGACATTCGCCACGATGCTGACGTATGCCTTGTCCGGGTTCTGGGCCTCTTCGCGATCCAGTTGCTCGGCAGTCAGAACGGGCAGTCCGCCGTTCACCTTCCCCAGCCAGTCCCGCAGTCCTTCGGCACGCGCATCAAGCCGCTCGGTCGGTTCCCCCTCCGCTTCCTCGATCTCAGCCATCGGAACGTAGAGCTGAATGTCCTCGGCAGCCACCTCCTTGAGGACGGGCACGCCGCCTTGCTCATCGACTTCGGTATACGGCACCGGGTCGCGCCAGGCGGTCGAGAGCGAGCCGACGGAGAAATGCCATGCGTAGGCCATAACCACGCAGTAGTACATGGTGATGGTGCAGCCGACCATCAGGGCGAACCAGCCCACCCACCGGAACTTGCGCGTGACGGCCGCCATGGCCTGAGGTGCGCCGCCCTGGTACTTCTGGCCAATGGCATACTCCACGATCATCAGCGGGACGCCGGCTGTCAGGAGGGCGACGAAATACGGCACGAAAAAAGCGCCTCCGCCGTTGGCGAACGCCACAGCGGGGAAACGCCAGAGGTTGCCCAGACCGACCGCGCTGCCGACGGCGGCCATGATGAATGCGGTGCGGCTGCTCCACCTGTCCCGCTGCTCAGTCGCCATAGGCGCCGTCTCCTCCGTTGAGTGCGGAATTGGTGCGGCCTGGGAGGCCGCTTAGCGCGGTATTCTATGGCAGCCGACCCGGCCCGTCAACACCGATCTGCCGATGCGGCAGCCGCAGTCGCCGCACTGCCAGTTTGGCAGAAAGACTGCGCCGGAGACGAGGGACCGTTCATTTCCGACACGCCATAACCGTATTGCAGTAAACTTTTTACGACATACACAAGGCCATTGGCACGCACATTGCTTCATACTACGACAGATCAGGCAACCAACGATCCTTGAACTCGCGAAAGGAGGAGAACAATGGCTGACCTGATGAGACGCAGACCGAACGCTGTTGGACGACGTTACGGCTGGCCATTCGGCCGCGTTTTCGAGGACCTTATGCAGGGGCTCGAAGACGTGGGGCTGCCCGAGCCGTGGAACGAAGGACGTTTCTCTCCGGCGATCGACGTGAAGGAGGACGATAGCTCCGTCACGATCACGGCCGAGGTGCCGGGCATGGAGAAAGACGATCTGGACGTCACCGTCGAGAACCGGGTTCTCACGATCAGTGGCGAGAAGAAAGAGGAGAAAGCCACGGAGAAGGAGAACTATCACCGGGTCGAACGGCGCTACGGCAGGTTCGAGCGCTCGATCCGGCTGCCGGATTACGTGGACACCGAGCAGGTCGAAGCGTCGTACAAAGGCGGCGTCCTGAACCTGAGCATGCCCAAGATCGAGGCTGCGAAGTCCAAGAGCATCGAGGTCAAGTAGGACACGCCCTTAGGGGCGCATCCTCCCACGGATGCTCCGGCCCCCTCCATCGATGGAGGGGGCCGTTCTTATGTACGCGCGCCCTATCGTATCTCGGGCATGGGTGAAAGCTCGACGCCTTCGGGTGCGCGACAGCGCGTCAGCAGCGCCTCGAGCAGGCCGCGGTTCTTGTCCGGCCGCGTCGTGCAGGCGATCACCTTCTCGTGATCCATGCGGTTGACGCGTTCGTTCATGGCCTTCAGGGCGTCCATGCAGTTGATGAGCGCCCGGTCCACGGGCATCCGCTCCGGGTTCAGATCCAATCCGAAGTAGCCGTTGTAGCCCTGCATCTTCAGCGCGTAGAGGGCCGCTTCGGTCTGCTCGGGAGAGATGACGCCCACGTTCTGGTCCTGGTCGTAGTTGCCCAGGGGCTGGGAGTTCCAGTGCGTGTGGAACAGCCGGCCGTATTCCATGACCAGGCCGAAGGCATAGGCGAGGTCCTCGAATCCCATGAGCACGTGGCCCACCTCGGGGTTCAGTCCGACCAGCGCTTCGCCCTGGTCCAGCAGTTTCCGGTTCTCGGGCGCCTTCAGCAGGCCCTCGGTCTTCTGGGCCATGAGCAGGCCCTCGGGCGTCGTCCCGTAGATGATGTTGGACCGTGGCTCGTAGGGCTTCGGCTCCTCGGCAACGCGAACGCCCGGCACGGCGTCCATCGCCTCCGCCAGCCCTTCGCAGAAACGATCCCGGGCCGCGATCAGATCGTGCCCGAACGCCTGCTCGAAGCCGTCGATGCCCGGCCAGACGATGGAGAAGTCGGTGTCGATGCGCTTGTTCAGTTCAAGGACGGTCTTGGTCCGCTCTATGGCCGCCTGTCTTCGCTCCTCGATCGGACTGCTGAGGGCGCCGAACTCGAACTGCCGGTCGTAGAACAAGTTCGGCACGATGGTGATCAGCCGGATCCCGGTTTCCTTGCCGAACTCCACGTACCGATCGATGTTCTCTTCGTTGACCTCGTTGGGGTAATGGGCCTCCAGCCCGCACAGTCCGTGCTCGGCGAGCGGGGCGGCGATCTCAAAGACGCGGTCAAGCCATTCTTCCGGCTTCGGCGGATCGATGTATGCATCGTGGAACCGTCCGCCGCCGGGAAAGAAGAACCAGACCCCGGCCGAGAACCTGAGGTCCAGCTCGAAGCTATTGAGATGATCGATCATCTCTTCCGGCGTCCGACGCTGCGTCTGGTACTTCGTGCCGACAAAGCCCATTGTCCCAGCCTCCAAACCGTGGATAGGCGATACTGCGCGCTTCGGCGATTCTAACACTCACAGCCGCGCGCGCAACCGCCGAACCGTCACACCCATACCCCCGCCCCGGGGATGCGTCCGCCGCTTATCGCCGCGGCCAGACTCCAACTGCAGTCCAGGAACAACTCCGTGATGATGAAGCCGATGAAGAACTGCCGTCCGTTGCGCAGAATGCGCCCGCTGCCGAACTTCATCACCACCACTTTGATCAGCCAGCCCAGGAAGAAGGAGAACCACATGCGATCCAGCCCGAACGACGAGAATGCCAGCAGGCCGATCGGATGGAGCGGCCACCAGTAGAACCGTGCCCGCATGAACATGACGAACGCCGTCATGACCCCGCCCAGCGCGAATGGAACTGCGCGCACCTGCGCTACCTCAAAGGGGCGCGTCATCAGCTGGTGCGCCATGTCGAACGAGCTTCGCGGATTGTCTATAGACGCCCAGGTATGTGTGTAGTTGAGGGCGCCGTCGGTATAAGCCTGACGCAGACAGGTGTAGGACGAGCCGGCGATCGACGCCGCAAGCGCGACCACCAAGGCGGGCAGCAGAAGCCGACGGCGGCGCTTGAACACCTCGCTGATGCGGAACGCGTGGATTGCCGCCGGACCGAGCATCGAGTTGTTGCCGCCGACCATAATGGTGTAGTGCATGTTCGCGACGACGGCGCCTGTGTGGCCGAACAAGTATCCGCCGCCCATCGCGTGCAACAGGTTGGGCCCGGAGCTGAGCGGGGACGTTCGGTAGACGCCGCTCTGAGCCACCAGTCGCGCGTGAACCACCTGCATCAACATCACCATCAGCAGGTACACCACCGCCACCCACGCCTTCATTCCGTAGTGGGCGAACCAGACGACGGCTCCCGCGAAGCACACCACCAGCCCCCAGAAGGCCAAGCGGAAGGCCACAGGCTCCTCGCTGTCGTCCACGTCCGGAGCCCGCGACACGGCCTTCCGGACAACGTCCGCGAGATGGCGCCGGGCCATGAAAAGCGAGCCGACAATGAACACAACGTAAGCACCCGGCCGGTGCCAGCGCATCAGCTCGCTGTGGGTGCCGCCGTAGTAGATGGGCGAGCCCGCCCAGGAAGCCACCAGGAGCTCGAATCGCCCCACGAGGTAGAAGAGCCAGATGCTGAGCGAGATGTCCGAGGGCACCAGGTAGGCGAGGCCGATGGGCATCCAAATGATGCCGAAGTTCACGAAGCTCATCGACTGCAGCGGCGTCTCTTGAAAAATGTCCATCAGCGGTATGGTCAGGTTGCCGGGACTGGTCGCGCCGAAGAACACCGGCATGGCCCTCAGGGACTTCAGCAGGAAGGCGGCTCCGATCCCGACCAGAAAAGCCCGGTTGCCGAAGACGGGCGGCAGAACTCGCTCGGAGCCCACCCCTTCCGTGTACTGGAGCGGGATGCGGGCCAGGGGAAACTGGAGGCGTTCGCGGTCCACCCACTGCCGACGCAGTATGGCACACGCGAAGAACGTCGCAAGGTAGATGAAGGCCATCACGACCGCCCAACGACTGATGGGCGTAAGCCACATGGACCACGGCACGCGAACGTCGTCGTGCAGTCCCTCGAAAAACTGCTCCGCGGCGAGCGACCGCAGGTCCTTGGTCAAAAGAAGCGACTCCGGCGCACGCTCCAGCGCGGTATCCTTCCAGGGGATGTCGGGGCGCCGGGCCAAATACGGCGGCGCCGCCAGAGTGGGGAACCAGAAGCGCATGAGATTGGACGGCGTGACGCAGGCGACTATCAGCATGCACCAGATGAGCATCAACTCCGGCCGCCGAAGCGCCGAGCGCCTGCGCACCAGCTTGATAGCCAGGTTCAGGCCCAGCGTGAAGACCACCAGCAGGAACACGGCGGCAACCGGGAAATGGCCCTGCGTGTTCCAGCCGTATCCCTTGTTGAACGAGGTGTACGGGTCCAGAAGGCCGACGCCGATGGCGGCCAGCAGGCCCAGTATGAATGCCCGCCACGTCATGCAATCCTCTCAATGCGTCTGCGGCACTTTTAGAACGTCGGGATGCTTCCGCCGCTCAAGGCCGTTAGAACGGTGGCTACGCCGCTCAGGAAGAAGTGCGTCATGATGAAACCGATGAAGAAGTACCTGCCCCCTCGCACCAGCGTGCCGGTGCCCAGCCGGAGCAGCGCCTGCTTGACGAGCCATCCGAGCATGAACGAGAACCATATCCTATCCAGCGTGTAGCTGGAGAAAGCCAGCAGTCCCACGGAGTGAATGGGCCACCAGTAGAACCGGGCCCGCATGAACATGACGAAGCTCATGGTGCTGATCCCGAGCAGAAGCGGCACCCAGCTCACGCTGCCCACCTGCTCCGGCAACGCTATGATCCGATGAGCCGTATCGAACACGCCCTGGGGATTGCCCGTCATGGACCAGACGTTGGCGAAGTTCAAGGCGCCGAACCGGTATCCCTGGTATATGGCAATGTAACCGGAGGCAACCAGCGCGGCCGCCAGCGATGTCACTACAGCGGGCAGCAACCATCTCCTGCCCTTCTCGAAGACGCTGCTGATGCGGAACGAATGAATGGCCGCCGGGCCGAGCAGTGAGTTGTTCGCGCCGGTCAGGAAGCCGTACTGCATCTGGGCGACCACGATGCCCGTTCGCCCGAAAACGCGCCCCGCCCCCAGAGAGTGCATGAGTACGGGCACGCCGGAGAGTGGAGCCGTGGTGAAGATGCCGCTCTGGGCCACCAGCCGCGCATGCACCAGTTCCACCAACATGAGGATCGCAAAGAAGACGCACGCCACCCAGAGCTTCATGCCGCAGAAGAAAAACCACGCGACGGCGCCGACCGCGCAAATCAGGAAGCCCCAGAACGCCAATCCGTAAGAGACCGGCTCCTCGGCGTCGTCGGTCGTTCCTCCACGGCGCAAAGCACCGGCCACCAGGTCGGCAAGGTGGCGCCGGGCCATGAACAGCGTCCCCGCGGTGAAAGCCAGGTACGCTCCCGGTCGCTGCCAGCGCATCAGAGCGCTGTAGGTGCCCCCCTGCTGCACATCTGAACCGAGCCATGCCGCCGTCTGGAGCTCGAAACGCCCAAACAGGTAGAATAGCCAGATGCTCAGCGAGACGTCCGCCGGCAGGATGTAGGCCAATCCGAGCGATGCCCAACTGATGCCCACGTTCTGGAAGTAGGTGTACTGCAGCGGCGTGTCCGCCAGCACGTCCATGAACGGCACGCTGACGCTCCAGCCGGTATCGGCGCCAAAGAACAGGGGCATAGCTTTGGCGAAACGCAGAACCGCCGCCGCGAGGAGCCCCATCTGGAAAGCCCTGTTGGAGAACAGGTTCGGCAACAGGCCGGCGGAGCCGCTGCCCTCCGTGAACTCCATCGGAATCCGGGCCAGCGGGAACTGCAGGCGTTCGCGGTCCACCCATTGCCGTCGGAACGCCGCGCACATGAAGAACACGGCCAAGAAGTAGAACCCGACGAAGACGGCCCACCGGCTCAGGGGAGTCAGCCACATGGCCCACGGTACCCGCCCCTCGCCGCGCCATCCCTCGAAGAACTGCTCCGCCGCCAGCGAGCGGGGGTTCTTCGTCAGCACGAGGTCCGCAGGCGCGGCGGCCAGTGCCGTGTCTCGCCAGGGAATGTCGGGACGCCTGGCCAGGTAGGCGGGAGCGGCCAGCATGGGCGGACCAAGCCGCATGGGGTTGGACGGCACAGCGAAACCCACGATGAGCATGCACCATATGAGCATCAGCTCCGCCTGCCGAAGCGCCAGTCCGCGCCTGACCGCCTTCAGGAGCGCGTTCAGCCCGACCGTCACGACTACCAGCAAGAACACGGCAGCCACCGGGAAATGGCCCTGCGTGTTCCAGCCGTACCCCTGGTGGTAGGAGGTGTAAGGATCCAGAAGGCTGATGGCGATGACCGACGCCAGCCCGAGTAGGAAAGCCCGAAGTGTCATCCCTGGCTTCCAGTTCGCGAGGTAGCGGAATAGGACGTCAGACGGATATACCACACTTGCCCACGTCTCACAAACCAATCCGCCCCAGAGAGGTCCGGAACTGAACAAACCATGCGTTCATCATGTATAATGAACAGGTGCAAAACAAAAACAACCCTCGTCAGTTCGCGAGGTCGCAGGATATTCATGGCAGAGACAGTTGTCGTTCGCTATGGCATGATGGAGAAGGCCGATAGATTCACGTCGTCGGAGGACTCGTTCCGGGTCGGCGACGATGTGATAGTGCGCACTCCTCAAGGGGTAGAATGGGGTCGCATAGTCACGCTGGGGAACGCTGCCGAATCGGGCAAGCGCCCGGCCGGGGAGGTGCTGCGCAAGGCCAATGAGGCCGACCGGGAGAAGCAACGGGACATTGAGGATAGTCTGCAGCGCAGCGAAGCCGACGTCTGCAATCAGCTGATCGAAAAGCATAACCTGCCGATGAAACTGGTGGGCGTGGAACACCTGTTCGGCGGCAACAAGATCATCTTCTACTTCCTGGCCGACGGGCGGGTTGATTTCCGGGAATTGGTGCGCGACCTGGCCAAGGAATACCGCACCCGAATCGAGATGCGCCAGATCGGCGTGCGCGACGAGGCGCGACTGATGGGCCTGGTCGGGCCATGCGGCCATGAGCTTTGTTGTCGCACGTTCCTTACCACGCTCAAGCCCGTCCCTATGAAGCTGGCCAAGGACCAGAAGTCCACGTTGGACCCCGCGAAGATAAGCGGAAGCTGCGGCCGGCTGAAATGCTGCCTGAAATTCGAGGAAGCGCTCTACAAGCAGCTCAAGCGCAAGCTGCCCCGGCGGGGCACAAAGGTGGAGACCCCCGAGGGCAAGGGCACGGTCGTCAACTACGACATCCTGAGCCAGACGGTCGAGGTGGAGTTGGGAGACGGGGCGCGCCAGCGTTTCGAAGCCGATACGGTACAGGAGCGGGACGGTGGCTAGGCCACCGATGAGAAGCAGAATCGAGCGCTTTTCGGCTCCGCATGGGCCGATCTCTTGACAATCGCTCAGCGGCTTCCCTACACTCTGGGTATACCTGACCCAAAAAGCCGTCACCCGGTTCCAGGAGGAACCTGTCTATGCGTCCGAGGATTCTGGGGAGGATCATCGTCGGTGTCCTGATCGTGGTCTGCTTGCTTGTGGCGTTGATCTACGCCTCGGAAGACCCCCAGCCCGACGAAATCTACAAGAGCCTCAGAGGTATCACGTACGCCCTGATGGCTCTGACGTTCGCGACCTGCTACCGGTACTTCGAGGACTGACCCGGCCGGAGCAGCCTTTGCCTGACGCGGTAGCAGCTGGGGTTATTTCTCGCTTTCTGAATCAGGCCCCGTCCGGTCGCGCTCCGCTTCCTGTCCCTCGTCCTCCTCCGCGCGGTCGGCGCTCCCTCCATCTGTCTCCGTCTTAGCGGAATCGCCGAAAAGACTCCGGATCACGCCATCGGAGTGCCGCTTTCCTTCGCCGGACCCGAAGCCGGACTTGGGCTTGATCGGTCCCGGCTGCACCGAAGAGGGCCTCTTGGGCGGCGTCTGTCCCGCCGCGCCGAAGACGATCTCATCCTGAATGGCCTCCAGTGCGGACAGCACGGTGCTCTCCACGCTGTGGAAGGACTTGGCGACCTGCTGCCGAACCGAGTCCTTTAGCTCCACGTCCAGCACGTCGAAGTCACTGCGCATCTGCCGCAACTGGCGCGTCAGCTTCTCCGCCCCCTGGGTCATCTTGTCGCTCTCGGCGGCCGTGCGGCGCAATTCCTCCTGCAGGGATTTCAGCTCGTTGCTGACTTCGCCCAGCTCCCTTCGGGCCTCGCGGCCCTCCTCCGCCAGCCGTTCCTGCGCTTCGAGCGCGCCGTCCCGCGCCTTGTCGATCTGCTCCTGGACGTTGCGTTCCAATTCCGCCAGTCGTTCGGAAACGTTCTCCTCGATACCCCTGAGGTGCGATTCCATCCCCTTCATGCCGCCGCCCAGCGAACGGATATGCGCCCAGAACCGCCGGACCGGCACCATGAAGAACAGGCAGTACAGGGAGATGATGAGAGCGGCACAACTGAACACCACCATCACTACCCATCCCCAACCGTCCACTCTCATTCCTCCTTGCCGTGTCGTCAGGGGCGTGCCCGGGCCTAGTCCCGGCGTCCCATGAAGGACCGATGCACGCGGCGCAGTCGGATTATGAACACGACGACCATCACCACCAGCACCCCACCCAGCGCCGCCTGCGCCCATGTCCGGTCCCGGTAGAAGACACCCAGGACGAACAGCGGGATGAGCGACAGCATGATCAGCACATCCTCCACGTAAAGGCTTTTCCGGTCGGAAGATGGGCCGTCCTGGTCTGACGGAGCGGAATGCATACCGGAACTCCACGATGAGCCGCGACGGCGCCCGGCCCTGCGCCGGACGCGTATATTCTACAGACGACCGCCCGTATGTCAACGCGGAGCATTGACAAGTCACCTCATCACCTGCACAATCGGGCCGCGCCGAGCCTCGGGAGCAGTGCCATGACCGACAAAGAACCCGATCCGCCCCGTTTCTCGGCGCCCGAGTTGGGCCGGCCGGGCGACACCGTCACCCTCTCTCCCGACCAGAGCCGCCATCTCGCCCTGGTGCTTCGCCTGAAAGCCGGAGATCGCGTTCGCGCGTTCGACGGCAGAGGCGCGGAATGCGTCTGCGTGGTCCGCAAAGCCGACTCCAGCGAAACGGTGCTGAGCATCGAGAGTGTCGCATCGGCTGCTCCGTCGGCAGACGTTCGCCTGACGCTCGCGTTCGCGCCGGCGCCCGGCCAGCGGACCGACACGCTGATCGAGAAGACGACCGAACTGGGCATCCACCGGCTCCGCCCTCTGGTCTGCGACCGTCTGCAGGATTTCCAGGCGAAGGCCATTCCCGGCCGCATCGAGCGCTGGCGGCGGAAGGCGCGCGACGCGGCGAGACAGTCGCAGCGCCGCCTGGTGCCCGAGATCCTCAAGCCCGTCCTGTTCGAGGATTTCGTCAGCGCCGACAAGAGCGATCTTCGCCTGATCGGATCGACCGAGGAGGTCGCCCCGCTCTGGACCGTTCTATCGGGCACCCGTTCTCGGCTTAACTCGGCCACCATGATCGTGGGGCCGGCAGGGGGCTTCACCAGGCGCGAAGTCGACATCGCGGAGGCCGCCTCTTTCCAGGCCGTCTCTCTCGGGCCGCACGTGCTTCGCGTGGAGACGGCCGCCATCGCCTTCACCGCAGGCGTGGTGCAGTGGCTCAACGCCGGGGCGGGCGAGGCCGATCCGACGTGAAACAACGATCCCCGCGCTGTTTGACCGCAGGCCCAGCCGCCAGTTATCGTGGAAGGCTCGCGTTGGCAATCAATCCACGGAGGCTCAATGAAGCTCACCTGTTACGGCGCTGCGAGAACGACCACCGGCTCGATGCATCTGCTCGAGATCAACGGAAGCCACATCATGCTGGATTGCGGCCTCTACCAGGGCCGGCGGAAGGAGGCGTTCGAGCGGAACCGTAACATCCCGCTGGATGTCGGCGCGGTCGACGCGTGCGTCCTATCCCACGCGCACATCGACCACAGCGGCAACCTGCCTTCCCTGGTGAAGAACGGCTACGAGGGACCCATATACGCCACGCCCGCCACGCGCGACCTGTGCGACATCATGCTGGCCGATTCGGCTTACCTCCAGGTCCAGGACGTGAGGTACGTCAACAAAAGACGCCTGCGCCAGGGCAAGAACCCCTTCGAGCCGCTCTACACCCCGGAGGACATCCCGGCGGTGATGGACGCCTTCCGCCCCCTGCCGTACGAAAGGCCGATGGAGATCGCGCCGGGCGTGAACCTGACCTTCAAGGACGCGGGCCATATCCTGGGGTCGGCTTTCGTGCAGATCGACGTGAAGGAGGACGAGCGGACCGAACGCCTGGTCTTCACCGGCGACGTCGGCCGTAAGGACATGCCGATCCTGGCCGACCCGGTCATCCCGCAGGATGTGGACGTGCTGATGACGGAGAGCACTTACGGCAACCGCCACCATCCCAAGCGCCAGGACGTGAAAGCACAGCTCCAGGAGCTGTGCGAGTTCGTGATGGAACGCAAGAGCCGACTGGTGATCCCGTCGTTCAGCGTCGGCCGCACTCAGCAGATCGTCTACTTCCTCCGCGAGCTGTACGAGGAGGGCGCCGTTCGCGAGCTGCCCATCTACGTGGACAGCCCTCTGTCCACGCGCGCAACCGCCGTCCATCAGCGCCACCCCGAATGTTTCGATGAGGAAACCCGGGAACTCCTGCGCACCGGCGCCAACCCGTTCTCCTTCCCCGGGCTCACGTACGTGACCCACGTGGAGGAGTCAAAGGCCCTGAACATTGCAGACGGTCCCCTGGCCGTCATCTCCGCGTCCGGCATGTGCGAGGGCGGACGCATACTGCACCATCTGAAGCACACGGTCGAGGACGCGAACAACGTGATCCTCATCGTGGGCTACCAGGCGGAGCACACCCTGGGACGCAGGATAGTGGAACGGCACGAACGGGTGCGCATCTTCGGTGAGTACCACCCGCTTAACGCCCGGGTGCACGTGATAAACGCCCTGAGCGCCCACGCGGACCATGACGAGCTCCTCGACACGATCAGCGCCATGGGCCCCGGCATCGACCAGGCATTCGTGATCCACGGGGAACTGGAGGCGTCCGAGCAGTTCGCCTCGGACCTGAAGGAACTGGAGATCGACGAGATCGTAGTGCCGGAGCCCGAAGCGACGTACGACTGGTAGCAGCGGGCTCGATCAACTCAGGTGCTCGCTGTACTTGCGGTACAGGCCCCGGAACTGGTCGTAGGTCAAGCCCAGGGCTTCCGCCGCGCGCGTCTGGTTGTACTTCGCCTCCTCAAGCGCGCGTCTCAGCAGTCCGACCTCGAATTCCTTGACCGCCTCTTTGAACGGCAGGTCGGAGGATGTGTCCGTGGCGCCGGATTCCCCGGTTGCCTCGGGTTCCCGCGGTGATTCCTGAACCGTCCGGGGGGCGAACGGCGAACGGAACGGGTCGAACTCGACGCGCTCGATGACGTCGGTTTCGGAGATGTAGACCGCCCGCTCCACCACGTTCTTGAGCTCCCTCACGTTGCCCGGCCAATCGTGCCCCTCAAGGGCGTCTATGGCGCGCTCGCTGAGCTCGGGAACCCCCGACCGCCCCAGCTCAGCCGCCATACGGGACGCGAAGTGGTTGGCCAGAAGGAGAATATCGCCCTCGCGTTCCCGAAGCGGCGGCAGGAAAAGCACCTCGAACGAGAGCCGATCGAGCAGGTCCCGCTTGAACTCGCCCCTCGCGGCAAGCGCAGGCAGGTTTGCGTTCGTCGCGCCGATGATGCGCACGTCCACCTGCACGCCCTCGGCGCTCCCCACGCGTTCGAAGGTGCCGTACTCGATAACGCGCAGGATCTTCTCCTGCACCTCCAATGGAATGCTCCCCAGCTCGTCCAGGAACAGGGTTCCTTCGTCGGCGGATTCGAACCGTCCCGCCCTCCGTGCGCCGGCGCCGGTGAAGGCCCCCGCCTCGTAACCGAACAACTCGGACTCGATCAGCCCGGGCGCCAGCGCCGCGCAGTTCAGGGCGACCAGGGGCTGCTCCCACCGCGGCGACAGATAGTGCAGGCGGCGCGCCGCCAGCTCCTTGCCCGTGCCGCGCTCCCCCACAATGAGCAGCGGCCGATCCACCGCCGCCACACGCGAGAGGCGCTCCTGGAAGGTCAGAAACGCCTCCGAGCGCCCCAGCGCCTCGTATGCCCTGCCCTGGGATGGCGACGGCACGTTCAGATCGGACATAAGTGGCCTCTCTCACCCTTACCTGGCATTTGATACCATCTTATAGCATATTCGGCCATCACAATCAAGGGTTTCGGTGAAGGCGGCTGACGCATGTAACCTACTTTAAGGCAATCACTTACGGATCGCTCTGGCGCATTGGCATGTTCGTTGCGCTATCGGTCCGCAGTTCTCATGGCAGAGGAAACCAAAATAGGAGGCGCCGAAGATGGGGGTTTTCACCAGGATGAGGGACATCATCAGCTCCAACATCAACGCGATGCTGGACAAGGCCGAGGATCCGGAGAAGCTGGTCAAGCTGATGATTCAGGAGATGGAGGACACGCTGGTCGAGATCAAGGCCTCCTGCGCCGGAGTTATGGCCGGACGCAAGAAGCTGCAGCGCGAGCTCGAGGGCGTGGAAGATCGTGCCCAGCAGTGGGCCGACCGGGCGCGCATGGCGGTGGACAAGGGCCGCGACGACCTGGCCCGCGAGGCGCTGATCGAGAAGCGTCGCTACGCCATCCGCGCGGACGGCCTGAGGCAGGAGCTGGCCGGTTTCGATGACCTGATTGCGCAGTACCAGGATGATATAATCCAGCTTGAGGACAAACTGGAGAACGCTCGCGAGAAACAGCGTGTGCTCGTGCAGCGGCACATCCACGCGTGCAACCGAACGAAGGCCGAGAAAAAGATCCGCAAGGTCAGCACTACGGACGCCTTTGTGCGCTTCGAGCAGTTCGAGAACCGGATTGAGCGGATGGAGTCCGAGGCCGATCTGGTCAACTACGGTCGGAAGCCGTCGCTGGAGGAGGAGTTCGCCGACCTCGAGAGCGACGAGGAGATCGAGGAGGAACTGCGTGCGCTGAAAGGCGACTCCGGCAGGACTGATGCCGACAAGAACGCGTAACCCGAGAGCCACCGGAACCGGCGGGAGATCGCAACCGTGAAACTGCTGAAGGCCCTGTTCACATTCCTCCTTATCTGCGTGGTAGCGATACTGTTGCTTCCGTTGGCCGCACGGTTCGTATGCGGAGTGCGGATCGGAGGCATCAGCATGCTCTCGTGGGGCGGACTTCTCGGAGGGAGCTCTCTGCTGCTGGTGATCGTAGGGATTATCCTGGTCGCCGCATTGGTTTCCCGAAGTGGGTCGCCAGAGAACCAGACGAACGGCACGTGCCCCAGCCCGGTCCATTCAGAGAGCGCCCCGAGCGAGGCGGACCTGCTCCGCCAGATCAACGAGGGTCTGGCCAGGATGGATCGCCGCATCGAGGCGCTGGAGACGCTTATAGTGGACGAGGCCGGCGGCCAGTCCTCCCGGTCACAGGCACGTGGAAGTGACTTCAGAGGAGACGACTTCAGATGAATGTCGACACGGGAATCTTCCTGGGCCTGGCGCCCATCCTGCTGGCCCTTGCCATACCGCTGGTGACGATTATCGGCATAGTGGTGCTGGCGGCCCTCGGCATAATGAAAGGCGGATCGCGCTCGAAGAGCAGCGCGGAGGAAGCCCGGGCGGTCCAGGCCATCCACCAGGGGCTGTCGCGCATGGAGAAGCGGATAGACGCCCTGGAAGCTATCATCTACGAACCCGATACGGACAAGGAAGGAACCAATGAGCGCCAGGCGTGACAAAGCAAGCGGCGGCCCATACCGGGCACGGGACGGCATGATACTCGGTGTCTGCAAGGGGCTGGCCCGTCACACGGACATCTCGGTGTTCTGGGTGAGGATGATCGCCGTGCTGGCCTTCCTACTCACGGGCATCTGGCCCGTCGTCATTCTCTATTTCGTCGCCGGGTTGCTGATGCCGCTGGAGCCGGTGGTGCCGTTCGGTTCCGAGGCGGACGAGGAGTTCTACAATTCCTACGCCAACTCCCGCAGGATGGCCGTGCATAGGCTCAAACGCACGTACGACAGCCTGGAGCGGCGCATCCGGCGAATGGAGGACATAGTGACGGCGCGCGACTACGACTGGAAGCGGCGGCTTGAGGAATAAGGTGCCGGCCGGGTCTGTGCCCGGCCGGCCTCAGGTCTTAGAACGGCGGCCCCGCCAACCTACCTTTCGCGGTCCTCACCAGCACCCCGCAGTTCCCGGACCTCACGCCGCAGGTTCTCCACTGTAGCCCTGAGACGCTCCACCTCTTCGCCGGTCGCGTTCAGACGCCGCTCCAGGGCGGCGTGCACGTCCCGCATCCTCTCGCGGAGTTCTTCCTGCTGACGAGCCAACGCCTCGATTTCGCCGTCGAGGCCCCTGCCCCTCTCCGGCACGAACGTGCCACCTCGCATGTCGCGCTCCCGACGTGCGTGCATCTCTCTGAGTTCGCGCTCCATGCGTTCAGCACGGGCGAGGAGTTCTTCGGCGGCGTCCGGCATATCCTCCTGGCGCAGGATCTCGGCCGCGTGCCGGAGTTCGCGCACGCGTTCCTGCAAACGCGACCACTCCTCAGGCTCCCTGCCGTTCCACGGGTGCTCTTTCCATTCGCGGTCCCGGTCGGTCTTCCGTTCTCCGCGGTGTAGTTCGCGAAGCATGTCGCGCCGTATCCGCTCGGCCGTTTCACGGTCGCCCATTTCCTCCATGGCCCGGGCATGGCGCCGTAACAGCTCCATCCGCCGCTCGGGCACGGCGTGGCGTTCCAGCTCCTCGTGAGGCTCTCCGGCCGTCGCGTTGACGGCCAGCACGCCCACCCAGCACAACACCGCCAGTGCGGCCACCCACCTGATCTTCATCTTCTCCTCCTCCGTTTGCCAGCGGATTACCCTCTACATCGCCATAGACCACTCACTTCGATTATAGCCGCGTGCCACGCGCCCACAACCCCGGATTCTCCCCGGTTATTGCACACTCGTGTCCAGACCGCTATCCTAACGCCATCCCATGCAGCGCGAGGAGCATATCGATGGACATCCGCACCTACCTGTGTCGCGAGGCCGCCGCCATCACCGACGCGTCGCTCAGTTCGGTCAAATCCGCCGAGGACTGGCACCGCGAGCGACCGATGCGCCTGGCCAGATATCACGATAGCCTGGGCCTGACGCCGTATCTCAACGCCCCCCGCACACCGCTGAACACGCAGGTGACGGGCGTGGCGGAGCGCGACGGCTACCGCATTGAGAAGCTCTACTTCGAGAGCCTGCCGCGACTTTACGTGACGGCCAACCTTTACGTCCCGGAGGGTCTGGAAGATCCGGCTCCCGCCGTGGTGCAGGTTTGCGGGCACGCCGCCGTCCAGAAGCACCACTACCAGCCCCACGCCCGGAAACTCGCGCAGCTCGGTTTCGTGGCGCTGGTGGTGGAGACCATCGAACTGGGCGAGATCCGCGGCGACCACCATGGCGTCTTCTACGGAGGCCGGTTCAACCTCTACAGCCGCGGCTTCACGCCCGCCGGCGTCGAAGCGTGGAACGGCATCCGCGCGCTGGACCTTTTGGCGGAAAGGCCCGAGGTGGACGCCGAACGGATGGGCGTCACCGGCAACTCGGGCGGAGGCGCCGTGAGCTGGTGGTTGGGCGCGGCGGACGAGCGTGCCCGGTGCGTGGCCCCAAGCTGCGGCACCGGCACCATGCGCAGCCACCTGGCCGAGAAGACGGTGGACCATCACTGCGACTGCATGTACCACATCAACACGGACCTATGGGACCTGGCCGACGTGGGCGCCTTGATCGCACCGCGGCCGCTGCTGATCGCCACGACCGATCGCGACGACCTGTACCGCATCGAGTCGATCCGCGAGACAGCGGAGAAGCTCCGGCGCCTCTACGGTATTGTCGGGGCGGCGGACAAGATGGACATGGTCGAGGCGCCGGGCCCCCACGGCTACCACGAGACAACCCGCACGCACATATACTCCTGGTTCCTCAAGCACCTTGCCGGCCGCGACGTGCCTCCGGAGGAAGTCGGCGACTACGATCCCGAGGCGAACGAGGACTTCGAGGTGCTGCGCGTCTTTCCCAACGGTGAGATACCGGCGGACGAGCGAACGACGACCGTGGAAGACGACTTTGTGCCGCTCGCGATGCCGGCAGCATGCACGGATCAGGACGAGTTGCGGCAGCGCCGCGAGGACGTGATCGGCCGCCTGCGCGAGCTGTCCTTCAACCACTTCCCACGGAACATTCCGCTCGAACTCGAAGTCAACCAGCGCTTCCTGACTGGAGAGACACGCGGCGCCAGGTTCCGCTTCACCAGCGAGGACGGCTGGCGGCATCCCGGGCAGATCAAATGGCCCCCGGCCCTTGAGACACCATCGGGCGTGATTCTGTCCCTCAAGAGCCCGCGCGGCGAGGCATGCGTCGCGGTGGAGGGCCTGTCGCACTGGGCGAACGCAACCGTGGAGTTGCGCGGCGTCGGCGACCTGTCGTGGGGCGAGGAACTCTCCTGGCACGTTCGACGCGCTTCGGCCATACTCGGCCGGACGGTCGCGTCGATGCGAGTCTACGACGCCCTGCGGGCCGTTGAGGCGGTGCGCGCACTGGAGGGCGTCGACGCGGACCGCGTCGTGCTCGCGGCACGAGGCGAGATGGGGGCCGTGGCCCTGTACGCGGCGCTTCTGGACGGCGGCCTGCAGGCGGTGGTATTGCAGGACCCGCCCGCAACGCAGGATGCCGTGTCCCGGCCGGACGGGCGCGGGCCGGCCCTCGAGATGCTTTCCTGCCTGCGCATCACCGACCTGCCCGAGGTGGCGGGGCTGCTCTGGCCGACCGAGCTGGTCTTCGTCGGCCATCGCCCCGGAAGCTATCGTCTTGCCGAGCGGACCTACGCCAACCTGGGCAGCCCCGGCGTGGTGAGGCATGTGAAGTCCCCGGCCGTATGGGATGCGAGCCCCGAGGACATCCCCAACTGGTAGTCGGCAAAGCCGAAAAGCCTCAAGGAGACGGCTGTTGAGCGAGCTGATGGGCATCTGTGGCGCCGACGCCGCCACCACCAGGCGCGTTCTGGACGCCATGGCCGCCCACGTCGGCACCGGCGCGGGGCGATGCTGTGACCGTCGGGAAGTCCCCGCATTCGGCCTGCTGCGCTTCCACCACGGCGTCGTGGAACCGGCTCCGCAGACCGTCGCCGGCGAGGACGAACGCTTGCTCATCGCGGCGGACGGGGAAGTCTTCGAGAGAGGCCGACTGCGGGCCGACCTTGAATCGGCCGGGCACCGCTTTCGCCACCCGGAAAGCAGCGCAGAGCTTCTGCTGCACCTTTACGAGCAGCACGGCGACAGGGCCTTCCGCATCGCGAACGGGTCCTTTTCCGCAGCGATCTACGACCTGCGGGAACGCCGCCTCCTGCTCGTGACCGATCCCTTCTTCTCACGCCCGATCTTCTACTGCCGGCTGGGAGACGCGCTCGTCTTCAGTTCGCGGTTCAACTGCCTGGTCGCGTGCGGAGCGCTGGACGGCGGCTCGCTGGACGTCACGGCCGTGATGCAGATGTTCACGTTCCAGCATTGCCAGTACACCAACACGCATTACAGCGAGGCGAAGGCGATGCCGGCCGCCGGCGTTCTCGAATTCCGGAACGGCGAGCTCGCCGTGCGCAAATACTGGCGGCTGCAGTACGAGGCGCTGGACTGTAGCGAGGACGAGTTCGCGGAAGGGCTGGCGGACGGATTTCGGCATTCCGCCGCAGCCCGGACGTCCGGCCGCGCCCGGAAGGGCGTTCTGCTCAGCGGCGGATTGGACGCCCGGGCCCTGGTGGCGGCGTCCGAAGCGCCGATGCGGTCCTATACGGTGGCCGACTGGTTCAATCGCGAGGCGCGCATCGCGCGCCGCATCGCTCGCGTCAAAGGCTGGCGGCATGAGTTCCTGCGTCGCTCGCCCGGACACTACACGGCCATCCTCGACCAGGCGGTGGAACTGGCCGGAGGGATGGCCCGGTTCGACAGTTGCCACTTCCTCGGGCAGTTCGACGGCATCGGGAACGAGTGTGACGTGCTGTTCGTAGAGGAGCTGATGGACGCGCTGTTCAAGGGCGTCTACTGGGCCAGCATGAAGCCGGTGCGCGGGCTGCGCATCCCCTGGCCGCACCAGAAGCACCACACCTTCGGCGGCATCGAGGAGCAGATACTGCGCATCGACTGCAAGAGCACCTTCCCCTCGCACCCGTGGACGTTCTTCCGCGAACCGTGGCGAAAAAGGTACCGGGAGATCATGTACGCCACGATCCGGGAGCAGATGGACGACGCCGACGCCGACGATCCGAACGACGTCGTCGCGCACGTCGGCGGATTCGTCAGCCCCGGCCGCGTGGAGGCGTTCATGAACCTGACCTGCCTGCGGCCCTACACTGAGTATCGCTCGATGTGCCTGGACAGGCGCCTGCTGGAGCTCTCGACGGCGATGCCCGTCGCCTTCCGACGAGGCGGCCGTGTGTTCAAGAAGGCCCTGAAGCTGCTCGATCCGCAACTGTGGAGCATTCCGTACGCTAACACGGGGGTCCGCGTGGATGCCCCTCCCCTGCTGGCGTGGGCGGCGCAACTGCTCGGGGAGGTACCTCTGGCGGCGCTCCGCACGTGCCGACTGGTGCCCCGCACCACCACCAACGAGAGCTGGCCCGAGCGCGGCGAGCTTCTGCGCACGCCGCCGTTCCGCGAGATGCTGAACGCGATGCTGAACGACGAAGAGGCGATCCCCCCGGACCTGTTCGACCTGGGACGCCTCCGGCAGTTGGTTGCCGAACACATGTCACACCGGCGACGGCACGTCCGGGCGTTGATGTGCCTCATCACCTTCGGCCACTGGTTCAAGCGCTTCGGCCCCGGTGGTCTCTGAAGCTCCGCGGAATGCGCTTGACAGGACCGCCTGAAGGGCTAAACTGGCATCCTGCATTCCAGTTGACGGCCTCTCCCCTACTCTCTTAACGGAAGGGATTCGCGGAAAGTGGGCACTCCGATGCGCATCATCCTGAAGGAAGACGAGATCCCGAGACAGTGGTACAACATCCAGGCCGACCTGCCCCACGGCATGCAGCCGCCGCTCAATCCGGGCACCGGCAAGCCTCTGGCGCCGGAAGACCTTGCGCCCGTGTTCCCCATGAACCTCATCGAGCAAGAGGTCAGCCAGGAGCGCTGGATCGACATACCCGAGGAAGTGCTGGAGAAGCTCACGCTCTGGCGACCCAGCCCGCTGCACCGCGCAAAGGCCCTGGAAGAGGCGCTCGACACGCCGGCGCACATCTACTACAAGAACGAGGGAGTCTCGCCTCCAGGCAGCCATAAGCCCAACACGGCCATCGCACAGGCATACTACAACAAAGTGTTCGGCATCAAGCGCATCACCACCGAGACCGGCGCCGGGCAGTGGGGCAGCGCCCTGGCGATGTGCTGCAGCCTGTTCGACCTGGAGTGCAAGGTCTACATGGTGCGCATCAGCTTCGACCAGAAGCCCTTCCGCAAGCTGATGATGCAAACCTGGGGCGCCGAGTGCGTGCCCAGCCCCAGCGACCAGACCGAGGCGGGCAGAGCGATACTGGCCGAGATGCCGGACACCCCCGGCAGCCTGGGCATCGCCATCAGCGAGGCCGTCGAGGATGCGGTGACCAGCGAGAACACGCGTTACTCCCTGGGAAGCGTGCTCAACCACGTGCTGCTGCACCAGACCATCATCGGCCTGGAAGCAAAGAAGCAGATGGGGATCGCAGGCGAGTACCCGGATGTCGTGGTCGGCTGCGTGGGCGGCGGGTCAAACTTCGCCGGCCTCGCCTTCCCGTTCATCTGCGACAAAGTCCACGGCAAGGAGGTGCAGGTTATCGCCGCCGAGCCGACCGCCTGCCCGACCCTGACGCGCGCGCCGTTCGTATACGACTTCGGCGACACGGCGATGATGACGCCGCTGCTGCCGATGCACTCCCTGGGCCACAACTTTGTGCCCGCCCCGATCCACGCCGGCGGACTGCGCTACCACGGCACCGCGCCGCTGGTCAGTCAGGTGCTCAAGGACGGGCTGATCGAGGCACGCGCGCTGCACCAGCTTGAGTGCTACGGCGCCGCCGTGCAGTTTGCCCGCACCGAGGGCTTCATCCCCGCGCCGGAAACGTCGCACGCGATCGCGACCGTGATCCAGGAGGCGATTAAGGCGAAGGAAGAGGGCAAGGAGAAGGTCATCCTCTTCAACTGGTCCGGCCACGGGTTGATGGACCTTTCCGGCTACGACGCCTACTTCAGCGGCAAGCTGGAAGACTATGCGCTGCCGGAGGAGGACATGCGGAAGTCGCTGGCGGGTCTGGAGGGACTGCCCAAGCCTCAGGTATAATGGCCATAGGGCCCACCGGGCCTCAACCGGACAAACACCGGGCAGACCCGGCCCGCTTGGGTTGGATCTGCCCGTTTCTCATCATCGCACGGAGTGCCCGCGATGCCGATAGACGAACAGGACGAACGAACCATACGCTGCAAACGCCTCGGGCATCCGGTATCGTTCCGCTACTGCCGCCTCCAGGAAGGCTGCACCATCTGCCACCACATCCTCAACTGCTGGTGGGAGGTGTTCGACGTGCGCGCCTTCCTCGAAGAGAACCTGCCGGAGGAAGAAATGCAGCGCCTGCTGAATCCCCAGCCGAAGCCGAAGGTGCTCAGCCTGCTCGAACTCATCGAGAAGGCCAAGGAAGCCGCCGCCAAGAAGGAAGACTGACACCCGCTTACAGGCGCGGGACGTCCACCTCGGCGCCCTTCATCTCTTCGGACACATGGGCCGCGCATGACGGGACCGACCCATGCCCCAGAGTCCTCGCATGCGAGCGACGCAGTTGAGTGCCAAGACCGATCACCCGCTGTCCGCGCCGCGGCCTTTCATCGAGCCCTTCAGGTCCGCGACCAGCCGCTCCAGGGGCCACGGTTCCTCAAAGGGCCTGTACGGCTTGCCGTTGACAAACAGCCCGAAGTCGACGCCGTGCTCCAGCATGGCGGCCTTGTCGTCGACGTCGATCTCGACGTATTCGATCTCATCCCCCAACTGCCGGGCCGCGCAGCGAGCCAGATGGGCGATGTGACAGCCGCCGCCACACCACGCATTGAGGTACATTCTCACGCCCGGCCTGTCGGTTGGCGCCGGAACCGTCTCAGGCCCCCGGATGAACTTAGGTGCGACCGCACCGTCGCGCAGCGGCTTCCAGACGAGCGCCTCCAGCCCGCGCTGGTCGGCTCGCTTGTAGCCGCGCGCGAGATACCACGAGACGGGGTTCCAGTAGGGGAAGTCCATGCCCCAGGCGGCGATGCCCGCATAGCCGTCACGGGCGATCTCGGCCTCCATGCCTTCGAGCAGCAGCCGGCCATATCCGCGCCCCCGCTGGTTTCCGATACGGTGCTTGTAGCCGTGCACCCACATGCAGAGGATGGCCGCCAGCCCCTCACCGATGAACGGCGATATCTCGATGGGCACGTACTGGCCCAGCGCCACCGCGTTGCCATCGCCGTCAACCAGCACCTTGGCCCGCAGGCCGCGCTCCTTGAACCGGTCGTACCACCGCCGGCGCAGCGCCAGGGTCTCCGGCTCAGCGGGAGCTTCCAGGTGCAGGCACCGCAGGAACGCATCCTCCGTGCTCGCGTCCACGTCCTTCAGTTCCATCTGTTGCTCCCAGCAGGAAGACCCGGTGTCTCGCCGTCCCCTCTCACAGCCGCGGCACTTCCATTTCGGCGCCGTGCTTCTCCTCGGACACGTAAGCCGCGTAGATGGCGGCGACGGTGTCCAGGCCCAGTCCCAGGTCGCACTGCGGCGTCCGCCCCTTGGCAGCGCACTCCATGAAGTCCTGGATCTCGGCGTAATAGCCCATCGTGAAGTTCTCGTCCGGCGCGGCGGGCACCCATCCCTCCTGCGTGCTGACCTTCTCCATCAGGTAGATGTCGTCGAACTGGGCGCCCTTGGGATTGTAGGTGTCCATCAGGCCGGCCGGGCTCAGGCGGCACTTGGTGCGGTGGTTGTTGGCGAAGACCTCCACGAAGTCGTAGACGCCGCCCAGGACGAGCTCGCTGGTGACGACGTCAGCGATGGTGCCGTCTTCGAAGACCACGTGCATGAACCCGTAGTCCTCGATGTCGTGGTAATCGGTGCGGATGAAGCCGGCGTCGCGGTAGTTGGGCAGGCGCGTGATCTCGTGGGTGCGCGCGCTCACACTGACGGGCCGGATCGGCTTGCCGTCGCGCGCCAGGCCCTCGACGCGCTTCAGGTAGAGCATGCCGCCCAGCGGGTGGCAGCCCTTGCCGATGAGCGATCCGCCGCCGGCATAGCGCCAGATTCCGTAGACCGGCGAAGCGGAGCCGTTGTGCGACTCCTCGCCGATCATGCGCAGGATCTGCGCACCGGATTTCTCGACGATCTCCCGCTCCTTCTGGATCGTCGGCGCGTAGATGTAGTTCTCGGCGTAGCCGAACATGATGCCCGATTCCCGGACCGCGGCGGCGATGCGTCTCAGGCGCTCGACCACATCCGTGAGCATGTCGACCTTCGGCGCCTCGCTTCCCTTCCACTCCTCGCCGACGTCCTCCGGGCCGAAATAGCCGGTGAGCGGCTTCTCGCAGATGACGCCCTTGCCGGCCTCTGCGGCGGCGAGGATGCCCTCCTCGTGAGCGTACGGCGGCGAGCACAGGTCCAGAATATCCACGTTGTCGAGCATCTCGTGGATGTCCGCGAAGACGGGGATGCCGTGCTCCTCGCCGAACTCCCGCCGGCTCTCCTCCCGCAGGGAGGTGACGCCCGCGACCTCGACCTGGACGTCGTGCACGCGCCGCAGGCACTCCAGGTGGAACGAACCCGCGAACCCAACACCAACCAGCCCGACGCGCAACTTCTTCACGGTCACCTCCTCCGCAGCATTCCGGCGAGATATCTCTGAATCCGGGAAGGTACGGATATTCTAACGGAACGCCCGCAGGCTGCAACGTTGCCGTCACGGCCTGCGCTCGAAGGCCGAACGGAAAAGCCGCGCCGCGCGGACGTAAAGCGTCCGCTGGTTCCCCGGCTTCCGAATGCCGTGCACCTCGTCGTCGAAGACAAGCGCCTCGTAGCTGAACTTCGCCTCGTCGAAACGGCTGCAGCTCAGTAGTCTTCCTGGCGGTAGGTGAGCGGATCGAAGGCTTCGCCGATTCCCTCCGCCGCAACAACCTTGCCGAGAATCAGCTTGCTACCGTCCAGGTCGATGACCCTCTCGACGCGGCAGTCCAGGGCGGCGGCGCAGCCTTCCAGCAGAGGCGAACCGGTCTCCGCGGTGTGCACGGCCAGCCCCTCGAACTTGTCAACGCTGCGGCTGGACCTGGTGCCGAAGAGGCGCGCCAGCTCGAGCTGGTTGCGCCGGAGCACATTGACCGAAAACGCCTCGGACGCCAGGATCACGTCGCGCGTGACGCTCTGCTTACCCACGCAGATCAGCACACGGTCGGTGGCGGTCTGGGTGGCCCAGGCAACCGCCAGCCCCGCGCGCCGCCCCTCGTGGGCCGCGCAGACCACGTTCACGCCGTGCGTCAACATATCGTGCCGGAACTCCACGACGCACCCCCTTTCTGCAAACCCGTTCAGACGACGGCGATGGTCACCGCATCCCTTCCCAACTTGCCCAAATGCACAAGGCCGTCCGCGTCCTTCTTCACCTTGGTATCGAAGGACGGATCGTCGACCTTCACCTCCTCCGCCGGCTTGCCCAACGATATGAGGACGCTGGGGATGTAGCGCTCCGACACGCCGAGGAGGTCGCGCATCTCGTCCTTCTTGCCGACACCGTGCCAACAGGAACCGTAGCCCAGCGCGTAGGCGGCTGTCATCACAGAGTACGTCGCCAGTTCGGGCGGCAGCTTGCCGTCGTGAACTTCGGAGTCGGCGAGGGTCACGATGTAGGCGACGGGGCGCTCGCCCTCCGGCGGGCGGCCGGTGAGCCAGCCTGTGAACTGGAACGCCTGCTCGACCTTCTCCGGCGACTGAATGACGGCGAACCGCACCGGCTGACAGTTGAACCCGGTGGGAACGTATCGCCCGGCGTCGATCATTCTGTCCAGATGCTCACGAGGAATCGGATCCTGTTGGAAACGGCGGTAGCTCCTGCGGCCCAGAGCGGCCTCGAAGTAGTCCATTGCACCCTCCTGAGCGGTCTCACATAAGTACTCCACTGTTCGGCTTGCAGTAACGCGGCCGAGACGGCCGCGCTACCCCTGCAATGGGTAGAGCGGGGCGTCTCGCCCCGCTGCGTCGATGAAGCAGAACCGGCGAAGACTAATGTTCGCCCTCTTAGACCGATCACTTGCCCAGAACGTCCACCTTGTTCATCACGCCGATATCCGCCGCGCCGAGCGTCTTGATCGCCGCCTGATTATCTTCGAATCGGAAGATCAGCGCCGCCCGACCTGTGCGTATCGACGAGAAGGCATACATGTACTCCACGTTCACGTCGTCTTCGCGGAGCACTTCCAGGATACGGAGCAGGCCACCCGGCTCGTCGGGCACTTCCACGGCCAGCACGTCGTTTGCCAGCACCGTGAAGCCGCCCGCCTTCAGAGCATCCTGGGCCGCGTCGGGATCCGACACGATCAGGTGCAGCACGCCGAAGTCCGAGCTGTCGGCCAGGCTCAGGGCGAGAATGTTGATCTCCTCGTCGGCCAGTGCGCGACAGATGGAGGCAAGTCTTCCGGGACGATTCTCGACAAAGACGGAAAGCTGTTTGACGAACATCGCGTCTATCTCCCAATCACGAGTTGCGCTGATCTATGACGCGCTTCGCTTTGCCCATGCTGCGCTCGATGGAGCCGGGCTCCATCAGCCGAACGCGCACGCGCAGGCCCAGCACGCTCTCGATCTTCTCGCGCACGCTTCGTTCGAACGCCTCCAGGCCACGGACCGTATCGGAGAAGATGCTCTCCGCCACCTCGACGCGTATCTCGATGTCGTCCATGGTGCCCACCTTCTCCAGCACGATCTGGTAGTGGGGCTCGGTGCCCTCGATCTCCAGAAGGATTGACTCGATCTGGCTGGGGAAGACGTTCACGCCGCGGATGATGAGCATGTCGTCCGTGCGGCCGGACACGCGATCCATGCGGACGGTCGTTCGGCCACAGGCACAGGTCTCGTAGTGCAGCCGGGTGATGTCGCGGGTGCGGAACCGGAGCACTGGCATCGCCTGCTTGGTGACGGTGGTGAGCACCAGCTCGCCCTCCCCGTCGCCCTCTATCGGCTCCAGCGTGCCCGGATCGATGAGCTCCGGCACGAAGTGGTCCTCGAAGATGTGAAGCCCGCAGCGCTCGGTGCACTCGCTGGACACGCCCGGGCCTATGATCTCGGTCAGCCCGTAGATGTCGTAGGCCCTCACGCCCATGCGGTCCTCGATCTCGGCCCGCATCTGCTCGGACCAGGGCTCGGCCCCGAATATGGCGAATTGGAGCTTGCTCTGGCGCAGGTCCACGCCCATCTGGTCCGCGACTTCCAGCAGGTATAGGCAGTAGCTGGGTGTGCCCATCCAGACGGTGGTGCCGAAGTCCTGCATCAGCATCACCTGGCGCTCCGTGTTGCCGCCGGAAACGGGCACCACCGCGGCACCTAATCGCTCCAGGCCGTAGTGCGCGCCAAGCCCGCCGGTGAACAGCCCGTAGCCCCAGGCCACCTGCGCTATATCGTCGGAGGTGACGCCGAGCTGATGGAACGTGCGCGCCATCACCTCGCTCCAGGTGTCGATGTCGTCGCGCGTGTAGCCCGCCACAATCGGCTTGCCCGTGGTGCCGCTGGAACAGTGCATGCGCACGATATCGCCCATCGGCGCGGCGAAGAGGCGGAACGGATAGTTGGTGCGCAGGTCGTCCTTCTTGGTGAACGGCAGCGCGCGGAGGTCATCCAGGTTCTGAATACCGTCCTCGGTTATGCCCTTCTCGGCCAGCGCTTCGCGGTAGAAGGGGACGTTCTCGCGGACGCGGGCCACCGTCGCGCGCAGGCGTTCGAGTTGAAGCTCGCGCATCTGTTCCCGCGGCATGCGGTCCTTTTCCCAGAGATCTTGCATGTTCGGGTCTCCTTACACGTCAGTTCTCGAAACGTCTGCCGGCCTCGAAAGCGGCCAGATTGGCTTCCACGGTCTTCGGCGGAACGCAGCGGCTGACGGCCGCGCGCCAGACCTCCTGCTCAATGTCCATATGGCTCGACAGCCTGCCCAGGGCGGCGATGTTCCGCGAACGACGGTCGGCCAGCTCCGCATCGAGCTCGGCGGGAACGCCTATCAGACGGCCGTAGTCGGGATCCAGCCGATGCTCGGACCGCCGCCCCTCCCGGTCGTCCAGCGCCACGATGAAGTCGATGCCGAACTCCGCCGCAAGGGGCGAATGCACCTCGTCTCCGTAGCGCACCTCGCTAACCACGCTGCCTCCGCGCTGCGCCATGCCGTGCACTTCGCTCTGCTTCACGTCGTAGCCGCTGCGCACCAGCGCCTCCGATAGCACCTGGCTGGCCTTCAGCACGCCCTGTCCGCCCACGCCGACAATCAGAATGTTCCTGGTCTCACTCATGCCGTCTCACGCCTTGTCGATAGCTCCAAACTTGCACGCCTCGTAGCACAGGGCGCAGCCGGTGCAGAGGTCCTGGTTGATCTCCACGGCCCCCTCCACCTGTGTGATGGCCGGACATCCGATACGCAGGCAGGCGCCGCACTCGCGGCAAACGTTGGCGTCCACGCGGTAGGTGTCGTGCGGTTTGCCGCGCTCCAGCAGCAGGCAGGGGTGCCGGCAAACGATTACGCTGTATTCGTCGCGTTCCAGGCTGTCCTTCAGGGCCGCTTCCAGTTCGTCCCGGTCGTAGGGGTCCAGCACCTTCACATCGGCCACACCCAGTCCGCGGCATGCCTGCGCAGCGTCCAGCGCCGGCGCCGGCTCGCCGCTCAGGCGCTCGCCCGTGCCCGGATGGTGCTGCCCGCCGGTCATCGCCGTGGTGCGATTGTCGAGGATGAGGAGGACACCGGACGAACCGTTGTAGACGGCGTCCAGCACGCCCGTGAGCCCCGAATGGAAAAACGTGCTGTCGCCGATGACGGCCACCACCTTGCCCGCCTTCTCCTCCGGCAGAACGCGTTCCAGCCCCAATGCCACACCGACGCTCGCGCCCATGCACACGCAGGTGTGCAGCGCGCCGAGCGGCGGAAGCGCGCCCAGCGTGTAGCAGCCGATGTCGCCCGTAACGGTCAGCCCGAGCTTCTTGAGCACCGTGAAGGCGCTGCGGTGCGGGCAGCCGGGGCAGAGCACCGGCGGGCGCGGAGGGGGCAGGTTGGGATCGCTGTGCGGCTGCACGTCGCTCTCGCCTGCCAGAATCCGCCGCACGCGGTCGACGTTGAGCTCGCCCAGACGGAACTCGCTGCTCTTACCGCGGGCCGGAATCCCGGCGGCAAGTATCTTCTCCAGGTTGAAATCGGCGAGTTCCTCCACGACCAGCAGGTCGCCCACCTGCTGCTGGAACTCGCGAATGCGGTCGAGCGGCAGCGGCCAGCCCATGCCCACCTTGAAGACCGGCACCTGCGGGGCGGCCTCACGCACGTATTCGTAAGCGACGCCCGCGGCGACCACGCCGAGTGCGGCACCGTCGACGTTGCCGATCACGCGGTTCAGATCGCTGTTCTCGGACTCGATCCGCAGTTCGTCCAGCCGCCGCTCCAGCGCCACGTGGCGCTTCCGCGCGTTGCCCGGCACCATCACGTAGCGCGGGATATCCACGTCGAAGCCATACTCACGATCCAGGGTGTCGGGCTCGGAGGCCGCCACCAGGCCCTTGCTGTGGCATATGCGGGTGGTGAGGCGCAGCATGACGATCGTGCCGAACTCCTCGCTCAGCGCGAAGGCGCGCCGGGCGAAGTCGTACGCCTCCTGGCTGGAGGACGGCTCCAGCATCGGAAGCCCGGCGAAGGCGGCGTAGTGGCGGTTGTCCTGCTCGTTCTGCGAGCTGTGCATCCCGGGATCGTCGGCACTGATCAGCACCAGGCCGCCCTTCACGCCGATGTAGGCGCCGGTGAAAAGGGGATCCGCCGCCACGTTCACGCCCACGTGCTTCATCGTCACGAGCGTGCGCGCGCCGGCAAAGGCCGAGCCCAGCCCCACCTCCAGCGCCACTTTCTCGTTCGGCGCCCACCGCAGCAACACGTCATGGTGCTTCAGTGACGCCAGCGTCTCCAGAATCTCCGTGCTGGGCGTGCCAGGATACCCCGTGCCCATACGTACGCCGGCATGCAGGGCGGCCAGGGCGACCGCCTCGTTGCCGGAGAGCAGCTGCTTTTCGACAGACGACATCGGATTCCTCCCGAACGAACATGCCGGGCGCCAGGGGCGAACATGCGGCCGCCCTTGACGCCTGGACTTCAGATCAGTGCTGTGTCACTTCTCTTCCGGCTTCGGCCCGCCGAAGCAGTAGTCAACGTGGGCGGGGTCCATGGGCCTGGTCACCAAGGTCACCACAACGGCCGCTATCACGGCGGCCGGCAAGGCCACTATCAGCGGGTCCACCACGTTCCAAGTGGCGCTAAAGCCCTCCGGCACAAGAGTCGCCCGGCCGAAGAGCACCTTGCAGATCCCCAGGCCCCCGGCGGTCTTCGCATTCACGAAGACCATCCAGAACATGCTAACACAGAACCCGGTGACCATCGAGCAGATTGCCGCCGCGCGCGTCATGCGCCTGGAGAAGAGGCCGCCGACGAACGCCGGCAGGAACGCGGACCCGCATAGGCCAAAGAAGATGGACGTGGCCAGCGCGATGATGTTCCCGCGCACCTTCCCGCCCAACCAGATGGCGGTGATGATGCCCACCGTTATGCCGATGCGCGTGATCAGGACCGACTTCTCGCTGTGCTTGTGCGTCAACTGCTCGAATACGTCCCGCCCGATGGACGTTCCGATTGCGTGGAACTGGCTGGACACGGTGCTCATCGCGGCAGCGAGAAGCGTGAGAAGGAAGACGATGCCGAACCACCGGGGCATGGCGCTGCTGACGTATTCAGGGATGATCGTGTCCCGGTTGCCCTTGACGGTGGTGCCGGGGCCGACTGTGCGGCCAATGCTGATCAGGCCGGGCCGGAGAACGTCGTTCTCGCCTGCTGCACCCCTCTTGATCCTCATATCTGGCGTAAACAGAACATGGCGCAAAGCGTCGTCCGGCCCTTCGTCGGGCAGGCGGTATGCGACAAGACGCACCGGCTTTTCGGCGAGTGCCGGCGATGTCGAATCATCTATGGCGAACAGCTTGCCGCCCCGATCCGGATCGGCATAGAACATCGCACTATCGTTTACAATCTTGCACTCGATCGCCTCCTTCTCGGCGAAATAGACGTTCGAGAGCGGGCCGACGATGAACGCGACGCCGGTCATGAAGAAGATGAAGATCCCGCCCATCGCGACGGCCCGGTTGAGCGACTGTTTCGACTTCACGGTCATGAACCGCACGATCAACTGCGGCTGCGCCAGAACACCTATGCCGACGCCCATTACGATAGTCGAGACGACGATCCACCACAGGTCGTAGGCGTGCGGCGCCTCCGCCGCGGGGCTTGCCCAGCCGAACTTGGGCATCGAGGTCCATCCCTGGTGCCCTATGGATGCCAGCGAGCCGGGAGGATCCATGCCTGCCAGGGATTGGTGCGCCTCCCCGACCCCGCCCAGCTTGGCGTAAGTCACCGTCAGCAGCACGATCGTACCGATGAGCATGATCGTCCCCTGCAGGGCATCGGTGAGCATCACGCCTTTCAGCCCGCCAAGGATCACGTACAGCGCCACGATCACGGCGAAGAAGTAGAGCGCGGTGTCAAAATGCATGTTGAACGTGGTGCCGAGAAACTCAGCCGCGCCGTTTATCACGGCCATGGCATAGAGCGGCATAAAGATGAATATCACCAGCCCAGCGAAAACCTGGATGAATTTGCTGTTGAAACGCCTGCCGAGAAGCTCCGGGAAGGTATGCGCGTCCAGATGGTGGCCCATGCGACGGGTGGGCCCACCCAAAAACACGAAAGCGATGAATATGCCGACGAAGATGTTGAGAAAAGTCAGCCAGAGGAGACTCATGCCGAACAGGCCGGCCACGCCGCCGAATCCAACGATGGCGGAGGTGCTGATAAACGTGGCACCGTAGGAGAGCGCCATTACGACGGGGTGTGCCTCACGCCCCGCCAGCATGTAGTCCGCGGCCGTCTTGGTCCGCCGAAAACCCAGGTACCCCAAGTAGCCTACCGCCAGGAGGTAAACCAGGACAATCAGGATGGTAAACAAATCCATTTACAGTTCCTCCGGTGAATGTCAGCCGGCCGGCCCTCGTCCCGTGAGCCAGCACGCATCCGCACAGACTGTCAGAGCGCCTCGTCGACTTCTTCCACTTCCTCTCTTGCCCACTGAACGTCCTCATCCTCAACGGGTTCGTCTCCCTTGTTCCAGTTCAGCAGACCATATGTCACACAAAGGACCATACTGAGGACACAGAGTACGTAAGCCAAGACCACGCCAGTTCCCTTGATGCCCAGTACTGCGAACACTTGCCGCCTCCCATGAAGTGAGCCGTGTCAAGGCAAGGTCTCGAGGCTTTGCGGTGCGTGTAGCCGACCAATCTCCCATTCGCGCTGGTCCACTTGCTGCGGGACCGCACACTAAG
>CAZZNQ010000003.1:0-101103 GCA_964655775.1 uncultured candidatus Brocadiaceae bacterium | reverse complement strand
ATGCTGCCGAATCCCATTACGGTGTCGCGGTCTGCTATGACGTAAAGGTCCACGGTCGCCCTCCGTCGGGTACCAAGGCTACAGCTTCAGGTAGAGCATGGCGGCCAGAACAAGACCGTAGATCGCGATACCCTCGGCCAGGCCCACAAACAACAGAGTACGCATCAGCAGTTCCGGCTTCTCGCTGGATGCGCCCAGCGCCGCCGCACCCACGTGCGCGACGGCATAACCGGCGCCGAGGCTGGGCAGCCCTATGGCAACAGCCAACGCGATGGCGACGTCCCACCTTTGGGGAGAAGGCTGCTGATTCCGTACGCCGCCCGCCGGTGCGGCGTCAGATCCCCGGCTGGCCGCGGCGCCCAGCATCGCCGGCAGCGCCAGGCCGATCAGTATGAGCGTCAGCATCGCCGTCCGACGCCTCGACCACTTTCCCGCTTTCATCGTTTCTCCCTCGTTCTCATGTTCGAGTCTGCGCTAATCGATCTTCTCCCGGGTCAGCCGGAAGGGCGAATAGGGCTTGCCCTCTCCGCGGAAGAACTTCGTGAAGAACTCGTAATATTCCAGTCGCAGTATCTGAATCGCCACAATCAGGCCTTCGAGCCCAAGTATCAGGGCCGTCCCGAGCAGGAACACTACGGCGGACCACAGGAACCCGCCCGGCAGATCGCCGACGAGATCATACAGCACAAAGGTGGCGAACATCAGCCCCGCGTGCGTCAGCGCAAAGGCGGCCACCCTCAAAAAGGAAAATGTGTTGGCCACGTACGCCGTACCCAGCTCCAAAGCCTCGATGAGACCTTCGAAGACGCCGACGCCCGGTCCGTCCTGCCAGAGCGGCCGTCTTCCCGTGAAGAGTGCGTAGAGCGGCTCGCGGAATATCACAGCGAGAAGAGGCAGTCCCAGAACCACCAGGGCGATCCAGCCGTCCCACGGCCCGGCCCCAACCAGCACCACCTTCAGGATCAGTGCGAGCGCTCCCCAGTAGAGCACAATCCCGGCGACCCCAAAGCCGCCCAGCAGACCGTTCTCGAAGTCCCCTTGCCGAAGTCTGTTCACTACGTTCAAAACCATCCCCAGGCTGACGACGGCCACGCCGAAGAACAGGGCCAGAAGGAGGTAGTGGATCACGTTGTCGGTCGCCCCTTCCTCCAGCCGCATCGGCTCGAATCCGAGGGTAAACGGGAATCCCATATCGGTCAGACGCTTCCCGAAGAACGAGCCCTCAACGAATGTGCCGAACAGGGCGCTGGCAACGCCGCAGTAGAGCATAACCGAACCGATATCGCGGAACGCTCCGGTCTCGGCCCTGCGCTTGACCAGGAGGGCGATGCCGATCAGACACAGCCCGTGCCCCAGATCGCCGAACATGATGCCGAACATCAGCAGGAACGTGACGGCGAAGAGCAAGGTGGGCTCCACCTCCGTGTATGTCGCCACGCCGTATCCCTGGACAAGCCGTTCGAACGGCGCGAGGAGCTTTGAGTGCGAGAGACACACCGGGACCTCGCCGTCCGTGATCTCCTGGCGCGTGGGCACCTCCTTCTGCACCACGGCCTGGCCGTCGGTGGTCTCCTCCACCTTTCGGACTATCTCATCCACCATGGCCGTCGGCGCCCAGCCGGAGATGACGGCCGTAGCCCAAGTGGCGCCGAAGCTAGCCCGCGCCTGCAGCAGTTGCACCTGCAGTTCCAGGTCCGCGCATGCCTGCCGCAGCCGCTCGGCGTAGCGCTCGCCCACGGCGGCAACGCTCGCGCGCAACCGGTCCACTTGGGCCGAGAAACGCTCGATCCGGGCGAGCGCTTCCTGATAGACATCGTGTGGAGTCGACTCCGCGTAATCGGGAATGGGCACGCCTTGGAGGCCCAGATCCTGCAGCACGGTTTCGGCGGCGAAGCGCTGACGGCGGCCGCTGATGACCAGCAGATTCGGCCCGCCGCCGGGAGCGGCCCCGTCGCCGGCCAGGGGGGCCAGCAGAACACCGTCCGGCGTTGACTCGCGCAGGGCCTTTTCCTGGAGAGGGTTCGCGCGGCACGCGCGCACGTCGATCAGGTCCGAATCGACAAGGCTGCTCAGCGGGGCGTTGACGTCCCGGAACGGAGCCAGGCGATCCGCCAGCTCCTGGGCTTCGTTCAGGCGCTCTTGAGCTTCCTCAAGTGCGGCCAGAGACCCCGAGGCGGCGCCCTGTACTTCCTTGTAGAGATCGGATGCCTGGGCCGGCTCCGGCAGGAGGCCGGCGGCCCGGGCCGGCACCGGGGTGCGATCCACGCCAAGGCGGTCAGCCAGTTCGCGCAGACAGTTCAGCAGTTGCTCAGCCGCACGTATGTCGTCCCGCTTCCTCTCCGGGCGGAGCTCGCCGCCGCCTTCCTCCACGCTGTTCCGCAGATGCAGTACGCCCATCTCCCCCAGCGCGCGCGTCACGTTCTGCACGTGGCGCTCGAGGATGAAGATGCGGAGCTTGCGCATGGAGACGGCTCTGAACATCCCTGTCGGGCTCCCTCAGTAGGTCGTACCGGAGGTCTGTTCCAGACCGAGTTCGCGACGGACCTCGTCTTCGTCGCGACCGTACCGCGTCATGTGAATGACCTTCAACAGGTCCCGGAATTCATTGCGTCTCAGGTAATAGTAACTGATCAGCGTCGGGAAGCCGGCGCATCGAGCGTAGTATTGCCGGTTGGCCCGATCGGCCAGATTCCGCCACGCCATGTCCTCCAGTCTGCCGACGTCGGCCGCCTCCTCGGCCGTCGGGGCCCGGCCGCAGATACGGGCCGCCACCTCCGAAGCTCGCGCCGCATCGGGCGCTTCATACAGACTTCGGAGCGCCGCGTCCGAGACGTCTCCCATGGCCGGTGCCAGGAGTCGCTGCAGCGTTTCCCACGGTAGGTTGTATACGCGCGCCGCCCGCAGCGTCGCCAGCACGCGCAAGGCGTCCGATTCCCGCACCACGGGTTCCAGCGCGGTTTCCATCATTCGGCCCGGGATCTCTTGCGCGGCTTCGCGGACGCCCAGCCAGTATCCGCGGTCGAAGGCCATCTCCAGCAGAGCGGTTTTGCGGCCGTGAGTAAACTCCAGGGCGCTGTCGGCGGCGTCGCGCACGCACCGGATCGGGATGTTCGCGATGAACTGGGCCAGGGCGGTGCTGTTCACGAGCGCGTCGGACCGCATTTCAAGGATCGGCGGCAGATCGATCAGGTAGCCCTGCGGCGAGCGCCCGCTCTCCCGCACCGTCCAGTGACGCAGCAGCACCTTGAGGTTCTCCACGGGATACCGCTGAAGCAGGGCGAGGAAAAGGCGACATCGGCCGCCGCCCAGATGGCGGAGAAGACCGGCGAAATCGGCCACGCACGCGGACAGGAGCGCTCGCTCCAGGTCAAGGTCGTCCGCGATGTGAGCCTGGGGCGCGAGTCGAGCGGCGATCACCTCCACCGAACGCCCGACCAGGTCCCCCAATCGCTCGCCTTCGTACAGCCTGCTCCGCCGCCCCCTGAGCAGGGCGTTCAAGAAGGCGTCGGGCGCTCCCTCGTGCCCGTCCGCAACCTGGCGGAAGACGCTTGCTCGCTGCATGGTTGAGAGTCCGCTGCTGCCACGCCGAACTGTCCGAAAGGGCCGGGAGGCGACGGCTAATCCTCGCGTTCATCGCCGTAAGCGACCACGTTGTAGGCGAAGTCAATCGCCGTCCGCAGCTTCCGTTCGTCCACTTCGTCCGGCGACGGCAGCTTCTCGCGTTCCTGTTGCAGGCGGTCGGCGCGCTGTTCCTCGATCCCCCGGCGCGCGTCCTCCAGCACCTTATCGGCGTCGGCTCGGGCCTGTTTCTGAGCGGCCGCTATCTTCCGGCGCGCATCGTCATGGGCCTTCTCTTTCAGCTGCGCCGCTTCCTTCTCGGCGTCGGCGATGATGCGGCGCGCCCTTCGCTCCACGGCCAGAAGGTTGTCTACCAGGTCGCTCACACTTCGTCCCGCACTTCGCGCACGGCGCCGACGAATTCCTCGGCGCTCTCGGATTCGACGAGCTTCCGGTACAGGCCCGGCACCTGCATCATGTTCCCTATCTCGGCCAGGACCTCCACGTTCGGGCCGGGCTTGTGCTCCTCGGCGATGACCAAGAACACCAGGTAGACCAGCTCGCCGTCGGCGGCGTCGAACTCGACACCGTCGCGGCTCACGCCCGCGGCGAGGGCCACTCCGTCCACGTCGGGGCGCTTAGTATGGGGGATGGCCACCCCGCCGCCGATGCCCGTGCTGCCTTTGTCTTCGCGGGCGTAGAGCGCATCCAGCGCCCCCTCGCGGTCCTCAATCTGGCCGTCCCTGACCAGCACCTCCACGAGCTCGGCGATGGCCTCCTCCTTGTCGAAGGCCTCCAGGGGCACCTTCACGACCTGTTTGGTGATAAGCGTGGCAAGATCCATACGAACGCCCGCCGCGTCGTTTTCGGGAAAGATGGATGCAGCATGGGTGATTCCTGAAATATAAGACACGCTGCGGCGGGCTGTCAACATCCGAGCATGGAGCCCCGCAAGAGGTTGAGCGCCGGCCGTGTCGGGATTACATTTGATAATGACTCCTTCGCAGTGCATATTTGGACCGGCGGGGACGGACTTCCGGGAACTGAACGGCAGAGCGGAAAGGCGAACGAGATGAGAACGACACCGGTCGGCATCGCAATGCTGAACGACGAGCGTCCGCACGTCTGGCGCGAGAACAGCGACGCCAACATGGAAGTGGTGCGGAAGTGGGCGGACGTCATTCGACGGCGTCTGCGGAACGTGGACGGCACCTCGCCGGAGATCGTCACCGCCAGCCGCACCATCACCGGCGTGCGCGTCGCCCAGCAGGTCGGCGAAGAGCTGCGGCGCGCCGGCTGCCGGTCCGTGATCATGTGCTACAACGTGTGGAACTTCCCCTTCCTGGTCTGGCCCTTCGTGAACACGCTGGGCCGCGACGTGCCGATCCTGAGCCTCTCGAACAACAACGGCAAGTACCCCGGCAACGTGGGACTGCTGGCGACCGACGGCGCGCTGCGACAGGCGGGCGTGCGCACGCACCGCATCGTGGGCGAGATGGACGACGAGGCGCTCCAGGCGCAGGTCGCCGACTGGGTGCGCGCCGCCCAGGCCGTGACCACCATCCGCAACGAAGTATACGGCATGTACGGCGGGCACAGCATGGGGATGGAGACCGGCTACTTCCACCTGACGGCGATGCTCAAATCGCTGGGAGTCACCGTGCGGCAGGTGGACCAGCTCTGGCTTATGAAGGCGATGGAGAACGAAGTCGAGGAGGCCGAAGTCGAGAACGGGCTCGAATGGCTGGAGGGCCTGCTCGGCGACCGCATTCTCTACGACGGCCACATGCTCACACCCGAGACGCTGAAGACCCAGCTCCGCCTCTACTGCGCCATGAAGGCGGTGAATGAGGAGAAGGGCTTCGACTTCTGCGGCCTGAAGGGTCAGCGCGAGCTGACCGAGCACGTCTGCCTGGGCGATTTGCCCGAGATGCTGATGAACGATCCCTACGACTGGAACGGCGAGAAGGAGCCGTGCGTCTGCGCGACCGAGGCGGACAGCGCGGCGGCCGTCACGATGCAGCTCCTCAAGTACGTTACCGGCGGGCTGCCGTCGCTGTTCATGGACGTGCGCCTCTACCATCCGGACCGTGACCTGTGGGACTGGTGCAACAGTGGCAATCACGCAAGCTGGTACGCGGCGCAGAGCTTCGATCCGGCCGAGAACTTCAAGAAGATCACATTGCACCCGGCGCTTGAGTTCTACTTCAAGGCGGGCGGAGCGTCCGTCGAGTTCGACGCCGCGCCGGGGCCGATGACGTTCGCCCGGCTGGGCGTCTGGGACGACAAGCCGTTCATGGTCATCGTGCCCGGCGAATCGGTGGAGCTCGACGAGGAGACCAGCAGCAGCCTGAAGCAGCAGACCGATCCCACCTGGCCACACGTCTGGGCGAAGCTGGACTGCACGTTCGAGGAGTTCCTCAATGTCTTCCCGGCCAACCACGCGCAGGGCGTGCCGGGCGATCGGGTGAACGCGCTGGCCATGCTCTGCGAGATCGCCGGCATCCGGCCCGTGATCCTCGGCCCTGCCGGGCAGGGCCGGCCCAGACCGATCTGGGAGCAGGTGGGCTGATTCGCGCGACCCGAAGCGAAGCGGAGGCGGCTTGACGCGCGGAACACGCAATATCCGGGCTCACGGCCTGCGTTGGCGCACGGTCCGCGGCTTCGAAAGCGGCATCGCGCACCTGGACCTGGGTTCCGTCCGCCGGGCGGCGACAGGACCGCACCTGGACGTGGTCAAGGACAACACGGTGCGCACCGTCATGCGCATGCCCGACCCCGACGAGCCGAACGGCCCGGGCCTGTACGTCAAGCGGTTCAAGTTCCGCAAGGCGCGCGAGCGCCTGAAGCACCTGCTTGTGCCCACCAAACCGGCGGTGGAATGGCGCGTCTGCCGTGCCATGCAGGCAGCCGACATCCCTACGGCCGACGTGCTCGCCATCGCCGTGCGGCGCTCGTTCCTCCTGCCCACGGAGGGCTGGTTGGTCAGCCGGGAGATCGCAGGTGCGCGTCCGCTGGCCACATTCCTCGCGAGCGAAACGGATGCCGGGCACGCTCTCCATGCAACCGCCGCGATGACGGCCCGTCTCGTTCGCTCCGGCTTCTACCATCGCGACTACCACGTCGAGAATATCCTCGCGCAAGACGAGGGACTGGCCGGCGGCCTCGTTTACATCCTCGACCACCACAGCATCCGACTCCGCCGCCCGGGTCGACGCGGGCTGCTGCGCATGCTGGGCATGTTCATGCTGTCCGCGGAGCAGTACGGCATCACGCCCCGCGACGATGCCGGATTCCTGGAGGTGTTCGCCGGATTCATGCGCGGGGATATCCCGTGGAGCGTGGAGGAACTACGCCGACGCGCCGGGCGCGAGCGCGACCGCCTTCACCGCATCCACATGCGCAGCCGCACGCGGCGATGTCTCGTCGAGAGTTCGCTCTTCACCTCGGGCCGCGCCGACGGTTTCGTCGTACACCGCCGCCGTGACTTCTCCACCGTCGACGCGCTGGAGGCAGTTGGCCGACACCGGGCGGCGATGACCGGCAAGGGATCGGGCGCCGAGGTCATGCGCGACGGGCATCGCACCCAGGTCACCATCGTCCACGCCGAACGCGTGCCGCCGTTCACCAGCGACCAGCCCCGCCCGTCCGAGGAGGCCGAACCGAGCACCGTCTGCGCGAAGGCGTTCTTACGCAGGACGTTTCCCGAGCGGATCAAAGACGCCCTGCGTCCGCGCAGCCGGGCGCGGTCGGCATGGATCGCCGCTCGCGGCTTCGACGTTCGTGAACTGCCCGCCGCGCGCCCACTGGCCCTGCTCGAGAGCCGGTCCAAGCTCTGCGGTCGGGCCGACTATCTGCTCACCGAGGCCCTGCCGGACGAGGGCGACCTGTACGAGTACCTGCGGTCGCATGATATCTCGCAGAACGACAGAACAAAACTGGGTCGTGCCGTTGCCGACCTGCTGAACCGGATGGCGGCCGAGGAGGTCTACCATCCGGACACAAAGCCCACAAACGTCCTTGTCCAGCGGGAGGAAGACGGCTATCGGCTGTGGCTGGTGGACCTGGATAGGATCCGCTTCGGCCGCTCCTGGAGCCGCCGCGACTGGGTCAAGGCACTGGCCCGTCTGAATGCGGGCGTCCCGGCGTGCATAACCTTGCTGGACCGGCTGAGATGCCTGCGGCGCTGCACCGGGACCGGCTGGACATCCGGCGAGCGATTGCGTGCCGCGCGCGAGGTATACCGCCTGAGCCTTTCGCGCCGTGCCGTGTGGAGGGAGGAAGCCGACCGACGACGTGAAGGCACGTAAGGTATTGCCACAAAGGCATTTGTGACAACTGTTTCGCCCACACGCCGGGGTTGACGCCCCGCCGGGCATCCCGTATAATGCTAAGGAAGCTGGAGCGACCGGTATGGTTGTGAGAGCGGTGACCCCTGGGGCAGATCGAGAGAGACGGCTTCGTGTGGCGCCGTGGCTTCCCGCCCCGATTCCCAATCAACGGCGGCTGCCGAAGTTCGCGTGTGCGAAGCGAAGGCGGCCGGAAATCCAGATCTTGAAACTACTGACGGGACGATTCTGCGTGCGCGGCGTGCCCGGCGGCGGCGGCGTCTGAAACGGTCGCTCGGGACGGCGTAGAAGTGCGGATCGTCTTTTTTTGTGAAGAGGAGTTCCAGATGGGCGAGACACTGCTGCTGATCGGCCTCCAGTGGGGAGACGAAGGCAAAGGCAAGGCCATCGATGCCCTCTCCGAAAGATTCGACCTGGTCGTGCGGTTCCAGGGTGGAGCCAACGCCGGGCACACGGTGCAGATCGGCGACGAGGAGTTCGTGCTGCACCTGATCCCCAGCGGCATACTGCGAGAGGGCATGCCGTGCGTGATGGGGAACGGCATGGTCGTCGACCCCAAGGGCCTCCTGGAAGAGATCCGCGGTCTGGAAGACCGGGGCATCGCGGTGGCGGGCAACCTGGCCGTGAGTGACCGCGCCCACCTGGTGCTGCCCCATCACAAGGCCCTGGACGCCGCGCGCGAGCGATGGCTGGGCGGCGACCGCATCGGCACAACCGGCAGCGGCATAGGCCCCTGCTACGCGGACAAGGCGTCACGGAGCGGCATTCGGTTCGCCGAGTTCGTGGACCCCGACCTGTTCCGCGAGCGGCTGCAGGCGGCGATGGAGACCTGCAACCTGATGCTGGAAAAGGTGTACGACGCCGATCCGCTGGACGTGGACGAGGTGTACGAGGAGTACAGCGAATACGCCCGGCAGTTGAAGCCGTTCGTGCAGGACACTGTCCCCATCGTTCTGGACGCCGTTGCGAACGAGAAGAATATCCTGCTGGAGGGCGCACAGGGCAGCCTGCTGGACATCGATTTCGGCACGTATCCGTTCGTAACAAGCAGCCAGGTCATAGCCGGCGCCACCTGCGGCAGCGGCCTGCCGCCCACGAAGATAGACCGAGTGATGGGGCTGGCCAAGGCGTACTGCTCCCGCGTGGGGGCCGGACCGTTCCCCACGGAACAGGACAACGAGGTGGGAGAGACGATCCGCACTACCATCGAGGACCACGGCGGGCGCGAATACGGCGCCACCACGGGACGCCGCCGCCGCTGCGGATGGCTGGACGGGGTGGCCCTGCGCTACACGGCCGGCCTCAGCGGCACCACCACCATGGCCGTCTCCGTGCTGGACGTGCTCGGCGCCTTCGAGACCATCAAGATATGCACCGGCTACCGCGTGGACGGGCGTGTTCTTGAGTCTTTCCCCGCCAACTCGCGGCTGCTGGAGCGGGTGGAGCCGGTCTACGAGGAGCTTCCCGGGTGGCAGTGCGACATCTCGTCCGTAAGGAACTGGGGCGACCTGCCCACGGAGGCCCGCGGCTACCTGAAGCGCGTCGAGGAGATCGCCGGCGCGCGGGTGGAGTTCGTGTCGGTCGGCCCCAATCGAAGTCAGGCAATCGAGCGCCAGTCGGATGAATGAGCCGCCGAACAAGATGCCCACGCACGTGGCCATCATCATGGACGGCAACGGACGGTGGGCGCAGAAACGGGGCCTGCCCCGCACCGAAGGGCACATGTCCGGCGCGGAGAGCGCGGACAAAGTCGTGCGCCGCTGCGCGGACCTGGGGATCCCGCTGCTGACTCTTTTCGCGTTCAGCACCGAGAACTGGAAACGGCCCAAGTCCGAGGTACGATTCCTGATGTCGCAGCTCCGCAAGTTCCTGCGGGAACGGCGCGATGAATTCGTCGAAACGGGCGTGCGCCTCAAGGTGATCGGCGAGGTGGGAGGGCTGCCCGTCGGGGTTCAGCGCGAACTGGCGCGCACGATGAAAGTGACGGCCGCGAACGAGGCCATGACATTGGTTCTGGCCCTCAACTACGGATCGCACCGCGAAATAGCACAGGCCGCGCGGCGGATTGCCGAGGATGTGCAGAGCGGGCGGCTGGTGCCCGAAGAGGTGGACGAGGACGCCGTTGCAGCGCGGCTCTACACGGCGGGCATGCCCGATCCGGACCTTCTGATCCGCACCGCCGGCGAGAAACGCATCAGCAACTTCCTGCTCTGGCAGCTCTCGTATACGGAGCTTTACGTTACGGACACACTCTGGCCCGACTTCGACGAAGGGGAGCTTATGCTGGCGCTGCAGGACTATGGCCACAGGCACAGACGATTCGGGGCTGTGCCCGACGCCGCCCCCGTCCCTTCCGAGGATGCCCAATGAGTCCGGACAGCCAGGAAATTGATTCCGCACCGTCCGGGCAGCCCGAAGCAGAGCAGCCGGCGGAGCCACCTCGGCGGGTCTCCATGTGGAAGCGGACACTGATTGGAGCGGGCCTGGTGCTGGCGTTTTCCCTGCTGACCGCGCTGGATGCCAACTGGCCGCAAGGCTATGTGTTCGCGGCCGTCGGTGCGGCGTTGGTGGCGATAGGCATGGACGAGTTCGCCCGCATCGCGCGAAGGGCCGGCGCCGAAGTACATAGGCCGGCGCTGGTCCTCGGCGGCGCGGCGTTGTTCGTGGCACAGTGGTCCGGTTGGGCTTCGGCGGCGACGCCCAGCCCCTGGCTGCTGGCTTCGGTGATCCTATGCGTGTCGGTGATGGCGGCCTTCACCGAGAGGATACTGACGGAGCGAATCGAGGGTGCGCTCGCCGCCGTCTCGGCGACGGCGGCGGGGCTGGTTTACGTGCCGCTGCTGCTGGGATTCCTGACCGCCGTGCGGCTTGGCCACGGAGTGGCCGGCGTCCTCACCGTCGTCATCGTCTGCAAGGCGGGCTCGACCGGCGCCTACTTCATCGGCTCCTGGTTTGGCCGGCGGAAGATGAGCCCGAAGGTGAGCCCCGGCAAGACCTGGGCGGGCGCAGTGGCAGCGGTTGTTTCCAGCGGGCTGGTGGCGTACGCTCTGGGGATGTCCAGTTGGGGCGTGCTGTCCGGCGCGGCGGCGCTCGTGTTCGGCGCGGCGGTCGGCGTCGCAGGCATACTGGGAGACCTGGCGGCCAGCCTGCTCAAACGTGAGGCCGGCATCAAGGACTCCGGTAGCCTGCTGCCGGGCACCGGCGGCATGCTGGACCTGCTGGACGACGTTCTGTTCGCGGCGCCGGTGAGCTACATGATCTTCTCCGCCTTTCCCGGGTGAACCGAGTTGGAACGAACCGTACAGCTTGGGAACCAGGACGACGTGGTGCGCCTGTTCGGGCCGCACGACACCTACCTGAAACGCCTGCGCGAGGCGTTTGAGGTGGACGTGTTCGCCCGCGGGGGCGAACTGCGCATCTCCGGAGCCACGCGTAGCGTGGAGCAGTGCGAGGCCGCCCTCCTGGCCATGGAAGACACCATCGAGCAGAGGGGCGCCATCACGCGCGAAGAGGTGGAGCGAGTGATCCGCGACTATCAGCACAGCCCGTCAGAGCTGCCGGCCGTCGTTGTGGAGGACGAAGAGGAGCTGTGGCCCGGCACCCAGCCGAAGACACGGGGGCAGTCCGCCTACGTGGAGGCCATGTTCGACAACGACATCGTGTTCTGCATCGGGCCGGCCGGCACGGGAAAGACCTACCTCGCCGTGGCCGTGGCGCTGAACTACCTGCGGCGCGGCGTGCTGAGCCGCATTGTGCTGTGCAGGCCGGCCGTGGAGGCCGGCGAGAGCCTCGGATACCTGCCGGGCGACATGTATGCCAAGGTAAACCCCTACCTGCGGCCGCTTTACGATGCGCTGAATGACCTGATGGACACCCGTCGCGTGCGGCGCTACATCGAGAACGACATCATCGAGGTGCTGCCGCTGGCTTTTGTGCGCGGACGGACGCTGGACCGATCGTTCATCATCCTGGACGAGGCCCAGAACTGCACGGTGGCGCAGATGAAAACGTTCTTGACGCGACTGGGCGCGCATGCCAAGCTGGTGGTCACCGGCGACATCACGCAGGTGGACCTGCCGCCGGACAAGAAGAGCGGCCTCATAGACGCACAGGACCGGCTCAAAGGTGTGCGAGGCATCGAGATAGTGAGGCTGTCCGAATCGGACATAGTGCGACACCGGCTGGTCAAGCGGATACTGGACGCCTACCGGCGGCAGCCGGACAACGGCTGCGCACCGGGCCAGGGGGGCGACGATGCGTCAGGATAAGAACAGAGCGACCAACGGCGGCAGGGCCAGCAAGATGAGCCGGTCCGCCGCGGAGGAAGCCCGCCCGCACCCGGCGCTCGCCTTGCTGAGCCGTGCCTTTTTCGGCATCGTATTCGTCGTCTTGCTCGCACTCATCATGGTCATCGGCCGGCCGCCGCTGCCGGTGGAGCTTGGCGAGACCTCGCCGCGCGACTTCACGGCTCGCGTGCCCTTCACCAGCACCGATTACGAAGCGATGCGGCAGGTGCTGAGGCGCCGCCTGCAGACGGCGCCGGTGGCATTCCGCATGAATGGCCGGGCATGGTCGCAGTCGGTCGAGGAACTGCTGAAGGGAATCGAGCGGGGCGAGGGTGCGGCAGCCTGGCAGCATCTGCCCGCCGAGTTCTCGAAGCAGGCGTTCTTCGCCCTGCTGCCCGAGCTGCGCTCCCGGCTGTCCGAGTTGAGCGAAGCACTGCGGGGAACGGAGACGCCGCACGTTGTCGCGCCGGCGGACATGCGCGAGCGGATTGTGCGCGACCGGGAGGGCGGAACCACGGCCTACGTGGGCGAGGGCGAGACGGCCGACGAGACGACGCTCGCACAGATCCCGCGGCTCGATGCCGACGACAGTCGGTTCCGGAAGCTGATGGCGCCTGCGCTTTCGGGCCTGGCGCCGGACGACGCGGACCTGGCGAGCAGGGCATTCACGAGCGTGCTCTCGCCCAGCATCTCGCTGGATGTCGAACGCAGCCGCATGCTGGCCGACGAGGTGGCCCGCGACCTGCCCCGCGTTGTGAAGGAAGTCTCTCAGGGCGCACTGATACTGGCCCAGGGCAGCGAAGTGACCCGCCAGCACGTGGTGGACCTGACAGCCGAGCGCCAGCAGTACTGGTCTGGTTCCACGGGCCGAGTGCTTATGCTGGAGTATCTGGGCGGAGTGGTCGCCATACTGGTGTTGATTATGGCGGCGGCGGCGATCTACGTATCGCGCTACCGGCCGGAGCTTTCCTACAAGAAACTGCAGATGTTGTCGTTCGGTCTGGTGTCGCTCGGTCTGGTGGCGCTGGCGCGGATGTGCGTGATATGGGGGGTGACGCCGCTGCTGGTGCCGGTGCCGCTGGCCGTCATGATCATGTGCCTTGTCTACGATCAGCACTTCGGCATGGACGTGGCCGTGTTCTTCGCGCTGCTGGTGCGACTCGCTTCGCCGGGAGCGGACATGGAGTTCTTCACGCTGCTGCTCGGCGGTATCATCACCGCCCTCCTCAGCGGCAAGGTGCGCACACGCAGCACGCTCATCAAGGCGGGCCTGTTGGCGGGAGCGGCGCAGTTCTGCGCCGTCTGGGGACTGGGCCTCATGGCCGTGCTTCACAGCAGCGAGGCCGTGAGCCCGTGGAATTCGCCGATGCTGTCGCGCTCGTTGCTGGCGCTGGCGAACGGGCTTGCCAGCGGCTTCCTGGTGAGCGGCATGCTGCCGGCGATCGAAACCCTGTTCGGGGTGACGACCGACATCCGCCTGCTCGAATGGAGCGACCCCAACCAGCCGCTTCTGCAGCGCCTGCTGTTGGACGCGCCCGGTTCGTATCACCACAGCATGATCGTCGGAACGCTGGCTGCCGACGCGGCCGAGGCGGCCGGCGCGAATCCGCTGCTGGCGCGCGTGAGCGCCTATTTCCACGACGTGGGCAAGCTGAAGAAGCCGGACTACTTTGGCGAGAACCTGCCCGAGAGCGCGCGGAACCCGCACGACGATCTGTCGCCGACCATGAGCAGCCTGATCATCACCGCCCACCCGAAGGACGGCGCCCAGATGGCCGAAGAGTACGGCGTGCCGCGCGTGGTCCGCGACATCATCCTGCAGTCCCACGGCTGCAGTGTGCTTAAGTATTTCTGGGCGAAGGCCAGGAACGGGCAGAACGGCCGCGGCGACCTGGAGGAGCGCAGCTTCCGCTATCGCTTGCCGAAGCCCCAAGGCAAGGAAGCCGCCGTGGTGATGCTGGCCGACGCCGTGGAGAGCGCCACACGGTCGATGGATTCCCCGTCGCCCGGCCAGCTCAGGAACCTGGTGCAGGACATCATCTCCGACCGGCTTTCCGACGGTCAGCTCGATGAATCGCAGTTGACCATCACCGACCTGCAGCGCATCGAGGAATCACTGGTGCACGGGCTGATGGCCGTGTTCCACAACCGGGTGAGCTACCCCGGTCAGGAGGAGGCGGAGGCGGGACTGGAGGAGATGTCTCGGGAGACCGGGGCAACGTCCACTCCGCAGCCGGCGGGGGGCCATGGAACTGGAGATTAGCGACAGGCAGGACGCCGTACGCCTGCCGGAAGCGGAGATCCGACGCGCGCTGCGGACGGGCCTGGAGATGGAGGCGCGTGACGCCGAACTCAGCGTAGCACTGGTCGGCGACGAGGAGATCGCCGAACTGAACCGGCGCTTCCTGGCTCGCGACGGCGTGACCGACGTTCTGGCCTTCTCTTACGAATCGAGCGAGGATGCCCTGAACGGCGAGATAGTCGTCAACGCCGAACTGGCCGTCCGCGTCGCCGCCTCGAAACCGCATGGCCCGGAAGACGAGCTTCTGCTGTACATTGTGCATGGTCTGCTCCACTTGCTGGGCTACGACGATCACGATCCGGACGACACTCACCGCATGCGGGCGCGCGAACAGGACATCCTGACGGCCGTCGGCCGCACGGTGGAATTCTGAGACTCTATTGGAGGAGACATCCTTGTTTGGCGGCGCCGAATTGCCGGCCGTTTGGGCGGGCATCTTCCTGACGGCCATGGCGGAATCCGCGCTTCAGTTCGCCTCCTGGGCCAAACTGGAAGACGAGCTGGAGACTCCGACTCGCAAAGACATCTACCTGCAGTACCTGGAGCATTCCAGGTCGGTGGCGTCTTTCTGCGTGCTGGTGCGGCTGGTGCTGACGGTGCTGTTCGTCGCGCTTGTCTTCCTCCGGGTGCGCGCGGGCGCCTACGGGCCCTTCGCCGCCGGCGCAGTGGCGTTCGCCGTGCTCGGGCTGGCGGAACTCGTCGCGCGCACAATCGGCAGGCGTTGGTCCGCCGGTGTGCTGCGCCCGCTTCTTCCGCCACTCTACTGGCTCTCGGCCCCGCTTCGGATCGGCGCAGCCGGCCGGCCCAACGGCGTTCAGCAGCCGGACGAGGAGCCCGAGCCCGAAGTGGTGGAGGCCGCCAAGGAGGAGATCCGCGTCGCGCTGGAGGACGGCACGGCCGAGGGCGCCCTGGAAGCCGAAGAGAAGCAGATGATCGAGGGCATCCTCAAGTTCCGTGACGTTGACGTCGCGGAGATCATGACGCCGCGGACCGAGATCGAAAGCCTGCACGCGGATACGAATCTCGCCGAAGCGTTGGACGTGCTCGCCGGCTTTCAGCACAGCCGCATACCCGTCCACGAGGGCACGCTGGACAGCGTCGTGGGTATCGTCTACATGAAGGATGTGATCGGTATCGCGGGCAAGACCGACATCGGCCGGGCCACGCTGCGCGACGTGATGCGCAAGCCGTTCTTCATCCCGGAAACGAAGACGGTCGGCCCCCTGCTTCAGGAGTTCCAGAGCCAGCACGTGCAGATAGGCGTGGTGCTTGACGAGTACGGGGGCGTCAGCGGCGTGGTGAGCGTCGAAGACATCATGGAGGAGATCGTCGGCGAGATCCAGGACGAATACGACCAGGAGGACCACGAGAACCGCATCCGCCGGCGCTCCGCCGGCGGCATCGACGCCGACGCGCGCGTCCACATCGATGAGGTGAACGAGCTGTTCGAGCTGGGAATACCCGAGGACGAGGACTACGACACCATCGGCGGCTTCGTGACCGCTCACCTGGCGAGAGTGCCCGAGCCCGGGGAGGAGTTCCACGTCGGCCCCGTGCTCGTGAGGGTGCTGCAGAGCGACGAGCGCCGCGTCAAGCGCGTCTTCCTGAAGCTGGACGAGGCGGAAGAGGAGTAGACGGCCGCCGCGTTCCCCGTATCCGCTGACACCGAGCCCGAGCGATGGCCCGATATCATCACACCCAGGGCATCTGCCTGCGCCGCGTCGCGTACAGCAACACCAGCCAGGTTGCCGGCTTCCTGACCCGCGACGGGGGGCGCCTGTCCTTCATGGCGAAGGGGGTCACCCGTGCCCCGAAGAAAGGCATCCGCACGGGGTTCGACCTGCTGGGGCTCTACGACCTGGTGTTCACCGTGCGCCGCAGCAGCTCGCTCCACAACCTCACGCAGAGATCCCTGGTGGACGGCTTCCGCGGCATCCGGGCGACCCTGGAACGCACGCTCTGCGGCTACTATGCGGCCGAGCTGGCGCTGAACTTCACCATCGAGGGCCAGCCGTGTCCCGACTACTTCCGCCTCATCCGCTGGGGCCTGGAGCGGTTGGCGGCCGGAGGCGCGCTCGGGGTTACGGTGCTGGCTCTGGAGCTCGGTTCACTGCACGAGCACGGCTCCCTGCCCACTTTCGCCGCCTGCGCCGTCTGCGGCGGCCCCCTGCCCGTGCGGGGAGGCGTCCGATTCTCTGCACCGGACGGCGGCGCCTTGTGCCGGCGTTGCGAGAGCGGCGGGGACCGCTACCGCCGGGGCGACGTGAAGGTGGCGCGGGCCGAGCACCTGACGATGCTGTCCGCGCTGGCCGAGTCCGATCCGACGGAGACGGAGACGCTTTCCGTGCGGCCCCAGGACACGTTGGCGATGAGCGCCCTGGTCAGGCACCATGTCCGCTACCTACTGGGAAAGGAACTGCGGATGTGGCGCTACCTGGAGAGGCGGCACATGAGCCGATCGCTCCGTGCGGTCAGGAGCGCGGCCGGCGTGGAATGACGCCTGCCCCGCTCACTGTTCCTCCAGGTTGTGAGGCATGCCTTCTACAAACGCTCTGATCTCGTCGCGCACACGCCGGTAATGGTCCATCGCCTCCTCCTCGCTCTGCGCCTCGCGCGCAAGCCGCGGCGGATCCTCAAAGCCGACGTGCACCCTCTTGACTCGCCCGGGGAAGACGGGGCAGTGCTCGCGTGCGTGGTCGCAGACCGTGACGACGTAATCGAGCTCCACGTCGCGCAGGGCGTCGACGTGTTTCGAGTCCTGACAGGAGATGTCGATGCCCGCTTCGGCCATTGCCCGAACCGCCCGCGGGTCGACGCCGTGCGGCTCCACGCCGGCCGAGTAGGCATCGACCGAATCCGCCTTCAGGGCGCGCGCCCAGCCCTCCGCCATCTGGCTGCGGCAGGAGTTGCCCGTGCACAGGAGAAGAACCTTCACCTTGTCCGCCATCCGCATCTCCATCTCTTAAGGCCGTTCCGCTCCATGCCGGAAGCGGGTATTATGGATACGTAGGTCATTGACCAGATGTCTCCCCAAGACAGCCGGGAGCAATCCGCGATGTTCATGGAACACTGGATCCGTCTCATTGCCGGCGCGATGATCCTGGCCAGCCTCGCGCTCGGCTACTTCGTCACTCCCTGGTTCTTCCTCCTCACCGCCTTTGTCGGCGCCAACCTCTTCCAATCCGCGCTGACGAAGTGGTGCCTTATGGAAGATATCCTCTCGCGGCTGGGCATCCCGCGGTGCGACGAGCGGGCAGCGGCCGCCGGGGAGGAGCCGTAGACTGTTCGCCCTTACTGCGCCTGCACTTCGGGACCGGACTCAGGCGCGAACCAATGCCTGGTCCGCAGGCATATCCGCACCAGCAGCAGCATCACCGGCACCTCTATCAGAACGCCCACCACTGTCGCCAGGGCTGCGCCCGATGAAAGCCCGAAGAGCATGGTGGCCGTCGCGATGGCCACCTCGAAGTGGTTGGACGCGCCGATCATCGCCGAGGGCGCCGCGTCCTCATAGCTGAGCTTCAGGACCCTTGCGCCAAGATACGCCCCCCAGAAGATGACGTTCGTCTGGATGAAAAGCGGTATCGCGATCCAGACGATGGTCAGGGGATTCGAGAGGATGAACTCGCCCTTCAGGCTGAACAGCAGCACAAGCGTGGCCAGCAAGGCCATTATGGTCACCGGGGTGAGGACGTGCAGGAACCGCTCGCGAAACCACACCTCGCCCTTGCGAGACACAATCCATTTACGGGACAGGAAGCCGGCCGCCAGGGGAAGCGCAACGTAGACGCCTATGCTCAGCAGCAACGCCTGCCAGGGTACCGGGAGCCGCCCGACACCCAGGAGGAATCCGCCCAACGGACCGTACAGGAACAGCATGGTCAGGGAGTTGATCGCGACCATCACAAGAGTGTGGCCGTCGTTGCCGCGGGCCAGATAGCCCCAGACCAGCACCATGGCCGTGCACGGCGCAATGCCCAGCAAGATGCATCCCGCCAGGTAGCTGCGCCAGAGGGGAATCTGAAGCATCTTCGCGCCGCCTTCCACGACTACCGTACCCGCCCCGTACGATGTGCCTTCCGCGAGGTCGAGACCGAACGGCAACTTGACGAGATCCGTGGCATCCGGACCGATGAAGCCCCGCAGAAGCACGCCCAGGAACAGCAGCGAGATCCCGTACATCGTGAACGGCTTGACCGCCCAGTTGACGAACAACGTCAAGCCGACCGGGCGCACGCTCTTCCCCGCCTTGACGACCTCGGCGAAGTCGATCTTCACCATGATCGGGTACATCATCAGGAAGAGGCACACGGCGATGGGAATGCTGATCACCGGCGCCCCGGACACCCGGATGGAGAGCCCGTCCAGGAACCCCGCCATGCCCGGAGCCGCTTTGCCCAGGAGTATGCCGGCCAGTATGCAGAGCACCACCCAGAAACTCAGGTAACGCTCGAAAAAACTCAGCCCCTTCGGCGCGGTATCCTCCGCTTCAGACGTCATCCGAATGTCCTTTCTGTCCGGGCTTGCGCGCCGTTACTTCGAGGCTGGTGACATAGTCACTGGCCTTTCGGCCCGGCGGCACAAGTTCGGCGACGGAGCGGAGAAGCTCGTCGCTTCCCTGAAAGAGCACGTCTACGGCTTCATCTCGTGCCTTCATTGATATATCGGTCAGCCCCGCCTCCCGTGCCATGCGCCGTGTTTCCTCCGCCTGGACCGCCCCGGCAACGCACCCAACCAGGGCCTCGACGGACTCGCGCAGTTCGTCCGACAAGGGGCGTTTCAGGGCTATGTCCGACACTGCGACGCGCCCCCCGGGCTTGAGCACTCGCGCAATCTCACGCCAGACCTGCGGCTTGTCCGGCGAGAGATTGATGACGCAGTTACTTATCACCACGTCGACGCTCGCGTCGGCCACCGGCAGATGCTCGATCTCTCCGAGCCGGAACTCGACGTGCTGAATCCCCTGGGACTCGCTCAGAGCCGCAGCGTTGCGTCGCGCCTTGGAGATCATCGACGGGGTCATATCCACGCCAATGGCGAGCCCATCCGGGCCGACCTTCCGCGCGGCAATGAAGACGTCCAGCCCCCCGCCGCTACCCAGGTCCAGCACGGTGTCCCCGGGGTGCAGGGAAGCGAGGGCCGTGGGATTGCCGCACGAAAGACCCATGTTCGCCCCGTCAGGCAAAACGGCCAGGTCCTCCTCGCTGTATCCGATCGCCTTCGCCGTCTCTTCAACGGGTGCGGAGGCCCCACAACAGGAGGGCTTTCCGCAACATGCCCCCCCTGCAGATGCTATCTCGCCATAGGCATCTCGCACTTGTTGGCGGATCTCGTCCGCCCTGGCTATGTCGTCTTGTTCAGTCATAGTTCACCATCCGCGTTAGCACAGTATGAACTCCCAGCGACGCGTGCTCTCAGGCACCCTCTTCCTCGCATGGTTCGATGTGTACGACCACGTCCGACAGGCGCGGGCCATCGGAGAGCAGCCGCGCCTGTACCTGCTCCGCAATCCGGTGACCTTCGCGTACGGTCAGGTCGCCGTCCACCAGCACGTGCAGGTCCACCCGGAGGGCCTCGCCGCTGCGCCGCGTACGAATGGCGTGCACATCCCTCACGCCGGGGGTCGCGAACGCAATCTCCTGAATCCGGGCGAGCTCCCTGGCGGACGCCCCGGCGTCGATGAGTTCCTGAAAGGCGGGCCATGCAATGAGGACGCCGGCGCGGAAGATGAAGACCGACACGATCAGTGCGCCCAGGTGATCGAGAAACGCCCACTGCGGGAACATGCGGGCCCCCGCCACGGCAATCAGAACCGGAACCGAACTGAACGCATCCGAGCGATGATGCCAGGCGTTCGCGACCACGGCGGACGATCCGATCCGCCTGCCCGTGTGGACCGTCCATCGGTAAAGGGCCTCCTTGCTGACGACCGACAGCAGCGCGGCGAAGAATGCGACCCAGCCGGGCGGGCTCACGTGCTCCTCAGCGAAGGTGGCCACGGCGTTGAACGCGAGACCCGCCGCCACTGCACCGAGAAGGACGCCGATGCCGGCCGTGACCACGGTCTCGATGCGCCCGTGCCCGTGGGGGTGCGAGCGATCCGGGGGCTGCGACCAGTAGCGCACACCGACCAGGATCGCCAGGTCAGTGGTGCTGTCCGAGAGCGTATGCACACCGTCCGCGACGATCGCCTGGCTGTGCCCCAGGACGCCTCCCGCCAGCTTCACGGCGGAGAGGAGCAGATTCGCCACAAGGCCGATCAGGGTGATCCTGCTCACAATCTGCGGCTGCGAATGGGCGTCTGATGACGCTTGTGCGCGGCCCTGTTGAGAATCAACCATCCAACGAACTCCATTCAACGAAGCTCGACTTCGCGAGGCATTCCTGAAGTGCAGATCATTCGGGAGAGGGCCGAGCGGGAACCTGCCTATTGCCGGCGAACGGCGGCTCCGGGTCGTCCGCCGACTTGCCGCGCACCAGCAGCATGTAGTGGCCGCCCACGTGCCCGCCGACCACCTGCAATCCCGACCAATCAACCGGCTCGTCGATCCTCTTGAGGTACTTCTCGTCCGCGATGACCAGGACGTCCGGGTGTGCCAGCCGATCCAGAAGCTGCTCCTCGTTCTTCAGGACGGGGATTCGCGTTCGACCGGTGTAAAGATTGTACAGCCCGTCGTAGTCCCTCCGGTAGAGGCAGAGGGTGTCTTCCGCGCGGATTTGGCCGGCGACCTTCTGAGCGAACGGCCGGGCAGTCCGGAACGCGTCGATAAAAGGAGTAAGGAACAGGTCCGCCGGGATGCCGAGGAGGAACACGGCGAGGACCAACAGCCACGCCCGGCGGACAGGGCGGGCAATACCGGTACGAGCCGCCGCCAGCACGGACGCAAACGAGACAGCGACAAAGGGCACGATGGCGTAGAGGATGCTCGGTGAGTAGGGCTGGTCGGTGACCGGACACACATGGTGCTTGCCCAGAAGCAGGTAAGATATGTCGAAGATGTGAAGCACCCCGATAACCAGGAGCAGACCGACGAAAAGCCCGGAGATGGCCAGGGCCATGCGAAACGGCCAGACCAGCTTCTCGCTCGTGCTGTTGGCAGCAGACTTCTTCGATGCAAGTACTTCGGCGCAAAGGATAGCGAGCGGCGGGACGACGGCAACGGCGTAGTCCGGCGCACCCTCGCGTCCGCCCAGCACGGCCGGCACGGCGAGCACGGCGATCCACACGGTCAGGAACAACCCGAAGCCCCCACCATGCCGGGGGCGCCTGCGCAACAGCAGGGACAACGCACCCGGAAGCAGCGCAATCCACGGAAGCAGCCCGGCTACGGTCGCCAGCAACGCCTCCAGCAGCTCCCCCTCCCGCACCGATTCGCGCAATCCTGCGAAGTCCTGGACCAATGGCGCAAGTACTCCAGCAATGCCCTGCGTGCCTCTATAGGCGGTCCCGAGGGGCATAAAGATGACGGCCGCGAACACAGTGATGCCTATGAGGTGAGGGATAACCGAGCCCGTTGGCTTCGTGCGGCCCAGCACACAGTAGAGACCGATTGCCAGGCCGGCTAGAAGCGCAGCCGACAGGCCCACGGACAGGACGGCCAGGGCTGCGAAGCCGTAGCAGACCACCCACCAGCGTCCGCGCCGGCCTTCGGTACCCTCAAGCGCCCGATGGCCTGCAAGCATGCTGCTCGTGAAGAGCAGAGCCCAGAAGACGTCCGATCCGCCCTTGCGCACGTGCCAGAACAGCACCATCGTCGTGAGTGCGACGGCCGGCGCCAACAATGCGCCGGCGAGCCCTGCACGGCGCCGCGCGGCGAGGAAACAGACCGCTGCCAAGACCAGAGCGGACAGCACGGACAAAGCACGCGCGGAGAGCGTCCCGGCGCCGGCCCTCCACAACAGCGCGGTGGCCCAGGAAGGCAGCGGCGCGACGGTCAAGTCCGCCTTGCCGTTCACCCGGGGCACTAACCCCTCCTCCGACAGAAGCAGCTCCCTTGCCCCTTCGGTCAGACGGATCTCGTCATCGTGCCAGAGGTCGCGAGTCCACAGGGACGGCACACCGGCCACAAGACCCATCGCCAGCACAAGGGCCGTGGCGAGCATCACCTGGCGGCGGCGCGCGCCGTGGGGCTTGCTCTCGCTGCCGCAGTCCTGCTTTGGTGGCATGGACATGGTGAGTTGCCGTCCCGTCACGCCGCTGTGTGGATAAGGTAAAGGCCGCCAAGGATCACGAGGACCCCGCAGACCTTCTTCAGGATTATGGCACCCTTCGAGCGCTCGTTCCAGTTGAGATAGCTCTGGACCATCTCGGTGGAGGTGCCCGCGGCCACGATCACCGAGCAATGCCCCACGCCGTAGACTAACAGCAAGAGACCGCCGAAAACGGGATTGGTGCTGCCGGTTCGAAAGACCACGCCCAGCATTGGAGCCATGTAGGCGAACGTGCAGGGACCCAACGCGATGCCGAAGACCAGCCCCAGGATCAGCGCGGCCAGCAGGCCCTTACGCTTCATTCCGACCCGGCCCGGCCCGGACCACGGATTGGGGATCACGTCCAGCAGGTGAAGGCCCACGATGAAGAAGACCGCGGCCACGGCGTAGTTGCCCCATCTGCCCACGTCGCCCATCATGCGTCCGGCGGCGGCCGTTACCACCCCGATGGCGGCGATCGTGATGAGAATGCCGATGGAGAACAGGGTGGAGATGAAAAACGCGCGCCTGGTCGAGATGCGCCCCTGCTCGTCCACGAAGCCGACGATGAGCGGTATGCTGGCCAGGTGGCAGGGACTGAGCAGAATGCTGCAGATGCCCCAGGCGAACGCCGCCGAGAGGGCCAGAAGCGGCGCGCCCGCCAAGGCCTGGCTCAGCGTGGTAAAAACCCGTTCTAGCATCACTGCACCCCCAGTTCAGCCAGCTGCGCTTCCATCTTGTCCTGGGCGAGGAAGCCCGTATGCCGGAACATCTCCGTCCCCTCGGCGTCGAAGAAGACCTGCACCGGGATCGACCTGATCCCGAAGCGGGCGGCCAGTACCTGGTTTTCGCCCACGTGCACGAAGAGGACGTTCGCCTTCCCTTCGTACTTCTTCTTGAGCTCCTCAAGGATCGGGGCCATCATCTCGCAGGGCCGGCAACCGACGGATCCGAAGTCCACGAGTGAGGGCTTCCCGCTCGCGCGGGCCTTGTCCACCGGGTTGTCCATGGCCATGGCCGCCTGAGTCGCGAGCCAGTCCTTCGATATCCTGACTCCATAGGTGCCGGCAATGGTGCGAACATACTCGTCCGTCGCTTCCTGCCGCTTCGACTTGAGCAGAAACTGTCGCAACGTATCCTTCACGTCCTTCAGTTGCGCCCCGCCGAACATGTCTGTGTTGCCGGCATAGAACTCAACGATTTCCTCGTCAGAGACGGAGAGGCCGGACACGCGCCCCTGCAGGTGCGCGCCGATGATCTCAGGCTCCGACTTGCCTTCGATGTCAGCCTCCGTTTCGGCGGCCCAGTCCCGCGCTGCTCTAAGGAGCAGGTGCTTCGTCGCCATCTCCTGCACCAGGAAGAGTGCGTTCTTCCGCAACTGGTCCTTGAGTTCCGCGCCCGAGTGAGCCAGGACGTCGTCCACGGCGGTTTGAGTGATCTGTGCGGTCCCCATGTCGAGCAAGACGCCGTCCGGCAGGTCGCTGAGGGCCGCGGAAGCCAGGGCTCCGTTCAAGAGGTGCGGGTATGCTTTGGAAACCGTTTCCGCACGGGCCGCCTCCGCGCCGAGGGCAACGAAGCCGCTGAATGCTGCGAGCACGGCGAGCAGCGATATGGGTCTCACCATCATGCGAAGTCTCCATTCTCCTGGACGTGCGCCCGGCGGCCAGAGGCCGGACACGCTCACTAATGCATCGGAGGAACGCCCGGCCGGGCGGCCGCCACGGGCAGATCGCTGCCAGTGGCCGAGATCTGCTCGCGCCTGCCCCAGAACCAGAACCCGCCGTCTTCTCCATCGTCCCGCATCGGATCCAGCAGGAAAAGCCCCACAAAGAAATCGGGAATCTCGAGCCAGTGGATGTTGAATGTGCCGCCCACCCAGCCCAGATGCAGGTAATGAATGCAGGCGACTTCGTAGGGGTCGCCTTCGGTGTTCTCGGCCAGCCCCAGCACGCCGACGCCCTGCACGCTGAGCGTGTCCGCATCTTCGGGGTCGAAGCCCTCCCAGCTGACCTCCTCGCGGCCCCAGACGAGCGTCCCGCTGCTTTCCTGGTGGAAACCTCCTTTGATTCCCACCTCGCCGCCGCCCACGCCCACGTAAGTGCCGTCCACCTTGCCGTAGCCCAGGGGTGCCACCACGGGGCAGTTCATGTACGCCGAGAATTGCGGCTTTTTCGAGAACGTCAGCCCAATATCGAACATCTCGGCGGCGTCCTCGTACCGATGCTTGGGGTAGCTGCAGCCTGTTGCACAGAATAGCACGGCGGCCAACAGGACCATCAAAAGCCTGATCAGTCGCACGATTTGGTCTGACATGCTCAACTCCATCTGCTGCGGTTGCACGGACCTTAATGCGAACTTTCGGCACTTTCCACACGCGCAGCGGTAGCTACCGCGGCGCACATTCGCCGATCTTGCATGCCTTCGCGACCTGCTGAGGCGTCATTTCCATTTTGCCTGCCAACACCTGCTGGATGGTGATCATCCTGCCGGTCGCCAGGGGATTATGCTCGACCCACGCTCGCAGGTTCTCCTCGTTGGCGAAGAAGCCCTGGTGGAAGCAGCCGGCCGAGGTCCACTGGCCGTCGGCCTTCTGACGCAAGCCGAACCAGGCGACAGCGGACGCGGGCTCCAATGAGGCTACGCTGCCGTTCAGCGTTTTCACCACCACCATCTCGCCGGTGAGCCGGTCGGGTTGGCGCACCTCAATGTCCAGACCGGTGCGTGCCGCCACGCCCACCGCGCAATGGGAACAACACCCCCACGTGCGAACGCCGCCGGCGATCACCTCGGCCGCGTCCTGCGGGTAGCAGGCGCGGTCACAGAAACCGCACCGATGCGTCAGTTCCCGGTCCCGGAGAAAGTCGAAGCTCAGAATGTAGTCCCCTGAGGTCTTCTGTGCGTTCAAGGCCTCAGCATGGTCCGCGTAGGCCCGAATCCAGGGCCGGCCGCTCTGCGCGTCGAGACCCTCCACGTAGGCCGCATCCGCCGCCGGCACCGCTTGGCCCGTAGCGTAGTCTGTGACGGAGACTCTCTGCTCGAAGCCGGCCGTGTCCTCGGTCAGGCAGGAATACATGATGAAGTAGCAGTGCGGGGAGCAGAGGCGGACGGCGCCCTTGTCCGTTCGCACGACGACCAGCGTCTGCGCGTCTATGTCCTCTTCGCACATGTAGCAGATGGCTTCCGCTGACCGAGTGTCCGGCCGGGCGGGGGTCAATCGCTGGAAGGCGGTTGTCTCCTCGGCAGCCAGGTCCACTCCAAGCTCCTTCCACTTGGCCAGGATCGCCTCCTTGGGGAAGAACCCTTCGTGGCGGAAGACCTCCTCGCCGGATGCGTCGAAGAATACCTGGGTGGGGATGACCCTCACGCTATGTTTGCGGGCGGCATCTGCATCCTTCCACACGTCTATGAAGTCTACCCGCAACCTGCCGGCGTACTCCTGACGCAACTCTTCCAAGATTGGCTCCATCATCTTGCACGGTACGCAACTGACGGACCCCAGCTCCAGCAGCCGTGGAACGCCGGCCTGCTGGGGTGACTGGTCCACCGAGGCGGTGGACGGGGAATCCGAGGGCCGCTCGTCCGCCTTCGAGGGTCCCGAAGGCTCCTTCATGGCCATCACCAGCCCGACAACAGCGACCAGCCCTAATACTATCGCCACCCTCACACCTTTGTTCATATTCGCCCCTTCTTGAATGCCCATTGATCATTTCACGACAGCAGGCCCTTCAGCGCATCGGCGTCGGGCACCTTGCCCACCACCTTTACCTCGCCGTCAACGGCCAGCGCCGGCGTCATCATCACGCCGAACTTCATGATCTCGTTGACGTCGGTGACCTTGACCAGCTCGTATTCGAGCCCGAGCTCGTCCGCCGCCTTGCCGGCGTTCTCGGCCAGCTTCTTGCATTTCGGGCAACCGGTGCCCAGAATCTGCAGCTTCTTCATGGCGCTTCCTTAGTTCGATTACTGATCGATAAACGCTCTCACACCTCGGCGATCATCTGCCGTGCGACCTCGATGACCGCCTCGATCTGCTCCTGTTCGGCGCGCACGCCCTTCACTTTCTCGATGCCCATATCGGTGACCTTGAACTGCCGGTAATTGGTGACGCCGGCCTTGTCGAAAATCTTCTTGGCGCAGTCCATCGGGCAGCCGTCGACGACGATGTTCATGTCCGCATCCTTCGCCGTCTGGATCATCCCCTGGATGTCGGCGCCCAGGCCCGCCAGGCAGAACATTATGCCCTCACCATCGAACATCAACTCGCGGCATGCACGGTCGGCGATCTCGGCCACGTTGGCTCCGCCGGAGCACGCGTAGAACAGCACGTTCTTGCCGCACGAACCACATCCACAGTCCGCTGCGCACATAAGGTCCACTCCCTTTTCTAAGCAATGGCACCAAAGATGATGCCCGAGATCGTCGCCATAACGACCACGAGCGTTACGAAGACCACCGTCTTCTTTGTGCCCATCACGCTCCGTATCACCAGCATGTTGGGCAGGCTCAGCGCCGGCCCGGCCAGAAGCAGCGCCAGCGCGGGGCCCTGCCCCATGCCGTTGCCGATCAGGCCCTGCAGGATGGGCACCTCCGTCAGCGTCGCGAAATACATGAATGCGCCCGCCACGGAGGCGAACAGGTTCGCCCAAATGCTGTTGCCGCCCACGGCCTTCGCCACCCACTCGGCCGGAATGAGTCCCTCGTGATCGGGCCTGCCCAGAAGCGCGCCGGCGATCAGCACGCCGATGAACAGAAGAGGCAGTATCTGCTTGGCGAAGCCCCACGTCTGGCCCAGCCACTCGCGTGTCTCTCCCTCACTCGTGCCGGTGACGGCGACGAGTCCCGCCACGCCGACACCGAACGGAATCATCGGCTCATGGGGGAAGAGCAGCGCCACAAGCGCAGTCGGAACGGCCGCGGCCGCGAGCTTCCACAACTTCAACTCGAACCAGAGGAAAAGGATCGCGGCGAACGCCAGCGCGAAGCCGGACGTGATCAGCCACTTCGCCGAGTAGATGGCATGCCACAGACCCGTCGCCTCGGTCGGCTTGCCCCAGTTGGCGAAGACCAGGACCCCTACCATGGAGGCGAAGTACAGCACGTTCTGCCACAAGGGACGGCCCCCCTCCGGCTCCGGCATGGCCGCCTGGCCGTTGGCCTTCTCGATTTCCTCGCGGCGGAAGATCAGGTGCATCATCACGCCGATAACGATGCTGAACACCACCGCACCGACGGCCCGGGCTACGCCCAGTTTCAGACCCAGAACGCGCGCCGTCAGGATGATGGCCAGAACGTTGATGGCCGGCCCCGAGTAGAGGAACGCCGTCGCCGGCCCCAACCCGGCCCCCATGCGGTGTATGCCCGCGAAAAGGGGCAGCACGGTGCAGGAGCACACGGCCAGGATCGTTCCCGAAACCGAAGCGACCCCGTAGGCCAGCACCTTGTTGGCACGCGCGCCCAGGTAGCGCATTACCGAAGCCTGGCTGACGAACACGCCGATGGCGCCTGCGATGAAAAACGCCGGCACCAGGCACAGCAGCACGTGCTCCCGCGCATACCAGCGAGCCAGATGCAGCGACTCCAGCACGGCGTTGTCGAAGCGCCTCGCCCCGACCGGCAGGTAAAACACGGCCAGGAACACGGCCACCATCGCCGCCAGTTTTTTCCACTCGTTACGCCGGTTCATTGCCTTCTCACTCCGGGACCGTCCGCCCGCTCGAGTATGTTAATACGTGACGAAACACTCACGCATACAGCGAAAAAAAAGAGACGTCGATGCCGCTGCGGATCCGCCGCCTTCTCAGAGCCGTTGCAGCAGTTCGGCGTCGCTCTCCAGTCTTTCCTTGAGGACGTTCTCAACGCAGGCAAAGAAGTTCAGCACGCAGGGCGTCTTCAGCGAATACAGCACCCGCAGGCCGTCCTTACGGCACTCCAGCACCCCCGCGCCGAGCATCTGGCTGAGGTGGTGGGAAACGTTCGACCGCTCCGCGCCCACGTGCTCGGCGATGTCGCACACGCACTGCTCGCCTCCGCGCAGAAAGTCGGCAACGGCCAGGCGAATTGGGTGCGCCAGCGCCTTCAGCACCTCGGCTTTCAGTTCGTACAGTCGCTGCGTTTGCTCGTCCATAATTTGCTCAAGCATGTGATGGAATACTCACATAATAACGCAAGCCTCATCCGCTGTCAAGATACTGTCCGGAGAAGCAGGTTAGGTGTATGTCAGCGGGCCAGGCCCGTCTTCGGCGGGATCCAGGGCCAGTGACCCACCTTGCCGCCGTCGTCACCTGCGAAGTCGATCGTCGCCCAGCCCAACACGAAGTCGGCGATCTGCCCCCACCGGAAATTGGATACCAGGCCAACATGGCCCAGGTGGATGTAATGCATTCACGTGGGCACGTAGTGCGGGTTGGAGTTACCGGTCGCCAAGCCCACCGGCATCCCCACCAGCCCTACGTACTGGGTGTAGAGGGTGTTGGGGTCGTTCCTGTTGTAGTTGCCCCAGCCGGCCTCTTCGTCGCCCCAGAGCAGGACGCCGTAGGCCTTCAGGCAATGACGTTCGGCGCCGAACTGGCCGCCGCCCCAGCCGTAGAACATTGCCTCGTAGTTCGCGTAGCCCAGGGCCACTATCGACTCGAAGCTGTGGTAGAATACGAACTGCGGCTTGCGCGAGAAGGTGACGCCGATGTCGAATGTGTCGGCGAAGTCGCTGGCCCGGTCGTTCCAGTACTGGGCACACCCCGCTGCCGGCAACGCAACCGCCAGCACAGCCAACATGATCAGCCGTTTCAGCGCGTCTCTCACCGCCTCGCCCTCCCGCCATCGGCGCGTCAAACGTTCCGCTCTCCTTGATAGCATAGCCGCCGGAGCGTGTCAAAGCCCGGGACATCCATTCGCGCGGCCCTTCCGATCCTTGACGGCGCGGGCGGGCGCTGATAGCCTGTACCGCTGGTTCAGGGGCGGATAGCTCAGTCGGCTAGAGCGCTTGCCTTACAAGCAAGAGGTTCCGGGTTCGAGTCCCGGTCCGCCCACCATTTCCACTGCCAGAGACCGACCGTGTGGTCTGGCTCATTGACTCAGGCCGCCGGGTTCCAGGGGCTGCTTTCGGGGGAGAGCATGGAGGGTGTGTCCAGGGAGGAGATGGCCAGAATCAGGCGGCTGACGCAACGTCACGGCAGGGCGGATTCGGTCCGGGGCGACCCCTGCCCCGTCTGCGGCCGGCCCGGTCAGGTGGTCCACCACGTATTCCCCATCCGCTACGGAGGCAGCTACGGTCGCTACAACCTGATGGCGACCTGCGCCGGCTATTGCCACAACTACCTCAACAAAGCCAGCAACCGGTACTGCCGACGTCACGAAGACGACCTCCGCTCGCAGTCCGCGCTAACGTTCAGCCGTGCCATCCGCAAGTACATCATGCAGCTGCGCGCGAAGGTGCACCGACAGCGGGACAGGAAGCGAGACACCGACATGATCGACCGGTACCGGGGCTGCATGGTGGGGCTGGCCGTCGGCGACGCCCTGGGCACAACCCTGGAGTTCAAACAGCCTGGCACCTTTGAGCCAATAACCGACATGGTCGGGGGCGGGCCGTTCTGCCTGGAGCCCGGACAGTGGACGGACGACACTTCTATGGCGCTGTGCCTGGCGGAGAGCCTGACCGAATGCGAAGGGTTCGACCCCCTCGACCAGCTTGAACGCTACGTGCGCTGGCGGGATAGAGGGTACCTGAGCAGCAACGGTGAGTGTTTCGACATCGGCAACACCGTCTCGGCGGCGCTCAGCCGGTTCGTCGAGACCCACGAGCCGTTCCCCGGCTCGACCGATCCGGAGTCGGCCGGCAACGGCTCCATCATGCGGCTCCCGCCGGTGCCGATGGCCTGTGCCGGCGACCCGCGGGAAGCGGTGCGGATGTCGGGGAAGAGCTCGCGCACAACGCACGGCACGCGGGAATGCATCGACGCCTGCCGCTACCTCGGCGGGCTGATAGTGGGCGCGCTGCACGGCGTCCCCAAGGAGAAACTGCTGGCCGATCACTACGAACCGGCGCCGGGAATCTGGCGCGCTGAGCCGTTAGCGGAGAAGATCGACGAAGTCGCGTCTGGATCGTTCAAGCAGAAGGAGCCGCCGGAGATCAGGGGCACCGGCTACGTGGTGGACTGCCTGGAGGCGGCGCTGTGGGCGTTCTGGAACTCCGAGTCTTTCAAGGAAGGCGCCCTCCTTGCCGTGAACCTGGGCGACGACGCCGACACGACGGGCGCTGTCTATGGACAGCTCGCGGGCGCACACTATGGCCTGTCGTCCATGCCCAAGCTCTGGCTCAAGCGCCTGACCTACCGCCTCCTCATCGAAACCTTCGCCGAAAGGCTGCACGACCTTGCGGCAACAACGCAGTAGGCGGGCGCGTGCTCCAACGCTACTGCTCGCGGGCCTGGTCGGCCAGTGCCCTTCGGACTTCGCCCGTGAGCCCGAAGAGATTCTCGTCGGCCGTCTGCCAGTCGGTGGCGAGGTACCAGGCCTGTCCAGCAACGCCGGTGGAAAGGGCCCGCCACGCTCCCAGCGAATGCCGCGTCGCCGGCCCGACCTGCAGGGGATGAACGCTGCGCCACATCGCCCGCAACCGATCCGCCAGCACGGCTTCGCAGCGCTCTACGAGCTGGGGACCCATCCTACGGCGCGCATCGGGGTCGGAGAGCGCCGCCTCGATAACGATCCGCGCCTCGGCCTCCTGAAGCCCTTCCCTGAATGCCTCGAACCGGCTGGTTGCGACGGGTCCGTTCGGCCCGGGCGCCAGGATCGCGGTCTTCAGGCTCAGTTGCTTGAGGTCGGCCTCGGGGTAGCGGGCCCAGACCTGAGCGGAGGTGACTCGGCCGCGCCTGCTCTTGAATTCCACCGGCCAGAAGTCGCCGCCGACGCGGGCGACTCCGCGCACGCTGCCGGTGATGGCGATCTCGGCAAAAGCGCGCCATCGCGCCGGCGGCGTGATGGGGATGTTGCCCCAGCGCTCGAACGACGCGTGCAACTGCGGCTCTTTCCAACCCATCAGGCTCCGGTTGAAACCGTACTGCGTGGCGAACGCATGGGCGTGGTAGGCGATGCGCGCGATGTCGTAGAGCGCCCGCTCCTGCTGCCAGTAGCGACCATGGGCGGCGATGGACCACGGCAGATCGCCGGTTGCCTCTTTCAGCGCGGACACCTGCTCCTTACTGGGCCAGATGTCGGACAGCATGCCCAGAACCATCGCCTGCTCCAGGCCACGCCGACGCATTCGGTCGCGCAGTTGCGAGAACAGCCTGCCCCACGCCTCTGCGCCGCCGGGTGCCTCGTAGGGGGCGAGGTGAACGTTTTCGGTACTGCCGTCAGACGGATCCAGGAGGGTGACCATCGGCCGATTGCCCACGGCGCGCTCGGAATAGTGGGATCGCGGCCCCCCGCCACCCGCTCCAAGGTGAAGGTCGAAGACGTTGAAAACCACGAATCGCGGCTTGCCCATGTGCTCCTCGACGAGGTCCAGGTAGCGATCCATGACGGAGAAATCGAAGTCATGGGTGCCGTCGGCGCGCTCGACCCAGCGGACCATCGTCTCGGCGTTGCCGAGATTCGTGCGAGCGATCAGCGGGACGTAAACCACCCGGCTTCCGACCTCGCCAAGGTATCTCAGGGACTGAGCTATGAGCTCGAAATGCCGATCGGACCACATCTCCGCATCGTACTGAACCGCAAGCGTATCGGGCGACTGCACCACCTCGACCCAGGTGCGGAAGTCGCGCGGCTCGGGAAGCGTGAAATCGGCCACCTTCAGGCTGACGGGGACCTTCCCCAGATTCCTTCCTCCCGCTGCCACGGTCAGATCGCCGCTGTAGGCTCCCGGCTCGGCGTCACGGGGGACCGACACCGTGACCCACACCGGGACAACGGCCCCGAAGACGGGCCCGGGCGAGCCCGCTCGCCGCAGGTAGATGCCGAGTTCGCTTCCGTAGCGCCTGGCCGCGGCTATGTCGCGATCGGTGGGCGGCGGGGTGTCCATCGGCTTCTCACGCACGGGAAACCGATCCAACGGTTCGTCGCTCAAGGCCATCAATGGATCGACAGGGGCGGGGTACGGAACGGTCTCAAAGTTCTGCTCCGTGGTCAGCAAAGGCGGCCTACCGGTCCACGGCAGGGCATAGCGGACGCGCACTCGTGAAGCCGGGATAGTCGCGCCGCCCTCGGATTCCAGGTCAGTGGTTTTGGCCCGCAGCCCCTCGATGGGCTCATCCGATCCGACGACGATCTTCCCGGACGCCGCCCCGCCGCGCGGGCAGATAATGCGAACGGGGCGGAGGGGTTCGGCCCGGTCGCCGAAGTCCAGATCGTAATCCGTCGCCATCATGTCGCTGTTCCAGAGTTGGTAGCCCGGAGGACGAACGGCGTTCGGTTCCAGGCCGCCGGCCGACTCCGCGATGAGACGAACGCCCCGGATCTCGCACGTGTTCCAGGAAAGGTCAACGGTCTCGTCCTTCGACTTGTATTCGTGGACAGCTTTGTGGCGGTTCAGGACCTCATGGTAGGGCGATCTGATGACCTCAATCCCCAGCACGTTGAGTCCACGTCGTAGCGCCGTCGCCGGCAGCTTAGCAGCCAGGGATCGCTCGCGCAGACGATACCGGCGGAGTGTCTCTTCGGAGAGACCTTCCGTCAATTGAGGCAGGTTCCCGCGAAGGTCAAGCAGTTCGCCGGTCTCCGAGATGTAGGCTTCCTCGCCGTACGACTCGGCCAGGCCATCTGCCCCGGGCCCTGCGGGCGGCACGTGCCGACGAGCCACCTCCTCGCCGTTGAGCCGGACGATTATCCCGCCGTGGTAGTCCGCGTGCAGCGTAAGATCCTGGACAAGCGAGGGTTCTGTAACGGTGAACTTGCCCCGTAGATAGATGCGTGCCGAGAACGGCGAGCGGCATGCCCGAATCGCCGTGCCGCGCAGCCACACGCTGTCGTCGAACTCGACTTCCGCCCAGCCGTCGGGCGCAGGCGCGGTGTCGGCCGATAGAATCCCCTGCCACGCCTCGCCCTCATTGCCCGTCAACCGAATGGGAGCAGGGCGCCCGCCCTCCTCTATCACGGGCATCTTCATTGTGTGGTATATGCGCCAGACTCCCGCCGTGTCGAGCACGGTGACTCCTTCGGCCTTCGACTCCGCTCCGGCGTCAGCGGCCAGATAACGCGCTCCGAGCGACACCGATGCAAGGGTCGCCGCAAACACGACCAACGTGAGCCTTATCCATCGTCGGACCATCCTGTTCCTCCATGAGGTCTGAAACCAAATGCTGGATTCGGCAAGCGTCGCCCGATTATAGCATGGGTCTTTGCGCCGACACCCGGCACGGTTTCGGCGAGGTATGTTCTTGGGGTTCTCCGGTTGAGGATTACGATGGAACAAAGCCTTGACCTCTTCCCCTTCTGTGCTACAATTTGCCTGGGCAGTGGAGCCTGCTATCTTGAGCCATCGTATTGAGTGGCAGGGAGGATGCAGGTGGGAGCTGGCAGAAGGTCTCGCCTTAAGGCCGATGGGGAGCGGGCAGACTCACCCGCAAGGGACCGTCTGCGGCCGATTGCCGCGCCGGCAATTCGGGCGATCTGCCGGCGGTTGCTCTTGCGGTCCAGGGCATCGGAGAGTCTGGTTATCGGCGTGGTTCCCACGACCCGCCGAGATGATGATGCACGCCTGTCGATAGGCCTGGCGACGGCATTTGTCGAGGCCTTCCCCGATCGGCAGGTCGGCCTCGTGGACGCCGACTCGGGTGGGCCGTTAAGTGAGTTCTTCCCCGACCAGTCCGAGAAGGGCGCAAAAGCCGGTCGGGACATGGCAGCACTTGCCGCTGTGCCCTCGCCCGACACAGACAGGTCCGCTACGGGGAACACCCGGGACTGGGCCGTCATCCCCTCGAGAGTCGGCGATTTGCAGTTCCTTCCCGCCGCCGGTGCAAATCTGCACCGTGACAGGGCATCGCAGTTCTTTGAGCAGCTTCGCAGCCGCTTCTCCTACGTTGTGATCAAACTGCCCAAGCCGAGGGCCTGGCCGCTAGATTGGAATGTCGGCGAGAATCTTGACGCCGTGGTCCTCGCCGCGGATTACCAATACACGCCCCGCGGCCGCGTTCGAGCGGCTCTTGACGCGCTCAAAGCGGCAGGCGCGGAACTTGCGGGGTGCGTGCTGACGAACTGGAAGGACCCGGTCCCCGGTGGCGTCTACTCCTTGCTCGGTGTGGCACCGGAAGAACCGGCTGTGGCCATCGAGCCGTCGCCGGTCGATCGTCCGGACGTCACGGTGCATCAGCCACGCAGCGAATGGGAGAGCCTCGCCGCTTTCCTGCTGGCCGTCTTCGCAGTGCCTGCGGCCATCTCGGCAGTCCTCGTTCTGCCGGGCGCCACTGGGGCGGTCCTCGCCGCACTCGCCGTCGGGGCAGGGGTCACGTCACTGCTCGCCGCTGCGGGAGGGGCTCAATTCGGATTCGGCAGCGCCGGATGCCTGTTGACGCTGCTCGCAGCAATGGCCATTGCCCTGGGCGTATTCTCCGTCGTCCTCAGAGCCGCGGGAAGCCTGGAAGCACCGGTTGAAGAAGAGGATACTTCGTGGGTCTGGCCTGCTGCCCGGCCGCTCGGCGGGGGGCCCTTCGGACCGAGCGAGAGCATAGGCCCACCGGGAAGAGGCGTCTACCTGTCAGTCGGGCGCGGATTGGGCACCCACTTGCCTTCGCCGTCTTCCCAGACCCACTTGTAGTTCCTGCCGGAGTAAGGCTGTTCGGGAGTTCCGTCTCGGTACGCACGCCACATGGCCGTGACGAAAGGATCGAAGGTCTGGGTCTCCCCGCGCGGCCTGCCGTAGTCGCCGCGTGCCTCGGCGTATGGGTCGTCCGGCCGCATCCAGCGGTCGCAATAGTCGAAGAACGCGTCGTGCTCCCATATCTCGACGGCCTCCATCATGCGGGCCGCGAGGGCCGTCCCAATCCAGGCAACGGCATTGCAGCAGACGCGGTAGCCCTCGGAGGTCTTGTCCCAACGCTCCCATTCCGACGGGTGCTTCTCCTCGTAGGGTTCGCGCGGGCCGTGGTGCGTGACCATCTGCCAGAGCGCCGTCTGCCCGAACCAGCCCTTACCGTAGTAGGTCTGGGCGTCCTCGTGGAACACGGCCGTCTCCGGCAGGTCGCGGAGTTCGGGGGCGCCGAGCATGAGACTGGCAAACAGGAGGGGCCACTTGCGTCCGCTGCCGTGTCCGCCGCCGTGGTTGTAGTTCCCGCCGACCTTGGCCAGGCCGGAGAGGTCGATGCCCAACTGCACCAGCCGGAGCGTCAGCGTCTCTTTTCGCTCTCTGGGCACGTCGAGGTGGACCATGAGGGCGGCGATGGACACCAGCCGCCCGTGCTCGCGCCCGTAGGCGGGCTGGTTCTCGCTGGGAGACAGGCCGCGCTGGACCCAACTGGGTATGTGATCGAGCCACGGCCGCTGGAAGTACCGCTCGAACTCGTCCCATGACGGCATTTCGCCCGCCGGCGCCAGCCGCAAAAGCCGGCCCCACCGGACTTCGGAAGCGGGGTAGATCGGCTTCTGCGAGCCCGCGTAAGGTGGCCGAAAAGCGTCCGCCGGGGGCTGTTCTTCCAGGCACGTCAGCACCGCCGCCGCACGCAGGGGCGCCTGCTGCTGTTGTTCGGACTGCCACATGATCTTCCGGCAGAAGTTGGGAACGGTCAGATCCTCGTTGCTTACGGTGGACACCAGCGAACGGTTGACCTCCAGAGTGTGAGGCAACGTGACTCCGAGGGCGGGATCGTAGCCCGCGCTGCGCGAGTCATAGGCCTGGCCGGGGCCGCATTCGAGGATGACCATCGATCCGTTGCGCATGCGATTGTCGTCTCGCATACTGGTATTGCCCCACTGATCGCGCTTGATCTCCGCCTCGGCATCCTGCGGAGCCGGTCCAGGGGCGGGCGTTATGCGCACGATGTTCACGGGGCCCACCACCCACCAGTCCCCGGTGATGAACCGGCCGGACAGCGCCGGTCGGTCGAATTCCCACGTGATGCCGTATTGACTGACCTGCCGCCGCTCGCCGACCTCCGTCTGTGTGTCCATGGCGTCCGCCCCGGAAGAGCTTACAACGAACACAACCACCAGTAATGCCACGAATGACTTCGCACCGAACCAGTTCATAGTCGTGCACCTCTTGTCTGGACTGTCATGGGCTGACCGTATCCGACCGCAGTCATCGCGTCAAAAGCACATGGGAGAGACCCACGCACCCGATGGGTGGGTCGATAGGGCCTTCGACCACGGCACGGCGGCGCCGTCTCGGGGTTCTCACAAAACTCCGTGGGCGTAGAGCTCGCTATAGTAGCCGTGTCGCTCCAGCAGGTCCTCGTGTTGGCCCTGCTCGACCACGTGGCCGCCGCGGAGCACGTAGGTGTAGTCCGCCTTCTGCACGGTCGAGAGGCGGTGGGCGATCACCAGCGTCGTGCGGCCGCGGCACAGATCCTCCATGGCACTGCGGATGAGCTTCTCGGACTCGGTGTCCAGCGAGGATGTGGCCTCGTCGAAGATGAGAATCGGCGGGTTCTTCAGGAACACGCGCGCGATCGAGATCCGCTGCTTCTGCCCGCCGGAGAGCCGTACGCCACGCTCCCCCACCATCGTGTCGAACCCGTTCGGCAGCGACGCAATGAACTCGTAGATGTTGGCCGACCTGGCCGCCGCGATCATCTCTTCCTCGGTAGCTTCCGGCCGACCGAACAGGATGTTCTCGCGGATCGTCGAGTCGAACAGGAACACGTCCTGCTGAACGAGCCCGATGCACTCCCGCAGGGAGAGCTGTTGAAGGTCCAGCACGTCTATGCCGTCGATGGTGATCCGGCCGCGGGTGCATTCGTAGAAACGCGGGATCAGGGCGGCCAGCGTGGACTTGCCGGCCCCCGACTCGCCGACCAGCGCAACCGTGCTGCCCCGGGGCAGACGGATCGACACGTCCTGCAGGGCCCATTCGTCTGATCCCTCATACCGGAACCAGACGTCTTCGAACTCAACGTCGCCGTGGACGCTCTCCGGATGGACGGCGTTCGGCCGGTCCACGATGTCCGGCTCGACATCCATTACCTCGGTGAACCGCTCGAACGAAGCCAGCCCCTGCTGGAACTGCTCTATGAAGTTCACGAACCGCCGCATGGGATTCATGATGTAGGGAACGTAGAGCAGGAACCCGATAAGGTCCGCGAGGTCGATCGCCGCCGAATGCACCAGGAACGTGCCGCCGCCGATGATCACCAGCGTGTAGCATTCCATGAAGAACATCATCCCCGCGTGGAAGGCGGCCATCGTCGAATACATGCCCTCTTTCGCGGAGCGGAACTCCGTGTTGACGTCGCCGAACTTCTCGACCTCGAACTCCTCGTTCGTGAAGGACTTGACCTCGCGGATGCCCTGAATGGAGTTCTCCACGCTGCTGTTGATGTCGGCGATGCGCTCGCGCACGCGGCGGAAGGCGTTCCGCATTCGCATGCCGTAAATGTATGCCCAGACGCCCATGAACGGCAGCGGGACGAGGGCGATCAGGGCCAGTTGCCAGGAGAAGCTCAACATCACCACGAACGCGCCGACAAACGTCAGCCACGACACGATGATGTCCTCGGGGCAGTGGTGGGCCATCTCGGAGACGTTGAACAGGTCATTGGCGATGCGCGAGATCAGGTGGCCCGTCTTGGTCTTGTCGTAGTAGCTGAAGGAGAGCTTCTGGAGATGACGGAAAAGGTCCGCGCGCATGTCGGCCTCCATGCGCGTGCCCAGCACGTGACCCCATTTCGTGTTGATATAGGCGGTGGCGCTCATCAAGGCGATGAGGACCGCCACTCCGGCAAGTACCATCCAGACGCCGCTCAGGTCGCCGGCGGGCAGATCGTACTTGAGCATATTGCGGATGAGCAGCGGTATGCACAGGGCCAGCACGGTCCGCAGAAGGGCCGTCCCCATGTCCAGCGCGAACAGGCCCTTGTAGGGACGATAGAAAGGCAGGAACCGGCGGATGAGTTCCTTGCTGTCGGACGCCATGGTGACTCTCCTTGCGGCTGTTCGGTCCGCTGGCCGATGCCCGGCGGTTCGCTCGCGGAGATGCGGCGGAACCCGGCCCCCTTGCCGGGTGAGGCAGGGAAGCAAGCCGACTGCGTCGAGCGGGACATGGGCACGCGGGACTTCGCGAACATCCATTTTAGCCCCCCACGGCGCGTCGTCAACGCGCACTCCCAGAAAGCGCTTCCCGCGCCTGCACGGCCGACCATCGGCTCTGGGTCGGGGGCTCAACAGGATTCACCGAGCCGCTCTCCGGGGCTCGCCGCAGGTGCATCGCGAGGCGTTTGACGCCCCCGGCACGCGGTCGTATTATCCGTCCAGTAGCCCTGCGCATTGGCGCTGGGCCCGAATCCGTGCTTTCGGACCCCGATCGCTTTTCGACTGGAGCAACTTCGTGAGGGTCCTCCACCCACCTGCCGTCTACATCAGCCGATGCGTGCACGATGATCCTCGCGCAGAGGCCCGGGCCGAGCGGCTTCTGTCCCGCATGGAATGCGACGACGTGCGCACCGTATCCGACGCCCAGATCGACGCGCTGATCGCCGAGAACGGCTGGGACGGATCACGGCGCCTGAGCGGACGGCAGCGTCGGGGGGACCCGCCGGTGCTGTTGGACGTGCAACGCTGGGCGCCCGAGGACTGGCCGGCGGGCCGCGAGTTGCCACGCCGGTACCGGAACCGCCTTCTGGGCACCTGGCACCGCCGGGACCGGACGGACATCATGACCAGAGACCGTGTCGTATGCCAGACGGGCTACGGCCTCCACAGCGGGCGCGGGTGCCTTTTCAAGTGCGATTACTGCTACCTGGAAGACCTGCTCGTCGTCGCCGTCAATACCGAGGAGATGATCGAGCGCGTCGATCCAATCGTACGAAGCGTGCCCGGGCCGACACTCTGGAAGTGGGACAACGTAACCGACACGCTGCCGTTGGAGCCGGAACTGGGCGCGACCAGGCTGCTGGTCGAGTACTTCGCGCAGTTCGAAGACCGTTACCTGATGACTTACACCAAGAGCGACAACGTGGGCCACATGCTGGAACTGGACCACAAGGGGCAGACGATCTGTTGTTGGACGCTCAACGCCGACACCCAGAGCCGCCTCATCGAGCGGGACACGGCCACGTCGGAGGGGCGGATCCTCGCCGCTCAAGCCTGCCAGCAGGCCGGATACACCGTGCGGTTCCGCCTCTCGGCGGTCTGTCCGGTCCACGGCTGGAAGGAAGAGAACCGGCACATGATCGAGACCCTTTTCGAGAACGTGCGGCCGGACCTGATCTCGCTGGAGACGCTGAGCCGCCTGGACAAGCCGGGCATGTTCGACCGCCTCATGGACCGTTCGCTGTTCGAGGAGCGATTCCTGCGCGCCATTGACGATGCAGCAGAAGAGATGGCCGGCCGCATCTGGGGCCCGCTGCCGGACTTTGCGCGGGAGGAGATATACCGATTCCTTATCGACGAGATACGACGCGTGAGCCCGGAAACGCCCGTATCCCTCTGCCAGGAGCCGCCGGCAATGTGGGAGCGGCTGGCGGACGTGCTGACGATGGATCCGGACGACTACGTCTGCTGCTGTGCCAAGGACAGCGTCCCGGGGCACCCATTGCTTGAGGCGCGCTGAGCGCGGCATTGGTACTGGGGCGATATGGGCCTAAACTCAGGCAACATGGCTCGATTCTGCGGGTCCACTTCTATCGAAGGGGCTGATTCCGTGCAGCCGACAGGCTTGTTTCTCGCCGCACCGTCCACCGTCCGCGTAGGTCAACCGTTCTCCCTTGGCGTTAAGGTGCTGACCGAGCCGTATGTCGTTGAGGCGGCCTGTTTCCATCGGCTTCCGGGACCCGTCGGGCGTTACAATCGCTCGCCACGCGGCATCGCCTACATGGACAACGTCCCCAAGGAATTCGATGGCCGGATTGCCCTCGACGGCGGGAATGGGTACGCAGGACCGATGGATTTCTCATTCGCCGGGGCTTCGGGACCCTACAGGGACGATGCGCGTCCGGTCGTGCGCATAGCCGGTCTGCGATACGAGACACCGGGCATCAAGTTCCTCCGCGTCTCTCTGGCCGGCTGCGACGTGTCGGCCGTGTCCAACCCGATCGAGGTATGCGCGAAACCGCCTGCCCGGCGCCTCTTCTGGTCCGACCTGCATTCGCAGACGTTCTTCAGCGACGGCCTGCGCTGCCCCGAGGAGCTTTACGCGTTCGCCCGCCACGAGAGCTTCCTCGACGTCTTCGCGCTGAGCGACCATGCGGAGTCGCTGACAGACCGCCAGTGGGAGTACTTCACCGGCGTGACCAACGACGCCAATGAGAACAACTCCTTCGTGACCCTGGTCGGACAGGAATGGACCAGCCGCGAGTTCGGACACCGCAACGTCTACTATCCCGGCGCCGGGGGCCCGATACTGCGTCCGAATGACCCCCAGCAGGGAAGGCTGGATCACCTCTACCGCGTCGCACGGCAATGGGGCGCCCTGGTGATTCCCCACCACTCGGCGAATGCCGAGATGGGCGTGGACTGGAGCATGGGCCACGCACCGGACGTCGAGCGACTGGTGGAGATACACTCGATCTGGGGCAACAGCGAGCAACCGCAGGATGCGGGAAATCCCCTGCCGATCAGAGCCCACGGCGGCGAGAAGAAAGGTCGGCACGTGGTCGACGCGCTGGAACGAGGATACCGGTTCGGCTTCACCGGCGGAGGCGACATCCACGACGGCCGCCCGGGCGACGAACTCCACAACCTTCAACAGGAGCCGGCCGGCTATCGCCTGCTGCACCGGCAAGGCATCACGGGAATCTGGTCCGAAGGGTTGACCCGGGAGGCGGTTTTCGATGCGTTGCGGAAGCGACGCGTCTTCGCGACCACGAACGTGCGCGTAGTGCTCCGATTCTCCGTGAACGGACACCCGATGGGCTCGGAAATCCGAATCGACGGCGAGCGAGTTCTTGCCGTTGAGGCATCCAGTGAGTGCCCCCTGGCACGGATCGAGATCGTTCGGAACGGTAAGGTGCTGGCCGGACGGCAACCGGGAGAGCGGACCGTGACGTGGGAGGTCAAGGACGGCGGAGAAAGAGCCACGGATTGGTACTACGCTCGCTTGAGCCGCCAGGACGGACAGATGGCGTGGTCCAGCCCGATCTGGGTGGACGCCTCCTGACCGCCGTCATTGCCGCGCTTTGACTCCTCATCCGGCACAGCGTACCATGATCGGCGTGACGTCCCATACCGCAGCGAGACCGCAGCAACAGCCATGAGCCGCTCTCCGGACCGACCCAACATCATCATCCTCTACGCAGACGACCTGGGTTTCGGGGACGTGGGCTGCTACGGCGCCTCGGCCATACCTACGCCGAACGTCGACCGGCTGGCCGCCGACGGACTGCGCTTCCAGCAGGGATACGGCTGCGCGGCCACCTGCACACCGTCGCGTTACAGCCTGCTGACCGGCTCCTACCCGTGGCGCAACCCCCGCGCGCACGTCCTGCCAGGCGACGCCCCGCTCATCATTCCGCACGGCATGCCGACGCTGCCTTCCATGCTGCGAGAGGCCGGCTACACCACCGGCGTGGTCGGGAAATGGCACCTTGGCATCGGCGACGGCAACCCCGACTGGAACCGTCCACTTCCCTCAACCCCGCTGGACGTGGGCTTCGACTACTCCTTCATAATGGCCGCGACCAACGACCGCGTGCCCTGCGTCTACCTGGAAGGCCGGGAGGTTGTCGGCCTGGATCGGTCCGACCCGATCGAGATCACCTATGACGAGGCGAGACGATTCGCGGATGCACCCACGGGACGCGACAACCCCGAACTCCTCCGACTGCGCTACAGCCATGGCCACGACATGACCATCGTCAACGGCGTCAGCCGCATCGGCTACATGCGCGGAGGGGCCAACTCCCTTTGGAAGGACGAGGAGATGGCGGGAACCTTCCTCGAGAAGGCCATCGACTTCGTCGAGAAACACCGCGATGGCCCGTTCTTCCTTTACTATGCCCTCCACCAGCCCCACGTCCCACGACTGCCGGCGCCCCGGTTCAAAGGCGCCACGCGTCTCGGCCCGCGAGGTGACGTCATCGTCGAGATGGACTGGTGCGTTGGCCAGTTGCTCGACGCCCTGGACCGTCTGGGACTGAGCGAGAACAGCATTGTGATCTTCTCGAGCGATAACGGCCCGGTGCTCGACGACGGCTACGAGGATCTGGCCCAGGAGCTTTGCGGCGACCACCGCCCCGCCGGTCCACTGCGAGGCGGCAAGTACAGTCTCTACGACGGCGGCACGCGCGTGCCCTTCGTCCTGCGCTGGCCGGCGAGGGTGCGACAGGGCGAGAGCCAGGCACTCGTCAGCCACGTCGACTTCTACGCATCCTTCGCCCGCCTGGTGGATTCGGCGGTTCCCGCCGGGGCTGCGCCCGACAGCTTCGACCTGCTTTCGGCGCTGCTGGGCGAGGATGACGTCGGTAGGACAGAACTGGTGACGGAAGGCATCCGGGCCAACACGGTGCTAAGGCAAGGGTGCCGCGTCTACATTCCGCCTTACGACGGCCCGCGCTTCATGGCCCACACCGGCAACGAGACGGGCAACAGCGTGTGGCCGCAGCTCTATGACCTGGACCGTGACATAGGCCAGGTCTACAATCGGGCGCAGGAACTGCCCGAGGAAGCTGAGCGCATGTCCCAAAGGTTATCACAGATCCAGGCCGGCTCCGCGACCAGGAGCGGCTGACGCAACATTCCAAGGAGGAATACGTGACAAGCCCGACACTATGCCTGACCCTCGCTCTCGCCGTCGTCCTCATGCTGGCCTCGATCCAGGGCGTCTCGGCCTCGCAGGCGTCCCCGGATGATCTCTCGGCACTGAAACCGTATCTGCGGAAGGCGATGGAATGGGAGTTCGACTCGCTCGATGGGCGCAAGTACCCCCTCAACATCTACTACCTGGAGGAGACCACGGGCTCCGATGCCAGGGACGTCATTCTCTACATCAAGAACGAGGCATGGGAGAGGATCGGCACCGAGGACGATCTGTCCATTCTCACGGACGCCATCGATGATCGGTTCATCGTCATGACGCTTGACTTCGGCGACGATCCGGAAGCCACGTCGCCCCGTATCGACAACGACATAAACCAGATACACAGGGCCATATTCGGATACAGAACGCCGTCGATCGTGAGGGCCATCGGTCTGGAGCCCAACCCGGTCCGCTGCTTCATCATGCCGGAGGGCTACCGGGTCGCCACCAACCTGACCTACTGGGAGATCGACAAGCACGGCGCGCACGGCACCCTGGAATACGTGATGCAGACCTATAACGAGCACATCGTGCCGAAGGTCGAGGGGCTGAAGCCCGCCGAGAAGCCGTCCGACATGGTCACGCAGGAAGGCGAACCGTTCGACTACAGGATCCAGATGGACATCGTCTATCCGTCGCAGGCGAAAGAGAAGGCACCCGTCTTTGTCTACTCGGACACGCAGGCGAGCCGCAACGCCCACCACCGCTACCTGTTCCAACTGCGCGGGTACGCCTACGTCGTCATGGGGCACTGCTTCAACCCGTGCGTGACGCACTACTGGCACTTCATCAAGTTCGAGCTCGATCATTGGAACGGGCTGGCCTGCTACACGGCCGCCATGCGCTACCTGAACAAGTACGCGGAAAGGTATGCCCTCGACATGGATCACGTCGGCATGATGGGCATCTCGAAAGGCCAGTACGCGGTGACCCGCCTCTCTGCCCCGAACAACGCCTCCGGGGAGGAGAGCAAGAAGTTCGAAGGCTTCCCGGAGGGATCGCCCGAGCCGCAGCCCTGGCAAGGCTACCCGTCGGTGATCCACGCCGGCTGGCAGGGGATGGGCATGGGCCTGTGGGAGACGGAATACATCACGCCCGACTATGCGCCCACCATCCTCGCCTGCGGCGAGAACGACCGCGACGTCATCACCAAGGACGGATACGTGCGCTTCCTCAAGGCGCTGGAGGCGCTGGACCTGAACCACGTCGATCTTTTCATGGAGGGGCTGGGACACTCGCTGGCCTACGGCTACGACGACCGACTGGGCGTCGACCGCTACCAGCTCGTGATCGACTTCTTCGATCGGTATCTGAGGCCCGACGACAGGCTGCCGCCCGTCGTGCTGATCGTTATTCCTCGCGACGGCGCGGAGGACGTGGAGCCCTCGACCGAGATCTGGGTGCAGTTCGCCCCGGTGATTGACGAAGAGACCATACTTTCCGGGAAGGGCATCACGGTCGTGGAATTGCGCGGTGAGCGGGAACTGAGGGGCTCCTGGAACGTCTCGCACGGTGGGACGAAGTTCACGTTCACGCCCGATCAGCCGCTGAAGAGCGGCACCGAGTACGAGATCCGGGTGACCGGCGCCATCAAGGACAAGGCCGGGACGCGCCTTGAGGACGAGAAGACTGTCCGCTTCAAGACCTCCGAATGACCGACGATTCTGCGGCAGAGCGCCGCGATGTGAGCCCTGGCAGGAATCAAGGAGCAAACGCAATGAGAACTATAGCCGTAGCCGCACTTCTGTTGACCCTGAGCGTGACACTCGCCGGCGCATCGGCCGCCGACGACGGAATGGAGAAGGCAGTCATCTACACTAAGGAAAACGCGCCGCCCGCTCCCCGGCTTCAGGATCTTGAGCTTCGGGAGAGCGTTTCCCAGTACGGCATTACCTGGACCTTCGATAGGCCGGCCCGCGTCGGGCATTTCGTCAACGGCGACTGGTACGTCGTCGGTCCGGTGACGGTCACGATGATCGACCCGAAGCCGCTCTGGGGAGACGAAGTCACCGACCAGATCGACAGAGGAAGCGTGGAAGAAAGCGAGTATCCGGGCAAGCAGTGCCGCAACGGCTCGACCCTCAATCCGGAGGCCTCGGGGATCAAGGCGGGCTTCGACAGCCGTCTGGCCAGCAGCCGTTACGATCCCGATCGGGTCAGCCACCTGCCGATCGCGATGAAGCCGGGCGACGCCCTCGTTTCCACCATCAGCAGGCCGACCAGCGCGCTGACCCAGTTCGCCGGGCAGAAGGTGGACCCTCTGAAGACGGCCTCCGTGCTGTGCTGCCTGGCGGAGCCGCTGCCGCCCGATGCGTTCCGCCCCAGCTACTGCGACTCGCAGAACAGCAAGATCTACCTGGCGCGCGACCTGCGCCGCGACCGGCTCCTGAACCTGCCGCGAGTGCAGGGAATGCCGGAGAATCTGGATCGGTGGGTGCGCCAGTTCCAGAGGGTCTGGCTGGACATAGCCCAGTGGGGCTTCGCCGCGCCGGTGGAGAACCTGCCTCACTACGGTCAGCAGTTCACCGAGAGGACCAGTGAGGCCAGCCTGCTGCTCCTCTCCGACTACCCGGCGGACATGAAGGAGCCGTTGCTCATCAACTTCACGCAGGCGGGAATCGACTTCTGGGGCCTGGTGCGAGCTGGCCACAGCTGGCCCGCACACGGCGGCCTGAACAGCGGGCGCAAGTGGCCCATTATCTTCGCCGGTCTCATGCTGGACGATGAGGAGATGCTGCACATCTCGGAGCACTACCCGGACGTGCGTTTCCACGAGGACGACCAGACGGCGTTCGGCCCCGTGACCTACCGCGGGGAAACCTTCGAGGCCAGCTTTAGCGGCGCCAAGGTCATCTTCATGGGCCACAGCCCATACCTGATGGACAGCATGCGCAACCACTGGGAACGCGGATGGGGTCTGGTCGACGTCTACAGCCCCAGGGATTGGCCGGTTCCCGGCAGGCTCACCTCAAGCGAGGGCTACCGCCGGGCGAACACCAGCGCCTGCTGGGTGGGCGAGGCACTGGCGGCGCGGCTGATGCACGCCGAGAAGTACTGGGACCACGACGCGTTCTTCGCCTATGTCGACCGCTGGATGACCGAGGACGACACTGTGATCAACGAGGTCCTGAAGGAGACAGGCCGCGCCGACTACATGGACAAGGATTTCGGCGATTTCGGGCGGCACGGTTTCGTGCACGGCCCGGCCTGGGTGAAGGGCATGTGGATGGAATACCGGAACGAAATCCCGCCCGGGCCAGACGGAGCTGTCACACCGCCGGCCGACGAAACCTGGAAGTAGAGGCCCATTGTCTCCTTGGCTGTGAGCCGCCGTCCAGACGCAGACGAGACGCCCTGCCCCCTCGCCGGGCATGAACCGCCGACGGCGCCTGTGGGACTAAACATAAACGGGAAGACCGACTAACCAAAGGAGAGGTAATCCGAAGATCATGAACGCCCTGCCCGCTTTCCTGCTCTTGTCGCTGGTAACGTCCATGCTGCTTCCGTCATCGACCGCCGGGGCGGAAGACCGGTCGGAGCTGGACCCGTTCTTGCGGAAATCGGTCGCCTGGAAGTGCGACAAACTGGACCGGGAAGTCCCGCTCAAGGTCTACTACGCGGATCCCGCCACCGGCCCCGAGGGCGCCGAAGTTATCGTCTACGTGATGAACGACGCCTGGCCGCGGATCGGTAGGGAGCCCGATCTCGCGATCCTGCGGGACAACATCCGCGACGGCTTCATCACCATCACAGTCGATTTCGGCAACGATCCGAAGGCCGTCTCCACATTCATCGACAAGGACCTGCACGACATCTTCCGCGCCGTGTACGGAGTCAAGGCCGAGTCGCTGCTCGCGGACGTGAATCTCAAACCGGTCAGGTACCGCTGCTTCTTCATGCCGGCGGGATACCGCGTGGCGACGGATCTGGTCTACTGGGAGCTCGACAAGCACGCGGTCTACGGCACCCTCGAGTACGTCATGGACTCCTACAACGAGTACATCGTGCCGAAGGTGGAGGGCCTTGAGCCGGTGACCGACCCGCAGGACATGGTCGACCGCAACGGCAAGCCCTTCGACTATACCGTCAAGATGGACATCGTCTATCCTTCGCAGGCGAGGCGCAAAGTGCCGGTCCTCGTCAACTCGGAGACGATCTCGGCCAGGAACCCGAACAGCAGTCCGGGCGCCTACCGTCCTCACTACATCGGGTTCACCATGCGCGGCTACGCGCACGTGGTCATGGGGCACTGCTTCAACCCCTGTGTGAACCACTACTTCCACTTCATCAAGTTCGAGCTCGACCACTGGAACGGTCTGGCCTGCTACACGGCGGCGATGCGCTACATCCACATGAACGCCGAGAAGTACAACCTGGACACCGACCACGTCGGCATGATGGGCCACTCCAAGGGCCAGTACGCGGTGACCAGGCTCTCGGCCCCCAACCACGTCGACGGCACCGAGAGCAAACGCTACGAGGGCTTCCCAGAAGGCACCCCGGAACCCCAGCCCTGGCAGGGGTACCCGTCGGACATCCAGGTCGGATACCAGTCGATGGGCATGGGCACGTTCGAGTCGGAGTACATCACCCCCGACTACGCGCCGACCATCTTCGTCTGCGGAGAGAACGAGCGCGACGTCATCAGTAAAGAGGGCTTCCCGAAGTTCGCCCGCAGGCTCGAGGAACTGGACGTCAACCACATCAGCATGCTGATGGAGGGACTCGGCCACGAACTTCCCTACGGGTACGACGCCAGGCTCGGGGTGGACCGGTACCAGCTCGTCCACGACTTCTTCGACCGCTACCTGAAGCCCGACGCGGGTCTGCCTCCGGTCGTCCTGATGACCACGCCGCGGGACGGCGCGGACGACGTCGCGCCCACGTCGGAGATCGCCGTCCACTTCGCACCGATCATCGACGAGCGGACCATCCACGAGGGAGAGGGCATTCGCGTGATCCGGCTCTCGGACGACAGCGAGGTCCGGGGAAGCTGGCGATCGACCCGCAAGGGCACCAGGTTCGTCTTCGAGCCCGAAGGCCCACTCGCGAGCGGTGAGACCTACAGGATCGTCGTCACCACGGACGTCAGGGACAAGGCCGGGACGCCGCTTGAGGAGCAGCGCGAAGTGCGGTTCGTAACCGGCGGATGACGGGACCAGTTCGGCAGGTCACGAGACGGCGCTCACGGCCCACCGTCCATGGGGGTGGACTGGTCGGTTTCTTGCCCGACGGATTCCCGCAGCATGCGGAACAGATCCTCGATGCAGGCATGCACCTCGTGGCTCTGACGGACGATCAGCACCCCGGGATCGGCCTCGCGGAAGAACGCCTTGGGATCAGCTTCGGGGAAGAGTGCCCAGACGCTTGGTTGCGGATCATCGCGCAAAACCAGACTGATGCTGGGCACAAAGACCCACATGTCCGGTCGGCAGGCCTGCTTCGCCAAGAGGATGAGGTTCTCCGTGACAGCTCCGGGAGGCCAGGGCCCTCCGTCTTCCGCCCACCAATCATGGTTACCGGAGGCAAGTTCGTCGAAGTACTGAACAAGGTCCGAGACGTTGTAGATACGCGTCTCGTAGTCGGCCAACCACTTTGCCTCACCAACCACCAAGACGTCGCCGTCCAGCCGCCATTTTACCCTTGCCCGACGACCGATTTCATCCAGGCCCTCGCTCAGGGGGCCGGTGAAGTCCATCGTCACGGACACGTCTCTGACCCATGAATCCTGATCGTAGAGCGCATAGTCTATAGTCGTGCTCCCCATGAGCTTCTCCAGGCCTTCGCCCAGTGAAGCGCGCTTCAGGATAACGCTGCACTTCTCCGCCAGGGCGGCCCGGGCCCGCGCCTCTTCCGGCGACGGCTCGGCGGGGGTCTCGCGCAGAGAAGGAAACGAATCGGGCGCTCCCGCCGACCGGAACCCCCGCAGCTTCCCCAGCAGGTCGTCTATCGCTTCGTGGACCCGCCGCACGTGATGGACGGCGATGAAGCCCGGCCTGTTCGCCACGCGGACGGCGCGTCCCCGAGGCAAACGCGACTTCTCTTGCTCCGACGAGGAATACAACCGGAAATCGTCCTCGGTGCGAGTGCCGCCTGCGGCCCAATGCTCCCAGGTATCCGGCAGGCACGCCTTCTCGATGAGCCCTATGAAATCCTGGATCAGTTCTTCCTGCGAATAATCCGGAGGGCTTACCCTCCCCGAAATCCGCCCGACCGGTTCAAGGAGGTCGCGGACGTCGTAGATCCGCATCTCGAAAGGCGACACCCGCATGGGGGCGCCGATAGTCACGGTGTTGTTGTCCGCCCTCCAAGCCAGTCCGGACAGTCCGCAGATCCGGTCCAGGACGTCACCGAGGGGGGCCGACATCTTGAGCGTTACCGTCAGCGGCACCTGCCGCGAGTATCTGCCTGCACCCCACGACCAATATGTCGGCACCTCCAACCCACAGAGGGCGTAGTCCAGGGACGTGGTGCGGCGCAGGTGGTCCACGGCGTCCGGCATAGACGCACCCAGGAACCGGCAGGTGTAGGTCTCCGCCAGCGGACCGGAGCGTTGCTCGCCTTGGATTCCCGCCCCGCCTGCTGCCGGCGCGGCGGCACGGGCATCGCCCGCCCGCGCGCCTGCGCCGAGCAAGCCGCATCCCTGCATGCTGAAGAGCATCACCGCAGCGACGGCCAAAAGACCGCCCCACCCCAATGCCGACCGCCCCGTCGCTATCCGTGGCCCCATGTCTGCACCTCCCTGAATCCCACGTCGACGCCAATAACCCGGGTTCTTCTTACATCAAGGCCGTGCGGCAATCAAGGCTCGAATATACCGGAGAGGCCGGCGACATCGCCGGTACTTGAAGGCGCTGCCGCGCGGGTGTAGCATCGGCGAAGCAGAGCTGTTTCCCGTCGTTTCCTGTGAACCTTCCCCTGAAACCGGTTCGCCGGGCGGCGGTGCGACCCGAATCTCTGGAGGACGTGCGATGTTAGGCAAGTTGAGTTGGCTGATTGCTGTGGCATTCATGGGAGGCGTTCTGTTGGCGGGCACCGAGGTTAGGGCTTCGGAGGACGACATGGAGACGGACAGCGGTCGAGCGCCCTACGCGCAGTGGGAGAACGGCCCCCCCGCCGATCCGGACTGGTTCCCCATAGCCGTCTACCTGCAGGGCCCCGCGAACGCTTCCCGATACCGCGACGTGGGCGTCAACGTCTACATCGGCCTCTGGAAAGGGCCGACCGAGGAGCAGCTCGCCGAACTCCGCAAGCACGACATGCTGCTGATCTGCGAGCAGAACGAGGTGGGCATGGAGCATCTGGACGACCCTTTGATCATCGGCTGGATGCAGATGGACGAACCCGACAACGCCCAGCGGATGGGCGCCTACTGGAAGAGCGTCGAGCAGATCAAAGAGGCGTGGCCGAACGCACCCGCCGACGGGCTGCCGGAATGGCACTCGCGCACCATGGAGGACTGGGGCGAATGGGGCCCGTGCGAGTCGCCGAAGACCATCATCGAGCGTTATGAGGAGATGAAAGCGAACGATCCGACCCGGCCGGTCTACCTCGGCCTGGGGATGGGCGTCGCCTACGACGGCTGGCAGGGCCGCCGCCGCGCCAACCATCCCGAGGACTACGCCATTTACATGCGCGGGGCGGACATCGCCGGCTTCGACATCTATCCGATGGCCACGCTCTACGAGGCCGTGCGCGACCAGATATGGCGCGTGCCCTTCGGCGTGCAGCGCTTGGTCAAATGGTCGCACGGCAACAACATCATCTGGAACTCGCTGGAGTGCTCGCAGATCAGCCGGGAGGGGCGCGGGCCGACTCCGCAGCAGACGCGCGCCGAGGTCTGGATGTCGCTTATCCACGGCTCCACCGGTATCATCTACTTCTCGCACGTGATGGAGTCGTCGCGGTTCAGCGAAACGGGACTACTGGACGATCCGGACATGGCCGCGACCGTGAAGGACACCAACGAGCAGATCCACCGGCTGGCGCGGGTCCTCAACAGTCCCACCCTCTGCGAGGCACTCGCCGTTGAGGCCGACCCGGCCAGGGTACCGCCCGAGGAAGCGGCTACGGTCGGAACGGGACCGGTGCCCGCGATGGCAAAGCGGCACGACGGCGACGTCTACGTGTTCGCCGTGAACATGCAGAGCTGGCCCGTCAGCGCGGAGTTCACGGTGAAGGACCTGGACGGCAAGGCCGACGCCGAAGTCGTGGACGAGAACAGGACGCTGCCCGTGGAGGACGGCAGTTTCGCGGACGAGTTCGCACCGTACGAAGTTCACATCTACAGGATAGAGGGATGATGCGCTCCGCCCCGTGAAGCGCAACGGGCGGGCCATCATCCGGAAGGACGGAGACCATGTGCAGGACGATGGCGACGGTTCTGGTGGCGATGGCAGTGATGGCGAGCGTCTCCGCGGCGACGGCCGCCGAGGGTGACGTGCGGGAATACGCGTTCGACGATGGCCGACTTCCCGCCGGATGGCAGACCACCGGCGACGCAGGTCTGGACGCCTCGATGGGGCGCGAGGGCTCCGGCGGCGCACTGCGGATAGGGCCCGGAGGGAAGGCCACGATCAATCTGCGGGACCTGGACGCCTCCGGGAGCGTGGACCTTTGGGTCTACGACGATGGCACCGTCCCCGAGAACGCTAAAACGACGCGCGTCGGACCCCGCTGGGGCATCCAGCAGGCGGACGGCAACGTGGTGGCCATCGGCATCCTCTACGCCAGCTACCTGGGCGGAAACGAGGGCTACACGGCCACCGCCTGCGACGGGCAGAGCTGGTTCAACCAGCTCTTCTGGCTCGGCATCAACCGCACGCCCGGCTGGCACCGCTGGACGATCAACTTCCGGCCCGAAGAAGGCATCCAGGTGCTGCACAACGGCAGCGCCCTGAGCGACAGGCGAGTCGATAAGACGAAACTCGGCCTCAACGGGTTCCGGTCGCTGGTCATCTGGGGCGACAGCCAGGTGGGCGAAACACAGACGATCTGGGTCGACGACGTGACTGCGAAACTGGGCGGGCCGGTGACGTCGGTCCCTCAGCCCAAACCCGAGGCGCCGATCGTGAGGGGCGAGAGCCCCTGGGTGCCGCTGGAGAAGGACGTGCCGATCTACACGAAGGATAACGCCCCCGCCGCCGCAAGCCTCGATTCCCTGAAGAAGGTGAGCAGCGTCTCCCAGTACGGCATCACGTGGACCTTCGCGGAACCGGCGCGCGTCGGCAAGTTCATCAACGGCGACTGGTACGTCGTGGGCCCGGTCACCGTGGTCGACATCGACCCGAAACCGCTCTACGGCGACGAGATCCCCGAAATCGAACTCGACTCCCGCGACCTGGATCAGCAGCCCCAGAACCGCGTGCGCAACGGCTTCATGCTGAACCCGCCCGCGGAGACCGTGGTCGCCTACGACAGCGGAGTGCGCAACTACTTCCGGCCGGCGCTTATCCAGAAGCTACCCGTGGAGATGAAAGCGGGCGACTCGCTCGTCTCCACCATCAGCATGCCCAAGGGCCTGATCCTGCCGGCACAGCTCCGCAACGACATCCAGCGCGGCAAGGGCGACAGCAGCCCGATCCGCACCGCCGCCGTGCTGACCTGCGTGGACGCCCCGCAGCCGGCCGACGCGTTCCGCCCGGCCTTCTGCGACCGGGAGCAGACGGTGTACTACGCGCGCAACCTGCGCCGCGACCTTCTGCCCGAGGTCGAGCGCACGCCCGGCATGCCGGACGTGGAGCTCTACGTGCGGTTCACACAGCGTCCGTGGGTGGGCACCTGCTTCTTCGGCTTCGAGGAGCCGGTCGAGAACATGCCGCAGTACGGGCTGGAGTACGGACGCGTGGCCGGCATGGCTGCGCTCCTGCTCTGCGTGGACATAGAGCCCGAGCGCCGCGAGCCGCTGCTGGTCAACTACGTGCAGGTCGGCATCGACCTGGGCGGCATGGTGCGCGCCGGACATCCGGGCTGGCCCGGCTACGGTGGCCACGGCAGCGGTCGCAAGATCCCGATCGTGTTCGCCGGTCTGATGCTGGGCGACGAGACGCTGGCGAGCGTCAGCAAGTCCTACCCGAAGGTCATGTTCGGCGAGAACGAGCAGACCGCCTACGGTCCGTGCTGGACCGGCGCGAAGGTCGTCTTCGCCGGGCACTCCGGCATCGACACTGTCACCGGAGCAGGCCGGGGCCGCGGCCACCTCTGGGGGCCTTACGAGCACCTGCACCCCTCCGAGTGGGTGGGCGACAACATGACCAGCGAGTCCTATCGGCGCTGCTGCACCAGCGTGGGCTGGGTGGCGCAGGCGCTCGCCATGCGGCTCCTGGACGCCGAGGACGAGTGGGCGCACGACGCGTTCTTCGACTACGTCGACCGCTGGATGCACGAGAACGATTCCGAGTTCGTCCAGGTGATGAAGGACGAGACCGAGCGTGATTACGGCGCCGATTGGGCGCGGCAGGGGCAATGCTGGGAAGCGTTCGCCAACGAGATGTGGGCGAAGTACCGTCCCGGGATGCCGGAGCCGACGGACAGCTGGAAGAAGCAGCACGACGACAGCCGCTACCGCCGCGCTCTGGAGCTCTACAAGGAGGCAGCGGGCCGCTGATTCGGCCGGGAGGACGTCGACCGGTGCGCTCACCTGGACGCAGGAGGGCGCACCGGCTTTCTCACCGGGCGCAGCATCGCTACTCGGGCAAGTCGGGCAGGGATTCCAGGTGGGCGATGATACTGGCAAACGTGCCCTCCGAGAGCAGCATCTGCACCTGCGGTACCGACCGGAACGTCAGGCGACGGCCCTTGAACAGCCAGCTCTTGTGAGGTTCGGCCTCGATCTCCGACCACGGGATCAGCAACGGCCGGTGGAACGGCCGGAAAAGAATCATCGGCGCGAGGAACAGGCCGCGCCTGTCGACCCCGATGGTCAGCGCCCCGTTGAAGTTCATCCGCCCCAGGCGCGCCGATCGGAACCGCCAGACCTTTCCGGTGAACCTGCCGTCGAACGCATAGTGCCGCGCCAGTCGCCGCCAGCCGCTCAGCCCGGCTATGATCCGGAGCGTCAGGCACCAGGTTCCGACGAAGAAGAACGGCGCAAGATAGGGCAACATGCCAAGTCCATCCATCGTTCCGCCTTTGCCGATTGATCGTCCCGTTCCGGGGACGTGAAAGTCGTCAGCAGGGGAGAGGTGTCGTTTGGCTGCTACGCTCCCCGCCACCAAACCGGGCCGCAAGTGCGCGCGGAGGCCCACATCATTATACTGGGGGCGGAGCTGGTAAGCTGAATTGTGCAAGGTATTCGGGGTCAAGGGTCACATGGTCTGTGCACTCGGGACGAAGCTGATCTACGCCGCCCAGTATGCGGTCGTGCGCGCCCTCGCCGCCGTCACATTCGCGCTGCCGTGGGACGTTGCGCGCCGCGGCGCCCGGATCATGGGGTTCCTCTTCTTCGTGGTCGACCGAAGACGACGCAAGCTGCGCGCAGTCGACAACATCCTGCGAGCTTTTCCCAGAATGGACGTCCCGGACGCATGGCGTATGCTTCGCAGCGTCTATATTGAGCTCTCCGAATCGACGCTCGACGGCGTCCGTGTTCTTGGAGCTCTGCGGTCCGAACCGCCGGAGAAACTGATCGAGTTAGAGGGCTTCGAGAAGCTGAGCGATCTGGACCGAGGGTCGGGCGTTGTGTTGGTCTCCGGCCATGTCGGGTGCTGGGAGGCCCTTACGGCTTTGCCCATGCTGACGGGCAGGCCGCTGTGGACGCTTGCCCGTGGCTTCCGCAACCCCTGGATTGACCGCTACGTTCAGCGCCTGCGGGCCGTTACCGGGCAGGGAGTCCTGGACAAGCACGGCAACGTACTGCGTCTGTTCCACCTGCTGCGGCAAGGAGCCGACGTCGGCCTGCTGATAGACCAGGATGCTCGCCGCCACGGAGTGTTCGTCGACTTCTTCGGCCGGCCAGCCAGCACACACCATCTGGCCGCCCGCCTCTGCCTGCGTGCGCGCGTGCCGGCCGCCCTCATATCCGCTCACAGGATCCCAGGCCGGAACCGCGTCCGCATTGTTTGCCAAAAGGTTATCCGGCCGCGGCCGGACGGCGAGTGGCGGAAGGAGGTGGTCAGGATCACGGCGGAAATCACCAGCGCGCTGGAGGAACTGATCCGGAAGAAACCGGAGGCCTGGCTCTGGTCGCACCGGCGTTGGAAGACCTATCCGGGCAAGTACGGAACGGCCGGAGCCGTTCCTCCGGGCAGGACGCAGAGCGCTTCTCCGCCGGCAAAGCGACCTTAGAACGGCCTGCACTCCCAATCCGGTCACGCGAGACCGCGCACGCGGAGGACCTCATCGCAGATGCAGGCCAGCATCGCCTCGCGCCGGCGCCCGTCGTGCATGCCTCCGGGGATCACAAGGTCGGCGTGGCGCTCCGTCGGTGCGTTGTAGCGTTCGTGCTGGTAGCGCACCGATTCCAGGTAGTAATCGGCGATGTCGTCGATCGACGAGCGAGGCAGGTTGCGGCGGATACGGCGCACGATCCTCTCGTCCGCGTCGGCGGTCACGTAGAGCTTCAGGTCCATCAGTTCACGGGCCTCGGGGAAATGGAGCGCCAGGATGCCCTCCAGAATGGCGACGTCCGCTCCGTCGAGGTCGCGGCACCAGGCCACCATGCGGTCGACGTCCACCGTCTCCGGCCGGTTGTAGTCCGGCCACGGCTCGGAGCGCAGTTCCGACGGGTAGCGCGGCAGTTCGTCTCGCGGATGGAAGAATCGGTCCTGGCACATCACCTCCACCCGGAACGGCTCCAGCCGGTGCGCCATCTCCCGGGCGATGGTCGACTTGCCCGCAGCGCTGCCACCGCCGATGCCGATCAGGATCGGCCGCCCATCCCGGGCCGTGCGACGCTTCAGCGCGGCACTGGCCCTCTCCCGCCAGTCGTCTTCCGACTTCATCGGTGCCCTCGCGAACAAGGAAACGCGGGTCCGGCCTGAACGAGCCTACAGCCCCCGCGGTCCGCCATCAAGCACCGGCGGAGGCGAACCTGGGCCGGCCGGGACGGTGACGCGCCGATCCGTTAGAATGGGCCCATCACCGGATGGAGAGCGAGCCGTGAGCGAACCGACGTGGACGTTCCCCGAGAAGGATTGGCGGGAGGCGTCACCCGAGTCGCAAGGCGTAGACGGCGGCGCACTAAACGCCGCGATCGAGGTGCTGGACGAGATATGCCTGGACCAGGGCGTCGAGCAGGGCCTCGTCGTGCGCAACGGGCGTATGATCTGGCGCGGCCCCGACGTCGACAACAAGCACACCGTCTGGTCCTGCACCAAGACCTTTATGAGCGCCGCGTTCGGCCTGCTGGTGGATGACGGACGATGCACGCCGGACAGCGTCGCCGCCGAGTTTGATCCCCGGCTGAGCGAACACTATCCAGCCGTAATACTCCGCCAGTTCGCGAACTTCACGTCCGGCTACGCTCACATTGATGTCGACCATCCGTTCGACCCCGTCGAGCCGCTCTACCCGCCCGGCGCTTGCTTCCATTACTCGCAGTCGTCCGACGAGCTTGCCCACGTGCTGACGCGCATCGCCGGCGAGCCGCTGCGCGACCTGTTCCGGCGCCGCATCGCCGACCCCATCGGCATGGACCCGAAGGGATGGAGTTGGGGTGACTGGGGCGAGGTGGACGGGCTGCCAATCTGCGGCGGGTCGGGCTCGTACGAGAAGGGCATCTCCATCACCGCCCGGCAGATGGCGCGGTTCGGCCTGCTCTACGCCGCCGGCGGAAGATGGGGCGACGCGCAGGTCCTGAGCCCGGAGTGGATGCGCGAGAGCTGCAGCGTGCAGGTCGCCGCAACGGTGCCGCCGTTCGATCCGGAGGGCTGGTACCTGAAGCTGCCGGGCTCCTATGGGCTGAACATCTGGCTCAACGGCATCACGCCGCTGGGTCGACGAATGTGGCCGGACGCGCCGCCGGGCACCGTCGCCATCCAGGGCAACATGAACAACATCTGCTTCGCCGTGCCGGAATGGCGGATGGTCGTCGTGCGGCTGGGCACCGACGGCCGCATCGACCTGGACACCTACACCCGCGTCTTCGCCGCCCTGCGGGACGCCCTCACGGATGCGGCTTGACGGCTGCGGCCGGGCCGGCGGAAAATGGATCGGCCTCAAGAGACATGGGGAGCTTCGATGGTGAATCAGGAACTGCTGGAATCGATCTGGAGCCGAATCGGGGCGGCTTTCGTTTGCGCAGCCTTGGGGCTCATCATCTGCTTCGGGATCGGGCACTGGCTTTACGAGCTGCCCACGGTGGGTTACGTGGCAATCCCGGCAGCCTGCGCGGTCGCCGGCTTCGCCGCGGGCGAGATGGCCGTCGAGGTGTTCAAGTACCTGGCCGACTGGGTCTGAGCGCTCTCGGCCGCATCGTCACTCGCCCGTCAACCGCGTCTCGAACCACGGCGGGGACGGGCACTCCGGGAACACGGCCCAGTCGCTTGCCTCGACGGGCACGTCAGCGAATACAAACCGCGCGCTGCCGACCGCGGCGAACCTGACGATGCCGTCCTCCTCCTGCCGCTCCATCAGTCGGCCCCGAATCGCCACATCCACGGAGTCCGGTCCCGGCCCACCATCGAGGGCCCCCGGGCAGTGCCAGACGACGGCCGCACGCTCGGCGCTCAGCGGCCACCAGAGGTGGTATGCAGTGCGGCCCGCGGTCAGGTCGACACCGGTTTCCGCATCGGTGACCTCGATTCCCTCGCCTATGAACGTGGCCCGCGCCGGCACATCGAAGCAAAGGAGCAACCCGCCGCGGCCGTCCCGCCGGCATCGGAAAATCGAGCCGCTCAATCCCGCATCCCCGTCCGCGAGGATCGGATGCCGCGCCTCCTCGGCCAGGTCGACCACGTCACTCGGGAGACCCGGGTCCAGCGGCCCCGACGGACGTTCGCGGTAATACTCCAGCAAGCGGTACGACGTCGAGAGACTGTGGTCCTTCATCGACATGCCCAGACGGTTCTCGCGCGGCAGGCGGCTCTCCGGATCGAGTACCGTCTTCAACGTGAAAACCGCGGGACCGCCCCGCGGCAAGAGCCGCCTGATTCTCACCTCCAGCGTCACGGCGTCGTCGGTCTCCGTGACGTCGACCGTCACAAGGGGATTCAGCCAGTAGCCACGGGAGGAGGTCACAGTGTTGACGAGGACTTGGTAGCCGGGCGGTCCTGTGCCTGGCCCGGTCTCCTTGTTCGATTTCCAGCGGGAGGCAAGCCGCCACGCAAGGCAGTACTCGATGCGCTCGTTTCCGAGCCGGGCCGAGACGTAGGTCCCGTCCGGCCCGTGCCGCGTGAGGTAGTCGCCGGACCGCGTCACGACGGACACGCTGGAGGCATGGCCGTCGGCGCTTATCTCGACCATTGCGCCCTCATAGGCCGCGAGCGCCTCGTGGGCGGCCTGCCCGGTGCGCGCGAACCTGATCTTACCTGGAATGGTGACAGCAATGACGCCGACGGCCAGAGCCAGCAGCACTCCCAGCGCTATCAGCCCCCAGCGCATCCAGCCCCGCCACCGCGGCCGCTCCTCGAACAGACCATCAGCGCCCATGACCCATCCCCTCTCCCCAGACTCGTAGCACATGGCCGGTAAGCCACGTTATTGATTGCCGGGCTGCTGCGGAACCGGTGCCTGTTGCGTCCCCGGTGGGACGCCGGCCGGCCGCTCCGGCGGGGGCGGCGTCTGCTCGACCACGCCTGGCTCGGGCCGGAGCTCTCCCTGTGGGATGTCCGGCTCGGACCGGTCGATCAACAGGATCAACCCGACGATCAAGGCGACCACGACGGCGAATGCTATCCAGAGCTGCACCCCGATGCCGCCACGGCGGCCTGCAATGGTGGTCCGGCGCTCGCGCTGACCGCCGTCATCCAAGCGCCACCTGCTGCGTCTGTTCCCATGCGGTTCCATACTTCTGCCCCCTTCCTGAGTTCCGGCCGGCCGGGCAACCGGCCCGGCCGCCTCTGGATATGATAACGCAGTTGGACGACCGTCTCCTCCGAAACGGTGCGGCGGAGTCCATCGTGCCCGTCGCACACCGGGCTTGACACCGCCCGCGCGCATGCCTAAGCTGCCGCTCGACCGACTCAACTGTGCGCGGGAAGGAACGGCTGGATGGGCGATGCGAGGGCCAACGGGGGAAACGGCGCGACACCGGCGGGATGGAACGCGCGGCTGATCGCCCTCCTCGCGGCGCTGGTGCTTGTGCCGCTGCTGATGTGGCATCTCGACGTCGGCCGGAGGCTTGCCGGTCTGCGCGGTTGGATCGCCGGACTGGGAGCGGCCGGACCGGGCGTCTTCATCCTGCTCCGCGCCGGCGCGGCCGTGGCCCTTATCCCGGGCTCCGCGCTGAGCGCATCCGCCGGCGCGTTGTTCGGCCCGGTGCCCGGGATCGTCTGCGTCAGCGTCGGGAAGACTATCGGCGCGGCGGTCGCATGCCTGATTGCACGATACGGCGCCCGGGACGCCGTGGCCGAACGCCTGGCGGGGAACGCTCACTACCGCCGCCTGGACGCGCTGATGGCCCGGCGCGGCGCGCTTGTCGTCGCCCTGACGCGCCTGATCCCCGCCGTGCCGTTCAACGTGCAGAACTACGCCTACGGGCTGACGGCCATCCCGTTCGGCGTCTACGTGTTCTGGTCGTGGCTGTGCATGCTGCCGTCGGCCGTGTTCGTCGTCAGCGGTATGAACGTGGTCGCGCAGACGTTGGAAAGCAGCCGCGTGCCGTGGGGGCTGCTGATCGTTTTCTGCGTGACGTCGCTCGTGATGCTGGGCCTGGCAATAGCGGCGGCCGTCGTCTTCTGGCGGGACGTGAAAGATCTGCGGGGCGAAGAATGATGCGGCCGCTCTCGCCCGGCCCTTGATACGTCGGTTCGCGCCGCATAGGCTGGAGACGAGTTCCGAACATAATACAGGACCGAGAACCGGAGGGCGAAGGATGTCGCGTGGGAAGAGGTGGATGGGACTGGTGGTGCTGGCGGCGATCTGCGCGAGCGCGACGGCTTTCGCGCTGGAGCAGCCGACGACGATACCGGGCGAGTGGAAGCTCTACGACGCCCCCCTGCCGGCGTTCGAGACGCTGCAGGGGAAGCGCGAGCCCGGCCGCATGGTCTACGGTCTGTACACCTGGGCCGGAGAGTATCGCACCTATCACGACGGCATGCGGGACGTCGGCTGGCCGTCCTTCCGCGTGGCCGGTCCGATGAACGACGAGACGATGGCGCTGATCGCTCGCGACGGCGTGGAGGTGATGCAGACGCTGGGCCTGCGCGTGCACGGCGACTCGAAGCGGCGGCCCGACTACGAGAGCGACGAGGCGTTCATCGCCGACTACGTGGACGGCGTCCGCGCCTATCTGGCCCTCTACGGGCCGAACGGCAGTTTCTTCAAGGACAACGCCGACCTGCCGCACAATCCGATCCGGCACGTTGAAATCTGGAACGAGCCGAACTTCCAGTACATGATCCCCGACGACGACAGCCGCCCCCGCCAGGAGGTGGAGGCCGAGCGCGAGGCGCTCTACGCCAAGGTGTTGCCGGCTGCCTACAAGGCCGTGAAAGCGCAGTGGCCGGACGTGAAGGTCGTGGGGTTCGGCGCAGGCGGCTCCAGCCACGGCGACGTGCGCTTCATCCGCCACGTGCATGAACTCAACCCGGAGATCGCGCAAAGCTACGACATCCTCTCCACGCACCCCTACATCTCGACGCCGCCGGAGTCGTGGTCCATCCGAAGCTGGGGCGGCTACGGCACGGCGCAGAGCGTGGCAGAGATCCGGGAGATCATGGAGCAGTACGGCATCGACAAGCCCATCTGGTACACTGAGGTCGGTTGGTCCATCTCCCGGGAGGAAGGCGGCACCTACGACCTGAGCGGACGTCGGAGCACGGTCTCGGCCTTGCTGCAGGGCGCCTACATCTGCCGCCAGTACGCGATGACGCTCCGACGCGGCGTGCAGCGCTGCCACATCATGTTCGCCGCCGACACCGACAACACGAACACCGGCGTCTTCAACCGCGACGGCACCTGGCGGGCGTCTGCCGCCGCTATCAACACGATGATGCGCGTGCTGCCGGAGCCGGTTCTGCTGGAGGCGATCAGCGACGGCGAGGACGGCTACTTCGCCTACAGAATCGAAGGGGCCAACGGAGCGCCGGTGGTTATGGCGTGGAACGTAGCCGGACCGAAAGTCGTCGAGATACCGATGGCCGGCAACGCCTGCATGGTGGTGGACATGCTGGGCGAGGGAACCCGGGTGCAGGTCACCGGCGGCAAGGCGCGCGTCGAGATCGGCCCCTGCCCCGTCTACGTCCAGGCGCAGTGAGGCCGTCGCCTAGAGCAGCCCCAGCAGGTCGCGGGGATCGCTGATTAGATGCTTGGCGCCGGCGTTGCGGAGTTCCTCGGCGTCGCGGAATCCCCACAGGGCACCCACCGGACACATGCCCGCCGCAACGGCCGTACGCATGTCCGTGGCGGTATCGCCCAGGTAGAGGAAGTCCTCCGCCGGAACGCACAGCGCTTCCATCACCATCCGCGCTCCGGTCGGATCCGGCTTGATGGGCACGCCGTTGCCGACACCCAGCACGCAGTCGAAGTCCCACTCCCCCAGCAGTCCGTCCACGCACTGCTCGGTGAACGCGTGGTCCTTGTTGCTCAGCACGGCCAGCTTCAGACCTCGGTCGGCCAGACCGCGCAGCATCTCGGGCACACCGTCGTAGGGGCGCGTCTTCTCGTCCCAGCGCTTGCGGTATTCCTCGCGCGCCAGTGTGGCCACCCGCTCAACCGTCTCCGGATCGGCGGCGCCGGCCGGGAGCGCACGGCGGACGGCGTTCTCCACTCCGTCGCCGACGTAGTAGCGGTAGTTCTGCAGCGGTCGCGACGGGAAACCGCACTGCTCCAGGGCGGCGTTGTAGGAATCGGCCAGGTCCTCCAGCGTGTCCAGCAGCGTTCCGTCCAGGTCAAAGAGCACGGCTCTGTATCTCGGCACAGCGTCCTCCATGGGACTGAAATGACATGGGGCGGCATCTCCATTGTAGGGCACCCGGCCCGGCCTGTCACAGACTGCCGTGCTTGGGCCGAACGCTTGCAGGAGCCGGCACGGTGCAGTACGCTCTTCCTCGCTGTTACTGGGAGTGAATTCCCCTTGGCATTGGAGCAAGTAGATGAACGGAACCCTCTGCAGTCTGCTGTCAGCCGGCCTGGTGTTTGTCCTCGCGAGCAACGTTTTCGCCGCCGAACCAGAGCCGGCGCGGCCCGACCTGTACGGGCTGTACGCGTGGGCGGGCGGCTACGTGCGCTACGCCGACGACGTGCACAACAGCGGCATCCGCTGGCTGCGGCTGGGCGGATGGTCCGGCGACAGCGCAGACGAAGCGGCCCTGCTGGCCGCCAAGAACGGCATTCACATCGCGCCCGCGCTCTCCATCCGAGGGATGGGACACGGCCGCACGATGCCGCTCTCGGAGGCGCTGCCCCTCTGGCGCGAGGTGGTGCGCGGAAACGTGGAACGCTACGGTCCGGGTGGGTCACTCTGGCAGGAGAACGCCGATGTCGCCCCGCTGCCCATCCGATACTGGGAGATATGGAACGAGCCGAACATCGAGTTCCTCACCCCACCCGAGGGCATGACGCGGGCCAAGATGTACGCGGAGCTGCTGAAGGTGGCCGCCGAGGAGATCCGCGCGGCCGACCCGGGGGCGAAGATCGTTGCCTTCAACACGGCCGGCGGCACGCCCGACAGCAGTCCGCCGCCGGAGACGGTCTGGCAGAGACTCAATTACTTCGGATGGCTGCGCTTCATCCGCGAGGTCACAGAGATGGCCGGAGTGGACAGCTTCGACGTCTACGGCACGCACCCCTACACGCGCCCGCTCGGACCGGAGCCCGGCGGCGTGATCGAGGGCGTGCGCATGCTGCGCAATCTTGCGCGCGAGCAGGGAGCCGAGGGCAAGCCGATCTGGTTCACCGAGGTCGGCTTCCCGACTGTCTACCCGCGCAATCAGCAGGTGCGCGACGAACAGCAGCAGGCCGCGTTCCTCATCCGTCTGTTCGCCGTCAGCGGCGCCCACGACGTGGAGCAGGTGCAGATCATGTTCATCGAGGACATCATCTACGGGCCGGATCAGTCCCGGCGCACCTTCGGCTTCTTCACCGCTCCCGGCGAATGGCGCCCGCAGGCCGAAGCGACTCGCGTGATGATCCGCCTGATTCCCGATCCGCGTAAGAACGTGGAGGTGCTGAGCGAGGAGGCAGACGGCGTGTATGCCTACACCTTCCGCGGTCCGGACGGCGAGCCGGTGCTGATGGCTTGGAACACGGGAGAGGGCACGGTGACCCGTTCGTTTGACTGGTCGCACGACGCGGCGACGACGGTCGACTACCTGGGCGAGACGAGCAAGATCGACCTGCGCGAAGGCCGGCTGACGCTGGAACTGGGCGAATGCCCGGTCTACGTGCTGCCGAAGTCGGAGCCCGAGGTGCGCGCCGCGCTCGCCGCGGAGTGATCTCGTCGGGGGAGGATACAGTCATGGAGTCCACCGACCTGCGGCTGATCGCCCCCACGGAGGCCCTTCGGGACGAGTTTATCGCCTACTGCGAGGAGTTCCGGGACGCCGGTGAACGTGTAGTGCACGGGCAGGCCGAACCCGCCCGGCGGGACTTCGCGGCCCTGATGGCGCAGTGGGCCAGGGAGGCCGCCGAACCGGATCCGGGCGCAGGCAAAGTGCGGATGGAGAGGTTCTGGCTGGTGCGCGGGAACCGCATCCTCGGCACGGCGCGGCTCCGGCACCGTCTGACCGAGACGCTCCTCCGACGCGGCGGCCACGTCGGCTACGACGTGCGCCCCTCCGAGCGGGGCAAGGGGCACGGCACCCGTATGCTCGGCATGGTCCTCGACAGAGCACGCGCCATAGGGCTGAGCAGGGCGCTTGTGACCTGCGACAAGGGCAACATCGCTTCCGCGCGGGTGATCGCCAAGAACGGCGGGGTGCTGGAGGACGAGGTCCGGATCGAGGGACTCGACGTAACGACACAGCGCTACTGGATAGACCTCGCCGACGCTCCGCGCGCTACGGGCTCCGCCCCAGGGTTATGACACTGGCGCAGAGTCGCCTGGATCAGGCACACCCGGCCGCCTTCTCGCAGTACTCGCGGAGGAGCGGCACGTATTCGCGGTAGCGCTCCAGGCTCACGTCCGGCGGGGTTTGATGGTCGACCGACGGAATGAAGCCCCCTGTGCGCATCGTCGGCAGCAGCCGCTCAAACTCGGCCCGGATGGCATCTTCGCCCAGCTTCATCACCGTCTTGTCGAAGCCGCCGATCATGCGGAAGCGCGGATGCCGACGCCGTATCTCCGCCACGTCCACGCCCGCCATCCGCTCCAGCGGCAGCAGGCCCTCGACGCCGGCCTCCTCCAGCCACGGTATCATCTCGGTGACGTCGCCGTCCGAATCGATCATGAACAGAATGCCGTGTTCCTTCAGCACCGGCGCAATCCGGCGGTAGTGGGGCGCGATGAACCGGTCGAACAGGTCCTTCGACAGCATGGGTCCGTGGTTGTAGGACATGTCCTCCGCGAACGTCATGAAGTCGACCGGACAGACGCGGCACATATGCTCCACTACGCGAATGTTGTACTCGAACAGGTCCTGGTTCATCAGGTCCATCAGCTCCGGCTCGTCGTAGAACGCGTAGAGATGCCGCTCGATTCCGAGCAGGCAGCGCGGATACCAGAAGAAGCCCTCCATGGTCAGCCACACGACCATGTCGCCGCGGTCGTGGGCTTCGGCCCAGGACCGGTACTGCTCGGCCTCGAACGGCGGGTCGGGGTAGAGGAACTCGCGCAGTTCCATGTAATGATCCAGGTCGCAGACCAGGGCCCCGTGCGGTTCCTCCGGCTTGGGCAGGTCGTGCCAGCGAGGTCGGATCCACGCCTGGCGGTGGCAGTCCAGACCCAGGTAGTTGCGTATCTCGCCACGGTCCTCCATGTCGCGCGGCAGGCCCTCACTGTACCACCGATCCAAGGTCTTATCCCACCAGGGCGCCCACTCGATGACGGGCAGGCGGTCGACGGGCTGGAACGACATAGCTGCCTGGAATCGCTCAACGTTCTTCATTCGACTCTCGCCGTGCGTGATCTGGGACGTTGGATCGACGTGCCGGGGCGTTATAATGGCCGAAGACGGCCCGAGTCAAGGCGCCGCCCGTATCCCGGCTCAGCCTGATGGAGAACGCCATGGCCGACCAGCCCGAAGTGATGCCCCCGTGGGAACGTCCCGCCCGTGTGCCCGACCGCGTGCCGATCGCCCAGGCGAACCCGTCCCACGCGACCTGGGGAGAAGCGGGAACGTGGGAGCTGCCCTTCACCCTGACCGAGGAGGTCCCGCCGGGAGCCGGGCTCCTGCTGCAGGTTCACTCCCACAGGAACAACAAGGGCGAGTTCGCGGGACTACAGTGCGAAGATCCGGAAGGCGACGCCTACCTGAGCGTGCGCGTCGATGACGGTAGTGAGTTGGCGGTGCGCGCGACCGACCGGGCCGGGATATTCGAAGTATCCGTCCCGGGCAAAGGGCTGCCGGAGGGAAGCCAACTGACGGCCTGCCTGGGCCATGGCGCCGAGGCGCCCCGCTTCAGCATTCCGAACAAGTTCTTCGTGCTGATGAAGGGGCCCGGCGGAGATGCCGACGGGCACGCGGGAACCGCCGACGGTGCTATATTGACCCACGAGAACTGGGATCGGGTGATCGGCGCCTGCCGCATGCACGTGCTGGGTTCGGGTATCGACCGCATCAGGGTCTACGCGCCGTCACAGTGCGTGCCTGGCGAGGACGTCGTTCTCCTGGTGCGCCCGGAGGACCGTCGAGGGAACCCGGCCAGCCGGCGGATGGGCAGCCTGACGGTGAGCCTGGACGGCACGGCGCTGGAGAGCACCTGCACGCCGGTACCGGAGTCGACGTGTGTGCGCGTCTGCGTGCAACTACCCGATGAGGGCGTGCACCGGTTTGTGGTGCACGACAGCCGCAGCGGGCGCGAAGCGACGAGCAACCCGACGCGCTGCACGCCGGACGCGGATGGCTGCGAGGTGCTCTGGGGCATGATCCACGGTCACACGGAGATGTCCGACGGCACCGGCACGCTGGAGCGTTACTTCCGCCAGATGCGCGACGAAGCGGGGCTGGACTTCGGTGCCACGGCCGACCACGACCACCTGTGGGAGACGCCGGAAGCCTTCTGGCACCGCACGTGCCGCGCCGTCCGGCAATGGGACGACGCGGGCCGGTTCGTCGCCCTGCTCGGCTACGAGTGGGCTAAGTGGCGCCGCAACGGCGACGGTGACCGCAACGTCTACTACCGCCACGACGACCGGCCGATGTATCGCTCCGACGACGGCGAGTACGCCACGCCCTCCGAGCTGTTCCGCGCGCTCGAAGGCGAGACGGCCATAGTCATCCCCCACCATCCCGCCCATGCCGGGAACTTCTGCGACTGGAAGGACCACGATCCCGTGTGCGAGCGTCTGGTGGAGATATACCAGATGCGCGGCAGCTACGAATGCTCCGCCGAGGACGGCAACCCGCTTCCGGAACGTGGCGCCCAGGACCCGATATCCGAAGGCTACGTGCGACGCGCGCTTGCCATGGGCTGGCGCGTGGGGTTCACCGGCGGCGGCGACGACCACCGCGGACATGCCGGGATGGAGTTCCCCGTGGGACTGGAACCGGATTCCTACTCGGACGGCCTCCTGTGCGTGGAGGCCGAGGCAAGAACGCGCGAGGCCGTCTGGCAAGCGCTCTGGAACCGGCGCACCGTCGCCACCAGCGGCCCCCGTGTGCTGCTTACCTACCGCGTGAACGGTCACCCGATGGGGTGCGAACTCAGCGCCAGGAAGCATGACCACCTCCGCGAGCAGCGCCGCCTGAAGATCGAGTTCCACGGCACGGCCCCCGCAGAGAGCATTGACATCATCCGCAGCAATCGCGTGGTGCGCACCATCGCGTCGCCGGGGCTGGACTGCACAGTGGAATGGACCGACGAGACCTCACTGGACTCCGACTGCCTGCCGGCGGCCCGATTCTGCCCGAATCCGTTCTGCTTCTACTACATCCGGGTCACGCAGGCCGACGGCGAAGTGGCCTGGGCCAGCCCGATCTGGATCGACCCGTAGCGCCGCAGGCAGCCCTTGCTGCCGTTGGCGTTCCACATAAAGGGGAAAGACGAACATGAGTGGAAGTGTTAGGCGTCTTTCGGAGACGGTTGCGCGCCTGGTGCCTTTGTCGGTCTTGCTCTTCGCGACGGCCTGCTCCTCGGTGCCACGGGTGGACGCGCTGCGGACCGCTTACGTGGCCGAGGTCCCGTCGGGCGAGATGGAACTGCTCGAACGGTACGCACCGATCTTCGTGCTTCAGACGGCCGACAAAGCCTACAACCGCATCGGCACGCCGGTGGCACACAAGGATCACCGCGGCCGCGTAAGGGTAAGCGTGGGCCCTTGCCGCGCGACCTACTACGCACGGGCCGACGAGTTCGCGACCGAACGCGGCACCTACACGAACCTCGTCTACCGTGTGCATTTCGAACGTGTTCCCGCCCTTCACCTCACGCAGGGCAGGAACGTGGGGCTGTTCGTGTCGGTCACGCTGGACGAAGAGCAGCGGCCGGTTCTGGTGACCAGTCTGCATACGTGCGGCTGCTATCTGGCCATAACGCCGACGACGTATCTTCCGCGGGACGCCTGGCCTCGGGAGTGGGGTCCCGCGCCCCGGGACGTGCACGGCGAGGTATTGCCAGGCTTGCTGAACTATCCGAAGGAGTTCGACGACGCCTACCGGCCCGTGATCTTCGTGCGCGACGCCACTCACCGTGTCACCGACGTGCGCGTGATGAACGTGGACGAGGTGGACTGGCGGTACCAGGTGATGAGGGCGGACGTCCAGCCGATGGCGGCGCTGCAGCGGCTGCAAGTGAACGGCTCTACCACCTCTTTCTTCTACGAATCGGGCCGGCGCAAAGGCTACGTGAAGGGATCGAGAAAGCCGCTGGAGATGCTGACGATGGGCTGGTGGGCGCTGGACCTGTGGGTGGGGCGCGACAAGGCGCTGGGTGATCCCGAGGAGACGGGCGTCACCCTGTACACCAGCCTCAAGCCGTGGGCGCGCAAGAAGTCCGATTTCGGCCGGTTCCCGCAGCTCCTGGATTACTGGGGCTGGCGGCTCTGAGCGTACAGCGTAAGGGGCGGGCTGGGGGCCCGCCCCCTCGCTATCCCTGGGAGGATGGAAGTCGTGGACTTCCAGTGGGATCTAAGTCAACCCGACCGCCGGGACCGGATGGTCCCGTCGGCGCGGGGGGTTAAGGCATGTCGATGACAGGCTTTTTGTTCGCGAACGTGTAGACCTTCCGGCCCCACATCCAGTTACGCCCGTCGAGCGTATCCTCGAGGGAGTGCGCGCCGACGTGACCGTCCACGAAGAGGAAGTTGCTCCCCGTGCGGTGCGATTCAGGATTCATGTAGGCGATGTGGTGGCTGCTGGAGGCTACGCTCGGATCAAGCAGCACGTCGTTGATCGCGGTAATGGCCTCCGTATACGTCAGCTTGTAGACATCCGGATCCTCGCCGGCGGCGAGAATCTCGTCGTAGGCCTCGCTATCGAAGATCGTCCCGCTGATCGAGTTGCTCTCGAACTTCACCGCATTCGTCGGACGGTGGCTCTTGTAGGCGTAACCGCCGCCGATGGAGCTGCCGAGGATGCCGTTTGGGCTCTCGCTGAACTCTGTCACCAGGATGGTCATCTGCGGGGCCTCGATCTGGCCGGCCTTCACACGGCAGAGATTCCTGGTGGTAGCGGGGGACGTCGGATCGTTGTCGTGCTCCGTGGAGTACTTCTTACGGGGCAGGATCAACTCGTTGGGTACGTAGGTCAGTCGCGCAGCCTGCTTGTCGTCCAGCGGATAACCCGCAGCGACTTCGTCGTGCTGGCTGATCTGGCCGGCGGGTGCCTCAGGTATCCGCTCGGTCGAGAAGTTGGTCGGCGCGAAACCGCCCAGCGGATGCGACGGGCAAACGTACTCGTCGGACGTCGACGGATAGCGGGCCGCGTGCCGCGTGCCGCCCGCATCGACGTAGCCTGTCGGCGGGTCAGTGTAGAGCTCCGGCTCGATCATGGCCGTCCAGTGGTCGTAGCCGCCGCTGCTGCTGCTGCCGTCTATATACTCGTAGCAGGTCGGGTAAAAGCCGCCGTTCTCGTTGGTCGAGATTGCCATAGTGACGCCGATATTGTGCATGTTGCTCATGCACGCGGCGCCCATCGCCGCCTCGCGAGCGCGGCCCAGAGCGGGCATCAAAAGCGCCGCCAGGATCGCGATGATGGCGATGACCACCAGCAGCTCAACTAGGGTGAATCCTCTTTTCTTCATGGGTAGCGTTTCCTTTGTGTGATGTGCTGCGAATACCTGTTCTCAAGTGGTTGTGGCGATTTGCGAATAGGGTCCTGCTCGGATTGGGGAGCCTTTCGCCCTGGCTCGGGCCTTTGCCGTGCCCCGTTGCACGGCCGTCGTGCTCGTCACCTCCTTTCCACGTCGGGGAACGGTATCGGCGCCCCAACCCTCGTGATTCATTATCGTTCCGCAGATTAGGCAACTGTGAGAAACACGGTATTCTCGTGTGAATCTTGCGGGAGGTACGTGTGAAGGCGGGAGTCGCTACACCAGGCCGCAGTCCGGGACGACCCAGATGCGACCGTCTCGCTCGTGCACGGACAGGGGAAGGCCGAACGTTTCGCTCAGGTTCCGGTCGGTGAGGGTTTCCTCGCGCCGTCCCTGTGCCACGGCCCGTCCTCCACGCAGTAAAAGCACGTGCGTGATCGCGGGCACGATCTCCTGCGGGTGATGGGTGATGAGGACGTGTGGCACGGCAGCGTCGCTGCGGCAGGTGCGCTCCAGGGCGGCCAGAACGGTCTCCCTGGCAGCGATGTCCAGCCCCGCGCACGGCTCGTCCAGGATCACCAGCTCGCTGCGGGCCATGTGACAGCGGGCGACCAGGCAGATCTGCCGCTGGCCGGTGGACATCACTCCGAAGCGCATGTCTTCCAGGTGCTCCGCCCCCAGCCACCGGAGCGTCTCCCTCGCCTCCTCGCGTTCCTGATCGGTGGTCTTGCTGTAGAGCCCCAGAGACGCGTGCCTGCCCGAAAGCACCACCTCCAGGCCGCAAGCATGGGCGTGGTGGGCCATCATCACGTCGGTGAGTGCGGAGCTGAAGAAGCCCACCTTCTTGCGCACGTCCGGCAGCACTATCTCGCTGAGGTAGCCGTCCAGCAGGTAGGTGCGCCCCCGGCTGCTGGGCAGGTAGCCCGTCGCAATCATCATCAGCGTCGTCTTGCCGGAGCCGTTCGGGCCGACCACGGCCCAGTGCTCGCCGCTTCGGACCTGCCAGCATATACCGTTGAGCACGCGGGCGTCTGCGCGCCAGAAGTGAAGGTCCTCAACGCCCAATCGCAGTCTCGGCTCGGTCACGGGGGCTCCCGCCACGCTTGAGATCCGGTGGGGGCTGAACGCAGGACATTATAGCGCCCAGCATCCGCCCGTGCCGGACCGGCGGCTATGCTTCCGCTGCGCCCTCCACCCGCATGCAAAGCATCGTGGTGTCGTCCCGCAGTGGTTCATCGCCTATGAACGCGTCGACCGCCTGGTTGACGAGTTCCACCACTTCCTCCGCCGACTCGTTGCCGGACAAACCACGCAGCAGGTCTCGCAGGCGCTGAGCGCCGAATAATTCCTCGTCGGAGTTGGCGGCTTCCGTCACCCCGTCGGTGTGAAGGAACAACAGGTCGCCCGGAAGCAGTCTGGTCTCGCCCTGTTCGTACGCGGCGCCCTCCATCAGGCCGGCCGGGACGCCGCCCACGTCGAAGGTGAGCAGCTCAGAGCCTCGCAGAAGCAAGGCGGGACAGTGGCCGGCGTTGCAGAAGGCGAGGTCATGTGTGTCGAGATTCAGCTTGGCCAGAAACATCGTCAGAATACGGTTTGGGCCCTTGGCGGCGGCCAGATAGTCGTTGACGCTGGAGACTATCTCGCTTGCACCGGCCTCCACATCCGCGCGCATGCGCAGAATCTGGCGCGTCTCCACCATCACCAGCGCGCCGGGTATTCCTTTGCCCTCGCTGTCGGCCACGATGAATACGAGGTCTCCGCGAGGCGACCTGAATGCATCGAAATAATCACCGCCTATCTCCCTCGAAGGAAAGTGATACCCGGCCAGTTCGATGCCGGGTATCTCCGGCAGGTCCAGCGGCAGCAAGCGTCGCTGAATGTCGCCCGCAACGCTCAGTTCGAACTCGATCTCCGCGTAGCGACGTTCGACTTCCTGGAGTTTCTGCTGCTCCAGCAACGCGCCCCTGAACAGCCAGAACAGCGACAGAAAGAGGACCAGTCCCCCGCCGATGCTGCCCAGCCATATCAAAGGCAAGAGCTCTCGCCTGGTCCGTAGAAACTCCTCGGGATGCTTGTATATCTCCAGCGCCCCATATACGGCCCCGTCACGTTGGGAGATCAACGGCACGTAGATCTCCAGCAACTGCCCCTTGGGCACGGACTCGGTCTCGTACTCGTGCTCTTCCTTCTCCTCGCCGAACTCGACAACCGTCCTCCCGCCAAGGGCCTCCTTCAGTTCCTCGTTCTCCTCGTATTTCTTGCCGATCAGTTCCTCCTCGTCAGACCACACGATGGTGCCCTCTGCATCGTACATCTTGACGCGGAAGACTTCGGGTATAGTCTGCAGGTGTTCCCAGATGTACTCGAAGTAGTCGTAGCTCCCGCGCTCTGAGACTCGACGGAATATCCCCTGAGTCAGGTCGATCCTCGTGATGGTCTCCACCGAAGCAGCCGTTATGCGGGCTTCGTGTGACACGAGCCACTCCGCGAGAAGACGGGAGACCAGGACGCTCAGGCCGACGACGATCAGCAGCGTAACCGCAACGCTCAACAGCGTGAACTTCTGCAGAATATTCAGCTTCACGCTCCGCCCCCTGGAAGACGCTGCCAACCGCTGACGCACAACCACACGTTCAGAATACGACGCCTCCTCCGGCATGTCAAAACCAAACCATGCGGCGACCCTGAGGCTTGCAGAAAGCCCGGCGCCGGGGTATGCTCGGGGCTTTCCGGCACCATCTCTTGGGACGAACCCAATGAAGCTCTTCGACGCCCGCATGCAGCTCGGGCGCGACTACCGGCTTGAGGAGTTCCAATCCTCGGATCTGGATTCCCTGCGCCGGGCGCTGGACAAGTACCGCATCGAGAGGGCCCTGGTCTCGGCGTTCGCGTCCTTCCGGTTCGACATCGACTACGGCAACGGACTGGCATTCGAGGCCGCATCGCGGGACGGTCGACTCATCCCCTGCCCCTCCGTGATACCCAACTCCTGGGGCGAGGTGGGTGACGAGGAGGATTACGTCACCGACCTCGTCGCCCGCGGCGCGCGCGCCGTCGGCCTGCACGCGAAGAGCTGCGGCATCGCCCTGGACGAGCGCGTGCTGGACCCGCTCCTGACGGTGGCCGAGGCCCGGCGGCTGCCGGTGGTTATACCGGCCGGCGAGGGCGCCATCATGGAGATAGCGCCGCTGGCCGCGCAATACCCCGCGCTGCCGATGCTCTGCGCTCCATCGTACCGATCGCGCAACCTGCTGCCCATGCTGCGCACGGCGCCGAACGTGCACCTGATGATCCATGCGCCCTTCGTGCCCAACGAAGGGATCGAGATGATCTGCCGCACGCTGGGATCGGGGCGCGTGGTGTTTGCCTCGAACTACCCCGTCTCCGAACCGGGCTCGGCGGTGGGATACCTTGCGTATTCCGACATCGCGCCGGACGAAGCCCAGAGCATCGCTTTCGGCAACATGGACCGCCTGATCAGCGAGGTGAACGTTGAGTAGCATCTGCGAGTGCATGCACGATAGGAAACCGCTGGCGCTGGAGGGCGTGATAGACATACACACGCACCTGGGCTCCTGGTTCGCGTTCGGGATCGCCGGCTCGGACGCCGACTCAATGGTGCGCCAGATGGACCGAGTCGGTGTGTCGAGAATGGTCTGCGCCCACGAGGCATCGATGACGGCCGACGTTGTGGAAGGCAACAACCGGGTCCTGGAGGCGATGGCCGCGTACCCGGATCGCGTGATGGGCTATGCCTGCGTGTTCCCCGTGAACGCGCGCCTGGGCATTGACGAGGTCAAGCGCTGCCTGGACGCAGGGATGGTGGGCATCAAGTTGCACAGCGCCAACGGCATCCCTTACACCTCCGAAAAGTATACGCCGGTGTGGCGCTACGCGGACGAGCACGGCGTGCCGATGCTGCTGCACACCTGGGGCGGGCTGAAGGACCTGGACAAGGTGTTCGAGGAGTACCGCGGCATGCCGGTGCTGCTGGCCCACTCCGGCTGCACCCGGGCGGAGGAGTACGCCGACTGCGCCGAGCGCCACCCGCACGTCTACCTGGAACTGGCGTTCTCCGGATGCAAGTACGGCCTGGTCGAGTACTTCGTGCGGCGCCTGTCGGCAGAGAGGGTCGTCTTCGGCTCGGACATGCCGTGGATGCCGCTCGGGCAGCAGATCGGCAAGGTGGTGTTCGCTGATATCTCCGAGGCGGACAAGAAGGCGATACTCGTGGACAACGCGCGCAGGATACTGAATCTGGACGAGGGGGCCGCCCGATGAAGGCCGGTGCCGCACGCAGGAAGATCAGCCCGCCCGTCGGCACGACGATGATGGGATTCGCCACGCGCGACCGCGCCCACGGCTGCGAGGGCGTGCACGACGACATCTACGTCCGGGCCCTTTACGTCGAGCACGGCAGCGAACGCGCCCTTGTGCTCGGATACGACCTCTGCTTCCTGGCGCGCGACCTCACGGACCGCTACAAGGGCGCCATCGGCCGACGCCTGGACCTCGCGCCCCGGCAGATTCTGCTGAACTGCTCGCACACGCACGTGGGTCCGGCCGTCAGTTCGTGGGCGTACGGTTCCGAGATGCCGCCGGATCGGCTCTACCTGAACGAGCTGGAGGCAGCGACGCTGGAGGCAGCCGCCGCGGCCGAGGCCGCTGCGGTGCCGGCCCGCATCCGCGCTGGGGCGACGCGATCCCATCTACCCATGAACCGCCGCAAGCGCGAGCCGGACGGCCGTGTCGCCATGAAGCCCAACCCCGGCGGACCGGTCTGCGACCACCTGCCCATCTGCCTGCTGGAGGACGAATCCGGGGCACCTATCTGCCTGGCGTTCTCGGTCTCCTGCCACCCCTCGACCATCGGCGGCTTCCTCATCAGCGCCGACTATCCCGGCCCGGCGATGAAGGGCATCGACGCGGAGCTGGACGGGGGCGTCAGCCTCTTCCTTCAGGGCTGCGGAGGCGATGCAAAGCCGTCCGTGATTGCGGGCGACGGTTCGCAGTGGAAGCGCGGCACGTGGGACGACGTCGCCGCGGCGGGAGAGATGGTGGCGGGCGAAGTCCTGGCCGCCGTCGATGACCTGGAGCGAAGGGAGCCCGACGTGCGATCGGCACTTGAAGAGATGGCCTGGCCGCTGGCCGAACCCATGCCGGAGGCAGAGCTGCGCGCGCTCGCCGCATCCCCGGACACGCCGGATCTGGAACGCATATGGGCGGAGGGGCAGATTGCGCTGCTGGATCGCGGCGCAACGCGCCCCGGGGCCGCCTCCGTGGGCCTGCACGGCCTGAAGCTGGCGGACGGCGTGCGCATGATGGCCCTGGAGGGCGAGCCGGTAGCGGAGATCGGCCTGCTGATGCTGGAGCAGTACGAGGAAGGCGTTACGTTCCCCCTCGGCTACACCGACGGCACCGGCCTCTACCTGCCGACGACGCCCATGCTGGAGGAAGGCGGATACGAGGCCGAGAGCTGGTTCGAGTACGGGCTGCCCGCGCCGCTGGCCGGCGGGCAGGAAGAGATACTCGCCGACGCCGTTCAGTCGATGCGCGAGCGTGGAATCGACTGACCGGCCGGTGTTCCTTGTGCAGAAGGAGGGCGACCGTGAGACACAAGACCGACAGGAGGGTGATTCGGATGGGAGCACAGACGTTGCTGCTTATGGCACTGTCGTTCGGACTGGTGTGGATGGTCTCGTGCGCGACCATGGCGGACGAGGACCTGCCCGAGCAGTACCGGGAACCATTCGCCGAGTCGTACCCCATCCGCGAGCGTCAGCACATGCAAATGAAGGAGTACCTGGACAACTTTCCGACCCCGAGTGAAGAGCCGGTCGAGAAGGAGTTCAAGCTTGACTTCTCCAGCATCGCGCGCTTCCAGCAATCGCTGGAGCCGGTGCGCGCCTACCTGAAAGTCGTGGCCGGATTCCCGCCGCCAGGCGCCGTCGAGGACCCCGAACCGCGGTTCGAGAAAGTGGCCAGCGACCAGGTGGCCGACATCTATCGCGTCTGGACGCCGGTATTCGGCGGCTTCGAGACCTACGGCATCTACATGGTGCCGCGGAACCTGAAGGGCAAGGCGCCCGTGATCGTCGCCGTGCACGGCGGCAGCGGCTGCCCCGAGGCGATCTGCGACCTGGACACGCGGGTCAACTACAAGTCATTCGGCCCCGAAGCGTGCAAGCGCGGCTACATCGTCTACGCGCCGGGCGTGCTGATGTCGGTCTCCTACGCGGAGCCGCCGGATCAGTTCCCCGAGGGCATGGACTTCCGCGCGCTGCGCGAACTCGCCCGCGAAAAAGGCACCAGCAGCGACATGCTGCAAGTCTACGGCATCATCGAGAGCACCAAAGCCGTATGTGAGGCGAGGAAGGAAGCCGACGGAGATCGCGTCGGCATGACCGGCCTGTCGATGGGCGGCGGCTACACCCTCATGACGACGCCGCTGGAGCCGAAGATCAAGGTTGCGGTCTGCTCGGGCGGCTTCGGCGCCCGGGAAGAACAGAACATCCCCGAGGACCCCTCGACCGTGACCGTGGGCGGACGGCCCTCGCGCGTGATGCTGGCGTGCCTGATCTGCCCGCGCCCACTGATGATCCAGAGCGGCGAGCAGGACAGCGTAGTGCCGCTGGAAGGCGCTCGCCGGGGCGCGCCGATCGTCCGAGCCTTCTACGAGAAGCTCGGCATCGACGACCGGTTCGAGCTGAACGTGCACCCGGAAGGACACGTCTTCAACAACGAAGCGATCTTCCGCTGTTTCGACGAGCACCTGAAGTAGCGGGCATCTGCCTGCAAAGAACCGGCAAGGGGCGGCCTCCTGGTCGTCCCTTTTCCATTGGCGCGCAGTTCACGTCAGGCCCGTCAGCGCACAGGTGACCAGTATCAATGGGAAGACGACCACCATGTAGACGCCCGTGGTCAGCACGAACGCCGTGGTGGCGACGTGCACGTTTAGATCGTGCAGCCGCGCGGCAACCACGGCGTTGATGGCCGTGGGAGCAAAGCCCAGGACCACAACGGTCCGCAGCGCCTCCCCTTCCAGGCCGACAAGACGCCCCAGACCGTACATCGCCAGCGGCGTCAGCACGAACTTGAGCGGAAGCAGGTCCAGCAGCGACTTCCAGTGCCTGCGCATCTCCGCTAAGTCCATCGATGCTCCCACCGGAATCAGGAATATCCACGCCAGCAGGTGCATCGTCACGCCCAGCACCTGCCGAAAGAACTCCGGACGCGGCACGTCTCCCAGGTTCAGGGCGAAACCGAGGACCAGGCCGATCAGCGGCACCTGGTTCCGATTGAGCAGAATCGACCGAAGCGACGGGCGCGCTCCTCCATCGGCGCTGTCCCGGAGGCTGAAATACCGCGCCATCGGGAAACATAGCATCAGCAGCATCGGCGGGGCGAGCACCATCACTATCCGCGAGTAAGCGTAGGACTGCTCCCCGAAAAGGATGAACACCGACAGCCCCCCGACCACCCCCCGGTTGGCCAGCATCGCGGCGAGCAGGTAGCTTCCCGTCTCCAGGCTGGTGTAGTCCTTCGTCTTCGCGCGGAAGTAGCCCACGACGCCCGGCACCACCTGCATCAACACGCCGAGCACCGGCAGCCAGATGACCATCAAGCTGAGACCGGCGTCCCACAGACTGAGCATGACCGACGCCGGAAAGACGAGCAGCACGCCCACCCTCATCATCCCGTCGAAGAATCTGGGGCGAACCAGGGAGAAGTACTGCAGGAGGTACCCCGCGCAGAGCGGCAGCAGCAGGTCGAGGAAGAACTGAATGAACTTCGCGGAAACGTCCATCTGGGCACCAGTAGAGCCGGTTCGGCCGACGGGCCGTCAGCATACGCAACGTCGCTTTCGAATACAACGTCGACCGGATGCGAACGGGGCGGCCTCCGTCGGCCCGCCCCGTCCGCGTTCCCGTGCATCCAACTGGTCAGCCCTGCCCCGCCGGATCCCGCACCCACGCGAAGCCCTGGACGCAGTCGTAGTAGGAGACCGTCTCCGCGCCATCCGTGCTCCGCACGTCCACGTAGAACCGCCTTCGGCCCGTTCCCGGCAACGAGTCCGTCTGGAGCGGGGTGGCGTGGAAGGTGAGGATCATCGTGTTCCCGTCCAGTGAGGCCGCAGCCGTCAGCGTCAGATCGGCGTCGGCGCCCGCTGTCGCGCGCGAGAGCAGCACCTCCCACGTCCACTGGTCGGCGTCCTGCGGCCAGCCGCTCGAGTTTGTGATGCGTACGGTGAAGGTATCGTCGGCAACGGGCCAGCGCGAGCCCCGTATCACGTCTCCCCAGCCGGTAAGCGTGTAGTCCTGCATCCCTGCTCCTCCTATTCCAGTTCGGCGTTGAGAACCGGCGGCGTGCAAAAGCCCTCTACCACGGGAGATTCGACCTCGGCCCCCAGCGAGGGCGCTTCCATCACGGCGTCCACGCACCGTGCCCTGGGCGCGGGCGTGGTCGTGTTGGGCGCCAGGGTGGTCGTGGTCGTCGCCGGTTCGGTAGTGGTAGTGGTGGTCGGCTCGGTCGTCGTGGTAGTGGGCGGCTCCTCGTGCAGGTCCAGATTCTCGACGTCCACCGACACGGACTTGGTGCTCCAGGCCGTGTTGAGTCCGTAGGCATAGCGGTAGCGTCGGCCGGACGTAACCGTCACCGCGAGCGTGTCCAGCAGCACGGTGCGCTCGGCATCGGAGTAGATGCGAAGCTGCAGCGCCGTCTCGCCCAGCCGGTTGACCGTGCAGTAGTAGGTCGTCTGGGCATGGCCGTCATCCTCGAATCGGTCGGCGTCCGCCGTCTCGAAGTCGCGCAGGTTGATGGCCCAGTTGTAGTCGGGCCATCCCTGGGGATACACGTAGGCGCCCAGCGCCTGGCCGACGGCATTGCCCCAGTCGCCCAGCGGGCCGACGCCGTTCGCGACACCCCAGAAAAGCGAACTGGCCTGTTGCAGCCGGGAGACGGCGGTGACCTTGACGTCGTGCTCCCATTCTGCACCGAAATGGTCGGCGCCGAAGTCCCGGTAGACGTACGGATCGTTCTCCGTATCTGCGCCATCGGCGTCGATCAGGTTCGTGCTGACGGCGACCAGCCCGTCCGGATCGTATTCGGTGTAGGCAGTGAAGTCCTCGTAGGGCATTGTCATGCCTCCGCAGAAGCGGACGAGAAGCAGGCTTCCAGGTCGACGGCGGCCATCTCCGCATCGGAGTCGGGCGTGGCCCGCGCGTCGGCCTTGATCTCGCCGCGCAGGGACAGCAGCGCGCCAGTCACGGCCGCGTTACGCGGTTCGAACTCCTCGCGCAGGAACCGTTCCCACTCCTCCTCGCTTAGCTTGCCGGAGAGGCGTTCGGCCGCCTTGGCGTTGTGCAGCCGCCGCAGTTTCTCGCGGGCCATTTCGGCGAAGCGGCACCGCTCGCGGTAATCGGTCATGCCTTCGGGCACGCGCAGTTCAAGCTCTTCCATCTCTTATGTCTCCCCGGGTTCGCGAATGTCTTCTTTGATGAGCGCCACGGTCTTGCGGGTAGCGGGCGAGGTCGCTTCCAGCAACTGAGCGTCCAGTTGCTCGCGCGCTTCGTCCGGCATCTGCTCACGGCCTCGCTGCACGCCCTCTAACACCTGCTCGAGGGCACCGGTCGCTCGAAGTAACACCTCCTTGAGCAAGCCCCGCAACGCGTTCACAAGGGTGCGGGCAACCAGCACCAGCACTTCGTTCGGAACCAGTATCAACATCGCCACGGCGCCCAGCGGCAGCACCGCCCAGCCCAGGCCAGCCACCCAGCCCAACCAGCCGGAACCGACCTCCGTCCGCGTCGGCGTTGTGCCCGCCTCCGCGCGGAGCCTGTCCATCTCGGCGCTGTGCCGGGCCGCAGCGTTGCGGTACGCGCGCAACGCCTCGAGGGTTCGGTCCAGCGCGGTATCGAAATCCGGGTTCACAAACGGGAGCGGCACGTCGACGTCGGCTGCGCTCTCCAGCAACACGGGGATTCGGCGCACGGGCAGACCCAGATAGCTCTGGACCACGCTGGACGCGCGCGAGGCCCGCTCCACGGCCGCACTGCCAGCCTCGGCTCCGGCCGCCAGAACGCCGTCCAGCACGTCCCCGACGTAGGCCGCCTGGCAGCGGATGGACTCCTCGAGTTCGGGGGCGGGTCTCGGCGGCGGCGGAAGGCAGACCGGTGCGGACCGCTCGATTCTCAGCAGCGACCCGCAACCCCAAAACGGCGCAAACACGGCCAGTATCAAAGCCACGATCATCGTTCTCATGCGGGGTTCCTTTCCTCTTGAGTGATCTGAGTTGCGCGACGACATCTTGAAAGAGTCGCCAACTCTCGGTCGCGCTCGGCGTGCTCGATCTGCCCGGCGTCGGCCGACTCGTTCACCAGCATCACGCCGTCGCGGTCCGCCAATGCCCGCGCCGCAGGCGCGCAAGCCTCATGGAACTCGTCGTTGAGCAGAATCAGGGTATAGCCCCCGCCCGGCCGATTGCCGTTGGGGAAGCCGGCGTCACCGGGCCGTATCCGGTGCAGCCCCACATCGAGCGCGCAGCAGAGCTCGTTCCAGTTCTCCAGCCGGTGCCCCGACCACTCCCAAGCCTCGATGTCGGCGGCGGGCAGCAACTTCCGCACGCACAGCAACGCCTCACCGGGCCGCCGGCAGGCAACGCGGACCCCCTGCCCGCCGGGGTGCCGCTCCGCGAGCCGGCGACACGCCGCCTCGACTTCGTCCAGCCAGGCGTGATCGCGGTGACGCCTTCCGGGCACGGCCTCTCTGCCGCACAGGTGGGTGAAGATCTCCTCGGGATCGCGAGCCCATGCCGCCGGGGGCACCGGCTCCAGGCCGTGCGACAGTCGTCTGACCTCGTCCGCCGGCAGCCGCCGCCTGCACCAGGGCAGGAACCGCTCTCGGAAGGTCGCCGGGGGGAGCAGCAGCGCCGTTGCCCGGCATACGTTCCGCCAGACGTGACGGGCTGCGTCCGGCACCGGATTGGATGAGCGGTACAGATGACCCACGTGGTGGTCGCGGCTGACGCACACCGGCACTCCGAGGAGAAACGCCTTCACGGCCAGGGCCTGTTCGCTGAATCCCCACCGGCCCGCCGTGTCCTCCCACAGGCGCCCACTCGGTCGCCAGAGCGTCTCCACGGTGTCGCGGCTCAGCACGTATCCGGCGCCCATCGGGCAAGGCACCGGCTCCCATTCAGCCGCCGGACGGTGGACGCGCCACTTCGGCTGAAGACCGTCCCGGCGATTCCAGAACAGGTCGCATCCCCACCATTGCGGCTCGGTGTCGTCCAGGCCGGCGGACGCGCTGCTGACAATGGCGCCGGACAGAAGCGCCTTTGCGGCCAGCGCGTCCAGCGAGCGCGCCGGGAACCGCATGTGCGCATCGTGAAAGCTCACCACGCGTCCCGAAGCCGCCGCCAAACCGGCGTTCCGGGCGCGTCCGACGCCCAACGGGCGGTCGTGGCGCACGTATACCAACTCAGCACCGCCGAGGTCCCAGTTCGCACGGTCGTTGCAGCTTCCGTCGCCCGAGGCATCGTCCACGAGGACGATTTCCAGGTCGACCGCGTCGACGGACGCCGCGAGTGATTCGAGGGTCGCCCTGACCTGCTCCCCTTCGTTGTGGGCCGTAACCACGGCCGACATCGGCAGGCGCGCGATTCGACGCGCGCAAGATTCGCATTCCGCCGTCGTCACGACGCGCACAATGCCATCCGACGCCCGACATTCCACCCGACAGGAACAGGTCCGGGCGGGCCGGCCGAAAATGCAGCGCGGGGCGGGCGATCGACCGGGCAATACGGCGGCCGGTGCCCCCGTGCGTGGGCGCTTCTCCCCGCTGTCCGCTCCGGCGCCAAACGGACACCCGTAGTCCGGTCCGGACAGGTCGGCGAATACTCGCACCTTGTGTCGACGCCAGGCGGCGGATTGCCGGCACTGCCTCGCATAGCGAAGGCCCCGGCAGCGTGCGCAGACCTCCGCTCGGAACATGCGTTTGTCGGGCATCAGCTTACCTCGCACGCCGCGCCGGCGGACTTGGCGCAGCTATCGCTTTCAGGGCAGTAAAGGCTTGAGCATTCGTGCAGCCCGTACACGCCTGTCGGCTCACAGGCGTCCGAACTGCCCGCGAACACGATCTGGCAATACGTTGGGCCGATGCTCAGCGTCAATCGCCAGTAGCCTGTCCAGTAGAGGGAAAGGACCTGTTCATCGCCGATAAGCGCCCACGTGCAGCCCGTATACCAGGGGACCTCATGGGTGCCGTTCCAGGGCGCAAAGTCGCCTCCCAGGCCGCTCAGTTGCACGGTGTAGGTGTCCTCCAGCGGCGGATCGCACTCGTTACAGGCGATCTCCCCGCAGTCGTTCACGAGGTGCCCGTCCGTGCTCTTGAGCAGGTGGCCGCCCGCCGCTTTCTTCAGGTGCGCCATCAGCACGCCTCCGGGGTGTCGATCACCACCCGCGTCTCGCCGTCTATGCGCAGTAGCCGACCGTTCTCGTCGTATGTCTCGTCGCGGTAGTAGGCGTAGAGCTTCCGATCCCCGGCGTGGTCGTAGGCCATGCGATAGAGGCGCGTGACCTTCACGCAGCCCAGATTGATGTTCCAGGCATCGGTCTGGGCGGTTTCCGTCTCGGCCGACGTGCCGACGGTGTTCGTGGCACAGTGCGGCGGCATGGTCGTGGTGGTTGTGCTGGAGGTCGTCGTCGGCGGGTTGTCGTCCGGATCGTCCTGCACGTACGGCGCGCGGAGCTGACAGTCGAAGATCTCCTGGCTCAGGTCCAGTTCGCGGCGGGCGAACAGGTTCATCTCCAGCCGGCGCTTCAGTTCGGAGTATTCCTCCAGCATGAAGAAGGTGTTGGCGACGGTGAGGTCAGTCAGGTCGCGCTCGATGTCGTAGAGCACCTCCACGGCGTTGATGCGTAGCGTGTCCCAGCGGGTCGGATCGTCTGGGTGCGGCGTGGAGGTGGTGGTCTCGCCCAGGTTCGTCACGCTGTAGCGTTGGCCGAGAGTGAAATCCTGGAAGTCCACGCCGTCGACCCGCAGCCTGCCCTCGCGGCGGACGTCCCGATAGAGGCGCAGCAGTCGTTCGGCCAACACGCCCATGGCCGCCTGGTCGTCAGCGGAGCCGGGCTGCGGATAGCTGGTCGGATGCTTGAACGCCGGGTCGTAAACGGTTCGCGTGCGCTCGTAGCCGCAACAGGCATGGGCGTCGCCGTCGGGCCCGGCGCTGACGGTGAACGGCGCCTCTGCCCAGTACCAGCCCCAGAGCTTCTCGCCCGGACCCAGCGAGGGGGCCTCGTAGAACCCGATGATGCCGGCCGGCACCATCCAACGCGGATGCAGGCCGCTGGAGGGCACGTAGATCGTCTTCGGCCCGGCGTCCGTTCCCACGTAAACGCGCGGGCTGTGGGTGTAACCGCCGTAGCCGATCGGAGGGGTGAAGGCGCCCGCCTCGTCGATGGGGTGGGTGGTGAACCGCCGCGTCGGCTGGGCGAGCGGGCGGTAGGCCGCGGGGAAGTCTTTCCAAGGCGCCGCGACCAGTTCCAGCTCTCCCAGCAGCCCCGCCCCCGGGTCGCCCGAGGACTCGATGTCCGCGGGACGCTCCTCGGTAAGCCGATCCATGCCCTGGATAACGATGCTGGAACAGACGCCCTCCAGGCTCCATCGCAGCTCGTTGCCCAGCAACCGGTAATCGGTGCCCTCAGCGTCTTGCCACTCGCCGAGGACGCCGGCCTCGACGTCGGTTGTCGCGAGTTGGTCCAGGTCGTGGACAACAAGTGCCCCGGTGGCCGGATCGACGTACCAGCCGTGGAATCCGCCGTTCAGCGCCAGAAGCAGGCTCAGGGCCTGGGCCACCGGCGTATTGTCCACGCTGAACTCGCCGACGACGCTGTCCAGCGCAAGCCAGTCGGCGGCCGTATAGCCGGACAAATCCGAGGTGTCGAGGTAGGCATCGGTCACGCAGGAGGCGTCGGCGTGGTGGCCGGATATGTCCGAACCGCCCACCGGCAGGCCCAGCCCGTGTTCCAGGATGTCGATGATGATCTCTCCGACGGTCCACTTCCCGCCGTCCCGGCCGGGCGAGTCCTCGCCGCCCCGCCCGTCGGTGCAGAGATGGCCGCGCCGGTTCCAGACGTAGAAGCCGCGCCCGTTGATGCGCACCGGTTCGTTCTCCAGCCGGAAGCGCTTGCCCTGGGCAATGTAGAGGACGCCCTCCGACTCGACGCCGCCGGGGCGCACTTCGGTGATGTTCCCGCGGAAACGCACGCTGCCGTCCTCCTCCAGGCGCACCTCGTCCCAGAGGCGCAGCCCGGTGTCCGCGTCGTGACGGCCCGACCAGACGAAGCGGGCCTCCCACGGCCGAACGTAGGACGCGCGGACGGAACGCACGTGCAGGCGCTCGTCTGTCACGGCGGTGTCGTTCACGTATACAGTGCAATCGAGCATGGCTGTCTCCGGTCAGATGCGGCGGACGAACTCCGCCTCGAACGTCGTGTGGTCGCCGTCCGTGGGGACGGGGCGGACGGCGCTGAGGAAGCAGTTCGGATAGCTGTTCCCGTTGCCTGTCAGCGCCACGAATCCCGGCCCGATTTGCCGTTCCAGTTCCACCAGCGCGGCGGGAAGGCTGCCGTCGGCCTGCCGGTGCGAGGCGTGCACGGTCAACCGCAGGACGGCCCCGGAGACCGGCCCACGCGAGCGGGCACCCCGGGCGCGCGGCACGGGCCGCAGCGGGTAGGCGCGCGTCATCGCGATGCGCAAGCTCACGGGGTATGCGCCGATCTGCAATCCGTTGGCGGCGTAGTCCTGCGCCGTCGAGGTGCCGTCGTACGCCGCCGGCACGTCCGGCACCGAACCCCACTCGGGCTGAGAAACCGCTTCGGGACAGGCGAACGTGCAGCGCAGCTCTGCGAAGCGCATGGCGCTCACGCGCCCCTCGGCCCGCACGCAGACGGCGTCGCCGAACGTGCAACGATGCCCCCGGTTGTCCTCCCAACCGAGCACGCCCGGCTCCGAGCAGGCCAGCGCCAGCATCAGATCGTGCAAGTAGCGCTCGGCGTCGCCCAGGTTGTCCCGCAGACGCTGTCCGGTCACGCTAACGTCCAGGACACCCCCGCCCTGGTCGAGGACGCAGGCGCTGCGCCCGGGCGGCGAGAAGATCAGATCGGACCGCTGAATGGCCGGGACGCCGTGGACGTGCGCGCCCAACTCGACGTGTGTCTGGCCGTCGTTGAAGTAGCCGCTTGCCATCGTTTCACTGCCTCCTCAGAGGGCGTCTCGGGCTCAGGATCGTGAGGTCGTCATCCGGCGAATCAGTTCGCGCAGGCGTTCCATCTCGCGACGGACCGCCTTCAAAGCCGCCGCTTCGCGCTGGTGCAGAATCGCGTTGCGGCGAGCCAGTTCCGTCAGTTCCCGCTCGATCTCGGCCCACTCAGGCGGCTTCCGTTCGCTCTCGTCCGGTGTCCAGGGCATGTCATGCCTCCAGGAGATACGTGATGTCGGTGCCCGCGGCGTCCGCAGCCGCCGTCATGCGGACGTCCTCGACGGCCAGGCCGGACGGATCCTCGTCCCCGCCGATGGACTGAAGGCGCAGCGCGGGCAGTTCGAAGGTCAGCGAAGCACCACAGGGATGTGTGAAGACAGCGCTCAGCGACACCGATCCCCCGCCTCTCAGGGCGTCCCGCAGCGCATCACTGTCGGCCAGCTTGGAGAGGCGTACGGCGACCACGCGCGGTCCCGCCGAGATGAAGGCCGGTTCCCCCGCTCGCTCCGGCCCGCGTTCGAGACCGTTGCTGATGCGGAGTGCAAAGCTACCGGCCGAGGTCACGCTTGACCCGTCCAGTTCGATGGCCGCCCGAGCCAGCGCGAACGGCACCGGGTTGACGTCGGAGTAGTCGAAGCCCTCGGGGTTCAGACCGCTTGCTGCCTCCTCCGCGTGTCCGAGCATGCGGATCGACAGCGCGAGGGCCGGCCTCCGCACCCCGGCGGCGATCTCGACCGTATCCGCCATCAGGCCCGTGAACCGGCGCGGCGCAGCGGGGGTGTAGTAGTCCGCGCAGCAGCTCGGAGACGGGCCGGTGCGATCCAGACATAACGCGAGCAGCAGCGGCGCGGTCTCCGGCCGAAGTTCCGTCGCGAGAAGACCGGTCACGGCCGTGCCGTTTGGGAGCACCGTCGGCGCCCCCGCCCCGTAGTCCGTCTGCGGCCGGAAGTAGGTGCGGATGGTTCCCACCGTGAAGCCGTCCTTGCACAGGGGCGCGCTCCGCCAGTCGGGCTCGGTGGGCGCCTGCCCCCACTCGTCTTCCAGGCAAAGCCGCAGGTGCCGCTCGTCGGTGCGGTGCCAGTTGCCTTGCGGTGCGGTCATTCGTCTCTCCGTTCTATCGGCGGCGCCAGATGAGTTCGGTTTCGAGCGCGACCGTCCAGATCAGGATGGCGCCGCCGGAATCGGCCACGGGCGACCAGGACACAGCGCGGACGGCAACGGACGCAAGCCCCTCGCCCGCCAGCCCCAGGCAATCGGCGTTGCCCGCGTCGATGCGGGTAGCGATCATGGCAGCCAGGCCCTCGCAGGGAGCAACGTCCTGCCCGCCCGTGGATGCCTCGATCCGCAGCACCTGGCGGACGGTTACCTCCGCGTTGGACGCCGGTTCCCACCGGGCCGAGCCGGGTGCGAGGGCCACTGCGGGGCACGAGGCCGGTTCGGGCGACGTCCGTCGCCGGACGCCGGGACCGTGGTCCAGCCACGTCTTCACGACATCGTCGATTCCGCCGTCGCTCTGCAGCGATCGCAGCAGTGCCAGGCGGCCTTTGGTGAAAAAGCTGCTCATCTTCTGGTCTCCGTGGTATCGGCGGTCAGAGGGGCTCCTCGCGCCCGAACAGGCGGGGCTGCGACTGGTAGCGCACGCTTCCCGCTCCGGGCGCTTCGGCCGGCGTCGCCTCCGCGCCGAGCGATGCGGTGCCACGCACGACGTCCCGCAGCCATCCGATGTTCAGTTCGTGCTGGCGGCGCACGTCGTCGGTCACGCTGTCGCAGCCGAGTTGCAGGAAGTAGACGGAAGCGTCCACGGCCACGGTGCGCAACGCGTCGGGCACGGGGTCGACCGGCACGGCGAAGCGGATGCCCAGGTAGCTGTCGATGAGAGCGGCGGCCGATCCGATGGCGTGCTGGAGCGCCGCCGCGTCCGCAACGCCGTCGCGGTTGCGATCGCTCAGGGTCTTCAGGCCGTCTTCGCCCAGCCGGGCGGCAATATCGTCTTCGGTGCAGTAGCTCACGTGATGTCTCCTTCGGTGCGGGGAGTGCCCGCCCGTCCCCGAATGCCGAGCGGGAAGGGCGGGCCCTGTGTCTCCATGGAGGATTCCCCGTTATCGTCAGGCGCCGGCGCTCGCCTGGATGAGCCAGGGCGCCAGGATCGCCACCGCGCAGCGGCGACGCGCCTTGTAGGCGTACATCTCGCGGTAGAAGGCGTCGGAGTCGTCCGGGTCGTCCTTCACCGCCAACTCCGGCCCTTCGCGGTCCTGCAGCACCATCGGCTTGAACGGGTCGGTGTCCATCAGGAACCAGGCCGCGCTCGAGCCGAACCGGCTGAGCACGAGCAGTTCGCACTTGCCGTAATGGCGGTTGGACTGCCCGGCGCTCAGGTACTCGACCTCCAGGATGCTCTCGGCCGACGCACGGTTCGCCGGACCGCACACGAGAAGGTTGGGTCGAAGCCCGAGCGGTGCACCGTCCGGCCCGCTCCGCGTCTCCAGGGCGTTGAACGCGGTCTGGAACGTGTCCGCGTCCAGCGCGACGTCGTTGCGGTTGGACCAGGTGGCGCCGCCCACCCATTCGTGGGTGTCGCTGAAGACGCTGTTGCCGTCGATCCATTCCTCGCTGAATCCGAGCAGCAACCCCTCGGCCGCGAGCCTCAGCGGATAGAGTGCCGCGCGGCGGGCGAGCTGGCGCACGCCGGGCCGGTACACGCCGATGTTGTCGTCGGCGATGTCGTTGCGGCCGATCTGCACGATGCGGGCGAACGTGCGGTTGGGCACGCTCTTGACGAAGGTGCCGATGCTGGTGATGGTCACCTCGTCCAGCACCTCCTCCAGGTCACCCAGCAGCGTGGCGACGGGGTAGTTCTCCGTGCCGTTCGTGCTGGGGACGGACTCCATAAGCTGTTCGATGCGGCCGGTTTCGGTGGACTGAAGTGCCTCGGAGAAGGTGGCCTTCAGGCCGGTGAAAACGGCGTCCAGGTTGCCCTGCGTGATCTGCATGTCAGGATGCCTCCGCTATGAGAATGGTTGGTGGCTCAGGCGTGTCATGCCTGCGTGGTGGTCGTGGTGGTCGGTTCGTCCCACGCGCGGCCGAGGGCACAGGCGTAGTCGACGTCCACCCAGCACTCTTCGGCACCGCTGACCTTGGCGACGGAGCCGACCAGGACGTTGTTGGAGACGCCGTTGGCGGAGTCGACAGTCTGGTCGTCCACGGCGTAGACGGCCGCGCCCAGGCCGGCCTGCACGAGCGTGCCGGCGTAGGCCAGGCAGTAGCGGCCCCGCCGACGGACCACAACGCGGACATCGCCGTCCGAACCGTTGCGGTTGTCCGCCTGCACGGTCGCCACGCCCATGAACTTCAGCCCGTCCGTATCCGCTGCCGGCACGGCGTGGCCGTCGGCGTCGGCGCAGACCAGCGAGCCGGCGAAGATGCGCTCCCCCGCGGCTACCGGCACCGAGAGCAGGTCGCCGAGACTGTACTGCGTGTTCCTGTCGGACGTCAGTGCTGCCATTGCTTCACCTCCTGTGGTAAGGGACGCCGGCCGGAGCCGGCCGTTTGCGTCAGCACGCGTTCAGAAATGCTTCCTCCGAGAGCGCCAGTTGCGTGCACACCTGGCGCTCGGCCTCGGTCAGGCTGCGGCCGCCGGAGGTGCCGGCCGGGGCGGCCGACGACGTCAGCACCGGAAGCTCGCCGATGATGCGGCGTGCGGCGTCCAGGTCCCGGCGCGCCTCGTTCAGGTAGAAGGCGCGGTGCGCGGGCGGGATGCGGCCTTCGCCGACGGCGGCGTCGACCAGTTCCTCAACCGCCCCGCGGTTCACCGACGCGTGCAGCGCGTCCACCGCGTTCAGCACCTCCGCCTCCTCGGCGGATTCGGGGAGTCCGAGCTTCGTGCAAACGGCGTTCAGGGCGGCGCGTCCGGCCCGGGCGTTCGCCATCAGCGCCTCCGCCACGCGGTCGTCGGGCGCGTCGGCCTTGAGTCCAAACAGCGCGGCCACCAGTTCCAACGGCTCGTCGGCGGCCTGCGCAACGGCGTTCAACAGGGACATCGTGCGTCCTCCTTTCGGAGCTTGGGTTGAGGAATCGGCTCCCGGCGTTTGCCATGCGTTCAGTCCCGGAAGCTCGGTCATGAAAGGCGTGTTCGTCAGAGCGACGCTGTGGATGACCATCGGTACACGCTCGCCCGTGACGCGGTCCGGCACGTCGAAACGCAACGCGGGGCTCAGGTAGCGAAGCTCGCATTCGGTGATGGCCCGGGCCGCGGAGGCCGTCCACAGCACGCGGCCCCAGAGCTCGTTGCCGTCACTCCGCAGTTCTACCTCGCGCACCCAGCCGGCGGCAGGGGCCGCATTGCCGCTCCGCGCGGCCAGCACGCTGCCGTGGTGGTAGTCGACCACCAGGTCCGTGCCGTGGGCGGAGTAGTGACGTTGGAAGTAGTCGCGGGCCGCGCGCAGGCGTCGCCGCGTTACGACCTCGCGCTCGGTCGGGTGCCCGAGCCAGACGCCGGTCCTGGCGAGCATCACCCACTCGGGCAGCTCGGTCGGCGCGCCGTCCGCGGTGGAAGAACCGATCAGCACCTCTGCAATCTGGCTGCTCATCTTGCCTCCTCAGCGGCCCAGCACGTCCTGGCCGTTCTCGGGCCTGGGGATACCGAACTTGCGGTAGACCCAGTCCGCCGGTATCGGCAGCCCGGCGTCGGACAGGGTCTTGACGGTCGATGCGAGGCGGTCCAGATCCTCGGGCCGGTCCGCGTCGAAGTGCCATCGCGGTACCGGGTGGTCGGCCCCCAGATTCAGACGGACGATGGGCCGGAGAAGCTGGGCCGTGAGCGATTGCGAAAGCGCGGCGGCGTCGGCCTCGATCAGGTCCCACCGCACCTGGTTGTGCACGTAGCCGAGCGCGTAGGAGCCGCCCCGCTCGCCGCCGGTGGTCAGAAGCTGCCCCAGAACGGCAAGCGTCATCTCGCGTCCGGCACGGTCCAGAATTCGCTCGAAGATGCCGCCCTCGCCCAGCGAGCGTGTGTCGAGCATCTCGATGCTGTTGCCCTCGCGGACCACGGCCGCGGCATCCATGCCCAGCGCGCGCACCGCCTCCCAGAGCTGGCGGGCCTCTTCGGAGTCCCACGGCACCCCCTCGCGCAGTCGCCCGAGCCGAGGCGGAACGCCGTACACCTCCGCGAAGGACATCCAGTCCTTCCACGCGAAATGGCGCACCACGAACGCCCGCACGCACGAGCGGAGCAGGCCCGTCCGCGCGCGGAAACCGCTGCGCGCCTTGACCCTGTGGACGATGAAGTTCAGCGGGTTGAGGCGCTCTCCCCCTCCCGCGGTGTCGCGCAGGAGCAGCGTCTCCCCGTCGTCTGCGGTGCCGAACCAGCGCTGAGGCCGCCACTCGAGTCGCTCCGGCGTCCAGCGGTCCGACTCGGTCCGCCAGCGTATCTCCAGCACGCTGAAGCCTTTGGGCACGGCGTCCAGCAGGTCGAAGATGGCCTGGGGCACGTCGGGCAGCCGGTCCACCGTCTCGCGGCACAGGTCCCCCGCGCGTCGGGCGGCCGCCGAATCGTCGGACGGCTCGATGCGCCAACGCAGCCGGGCTGCCCCCTGCTTGCGGGTGCGCAGCAGGGCGTCCAGTTCCCCGTCCCGTTCTTCCATTCGCTCGAACAGCTCCGCCTGGGCGACCAGGTCGCCCGACTCCGCCGCCAGCAGCATGCGCTTGATGCGGCGCGGCGTCAGCGTGTCCACGTCCAGGTGACCCACCACGCTGCGCGCGCCGAAATCGCCGACGGGCGTGGGCGCGGCCACTTCCTTGGTGCTCGGTTTGCGGTCCATGGGTTTCCTCTCGGTATCGGTCAGAGACAGGAGAAATCGGTGCGCCGCGACGGGGGACGGTAGGCGGCCGGGGTCGATGCGGGCGCGAACGCGTCCGGCAGCAGCTCGTCGCATCCGGCCGCGGCGTCCGGTCCGTCCACGTAGCCGTCGGGGTAGGCCAGGAACTGCTCCTGCAGCGTGGCTATGCCGGGCGACGGGTTCTGCGGGAACCGCCACATCCCGCTCTCGAACTGCGAGCACAGCGACTCGATGCGCAACGCCTTAGGCCGGCTGTGGTTGACGTAGCGAACCGGCAGGCGCCGGCCGCGGCGCTGCTCGTGCACGGCCAGCAGGGGGCGGATCAGCGCGTAACCGCCGTTCGATTCAATGCCGATCACGCGGGGCGCGAACCGGTCCCGCACCTCGAACAGCTTTGCGATTATCTCCCCCGGCGTGCCGCGCTCGATCCAGGCGTCCAGCACGTAGCGGATGCCGGTGTCGCGGTCCATTCCGACGGTCACCAGAGCGCGTGGACAGCCCTTGGCGCTCTGGCTCACGGCCGGGTCCAGGAAGGCCACCACGTCCAGCCGCCGGGGATCGATCTCGTCGGCCCGCCAGGCGAGCATCCAGCGCGCCTGGAAGGGACGGGTGGGATCGTCCGGCTCCAGGGCGTAGTTGCGGAGCCAGTTGCGCAGGCCGATGGTGGCCCGGATGCGGGCCAGGGCCTCGCCGTCGAAGCGTTCCGGCCAGACGCTGCCGCCGTCCTCGACGGCCGGCTGCAGGAAGACGCGCCCCAGCGGCCTGCCGGCGGAATCGACCCGGTCGGCAAGCTGGCGGGCGCGCTGCATCATGCAATCGGGCCCGAAGATGGTGCCCAGGACCGTGCAGCGGTAGCTCTCGGGCTCCATCGCCGGCAGCACCTCGTCCATCAGCCAGTCCCACAGGTGCTGCTCGCGGTCGGGGTTGCGGGCGAGTTCGGCGTCTTCCAGGTCGTCGCCGACGAACTCCAGCGGCCGATGCTCGGCGAACCGCCGGCCGCGCGGGCTCATGCCAATGCCGAACGCCTCGAACCGCGTCCCGGTGCGCCGCTCCGGCAGCCGCACCACCCATTCCGTCTGGGAACCGGTGATCTCGGGGCGACCGTAGTCGGCGTGCAATCGGGGGTTGTGCTCCAGCTCCAACCGCACGTAATCCATGTTCTGGGCGGCCAGTTTCTGCACCTGGCTGCCGTAGAGGAAGTAAGGCACCCCGCCGCCGAGCACGCGGTGGAGAGGCCGGGCCAGTGTGAGCAGCACGCTCTTGCCCGCGCCGCGGAAGGCGCAGACAAAGGTGGGCATCCCGGCCTCGCCGACCGCGCGAACCATGCGCCGATGGAAGGGCGCGAACGGCGCGTCGAAGTAGTGCGGCAGGTAAGTCCGGCACCAGCCGAGCAGGTCCCGGTCGCGGCGCGCGCGCACCGACGCGGCGTCCGTGCGTGCGAACGGTGTGGCGCGGCCCTGGATAAGCTCCAGTATCCGGAGCCGAAGCTGCTCGTGCTGTCTGGACCATTTCGGCATGGCGGTTCCTCGTGGCACCTGTCCTACATCAAGAGCCGGCGAACGTCGTGGGCGAACTGCTGCAACTGGCGCATCCGGGCCAGCGCGTCGCTGAAGGTGTCGGCCGCGGCGCGGACCTGTTCGTGGTCCACCTGCTGAAGCGGCACAATGCCGGACGCCAGCCGCGTGAGCGTCTCGGCGGCGTGGCCGGCCTCCGCCTCGGCCTCGCGACGACGGCGTCCCAGTTCGGCCAGCAGGTTCTCCAGCGCATCGTGTTCAAGCATTAGCGTGCCTCCTGTCGCATTCCTCGTGGGAGACGAAATGGGTCCGTTCGAGTCGTATCTCGGCCTTGATGGCCCGCAGTTCCTCCAGAATCAGGTCCACGCGCGTGCCGAGGACTGGCACGTTGTCCACGACGCGGTCGCCCTTGAGCAGGCGCGCCTCGATGCTCTCGAGGTGATCCTCCACGCGCTGCCGCCAGCGACCCCAGCGGAAGGCGACCACCCAGCCGCCCAGAAAACCGCCGCTCAGCGCCGACGCCGCCGAGATGACTACCTGCACCCAGATCATGTGTGCTCCCTTCTGAGGGTCTCGACGAACATCGAAACCGCCCGGCGCACCGGGGCGACCTCCTCCTCGGTCATCCGGTCCATGCAGAAAGCGGCGAACCGCTCCATCGTCTGCAGGGCACATGTGGGGTCGTCCGAGTCGTCCCGGAGGAAGTCGATCACGCGGCAGAGCTTGAGCATGCGGTCGGGCAGACGCGCGTCCTCGTCCTCCGTACCCATCCGCCCAACCAGGTCGGCGAGGCTCTCCTCCAGCTCTCGCACGAGATCGTGCCGGCGGGACGGTGCGGGACGGTGTGGGACGCGGGCGGGGGAATCGCAGTCCCGACGCCAGGGCCGCCCGGCGTCGGCTTCGGCGCTCCGCCACCGGCGGATCGTCCTCGGCGACACGTTGAGCGCGGCGGCTATTTCGGAAACGCGCACGCCGCTTTCGTAAAGGGCGCGCGCTTCAGGCAGGCGTTCCTTCTTGACGTTGTGCCCCATGGCATCTCTCCGTCCGGTGTTCGGCTGTTCCCAGGCGGAGCGGGATTATAGGCGTCATTTCGGAACGTGTGTCCGTTGTGGGCGCTCGTGTCCGCTCGTGTCCGCTCATGGGCGGTCGAAAACCCCGAAATACCGGCATTTCGGACAAAGCGCACCTTAATGGGGCTTTTTAGGAATGCGGTTTCGGGCACGTGGAATACCTGGAGTGTGTCGGCAGCAACAGAAGATATCCAGCCGGCAGGCAAGAGCGTGCTACGGCAACGGGGGATCGTGTGGGATCGGTCGCAAGGCGACGGGCTGGAGGGCCGCTGTCACCGAGGGGTCAGCATCAACCCAGGACATCCCTCCCGGTGGCGGCTTTTCATTTGACACAAATCGCATCTTGGTATACACTTGCCAAGGGCATAGTATGCGATGTCGCCGTTTCCGGGCTCTCTCCTCGTGTCCGGTGCGTCCTCTCTCTCCAGGGCCGCCACTATGAGCATTGACGATCTGCGCAACAGTGTCGACAAGATCGATGCAGAGATCATACGCCTGGTGAACGAGCGGGCGGAACTGGCGCGCCGGATCGGCGAGGTCAAGCGAGAGGAAGGGCTGCCCATCTTCACACCCGCGCGCGAAGAGCAGGTCTACCGGCGCGTAACCGAGGGCAACCCCGGTCCGCTGCCGGACGGCTGCCTGCGCGCCGTGTATCGCGAGATCATGAGCGGCTGCCTGGCGCTGCAGAAGCCACTGAGAGTGGCCTATCTTGGCCCCGCCGGAACGTTTACACACACGGCCGCACGGGGCAAGTTCGGCGAGTCGGTCACGTACATGCCTGTGGACACCATCAACCGGGTGTTCGGCGAAGTGGAGAAGGGCCGGGCCGATTACGGAGTGGTGCCGGTGGAGAACTCCACCGGCGGCGGCATCCACGAGACGCTGACGCGGTTCCTGGACAGCCACCTGTCCGTCTGCGCCGAGATCGTGATGGGCATACACCACTCCCTGATGGCGAAGTGCGCGCCCGACGAGATCACCCGCATCTACAGCAAGCCCGAGGTCTTCACGCAGGTGAGCCACTGGCTGCAGGACCACATGCCCAACGTGGAACTGCGCTCGGCGCCCAGCACCAGCGCCGCCGCGGAGACGGCGGCCAAAGAAGAGGGCGCCGCAGCGATCGGCAGTTCCAGCCTGGGCCAGCCGCACGGGCTGAACGTGCTGTTCGAGAACATCGAGGACTTCGGCCACAACGTCACGCGCTTCTTCGTGCTGGGTGAACACGCCAGCGACCCGACGGGCGACGACAAGACGGCCGTGCTCTGCAGCGTGAAGGACAAAGTGGGCGCCCTGCACGACCTGCTGGCTCCGTTCAAGACCTATGCCATCAACATGACGAAGATCGAGTCCTTCCCGTCGCCCACGGCGCCCTGGCAGTATTACTTCTTCATCGACTTCCTGGGCCACCCGGCCGACGAGAAGATTCGCCAGGCCGTAGCGGAGATGGAAGACGAGTGCCTGGAACTGAAGGTGCTGGGCGCCTTCCCGCGCTGCCGTGGTTGACGCAACAGGCTTCACCGAGCGATTCATTTCTGATGGGACAGCATGATCATGAGACAGCTTTTCGTGGCCGGCAACTGGAAGATGAACCTGAACGCCGCCCAGTCCGCGGCGTTGGCGCACGGGCTCAAGGATGAGATCGGCGGCGTGGAGGATGTCACCCTCGCCGTCTGCCCCCCCTACGTGTATCTGCAGAACGTGGCCGACATACTGGACGGGACGCAGATCGGCGTGGGCGGACAGAACATGTACACCGAGGCCGAGGGCGCCTACACCGGCGAGATCTCCGGCGGTATGCTGCTGGACGTCGGCTGCCGATACGTGATACTGGGCCATTCCGAGAGACGCCACGTCATGGGCGAGCCCGACGAGTTCATCCACACGAAGGTCCTGAAGGCGTTGGAGTGCGGGCTGGACCCGATCATCTGCGTGGGCGAGACCATCGAGCAGCGCCGTGCCGACCGGACGGCCGACGTGGTATCCGGCCAGCTTACGAGCGCGCTGGAAGACGTCAGTGCCGATCAGATGGCGCGAGTGACGATCGCCTACGAACCGGTCTGGGCGATCGGGACCGGCGAGACGGCTACGCCCGACCAGGCCGAAGATGTCCACGCGATGCTGCGCACCCTTCTGGAGGAGGCATACGGCGAGGATGTCGCTGAAGCCACCGTCATCCAGTACGGCGGCAGCGTGAAGCCCGCGAACGCCGCCGAGCTGCTGGGCATGCCGAACGTGGACGGCGCGCTTGTCGGCGGCGCGAGCCTCAAGGCCGAGACTTTCGCCCCCATCGTGCGGGCGGCGCAGGAGCTGCAGAAGTAGGCGCGCAAGCGCGTTCCCCTGTCGAGAATAGAGAGAATGGATCCGGAAGAATTCCGAAAACAGTTGAAGAAGTGGGGCATCATAGCATCGTTCTTCGCTCTGGCGCTCCTGTTTTTTGCGCTCGAGTGGCGGGCCATGCTGATGGCCTACGTGCTGGTTGTGGGCGTTCTGGCGATAGCGGCGGTGCTGATCCAGAGCGGCCGCGGCGGCGGTCTGGCGGCGTCGCTGGGCGGCGCGGGAGGAGACAGCATGCTGGGCGCGCGCTCGGCAACTCCCATCGCCCGAGCCACTTACGTCATGCTGGGCCTCTTCATCTTCATATGCATGCTGATGTCCATCCTGGGACCCAGGCGTCCGGCGAGCGCGCTCAACCTGCCCGAACCGGAACCCGCGCCGGGGCTAACCGTGCCGGACGAGATGCCGGCGCCGGCAAGTGAACCCACCGCCGCAGAGGGCGCAATGGCCCCGGAAGGCAGCGACGCTCCGAGCGAAGGGACCGAGTAGCATGATCTGCAGCATGACGGGATTCGGCCGCGCCGAGGAGCAGTGCGGACACTGGACCGTGCTGGTCGAGGCGAAGTCCGTGAACCATCGCGACCTGCAGATATCCTTCCGCGTGCCGGATATGCTGCAGGCCCGCGAGCACAAGCTGCAGAAGCTGGCGGAGAAGAAGCTTCACCGCGGGCACGTATACGTCAATGTGAGCTGCCGCTACACGACTGAGAGCGCGGCCATGGGGCTGAACGCCGAAGCCGCGCGCGACTACCTGGGCGCCCTCAAGGAGATAGCGAACTCGGCGGACCTGCCCGTGCAGGTGGACCTGGCGGCGTTGCTGCGCCTGCCGGGCGTTCTCAAGGATACGGCCGTGGACGAGACGGACGCCGAGGAACTCTGGCCGGGCGTCGAGCGCGCCACCGAAGCGTGCCTGGACAAACTGGTGGAGATGCGTCGCGCCGAGGGCGCGAACCTGAACGATCAGCTTTCGGACCTGGCGGACGGCATCGAGGCCCACACAAGCGCCATTGAGAAGGCCCAGGACAGCTTTGTGCCGGCGTATCGCGATCGCCTACGCGAGCGGATAGCCCGCCTCCTGGAAGGCACGGACGTGTCGGTACGGGAGGACTCGCTGGCCCGCGAAGTGGCTATCTACGCGGATCGCTGCGACGTGAGCGAGGAGATCGCCCGGCTGAGGAGCCATGTCCAGCAGTTCCGGCAGGCGCTGGAGACCGACGGCAAGCCCGTCGGGCGCCGGATGGAGTTCATCGGCCAGGAGATGCTGCGCGAGGGCGGCACCATCGCCGCCAAGGTGCCCTCCGGCGTGCAGGTGCAGGAGGTGCTGGAACTGAAGAGCGACGTGGACCGCCTGCGGGAACAGGTCCGCAACGTCGAGTAGGCACGCTGCCTCCGTGGAGCGACGAGTCCGAAACATGGTGGAAGAGCCGGAAGCGCCCGAACTGGAGGAACCCGAGCGGGTATTCGTGCTGTCCGGCCCCAGCGGCGTCGGCAAGAACACCGTCGCCGACCGGCTCTGCCGGCGGGCGGTCGCGGAGCGAGCCGTCACGGCGACGACCCGTCGGCCGAAGGAAGGCGAGGAAGAGGGCGTCGACTACTTCTTCGTGACCGAAGAGGAGTTCGAACACTGGATTCGACGGGGAAGGCTCCTCGAACACGCGCGCTACGTCGGCAACTACTACGGCACGCCGGTGGATTCGGTGAACCGGGCGCTCAGGGAAGCGCCGGCGGCGCTGTTGACCATAGAGGTGGACGGCGGGCTTCAGGTGAAGAAGCGCTGGCCGGAGGTGACGCTGGTGTTCCTGGAGCCGCCTTCGGAACAGGAACTGCGCCGCCGCCTGGAGAGCCGCGGGCGCGACGATGAGAAGACCATCGAGCGCCGTCTGAGAAGGGCGCGCGAGGAACAGGAGTACGCTGCGAAGTACGACTACCGGGTCGTGAACGACGACCTGGACAGGGCCGTAGAGCAGGTGGCCCGCATCATCAGGGATCGGGTCGGCAGGAACCACAACTGATCTGTGAGGACGGGATATGAGGCGTAGCCAGGAAGGACGAGTCGAGGAACTCAGCAAGAAGACGGGGGGCCGGTTCAAACTGACCACCCTGATTCAGAAGCAGGCGAGAAGCTACTACCAGGGCGGGCGGGCCTTCATGCCCACGGTCCGCAACCTGGACGAGCTGTTCAACCAGATCCTCGACGAGATCGAGCAGGACAAGATTGCCCTGCGCCTGCCCGAAGGCAGGGGAGAGAGCGAGCAGCCGACTCTGTGATCGGGCACTGAAAGCATCCCCAAGGAAACGTGAACCGTGGAAGAGCAACCAGACGGGCGCAACATCATCCTGGGAGTGACCGGCAGCATCGCCGCTTATAAGACGGCCTCCGTGCTGCGCGGCCTGATGGCGCACGGACACAACGTGCGCGCGGTGATGACCGCCGCGGCGCAGCAACTGGTGGCCCCCACCACGTTCCGGGCGCTGTCCGGCAACCCGGTCGTCACGGAGATGTTCGTCCAGGGACAGGCCGTCAGCCTGCAGCACATTCACCTCGCCGAGTGGGTGGACCTGCTGGCCGTGGTTCCCGCGACAGCCAACTTCATCGGTAAGGCGGCCAACGGCATCGCGGACGACATCCTGAGCTGCACCTGGATGGCCTGCGACTGCCCGAAAGTCATCGCCCCGGCCATGAATGATCGCATGTGGGCCGCTCCCCCGGTTCAGCGCAACTGCAGTTACCTGGAGAGCCTGCCGCGAGTCGAGTTCGTCGGGCCGGTGGAGGGAAAGCTGGCCAGCGGAAAGGTCGCCCTCGGCCACCTGGCGCCGGTCGAGGAGATCATCGATCGGATTCAAGCCCTCGCCTGCCGGAGCGACTCCTGAGCCCTGCCGATCGAGACGATTCCGCGCAAAGACTACGCACGGAGAACCAATGGATAGAGACGTCCGACTCCTGATTCGGCGCAAGGAGGGTTGCGAGGATCTGCCGCTGCCCCGCTACATGAGCCCCGGCGCCAGCGGCATGGACGTGCACGCGGCCGTGGAAGAAGACCTGACCATCGAGCCCGGCAAGGTCGTGCTGGTGCCGACCGGCCTGCACATCGCCCTGCCGCGGGGATTCGAGGCCCAGATCCGCCCCCGCAGCGGCCTTGCACTGAAGAACCGCCTCACGCTTCTGAACTCCCCCGGCACCATCGACAGCGACTACCGCGCCGAGGTGGGCATCATCCTGTGCAATCTGGGGGACGAACCGTTCGTGGTCAAGAGGGGCATGCGCATCGCGCAGATGGTCATATGCCGCACGGAGCAGGTGGAGATAGTGGAAGTGGACGAACTGGACGAGACGGACCGGCAGTTCGGCGGCTTCGGCTCCACGGGCCTGCACTGACACCGCCGACCACGGGCATCGACCAAGGCAACAACCGGAGCATACAATGGGCGACAACCTGACCTACAAGATCATCAAGGACCACCTGGTCGAGGGCGAGCCGACCCCGGGCAGCACCATCGCGTTGCGCATCGACCAGACGCTCACACAGGACGCAACGGGCACCGCCGCCTACCTCCAGTTGGAGACGATGGACATCGACCGCGTGAGGACGGACCTATCCGTCAGCTACGTGGATCACAACATGCTGCAGTCCGGCCCCCTCAATGCCGACGATCACCGCTATCTGCAGTCCGTCGCGGCGCGTTACGGAATCGTCTTCAGTCGGCCGGGCAACGGCATTTGCCACCAGGTGCATCTGGAGCGGTTCGGCGTGCCCGGCAAGACACTCCTGGGCAGCGACAGCCACACACCGACCTGCGGCGGGCTGGGCATGATCGCCATCGGCGCGGGCGGCCAGGACGTCGCGTGCGCCATGGCCGGGATGCCGTTCTACCTGACGGCCCCGCGCGTGGTGAAGGTCAACCTGACCGGCGAACTGCAGCCCTGGGTGGCCGCCAAGGACATCATCCTCGAACTGCTGCGTCTCCTGGACGTCAAGGGCGGCGTGGGAAAGGTTTTCGAGTTCGCCGGGCCGGGCGTAGCGACGCTGGACGTGCCCGACCGGGCCACCGTCACCAACATGGGCACCGAACTCGGCGCCACCACAAGCATCTTCCCGGCGGACGAAGTGACGCACGAATGGCTGCGCGCACAAGGCCGTGAGGACGACTACCGGCCCGCCGGCGCCGACGCGGACGCCGAATACGACGAGGTGATGGAGATCGACCTTTCGGCGCTCGAACCGCTCATCGCACAGCCCCACAGCCCCGGCAACGTCGTGCCCGTGCGAGAGGTGGCGGGCAAGAAGGTGGACCAGGTCTGCATCGGAAGCTGCACGAACTCATCCTTCCGCGACATGGCACTGGCCGGCGCGATGCTGGCCGGCCGGCAGGTGCCGCCCGAAGTGAGCATGACGGTGTCGCCCGGCTCGCGCCAGGTGCTGGAGATGATCTCGCAGAGCGGCACGCTGGCGGCGATGGTGGCCGCCGGCGCCCGGGTTCTGGAGGTGGCCTGCGGGCCCTGCATCGGCATGGGACAGGCGCCGTCGCACGGCGCGGTCACGCTGCGCACGTTCAATCGCAACTTTGAGGGCCGGACCGGCACGCCGGACGCGCAGAGCTACCTGTGCAGCCCCGCCGTGGCCGTCGCCTCGGCACTGATGGGCCGGATCACGGACCCGCGCGAGATGGGCGACCCGCCGCAGGTAGAGCGGCCCGAGAAGTTCCTTCTGGACGACGCGGGAGTCATCTACCCGCCCGAGGACGGCTCGCAGGTGGAGATCGTTCGCGGGCCCAACATCAAGCCGATACCGCGACGCGAGCGCCTTCCGGAGACCGTCGAAGGTGAGGTGCTGCTGAAGGTCGGGCATAACATCACCACCGACCACATCATGCCGGCCGGAAGCCGCATACTGCCGCTGCGCTCGAACATCCCGGCGATCAGCGAACACGTTTTCGAGGCCGTCGACCCAACGTTCCCTCGCCGCGCGAAAGAGGCTGGAGGTGGGTTCGTGGTCGCGGGAGAGAACTACGGCCAGGGCTCCAGCCGCGAGCATGCCGCCCTCGCGCCGATGTACCTCGGCCTGAAAGCGGTGATCGCC
>CAZZNQ010000002.1:0-109420 GCA_964655775.1 uncultured candidatus Brocadiaceae bacterium | reverse complement strand
CCACCGACCGTGACGCGGAGGCGTTCCGCTTCCTGGTGGAGAAGCACCAGAACATGGTATACGCGGTATGCCGGCGCATCCTGGGGGACCGGACGGATGCGGAGGACGCGACCCAGAACGCCTTCTTCCAGCTCGCCCGCAAGGCAAGCGGACTGCGGGCGCCCGTCGGCGGCTGGCTCCACCGCGTTGCCGTGCAGGCGTCGATCGACATACTCCGCAAGAAGCGTTCGCGCAGGGAACGGACTCAGACGGCTGCGCGGCGCAATGCCGAGCGTCTTGCGGGCACGGATTCCGCCTCTCCGTATCAGCCGGCCGAGACTGTGGAATGGAGGGACATCTGCGGGCACGTGGACCAGGCGGTGGCCGAGCTGGCGGACGATCTGCGGCTGCCCATCGTCATGTATTACCTGGAGGGACGGACACAGGCCGAGGTCGCGGAGGCACTCGGCATCTCGCAGCCGGCGGTGTCTCTCCGGCTCAAGCGCGGCGTTCAGCGTCTGAGAAAAAGGTTGGAGCGGCGCGGCGTCGCGCCTGCGGCGGCGGCCCTGGGGCCGATGTTGGCTGCCAACGCAAGGGTAGCGGCGCCGGCCACTCTTACCGCTTCGCTGGGCAAGATGGCTCTGGCCGGCGTTGGCGGCTCCTCGGGGCCGGTCATCCTCGGCGTGGTGTGGATCGTCGCATGCCTGCTGGTGCTGTTCGCGCTGGGAGCGGCAATCGTGATAGGCTTCATGCACCTGATGTCGGATGGGTCGCCGGATCCTATGGGCAGCTACACGAGCGAAGGGCAGACACAGACGGCTTCGAGCGGGTCCGGCCAGACTGGCCCCGCTGGGCCTCGACTCAGTTCGAACGAGGTGGTAACCTGCGTCCTGAACCGCGACTACCCCGGCCATCAGATGTTCGTGGACCTGGACACGGGGGTGGTGCGGTCCCTGCCGGGTGACGTTGCCGATCCGGAGGGCATGCTCGCGTGGATGCGGGCGGAGGGCATGGACGCTCTCCACAACCCGTCAGTGTCGGAGAGGGGGCTTTACGGGCTGGACCTGGCCTGTGTTCCCGTGGTCGACTCGGTCTGGGACGGTGCGGCGGAGGGGCGCATTGCCGTCGGCGGGGATCGGCCGGTTCTACGGTCGGAACGTCCGGAGATCGTCTGTCGGGGTGGGGATAGCCCGAAGACGTGCGTGTTCATGACTCGCGAGGGCGCGGTTGGGGTGCTGCAGATTGCATCTGTGGAAAAGGGCCGGATGACCCTGCGCTTCCGCGTCACAGAGTATGCGAGCCCTACGAACGGTCCGAGTCCTCTATCTCGATGATCGAGTCCTCGCACTGCAGAAAGGCATCCACGAGCACGGGGTCGAACTTCTCGCCCCTGAGCGTCTTGATGAGCCCGAACACCTTCTCCCTGGGGAGTGGTTCGGGGCGGTACACGGTGGCCGTACGGCAGACGTCATAAAAGTCGGCCAACCCGACGATGCGGGCGCTCAGGGGGATGTGCGTGCCTTTGAGGCCTTCCGGATAGCCGGCGCCGTCCCAGCGTTCGTGGTGATAGCCGGCAATGTCCGCCGCCATCTCGATCAGCGAGTTCTCGCCGTCCTCGTCGTCCCGCGAAGCCGTCAGGCATATGTCGCGGCCCACCGAGGCGTGTGTGTGCATGATGGCGGTCTCGGCCTCGTTCAACGGGCTGGGCTTCAGGAGGATCCCGTCCGGCAGGGCCACCTTGCCGATATCGTGGAGGGGCGCGGCTTCGAAAACGTTCCAGAGAAACTGCTCGGTGACAAATGCCGCATAGGCCGAGCGGCTGCTGAGCTGCATGGCGATAACGTGCGAGTAGAGGGGGATGCGTTCCAGATGGGCATGCTGTTCGGCGTCGCGGAACTCCGCCATCCGACACATCGCCCGCAGCAGCGCGCTGCGGGCCTTCTGCAGCGAGCTGATTTGCCGTGCAAGCTCCTCCCGCCGCTCCTGGTGGGCGGTCTGCTCCGCCATCTCGGTCTGGCGGCGCTTGAGCGCTCGGGCGGCCGCAAGCTGCACCAATTCCAGATCGAGGGGCTTTGCCAAGTAGTCGTACGCGCCATTTTTCAGGCTCTGAACGGCGGGCGCCCAGTCCGTGTTGCCGGTTACCATCACTACTACTGTCTCGGGCGCAAGGGGCGCAAGTTCGGGCAGGAGGTCCAGGCCGCTGCCGTCCGGCAGGGCGATGTCCAGCATGATGAGGGCGAACGGGCCTTCCTCCTCCATGTTCTGCCGTACGGAGGCGATGCTGTCCGCCTCGACACAGCTCATCTGGCCCATTCGGTGCAGCGCACGCGCCACCACGGTTCGCACGGACGGCTCGTCGTCGACGACAAGCACTCTGTAGTCGCCCGAAGTCATAGTGAGGTGCCGCTCCCGAGTTCCAGTCTCATGGCTCTGCTGTATGCACTATAGCCTTCCTGAAGACCGTGTCGCAAGTCATGGAAATCAAGGCTTGCTTTTTTGGCATCTTCATACTATATTATCGCGCGAGTTGCGCTCTTTGGTGTCCTGAGTTGAAGACGGTTCCAGGCAGTCGTTGGCGTGGTTCGGCCGGACGGCCCCATTCGGAGCTTGCCAAGACGGTATGTGCGCGAGGTGTTGCCCACGAAGTGGACGACGGGTTCGCGCGCCTTCGCCGGACGCAGCATTGGGGAAGTCTCGAACCGGCGGCACATAGTCGGCCCTCAGCAATGCCTGCCCCCTGTTTCTTCTCACCGGAGTACTGGAGCGCCTTTTTCCTGAACTGGGTCGGCCGGGCTTGCATGCCGGGCGTCCCCCGACAGTCTAGTTGAGGGGTTGTGAATGGCTACTGGTAAGGTGAAGTGGTTTAGCGATCAGAAGGGCTTTGGCTTCATTACTCCGGACGATGGCACGCAGGACGTGTTCGTGCATTACAGCGCCATTTCCGGGACGGGGTTCAAGAGCCTGGCTGAAAACGATTCGGTTGAGTTCGAGATCGAGTCGGGGCCCAAAGGGCCCAGAGCAGTCAACGTGGTAAGGATGGAAGTCTGACCTACGGCCGGACGCATCTATGAGTGGCGTTGCCGTCGGCGGGGGAGGCGGCAACGCTTCTCGGTTCCCTTTGCGGTCCCGCTGCTTCCGATTCTCACCCGCGGCGGAGGTGGGGAGACTCTCCACAGTCTCTGCGCACAGGGGGGGGACCTGCGCGTTCTGTCGGGCCTACTCCTGGCGAAGGAGCCCGCGGATTATCAGGTCCACGGCTTCATCCTCGCTCAGGCCACGCGCCATCAGCGTCTGTAGCTGCTTGGAATCGACGCTGCCGATGGCGGCCTCATGCGTGACGTGTGCCAGAGGATGCCGAACGTCCACGATCGGGGTAGCCCGGGCGATGCCTTTGTCCTGGACTATTTCCTTACAGTCGACGTGCCCGGTGGCGTGGGGCGCGGTGGCGGTCAGTTCATTGTAGACGTCGGCCAGCGCCGAATCCCTGACGGCGATGCGGCTCAGCAGCACGCCGGCCGCCGCGTCACCGTCCAGATGCCCGATCTCACGGATCTTGATGCGGTCGTCCGCGCGCCCCGCAATGCGGGCCGTCATCTTCATCGAGCTTCGCTCCTCGCACCAGGTCTCGTAATCGATCTCGATCTCGCCGACGCGACCGGATATCAGCTCGAACTCCGTCTCGAATGAAGCGTGGGGCGCTAGGCGGACCTTCGCGTTCGGAACCACGACCACCCCGCCGGCATCTCCGTGTACGTGTCTCTCCAGGTAGCTGTAGCGCGCCCCCGCGCCGACGCGGATCTCCGCGTCCATCAGGTGCCGGATGTCGACGGCGTTGGGGAACACGCAGTGGGCGAGGATGCCCACCTTGCCTTCCTCGCCGATCTCGACGTCCATGCGGATGCGCTGCAGACCCTCCTCGGGCAAGACGCCGAAGCACATGTGCACCTGCCTGGCGATGACGGCACCGTCGAGCACGCGCGCATGGACGGCCACGCCGTCGCTCAACTGCTCCACGTCGGCCTCGAAGCCCGGCACCAGGTGCGCGCCGACGACTTCGTTCTCGTGTATGACCAGGTGCGCGACGTCGGACTCGGCGAACGCGGCCGGATCCTCGCCGACGCCGCGGTAGATGTCGAGCATCATCTCGTAGTCGGTCGACACTGTCAGCCCTCCACCACGTCGGGGTTGTGAATGTCGCAAGGGATGCACTTCTGGGCGAAGTACTGCAGAATGTCGTCTGCGGGACCTTCGTCCACGACCTTTCCGCAGCACATGAGCGTGGCAGTATCGGCCTGGCCGAGAACTTCCGTGCTGTGGGTCACCAGCAGCACGGTCTTGCCCTGGATGCGCATGGTCTCCAGCAGTTGGAAGATGCTCTTTAGGGCCGCCGCGTCGATGCCGCTGTCCGGCTCGTCCAGGATGACCAGCTTGGGTTGCATCGCCACGATGGATGCCAGCTCGATGCGCTTTCGTTCGCCACCGCTGAGGGCCTGGTCGACCATGCGGTCCAGGTAGACGCCGGGATCCAGCGCAACCGCCTCGACGGCCTCCCGCAGGGCGGCATCGCTCTTGTCCGTGGCGCTCGCGGCAAGAAACTGGCGAACGGTGATTCCTTCGAATCGCGCGGGCTCCTGCCAGGCGAGACTCAGCCCCGCGCGGGCGCGCTGATCGATGGACAGGGCGGTGATGTCCTCGCCCTCGAACAGGATGCTGCCGCCCGAAGGCGCATAGCCGCTCAGGCCCATGATGGTGTAGGCCAGAGTGGTCTTGCCGGCGCCGTTCGGGCCGACCACGGCGTGCACGGCTCCCCGATCGAGCCGCAGATTCATCCCTCGCAGAATCGGTTCTCCGTCGACCGAGTAACGCAGGTCATCTATCTCCAGAAGGGCCATCGTCGCGCACCTCGAAGTCCGGTTGTTTTCGTTGAGCCTTTGAAGCCCTGACGATAGCCAATGCGTGGCCGCTGCGCAAGCGAGTGGCTACGCGCTCGGCTCCGTCCGGAGCAACACCGAGACAATGCCGAACGCCGGGATGTCGACGCATGCGCCGGCCTCGTCCAGGTCCAGGGGCACGTCACCCACCTGTCTTTCGAGCAGGTCCACCTCGACGGCGCTCGTCACGTTGCCGCCCAGGGGCGGGTCCAACTCGATCCGGGCACGGGTCGGATGCCCGGCCGTCTCACACAGGCGCAACACGAGCGCGTCCTCGCCTTCCGCCTTCTTCAGAGCCATGGGCAGCACGCTCTCGGGCGACACGGACAGCAGGCCGGTCCTGGCAGGCAGTTCGCCCGTATGGACACTCGTGCCCACCACGCGAAGAGGGCGATTCAGCGCAAGGCCAAGCCGCGCGGCCTGCGCAGGGCTTCGCTTGCCCTGGAACGGCGACAACGTGAACTCCATCTCGTGGCGTCCCATCTCCGGAAGGGGATCGGGCGAGTAGCTGCTGCGAATGAGGCTGACGCGCAGCACGTCGGCGCAGAGCGAGTGGCCGTGCTTGCAGTTGTTGACCAGCGTGCAGCCGGCCTCCTGGCCGGCCGCCAGGCCCTCCAGTTGCGCCCACCGCAGGGCGGGCACTTCCTCGCCGTGCCGCAGGTCGCGCTCCAGGCTGCCGAACGGTATCTCGTAGCGTGCCGAAACGTCGCGAAGCGCCAGGGGGAAGCACATCCGCAGGGACGGCACGCCGATCTCCGGACCGCCGCGCTCGAGCCACGTCCCCTCGACTTTGATCCGCAGCGATCCGCTGTCCGCCTCCAGTTCGTAGCGGAGCGTGAACTCCGAATCGTGGATGCGCGCAGCCACCTCCACCGCTGCCAGGTGTGGGCCGGAGGCCGTCCGCTTGACGGACCGCACCTCCAGCGGCGTAACGGGGCCGGTCTCGCCCAGGTTCCAGGCGCTCATGTTGTGCGGCCGCTCGACGGCGTATTCCAGAACGCCCGCAGGTCGCTGCCCGTCGACAACATTCACGCCCGATTCGCGCAGGCGCAGCGACCGTAGCCCGCCCGTGGCCGGGTCGACGTCGACCGAGAGAAGACCGTTCTCCATGCCGAACCGGCCGAACGTCCGGACTCCACCCTCGCCCTCGGCCGGACCTTCGGCGACGGTGTAGAGTGCGTAGCCGAATCCCGGCACGCCGCGAACGGGGAAGGCAAGGGTGACGTAGCTATGGCCCCAGTACTTGCCCGTGTCCAGCACCTGGGCCGCCGAGCGGTTGCCGTCCGAGTCGGCGGCGTGGAAGGCGCCTTCTGGGTCCGGCGGGTCCCATATGGTCGCCGTCACGACAGCATCGCGCGCGTGCGCACAGGGGTTGAACACGAGGAACGGCCTCGGCCCGTGGCCGACTCCCGCCTCGGCCGCCGAGGTGGCGCCGGTGGTTGTCCCGAAGCCCACGCCCGCCCCGAAGCCGGTCGGCACCATCGAGGCCGGCAGTTCCTGCTCCTCGGAAGCCGCCGCGCTCGTGTCCACCCGGGCCGCCAGCGCCCGCAGACTCAGGGTCTCGGTCATGCCCGTCGTCGCCGCGATCTCCTGGAACTTGCCGTGCGTGTAGGTGCGCGTGTCCCGGATCCCCGAACCGGGCAGAATGTCGTGGAAATGCGTGAATAGCGCGTCCTGCCAACGCTCGCGCAGCTCGTCGGAGGGATATGGGCGTCCCGTTGCGGCCCAGGCAACGGCCGCGGCCGCCTCCGCGCTGGAAAGCTGGTTCTCGGCCAGCCGGTTGCTCCTCTTGATCAGCGACTGCGACGTGTAACAGCCGGTGAACTCGAAGTTCATCTCGCACTGCAGCACGGGATGCCGGTCGCCGTGCTCTTCCAGCATGCTGTAGAACGGTCCGGTGGTGGAGAGCCTGATGTTCGGGAACACCGGCCACGCGTCCATCTCGCGCGCGTAACGCAGATCACGCCGCGTCGGCCCGCCGCCGTGGTCGCCCACGCCGTAGACGCGCATCCACGCGCGCAGCCCCGTCTGCCGCGCGAATTCGATCATCGCCTTCCCCACGTCCGGCGTGAGCGCGCCCAGATACCAGCGTATCTCGCGGTTCACCAGCACGCGCGACCCGTCCGGCGCCTGCCACCAGAACACGGGGGGCCGCTCAGGTCCCTGCTTGCCGAGCCGGCAGGCGTAGTAGCGCGTCACGCCCCCGCGCGCCAGGTATGCGGGTATGGTCGCCGCGTGCCCGAACGTGTCCGGCGACCAGTCGAGGGCAACGTCCTCCGGCGCCAGCCCGAGCAACTCCTGCATGTAGCGTCGCGTGTACAGCAGGTGGCGGCACAGCGCCTCGCCGTCCACCAGGTTCTTGTCGCCCTCCACCCAGTGGCTGGCCGCCACCTCCCAGCGCCCCTCGGCCACGCGCTCGCGGATGCGGTCCAGCATCGGCGGATTGTAGCGTTCCACTATCTGGTAAACGCTCGCCTGGCTCTGCGTGAAGCAGAAGTCCGGGTTCTCGTCCATGAGCTGCAGCACGGTCGAAAACGTGTCGTTGGTCACCGCCACCGTCTCCGGCCAGGACCACATCCAGTTCATGTCGATGTGCGCGTGCCCCACGCAGTAGACCGTATAGGTCTTGGCCACCTCGCCGATCGGCGCCATCAGCGTCTCGGCGCCGCGCACTGCCTGCTGCAGCGCGTCCAGCTCGCCGCACCGCACCGTCGAGCGCACGATACCCGTCGCCTGCGCGATGAGCGGGCGCCATGCCTCGGCCTCCTCGGGGTGAAGCTCGCATAGCCCTTCGGCGAAATCGACCCCCGCGAGGAACCGCTCCAGCTCCTCGCGCATCCTGACGGAGACGAGCTTCAGTGCGTGCTCCAGTTCCTGCCTGCTCATGGTTCGTCCTTCCGGCGTTGGCCGTGCGAGTGGTCCCTTCGCAAAGTCTCCCCATGCTACGCACCCGCCCGGGCCTGTGCAAGCGCCGCCGCCGGCCGCCTCGGGTGTTTGACACGTCCCGGCGGCCGACGTACCCTTTCCGCTGCCTATCCGACATGATCCGGACTCGAACCCCGATGCTCAGGAGACACCGATGGCGAAGCTGAACGAGCATTATCCGACCCCCGACGAAGTCGACCAGTGGTGCGACGATATCCTCCAGCGCGCCGAGGGCGCCGACCTGACCGTCCACGTCCTCGGCGTCGAGACCTGGCCATTCCGTCTGGGCGTCCGCCACACCGGCGGCACCTTCATCCGGATGAGCTCGGAGGCGCTCGGCGAGTTCTACGCCTTCTGGCAGCCGTGCCCCTCGGGACGCGGCCCGCTGCTGGTCCATACCCCCGGCTACGGTGCCGAACTGAGCGCCCACCCGGAACTGGTCGCCGACGGCTACAACGTCATCCACATCAACCCCCTCGGCTACGGCACCCCGGACGGCCCGGACGAGTCCAAACGCCCATCCGGCACCTGGCCCGTGTTCGGCGACACGGCCCGCTCGCTGGGTGAGAAGGGCTACGTGGACTGGCTGTCGCAGGCCGCCTTGGGCACGCTCTGGGCGCTGGCGCAGCCGGAGGTCAGCGGCGACCGCTACGCTTTCTTCGGCACCAGCCAGGGCGGCGGGATGTCGGTCGCCTTGGGCAGCATCTTCCGCGACAGGGGAGTGCGCGCCGTCGCCGGTGACGTGGTCGCCTTCTGCCACATGCTGGACCAGGAGGAGATCGACACGACGCGCACGGGCGGCATCATCGGCGGCCCGTTGGCGGAGATCGCGAGGAACCGTCCGGACGACCTGCCCGCGGCGTGCAAGGCGCTGGGCTACGTGGACGGCCTGCGCCACGCGCGGCGCCTGACGATGCCGACGCTGGTGTTGGCCGGCGGCGAGGACGGCAGTTGTCCGGCGTCGACAATCAGAACGCTGTTCGATGCGCTCCCGGGGACGCGGTGTTACGTGGAGGTGGCAGGCCAGGGCCACGCCTACACCACGCCGTTCCTGCACATGGCCCGCGCCTGGTTCCGGCTGTACGTGTAGGAGCGGCAGGTCTTACGGGCAGGCGGTTGCTCCTCGGGGTGGTGTTCCGGCCGCGACGCGCGCAACCAGACTGCGGCGCCGAAATGGATAGTCGGCCTGCTCGTTAGGGCGGCGGGTGTGGGGTGGGTTGTATGGTAGTGACTCGGGTGCAGCACGGCCGTCTAGCGGTACTGGTTTCTGCCGCACATAGGCCTTTCCTGCTACATAGGGCGTATTGGGTGCGCACTGACACCCTTGATTCGCGGCCATGTGTCGCATAAGATTGCGGACGATCCCTGCAATGCTCTAGCATGACGAGCCTTATGCTTGAGATAATGGGCAACATAGGCAGCTTGGTAGGGGTGATCATTGCGCTCGTTGGTTTCGCGATCACTATCGTAGTGGCAAGACGCTCGCGCTCTGCAGCGGTGCAGGCCAAGGAGGCAGTTCAGAGCGTTCGCGGCGATCTCCAGCTTCTGAATTCAACGTCTGACCTTTCGTCTGCTCTTGCTATCATTGACGAGATCCAGCGACTGCAGCGGAATCAGGCTTGGAGTGAGCTTCCGGACCGGTACAACGCGCTACGACGTACGTTGCTCGAAGTGAGGGCTTCAGGTCACTCCTGGCCAGACGAGCACAAAACCTCTATACAGAGCGCTGTTACGTTAGTTGCTTCGATTCAGCGGCAACTGGAGTATGCTCTTTCCCAATCGTCGTCTGACATCAGGGTACCTAGGCTGAATACCCAATTGGCAAGACGGGAGGATGAACTGATTGAGGTACTGGGTTATCTTAGGCAGCAGATCGGCAGGTAACTATGGCATACGACAAGCGAACCGCGTTAGTTCTCAGAGTCTGCCAATCCACTGATAGAAATGAGATATCGTGGCAGGAGACAGAAGCAGAGGGCGTCTTTCAGGCAGACTTCCCGGATTACTCCATCCGCGTCTCAAAGCGATCGGTTTCGAGGGGAGAAGCCCCAGACATCATCCTTGCCATTCTGGATTCTGAGGGCACCATTCTGGACGAGGTATCAGATGACGAAGTGTCCGAAGATATTGGTGTCCAGAAAGCCTATCCTATGATGCTAGATCTCTACGAGACCGCCCGGCGAATAGCGCTCGGGGTGGAGAAGGCGCTGGACGATCTCTTGGGGCTCCTTCCGGTATCGGAGGCCGAAGAGGCCGGGTCCGATCTGGAGGTGAGCGACGACGAGATACCGTTCTGACGCTTCCTTCCAGATGCGTTCAGGGCGCATTCGTCCGGAACGGAGGTCAACCACATCTACCCGGATCCGTCACCTCGGCCGAACAACGCTTCACTGAATGGCCATACCCGCCATTGCGCCCGCGAGCGTGGCAGCGAAACGGCGTGCGCTTGTCAGATCGCCAGCGGACCGGTAGGCTCCCGTGGAAACATCGTCTCTGGAGGTCAAGACCAGTCCCGCTGCGTCGTAGAGACGTTTCTGAACGAGCTTCCTGCAGAGGATCTCATACCGCTTCACGTAGCTGGCCTTCTCGAATTCGGGCATTGCCGGGAAGTGCGGCGAGGTGAACTCGACAGGCGTCGCCGACGCGGGGCATTCCTCGATCACGAAGAAGTAGCCGACGAACGGTTTCGGGCTGTCACCAAAGACGCCTTCCTCGAATGCCTCGTTCAGGTCTATGGCGTTGCCGATGGCCTCCTCGACTCGGTTATTGAAGTTGTTGCCGAAAGAAGGTCCGACCTGCGACTTGAACTCCATGGCTGCAACAAGGCGCCCCTCATTGACGACCAGCAGGTCCCAGCTCTTCGCCGGTCGGTAGTAGCCCGGAATGGTGACATTCTTTCGGCCGCCTGAGTGAACGGAGGCGTCGGGGATGCCGTTGTCGGCAATGAGGCGCCTCGCCAGTTGCACGAACCCATCCATGTTCCTGCCGGCGGTAACTGCGGCACGGTTCCCCTGATCTGTCGTGCCACGCTCCTGCTGTCGGTCTGCCGCGCGTTTCCGTTCGCGCCAGAAGTGCCTGATGGCGTCCGGCATCAGTTCGTCCAGCCCCGAGATGTCGGCCGACATGGATGGTCTCCTACTCAATCACTTCCAAGGTATGTCGGCTGCCGAGCTTGTTGGTGCTCTTGTAGAAACGCCGCTTGGCGTAGGAAAGATAATCCTCGTCCACCTCCACGCCGATGCTGTTGCGCCCGGTCTCCCACGCAGCGACGGCCGTTGTCCCTGAGCCCAGGAACGGATCCAGGACGGTGTCTCCGACGAAGCTGAACATGCGGATCAGGCGATGGGCCAATTCCAGCGGGAAGGGAGCGGGATGCTTGCGCGTCGAGGCCCCGGGCACGTCGTCCCATACCTGGCGGAACCACTGATGGTGTCGAGCATCGGGGATTACACTGAATGCTCGTTCGAGGAAGGAGGGGCTCCGATACCCGCCGGGACGGCGTTCCATGAGAATGAATTCAACATCATTCTTGACGATGGCGTTGGGCTCATACGGCTTGCCGAGGAACGAACCCCCGTTGCCTGACACTTCCGTGGTTGCGTTGGCGATCTTGTACCAGATGATTGGCGCCAGATTGTCGAAGCCGATCGTTCGGCAGTGCTCCTGAATCGACGCGTGCAGGGGAACGACCGTGTGTCGCCCGTTGTTCTTCCTGCGGGAGAGGCATACGTCGCCGACGACGCATATGAGCCTGCCCCCCGGCACCAGGACACGAAGGCAATGGCTCCAGACACGGTCCAGATCGCTGAGGAACTCCTCGTAGTCGGCGACGCTCCCCAGTTGCCCCTCGTGGTCATTGTACTTCTTCAGGGTCCAGTAGGGGGGCGATGTCAGGATCAGATGGACGCTCTTATCCGGAACGAAGCTGAGGCCCCTGGCATCCGCACGAACCATCTTGTGGACCGTCGGCAGTGTGGGGAGGAGGCCCCCGATCGTGCGCGTTGCAGCTTCGTCCTTCGCCAGCGCCGGGATGGCCTTCTGAGACGGAGCCAGGTTCGAGATGGCTTCCGGTGCGTAGAGCTCGAGGACCTCGTCCTTGGACGAGGCACCAAAGGAGAACGTCGCCAGGTCTGTATCCGTCTGCCTCAACTTCCCGCCACCCTTTTGCGCTGAACCGGGATAGACGAGGAGCACGCGATCCTCTCATTCCCGCGCCTTGTCACACGGCCGCGTGCTCATTCTAACGGAGTCGCGGCGTGATCGCACCGTCCTTATCCAGAACGCTCGTGCTGTGCAGGTGTCCAGAAGGATACGTCACATGCCCTCAGATGTCAACCGCCCGTTCGGGGGATCCGTCTTGAGCCCTACCGTGAAGCCCGCCGGAGGGCGGGCCTTGCAGACGTAGCCCAGGTTGAGGGCGTCCGCCAATGGGGGACGGACGAGCCTTGGGGATAGAGCCCCACTCTCCCCCAGAGAACCCCCGAAGGGGGTGACTCAGAACAGGTACCTCTCGTCGAACTCGACCCCGTGCTTCTTCAACAACCGGCGGAGCTCTTCCTCAAAGCCAAGTCCCCTGTGATGCCTCTCCTGTTCCCGAATGTAGCGCCTGACAACGGGCACGGCGGAGGCGCTCACCGTGAATGCCCCGTACCCCTGCTGCCAGGCGACGTCGGCCAGTTGAGGGAACTCGCGTCGCATCCAGCCCGAGGACGCGGACTTGACCTTCCGCATGAACTCGGAGACGGCATTGGCCGGGTGCAGGTCACACAGGACGTGCACGCGGTCGTCCACGCCGCCGACCTCGTGGGCAAAGCCGAAGTCGTCGTTGACGATTCGCGCGATGTAGGCGTGCAGACGCGGCCGCATGGCGTCATAGAGCGCGGCCACGCGCCCCATCGTGCTGAAGGTGCAGTGGTAGGTGAGCTTGGTGTAGCTGCGAGGCATGTGCGGCGCCTCCCTCGAACTGAGTCGCCCCCTTCGGGGGCTCTTCTGTTGTTGGGGATGGGACTACGGCTTCCCCAGGGCTCGTCCTCTCGCCGTCGGCGAGAGGCCCACGCCCTGGGCTACGTCTGCGACGCCCGCTTCGCGGGCTCACGGCAACGGATCCGGCGTCACGTCCTTGCTCGCAGTTTGAGAATCCGCCGCATGCCGACATCTCAGTGCTGGCCGAGGGCGGCCGTCGCTGGCCTGCGCCATCGACGGCTCGGGAGCAGGCCCAAACAGACGGGCCTACTCCAGACGTCGTCGCGTTAGCGGGGGCCCTGGGACAAGGGTGGTTCCACCCAGTCGGTGCCTCGGCAGGGGCGATTCTGAGCCAGCCGAGCGCGCACGCTCCATGTCCTGAGTCGATGCCTGCACGGGTTCACGATAACTCAGCAATCGCTGCGGCCTCCAACCACGAGCGAGACGACGAGCCCATTATGCACGGCAGAGGGGTGAGGTCAAGCTGCAGTCCGAGCTCGTTCTTGCCTTTCCGCGGGTCTACAGCGGTCGGCCGTTGTGCGTTTAAGTTGTGTCTTCTGGGAAGCCCCGGTAGCGGCTATGCAGCCGTGGCCCAGGCCGATGTCATTTGCCTGTGCCTACCACAGTGGCGATGTCTATCCGGCAGCATGGAGGAGTCCCGGACTCGCGGGCGGCATTCAACGTTAGCGACGGGATCCGAATGCCGTGGTAACTGGGGCCTTCATGGGAGAGCCCCGGCAGGGGCGACGCAGACGTAGCCCAGGCCGAGGGCGTCCGCCGAATGGCGGACGCACGAGCCCTGGGGATAGAGAGCCCTCTCCCCCCCCAGAGAACCCCCGAAGGGGGTGACTCACAAGGTGGTCCGCGCGAGAAGATAACCACGCTCATGCGTACGCCAGGCTTGGGAGTGGTTTCGAACTGACGGGCCTACTCGACGGTCGCGAGGACAAGAATATGACCACCCATTGGCGCCCATAAGCGGACACGGGCACCCATAACGGACACACGATCCGGAAAGACGCGTAGAATGGTCCCGCGCAGGCGGGACTCATTGTGTGCGACGGCGTTTTCCCGGCACTGAAGTGCCGGGCTATGATTCTTCATGCCTTTACGAGGCATGCCTCCAGCGTGCACAGGCCGTACGCTTGCTGCCGGCTGGTAAACGAGCCGGTTCGCCGGACGCATACGGGCGAAGCAAGCTTCGCAGACGACAAAGCGGTGGCAAGCCACCGCACTCCGAAAAGGGCCACCGCTTGCGCGGGGCCGACGAACCCGGGGGATAGAGGCGCCCCCTCCCCAGGGAACCCCCGAAGGGGGTGACTCAGAAGGCGGTGCACCGTACGCCACGGAACGATTAGAGGACGCGACGCATGATGCGCAACCGAACCGACAGGCCGATATCCGCAACCGGAACGGGGGCCGCTTCTCGGTGGAGCCGTCGCATATCTGGCCGGACGAGGGCCGTCCGTGGATGTCCGACGAACGGCCGGATGGCGCGCGGTTTGTCCATCGCACGACCGTGGGGCGTCCGCCGGCTGGCCGGCCGCCGGCCGTGTCACGACGGGGCTTCGGCCGGCAAACGTCCGCAATCTGCGCACCGCTTCCTCGCCATCGGCCGACTTGGGCGACTCGCCGCACGCCGGGGTTCGGAAGCAGATCCGGGCGAACGGCGGCCCGATTACAAAACGAACCCATTTCGTCAGAAGAGACGATTCCAAAATGAGTAGTGACAAGCGACCTCGACGCTGCAGCGGCGCGTTTGAACGCTTCCGTGGCCCGTGCTACACTCCGTGAAGCCAGAAACCAAGCGGAGGACGAGGGCCATGGCGCCGGATGCCGAGATCTACATCGGGACGATTCTGCTGGAGAAGAGCCGCTGGTCGCGTGACAAAACGCCGACCTACAGGGTGAGCGAGTGGGCGCAGCGGTTCGCCGACGCGGGGTTCGACGGGATGGAGTTGTGGGAGTATCACGCGACGATGGCCGGCGAGGGTGAGGTGACGGCGCTGGCGGAGTCGCCGTGCCCGGTGGCGATCTTCAACAGCTACGCGTCGATGGACGAGGCGGGGGCCGGGCGGCGTCGGGAGGCGGTGACGCTGACGGAGCGGCTGGGGGCGTCGGGCGTGAAGTTCAACGTCGGGCGCGATCCGGAGCAGCGGCAGACCTACGTGGAGGCGGTGCGCAGGTGGGGGGAGCGGTTCCCGGAGGACGTGCGGCTGCTGTGCGAGTGCCACCCCGGGACCATCATCGAGGAACCGACGGAGGCGCGGCGATTCTTCGACGACGTGGGCGGGGAGCGCTGGCAGGTGATCGTGCACGCCTTCAGCAGGACGGAGAGGCTGCAGGAGTGGTTTGACGAGTTCGGGCCGGCGGTGAGCCACGTGCACGCGCAGCTAAGCCGCGACGGGGATTACGTGTGCCTGGACGAGTGGCCCGAGCGCGTGGCGCAGACGCTGGGCATCCTGCGTGAAAACGGTTTCGGCGGGACGTACACGCTGGAGTTCACCAAGGGGACGCACGCCGACGGCGAGACGATGGAGATGCTGTGGGAAAACGTGCAGCGCGACCTGGCGACGCTGCGCAGAGAGCTGAGGTGAGGGCCGATGGGCGTCATTCGGCGGCATATTCGACGAGCAGAACGGGCCCGGGCCAGTTGACTTCGGCGGCGTGCTCTTCTGTGGTGGAGAACACGTAGAACTCGTTGTCGCCGCGTCGCAGCAGGTCGAGCGGGACGGGGATGGCGTCGTAGCTGAACCAGTGGACCTTGCCGATGTTGGGCACGAGGATGCGGCCGTTTAGGCCGATAGCTTCCGCGTGCGCGGCGGACCACGTCGAGAGGACGATGCGGGCGGCGGTGGCGCGGCTCAGGTCGTCGGGGACATTCAGGGTGCAGGATTTCCTGCGCCCGACGCGGGAGCCGAAGTTCTCGGGCACGTCGCGCGAGGTGTACATGCGGACGGATCTGCCCTCGCGCTGGATTTGCAACTCGATCAGCGGCGACATGGCGCTGATGCCGTTGCTGTCGGTGATGCGCGCCGAGAGGAGGACGGGACGGTCCTGATCGGGCACCCACGTGGTGTCCCAGGTTACAGAGTAGGGCAGCTCAGTGGCGGTGCCGACGTGGTGGCTGACTTCGCCCCGGTGGTACTGGTAATGCCAGTCGCGGAATCGGCCGTTGCCGCCCCAGTCGAAGTCGCGGTAGTAGGCGAACAGGTCGACGCGGGTGAACTCGGAGTTGGGGCTCTGGGCTTCGATGCTGAACGTGGGAGATTCGCCGATCACGCTGCCCGAAGCCGGCTGCACTATGTGGCCATCGGGACGCGCAACGGCCCGGGGATCGTAGAACACGCGGACGGTGAAGGCGTAGACCCAGTAGAAGCCCCAGTCGAAGTTGTAGGCGATCTGCGGGCCGCAGGTGAACTGGAACTCGTTCGGCCCGTCGCGCAGGTGTCCGATCGGGATGGCCACGGGCGGCGTGCCCATCAGGTTGCGATAGTAGCGTTGCGGCTCGGTCGGTGTGTTCGCCGGCTGCGGGATCTGGATCCAATCGTTGCCGTTGGCACGCAGCTTCTGATCGGCGGTGCCGATGTGGCCGCCCCAGTATTCGACGAGCACCTCGGCGCGTGTGGCGTTCGTCAGATCGAGATCCAGCACGCGCGGAACCATGTGTTCGCGGTTCGCGCAGAACTCGCGCCGGCTGCCGGGGTCGCACTCGGCGAAGTGGTTGCCGCGCGGCGCGAACGTGAACTCCCGGAACACCGAACCGGGCGCGGGGATGTTTCCGAAAGCAGGATCGTGTGAAGGCGCCATCTCACTTGCCGACACGGTGCAAGTTCCTCCGCCCAGAGCAAGGCACACGGCGAGCGCCAGGAGACTCGTCAGTGCCTTTGGAGATCGCAGCATTTGGGCTCCCGGACCGTCGCGCTCACTCGAACTGCGGCAAGAGCCCCGCGTGTGTCTCCAGCAAGGCATCCAGCACCTTCTCCGCCGTCCGGATACTGTCGCAGACCGGATCCAGCAGCATGGCCTGGAGCACCAAGTCGCGGTCGCCCGTGACGGCGGCCTCAACGGTCATTTCCATCTGATCGATGTCGCGCCTGCAGAACGCCGCCAGCGGCTGCGGCAGTTCGCCGATGCTGAACGGCCAGACACCGGAGGAGTCAACGGCCGCCGGCACCTCCACAAACACGTCCTCGGGCAGGTTGCTGATGGCGCCGCTGTTGACCATGTTGACCGCCGGCATTCGTATCACCGTATTGGTATGCATCGCGTTGATGATCGGGAAGGCGAGCGTATCCATCCAGTTCCGAGGCGCGAAGAACCACTGAAGCCGTTCCTCCAGTTGGCCGCCGCCCACCTCGTCGTCCGGTGGCTGGATGGGGCCTTCTTTGGCGGCCTGCTCGCGGTAGTAGCGCCACAGGTCCTCGTTGCCCTTCGTGTAGGCGTCGAAGTTCGGTCCCTCCAATCCGCAGTATTCCCACGCGAAGGGCAGGTACTCGCCGATGTGCGCGTCGCCGCACGACGGGAACACGCCGTAGATGTCAAACAGCTTGCGCGAAAGCGCCCAGGCCTTCGGATCGTAGTCCCGCAGCTTCTCGCGCAGGCCGGGGTAGAGGTCCTGGCCTGTCTCACGGTCGCGCAGGTCGAGTATCCAGGTGAAGTGGTTGACGCCCGCTGCGGTAGCGACCATCGCCTCGGTCTCCATCTCCAGCACCTTACCGAAGAAGAACTGCGCGATCTCGACGCCGTGGCACAGGCCCAGGATGCGGCCACACCCGGTGTAGCGTTCCATAGCCAGGCAGATGCGGTTGAGGGGGTTCGACTCGACCATTACGGTGGCGTCGGGGCACAGCTCCGCAATATCCTCACCGATCTCCAGGTGGATGGGTATCTGGCGCAGCGAGTGGAAGAGCCCGCCCGGGCCGCCCAGTTCGCCGGTAACCTGCCGCACACCCATGTCGACCGGTATCCGGAAGTCCTGCTCCCAGGTGGCCGTGCGGTCGACGTCGATGGACAAGAGGACGAAGTCGGCGTCGGGAAGGGCCTTACACCGATCGGTCGTGGACTGCAGCTTGAGCGGCTTCTCAAGCCCGTCGTTCAGCCTGCTGGCGAGGCCGGAGAATACCTCGAGGTGGTCTTCGTCAGTCTCCACAAGCCGAAGAGTGCTCCCTCCCAGGTCGGGGTGGTGGATCACGTCTCGGAGGACTTTCGGGCCGAACGTGGCGCTTGCGGCTCCGATAACGACGATGACGGGCTTGTCCTGCATCTGCCGTGCTCCCGTGCCAGGTTTGATCCGTGGGAACTGAATGCCCACAGCGAAGTCTATTCGTTGTCGGGCATTTGCGCAACTTGCGGTGCGAGCTTTGCGACCTCTACGACGGCCGCTATAATGAAACTCCTACTCCAGACAGCTGGTGGCGCGAGGTCACGATGAGGTCAGCGATTGCTGTTGCAGGTCTATTCTTGGCTCTGATTGCAGGGGGCAGGTGCGTTATGGCCCGAGAACTCTCCAGGCAGGGCTTCGCATTCGAAATACCGTCCATCGGCCCGCTCCCGGGCACTGCACCGGCCGCCTTGGCGCCATTGCAGGCGCCGGCCGGAACCGACGGATTCGTGACCGTAGATGGGGAGCGTTTTGTTCTCGCCGACAGCGGCCAAGCGATCCGGTTCTGGGGTACAAACCTGTGCTTCGCGGGATGCTTCCCGCCGCACGAAGTCGCCGACCGCATGGCGCGCAGGCTCGCCTCGCTGGGTATCAACTGCGTGCGGTTCCATCACATGGACATGCACGGCTATCCGACCGGCATATGGGCCGACCGCGGCAGCGGCGACTTCCATCACGGTGAACTCCATCCTGAGGGGCTGGACCGGCTGGACTACCTGATCGCGCAACTTAAGGAGCAGGGGGTGTACGCAAACCTGAACCTCCACGTCTCGCGGACATACGGCGCGGCGGACGGTTTCCCCGACGTGCGAGACGGCGAGTCCGTGCCAAACTTCGGCAAGGGCGTGGACCATTTCTTTCCGAAGTGCATAGAAGAGCAGAAGCGCTACGCCCGGATGCTGCTTCACCACGTCAACGCGTATACGGGCAACAAGTACGCCGAGGAGCCGGCGGTCGCAATGGTCGAGATCAGCAATGAAGACGGCCTCATCTACGAATGGTCCGGCAACCGGCTGGAGTCCCTGCCGGCCGAATACCGTGAGGAATTGGAACGACAGTGGAACGCATGGCTTCGGCTCAAATACGCTTCGGACGAGATCCTTCGCGAAGTGTGGAACGAAGGCGAAGTGCGTTCCGAGGGTAAGGACATGCTGGAATCGCCTGCGGTTACCGGTTCAATGCAGGCCCTCGGCGGCGCCGGGGCGAACTTCCAGGCGATATCGGGTCCCGGTGGAGCGGAAGGCGGACGCATCCGCGTCCAGCAGGCCAGCCCAACCACGTGGCATGTTCAGTACCGGTGGGGGCCGCTGACGGTTGAGAAGGGCACCGCCTACGTCCTCGCCCTCAAGTTGCGCGCGTCACGACGGTGCGAGGTGGGCGTGAACTGCATGATGAATCACGAACCGTGGGCGAATCTGGGCCTTGGGAAGTCGCTCGATGTTGGCTCGGAGTGGCAGGACTACTCGGTCGTGTTCACCGCTACGGATACCGACGGACCCAAGGCGGGGGCCGGTGGGGCCAGGATCACCCTCAGCGGCCTTTCCCAGGAGGGGCTGGAGGTGGAGTTCGCCGACGTGCGCCTGAAACGGGCCACGGTGACCGGACTCCCCGATGGCGAGAGCCTCGCTGGTAGCGTGGCCTGGCCTGCTCGCTCCGAGCTGTCCGCCAGAACGCAGCAAGTCGGCCTCGATATGGTGGCCTTCCTCAGGGATACCGAGCTCGCCTACTGGCGCGGAATGCGGGAGTATCTCCAGGCCGAACTGGGCGTGCGGATGCCGGTGACCGGCACTGCCGTCGGCTTCACCACCCCACAGATGGCCGCAGGGACCGCCGACTTCGTGGATAGCCACGCCTACTGGCGCCATCCCCGGTTCCCGGGCAGACCGTGGGACCGGGAAAACTGGATCGTAGAACAGGACGCGATGGTGAACGACCCAGCGGGCTCCACGCTGAAGGTGCTGGCGGGCAGACGCGTGCTCGGACTGCCCTACACGATCACGGAGTACAACCATCCGGCGCCGAACCGCTATGAAGCGGAAGGGTTTCCGCTGATTGCGGCCGTCGGGGCGCTGCAGGGCTGGGACGGCGTCTTCGGCTTCGCATATTCCCACGGCACGAACTGGGAGACGGACCACTTCCAGAGCTTTTTCGATATCAGCGGACACCCGACGAAACTCGCGTTGACCCCGGCTTGCTCTGCTCTGTTTCGGTCGCGGCAGGATGCGGAGCCGAGGCCGGCGCTGGCTGCGCATACGCCGGAAGCGCATCGGATCGAGGCCCTCCTGGAGCGCGGTCCGAGATTGATCTCGGCATACAATGCCGGAGTGAACCAACTGGCATGGCAGCGCCAACCGATCGCCGTGGACGTAGGCAACGGCTCCGAAGCCATGGTGCGCGATTCCTCGGGAGAACTGCAGTGGAAAGCTGAGGATGAGGCCGGGTGGACCAGCTACACAGCGCCCGGGGCCGCCGCCCTTGTTGGCTTCTGCGAAGGGCAGACAGTCGAACTGTCGGGTATCCAGGTGCACGTCGGCGAACTGCCCGGCGAAGGCTTCGCGGTCGTCATGTTGAATACGGTAGGCGGCGGGAGTGCGGACGGGGCACAAAGGTATCTTTTGGCTGCCGTGAGCGCAGTGTGGAGCCCGGGCATGGTATGGAATGAAGAAGGCACTTCCGTGGGCCGGCAGTGGGGCAGCGGGCCGACGCTCTGCCAGGGAGTGCCGCTGACCGTGAACGTGAACGCCGACGCGCAAGCGCAGGTTTACGCGCTCAGCCCCGACGGCACTCGCCGGGAGCAGTTGAGCGTCGCGAGAACGACCGACGGCCGCGGGCTCTGCCTGCTGGGACCGGCAAACCGAACGCTGTGGTACGAGCTGATACTGGAAGACAACGGAGGCTGACCGTGAGGTATCGGGAGTTGGGACGGACGGGCGTTGAGGTTTCGGTGGTGTGTTGCGGGGCGATGGCGATGTCGGGCGCGGGAACCTACGGAGAGCAGGACGACGAGCAGTCCGTGCGGACGGTTCACGCGGCACTCGACGCCGGCATCACGTTCTTCGACACGGCGGAGATGTACGGCCAGGGTCACTCCGAGCGGGTCCTGGGTCGAGCCCTCGCCGTGCGTCGGGAGGAGGTGATCGTGGCCAGCAAGGTATCGCCGAAGAACCTGGAGCCGGACAGGCTTGTCCAAGCCTGCGAGGACAGTCTCCGCCGCATGGGCATGGAGCGCATCGACCTGTACCAGGTGCACTGGCCGAACCACGACATACCGTTCTCGCAGACGGCAGAGGTGCTGGAACGGCTGTGCGAGCAGGGGAAGATACGCTGGTGGGGCGTCTCAAACTTCGGAAAAGGCGATCTGACCGATGCACTGCAGCACGGCCATCCCGAGGTGAACCAGGTTCCCTACAGCCTTCTCTGGCGTGCTATAGAGCATGACATTACCCCGATCTGCCGGGACAACGGCGTGAGCATCATATGCTACAGCCCGATGGCGCAGGGCATCCTCACGGGCAAGTTCGCCTCGCCGGAGGACGTGCCCGCCCAGCGGCGACGGCCGCGATACTGCTGGGACGGCGTGATCGAGAAATCCTTCCAGGTGGTGCGGGTTGTGCGCGACGTGAGCGAGGAGGTCGGCGCTTCCATGGCGGACGTGGCCCTGGCGTGGCTGTTGCACCAGGAGGGGGTGACTTCTGTTATCGCCGGGATGCGCACTCCGGAGCAGGCGAAGGAGAACGCACAAGCGGGCGATCTGCTCCTGCCCGCCGAAGCGATCGAGCGTCTCAACTCGGCGTCGCAGCGGGTCAAGGATTCCCTGGACGCCAATCCCGATATGTGGCAGGCGGGCGACGAATCGCGCTACCGCTAGGCCGGGCCTGAAGGTTCGGCGGCCTCAGCTCAGCCGGAACAGAGCTTCTTCCACGGTGTCTCCGGTCACTTCGTATGTGCGACCGTCGATGATCTTGACGTACGGTTTTTCGCCGCGCACGGGCAGCCGGCCCCGGGATACGCGCTCGAGCCGCATAGTGACCGGGGGCTCGAACTTCAGCGGCGCGATGCTCGCGGCGTTCTTCACCGCCCGGGCGGCGGACTGCGTTATGACCTGGTGTGCCTTCTCCGGCGACAAAAGTCGGCCGCCTTCGACGGAAAGGCCCGTCTTCACGCAGGCCGTCACCACGCCGGAGATGAACTCCTCCGCCTCCTTGCACGCCTTGTCGTCGCCGCTGACCATGATCGTGGGCACTCCGCAGTCGCCCGCGATGCCCGCGTCGATGCCGATCTCACCGGTCTTGCGACCATTGAGCCAGAAGTTCTGCCACGCCGCCGAGCTCATGGTGTGCTCCAGGATGGTTTCCGGCGTGCCGGCCATGGCGTGGTAGCCGAGGAGGATCAGCCCATCGCAGTCCTCCAGGCCCGGCATCCGGTGTTTGCCGGAGTCGCCCAGCAGGTACTGGGCCCGGCCGTCCAGATCGCCCCAGATGAAGGCCCGGCTGCCCCCATGAGCGTCTCGGACGATCACCTCGTCGGCTCCCCCCGCGATGCAGCCTTCGATGCACGCGTTGACGTCGGCCACCATGTAGCGCCGTCCCTCGGCGTAGAGGGGCGAGCCGGCCGAGACGTGTTCCCTGCGGCAGATGCCGCTGATGCCTTCCATATCGGTCATGACGAATATCTTCATCTTCGGCCTCTTGTCTCGATTGGAGGATTACAGGCGTGCGGTGGCCTGCTGCACGCTGTCGCCAGTCACCTCGTAGGTGCGGCCGTCAATGATCTTGACGTAGGGTTTCTCCCCGCGAACCGGCAGACGACCCCTGGACACCATCTCCAGGCGTGCGGTTATGGGCGGCTCCAGCTTCACGGGCTGCACGTTCGGGGCATTCTTCATCGCTTCCGCGGCCTTTTCTGTGATCAGCGAATGGGCCGCATCGGGGGAGAGCAGTAGCCCGCCCTCGCAACTGAGCCCCTGTTTTACGCAGGCGGTGACCATGTTCGGAACCAGGGACTGGGCCTCCTTACATGCCTTGTCGTCCCCGCTGACCATGATCATGGGGATGCCGCGCTCGCCGGCGACGTAGATCATCATTCCGATCTCGCCGGTTTTGCGGCCGTTGAGCCAGAAGTTCTGCCAGGCTTTGGAGCTGCTGGTGTGTTCGAGGATGGCCTCGGACGTGCCGGCCATGGCATGCGTGCCCAGCAGCACAACGGCATCGAAGTCCTCCAGGTCGAAGGGGCTCAGGCGTCCTCCCTCGCCGAGGATGTATTCTGCACGCGGATCGAGGTCGCCCCAGATGCAGTTGTCACCGCGTCCGGAATGGCCGTCGCGCACGAGCACCTTGTCGGCGCCTCCAGCGAAGAGCCCCTCGATGGCCGCGTTCATGTCCCATACCATGTAGCGGCGGGCCTCGGCGTAAAGGGGGTGACCGTGCGTGACGTGGTCGGCGAGGAACACGCCGCTGATCCCTTCCATGTCCGTCAGCATGAGTATCTTCACCGTCCGCCTCCGTGTTACTGATTTGTGCTGCTGATACGGGCCAGAGCGTAGGCTTGCACGGGGCAAGTGTCAAGGGATTCCGACGGTCTTCGCGCGTCCGCGGGTGAACGTTGTGAGCCCAGAAGCCTTGTGGTAGTCTACCGTTTCCGCATTCCGTCGCACCGGAGTTCACACGATGCAGGGAGGGATTCCATGAGTCCGCAGTCGTCTACCGAAGCCCCTATTGCGTTCATTGTGGACGACGCTCCGGTGAACGCCGCCTACCTAGCGCGCGCCCAGATGGAGGAGCGGGGCATGGCTTCTCCCAGCCGGGGCTCGTTCGCCGAGTGGCTCAGCCGATGGCGAGAGATGGCCGGGTCGGAGATCGTGCCCAACGACTTCTGGGAGCGCTTCATCGCGTGGGCACAGGACGCAGGGGTGAAAGGCAAGTTCACGTTCCTGCCATGTCCGGGCGGCTTCGGACGCGTGGACAAGCACGTCGAAGGCTACTCCGACGCCGAGTTGGAGCACCTGCTGTGCCTGATCCGGGACGAGTACACGAAGTGCTTCGACATCACGCCGGAGATCTTCACCCATACGCTGGCCTGGGACATCGAGAAGGAGGAACTGCTCCCCATCACCGAGTGGCAATGGACCTACGACAAGAGCGAGGACGACCTCGCCGACTACATGGCACGCGCCCTGCAAACGCTGCAGAACGTAGGTATCCCGGCAACGGGCGTCACCCAGCCCTGCAACTTCCGCGGCGACGAGGACCTGTTCGCAATGGCGGTGCTCAGGTCCATCAAGCAAGTCACGGGCGCCAGCCGCACGTTCTACTTCCTGCACGCATACGGGGACCGACCGGCGGTCCCGAGCCCGCTGATGATCGCCGATTCGGATGCCGACGAGTACGTCCTCAGCGTGGTGTCCGGTTCCAGGGCCGATGAACCGTTCTGGGACACGATCTACGGGGGCGGCGACGTGGACGAGATGAGCGACTACTTCATCTCGCGGGACGGCACGACGGGGCGGCTGGTAGAGCTGGCAGCGTCCGGCGAGCCGGTGGTCTTTCACGGTCACGCTCAGACGCTGTTCTCGAACGGCACTGAGAAGGGGTTCCAGTCGCTGCAGGAAGTGGTGCGCCGTGTCAATGAGCATCTGCTGGACCGCGTTGAGTGGATGACCATGAGCGAGCTCGTGGACTGGGCCGTTGCGCGCGAGGAGGCGACTCAATGACGAACGGTAAGCGATTTCGGCGCGTGGTGCTCGAAACGGCGCTCAAGCCGTTCCGCGTGCTGGAGGACGCCGCCGTCCGGCGCGTCTGCGTCGAGCTGTTTCGCCAGTGGATGCCGCTGATCCGCTCGGTGGATGAGGTCGCCGTTTTGCTCTGGAGCGCCGACGGCACCGAGATACTCACCTACGACGGTGATCTCGACCGGGAGTTCGAGTGGGCGAAGCACATCGGCTTCGCGAACACGCAGTATCCTCATGCCTACGAGCGACCGGGCTGCCGCGACTACCGCAAAGCCATTCCTTACACCGACGATCCGCCGGCGATGACCTACGGATGGCTCAAGCGGATCTTGGCGGCCCTCAAGGAGGTGGGGCGGGAGCAGACGGCAAAGCCGGTGCGCGTGGGGGCCACGTTCGACCCGGGCCCCGAGTTCGCCGATTCCCCGTGGCGCTACGAGAAGCACCCCGAGATCTTTGTGGATGCTCCCAACGGCCAGCGGTCCCTGTTCCTCTGCGCTTTCGCCGAACTCCAGGGCGACGAAGAGCGCTACGCCGGCTTTTCCGATGGGATACGTGACGGCACTTCGTTCGGCACGTTTCTGGGCAGGCAGTCCCAGCATTTCCTCACCGACCTGGGGTTCGATTACATCTGGTTCTCGAACGGCTTCGGGTTCTCGCAGTTCGGATCTTCCCGCCTGGGCTGGGCCTTCGACGGGACGTCGTTTGATCGGGACGCAGCACGATCGTTCGCGGAGAAGACGCGGGGATTCTGGGAGGAGTTCCGCCGCGAGTGCCCGGACTTCCCAGTGGAGACGCGTGGCAGCAACCTGACCACCGGCGTGGACCTCTCCCGGGACGGCGTGCCGATGGACGGCATCTACTCGGGGGACTTCGGCGTGGCGCCGCCTCCCAACTCGCCGTGGGGCGCGCTGGACGGCGACTTCGCGCTGGAACTGGTCGGCCACATGAGCCGGATCGCCGAGCTTCCCGGCAACCGATTCCCGTTCCGCTTCTACGTACACGATTCCTGGTACCCCATACGACCCTGGTACGACGCCTATGGTCGGCGGCCGCTGGACATCTTCTGTCCGCTGTCGCTGGGCCGCATCAACGCGGACGGCGAGGTAGAGCATCCGGCCGACGTCGAGTTTCTTACGGTCAACACCTGCGAGGGCGATCTGCCCGAACGCTCTGCCATCGAGGTGATCCCGCACATCCTGACAGCGGCAGACCACTTCCCCGACGCGCCCGGTATTGTGACCTGGGTCTACCCCTGGGATGAGTATCACCGCATGACGTTCGGGGAACCGAACCGGATGGACGAAGTGTTCCTGGGCGACTGGTTCGTGCAGGACTGCGTGAACAATGGCTTCCCGGTGAATACGGTCGTGTCGTCTGCCAACTTCGCGGAGTCCTTTCGCACCAAGCCTGGAGCCTACCGGGACACCGTATTGTTCACGCCCGTTCCATCGTCTGACTCCTGGGTAACCGAGCCGCTGTGCGACTTCGTGCGCAGCGGCGGCAAAGCGATCCTCTACGGTCCGACGCGGCATGCCGCCCCGCAGGTGCGGGAGATGCTGAACCTGTGGGAGGCCGACCCGATCAGTGGCGAGCTCGACATCGACTGTCCCGTCGTCGTCGACGAACTGGCGGCCGCCTACCCGACGAGGATCCATCATCGCGAGATCAGCTCCGCGGGTGGAATCTCGGAGGTCCTCTGCGATCCAGATGACGACGCGACGGAGATCTGCGCTCGCGTCCGGTCGGAACGTGATGAACGCGTGGCTGCGCTCGTCCGCAGGCCTTCGGCCTGGAACGGTGGCGCGCTTGGGTGGGTGCGGGGCACGAACTCCTTCACCGTTAGCAGCCATATGCGGAGGGACGATCCGGCGCGCTGGTTCATCGGCGGATACCTGCCGCGTTTCCTGTTGTCGCGAATGGGCTTCCACATGGCGGTGGAGAAGAGTTCGCCCGAAGTGCGCACCCCCATCTGGTTCGTGAGCCGGTCGGACAACGCCTTCTACTTCACCGGCTACACGCCGGTTACCACGTTGGAGAGCCGGTTCCGCTTCCCGCAAGGGGCGCCGATCCTGGTCGGTCGGCAGACGAAGTTGAGTGACGGCCAGTCTACATACAACCTCGGGCCCTGCTATCACGAGGAGTGCCGGCTGTTCGTCGAACAGGAAAGAGATACGACAATCTCCTGCACGGACTTCCCGTCGCGTTTCCCGTGGATCCGCCGGCGACTGAAGGTGACCGGTCTGGCGAACGCAACAATCACGTTTTATCGGGACTCCTGCTGCCTGGAAGCGCCTCTTTCGATCGCGCCGACTGTGCACTCGCATCCCCGGGGCGACGAGGAAGAAATCCCGTATGAACTCACTGACGACGGCCTGGTGGCCGTTGCCAGCGGGTTGTCCGGGGATGTCATGATCTCATGGTAGTGGTCTGCCCCAGCACGAAGTAAAGGATCTCAGGAGGATAAGCGAAATGAAGACGCGCTTGGACGTGGCCTACGCGCCGGAGCACGGGCAGAGGGGCAAGCTCGACATCCATCTGCCGGACGACGCGGAGAGCCTGCCGGTTGTCATGGTTATCCACGGTGGCGGCCTACGTTCGCTCAGCAAGGAGCGGATGCGCAACGTTTGCACGTTCCTCGTGGAGCAGGGCTGGGCTGCGGTCAACGTCAACTACCGCCTGCTGCCGGACAACCCTTTCCCGGCGCCTTTAGAGGACGTCCTGGACGCTTTTCGGTGGCTGCAGCAGACAGAGGACGCGGACCTCGTGAGGCAGGACCGTACGCGCGTGGCTGTACTCGGGGCGTCGGCCGGCGGATACCTGGTCTCGATGATGGGCGTGCTGCTGGGCAAGGACCAGCTCAATGCCGTGGTGGACATCAGTGGGCCGTCGACCAGACGCCGCACCGAAGAGCCTGTGGAGGGATACGACGAGCAATGGTTCAAGCCGCCCGTCGAGCTGGCGCACGCGGGCGCACCGCCGTTTCTGTGCGTCCACAGCACCTGCGACGGTGTGGTAGACTTCAGCGAGTCGGAGAGACTGGTCGCCGCGCTCCGCGACGCAGGCGGGCAGGCGGAACTGTACTCATATGAGGGCCCCGATCAGCTTCACGGCATCTGGACCAAGCAGGACGCCCCGATGCCCAGGCTCCTCCCGGAACTTGAGGCGAGGATCGCGGAGTTCCTCCGGGCGCACCTATGAGCATTGCCGGCGGATATGTTGGCGGGACACATTGAAGAGAGGGCAGCAAAATGCGCAGGTTGATGATAATGTTTGTGGCGTTACTGGCGTTCGGGTTCTCGGTCAGGCCCTGTTCCGCCGCCGGTGATCCGGCCATTGCAGAGCAGCCGCCTTTGGGCACCTTCAAGATGCGGCCTGAACTCGTCGGGCAGCATCCTCGGCTGTACTTCACCAAGGAGGACATCCCCGCGATACGTGCCCGTGCGAATGGTCCCAGCAGGTTCTTCCTGGAGGCGATGAAGCGGGCATTCGGCCCGTACGTGGGCCAGGACGTTCCTGCCGACATGCCCGCATGGAAGCGCTACGTCTATGGGTTTTGGGGGCTCACGTCGCTTGACATCCTCTACGTGGCCACAGGCGAGCAGAGGTACGCCGACACGGCCAAGAAATGGGCGATGTGGCTTGTGAGCGACCACTGGTGGGTGCGGAGCAACCTCGCCCACATGGACGCGCTCTCCGGGCTCGCAGTCACATACGACGTGCTGTACGACCAGTTCACCGAGGCGGAACGTCAGGCCATACGGCAGAGCATCTACGAGGGCGTGGACTTCATCTCCCAGAGGTTCTTCGAGCCTTCGTATTGGACGCGCGACTACCAGAACAACCACATGCACAACCGCCTCCACGGTCTCGCCAACGGCGCGTTCGCGATATACGGCGACGATCCCGACCTGGACGTCCAGAAGCAGGCGGATCTGGCCATCGCGCAGATACTGAACGTCGCCCGGTGGCTTCCCGAAGACGGCAGCCAGCACGAAGGTCCCGGCTACTGGACGTTCGGCCACAACTGGGTGGCCCGTTTCGTCCATCTGGCCGAGCACGTGACGGGAATGGACATCGTGGGCATGAATCCGCACTTCACGAACGCCCATTACTTCCGTATCTACATGACCACGCCGGGATGGAAGACGAAGTTCGGCATCGGCGACACCAAAGAGGGGTTCGGTGCTGGTGCGCTTTCCAGTCTCTGCCGGTCCATCGCTGAGGCGGAGGACCCATGGGCGACGAGCGTTCTGCACGAATGGATGGAGATGTATCCGGACGGTTTCTACCGGTTCCCGGGGTGGGGCCTCCTCTGGTATGATCCGACCATCCAACCCCGTCCGGTGAGCGAACTCCCATTGTATCGCTTCTGGCCGGACCTGGAGATGTTCTCCATCCGCAGCTCGTGGGACGACGAGGCGGCGGGATTCGCCTTCAAGTGCGGGCCCCCCGGCGGACACAAAATGCAGCAGCTCAGGGGTGACCGGTGGGTGAACGTCGCTCACGACCACCCGGACCAGAACCACTTCCTGCTCTTCGCCCACGGGAAGATGATGGCTCAGGACGACGGCTATCCCAAGCCGAAGTTGACGCAGAGCCACAACACGCTGGTCATCGACGGCAAGGGCCAGCCGGAGGAGGGCGGGGACTGGCAGCAGCCGTTCCCGTACGAGCAGACCGGCACGCTGCGGGATGTCTTCCTGGCCGGCAGCGAGGCCTATGCGGCCGGCGACGCGAGCCGGCTCTACGAGGGCGTGGACGAGTTCGTGCGCCACGTGTTCTTTCCCGACGGCGACTACCTCGTGGTCCTTGACGAACTGGTCGGATCGGGCGACGGGGAGCACGACTACGAGTGGCGCCTGCACAAGGACGGCGAGTGGAAGCGGCACGGTCCCGGTCACTTCGCGGTGAGCGATGAGGACGTGACCCTGGACATCCGGTTCCTGGCGCCGACTGCCGGTCTGGAGGGCGAGTTCCTGCCGGCCGACGACGTGGCCAAGCCCTGCCTGGCCGTGCGCACGAGGGCCCAGGACACGATGTTCCTGTCCGTTCTTGTGCCGCAGAAGGGCGGCACGCCGCAGCTTGACGCGAAGAGAGTGGAAGGCGGCAACTGCACCGCCGTGGCCGTGACGGGACCGTTCGGCGAGGACATGGTTGCCGTGGCCCGCGAGCCCGGAAGCATGCGTTTCGGGCCCGTTGGGGCAGACGGGACGAGTGTGCTAGTCCGAACAGCTGAAGGCGAGCCCCGTTCCGCAATGCTCACCCGCGGGAGGGCGCTGTCGCTTGATGGGAAACCTCTGCTTGGGTGCACGACTGAAGCGAACCTGTACTGGGAACGGTCCGATGGCCTTGTATCGGTTGAGGTGGAAGCACCGTATAGAACAGAGGTCGGTACTGTCGAGCTCTCCGTGGGCGGTCTCGAGCCCGGCGTAACATACGGCGTCTCCCTCGACGGCGGCTGGCCGAGTCGGGTGACGGCGGACGCTGAGGGGACGGTGAAAGTGACTGCGGAGCTCACCAACAGGCTGCGCCTGACCGTGGAGAAATGAAGTCGGACCGCGATCCGGAAGGAGAAGGGGAGATGCCGGACGACAGACCGAACGTGATGGTGGTAATCACCGACCAACAGCGGGCCGACTTCTTCGCCGGCCAGGGCTTCGGCCTGGACACAATGCCGTTCCTGGAGAGCCTGAGGCCGCGCGGCACGTGGTTTCGCGCGGCCTACACCGCGCTACCGGTCTGTGTGCCGGCGCGCATCAGCATGATGACCGGTCGGTTCGCGAAGGCCCACGGCATGATCGCAAACTGGTCTCCGGTCCATGCGGAATACGGGCGCGACATGTTGGACGTGTTGCGTGGCGAAGGTTACGAGCTGGCCCTGTTGGGCAAGAACCACACGCACGCAGGGGAGGACGACTTCGATGTCTGGCGGTCCTACATGCACACCAGCGGGCCGCCTGTCGAAGGCAAGGAGGAGGAGTGCCGGCGGTTCGAGGAGTGGATGGTCGAACTGGCGCATTGGGCCTCTGCAGAGCCCACCCCGTTCCCCCTCGAGTACCAGCTTCCCGTCCGGATCGTTTCCGACGCGGTTCGCTGGCTGGACGAGCGGGACGACCGGCCGTTCTTCGCGATGGTGAGCTTCCCCGAACCCCACAGTCCCTATCAACTGCCCGAGCCCTACTTCGACATGTTTCCGCCGGACGAAGTGCCTCCACCTGTCGCCGGGCCGGAGATACTGGAGCGCAAGAACTACCAATGGCGCCATCAGTACGGATCCATCAAGCACTACCATCCCGGGATGGATGATCTCTGGGGTCGCTATCGGTCCAACTACTGCGGCATGCTGAGGTTGATCGACGACCAGCTCGAGCGGCTCATCGGCACCATGGAGCAGAAGGGGCTGCTGGAGAACACTCTTATCGTTTACCTGACAGATCACGGCGACTTCTGCGGTGACTACGGGCTGTACCGCAAGGGCCTGGCGCTGCCTCAGTGCCTGATCCGCATCCCTATGTTCTGGTTCGGCGGGCCGGTCGAGCCCTGCGACGGCCATTATCACAGCGCGCACACGTCCATCGTCGACATCTTCCCAACGGTCTGCGAGGCCGTGGGCGTGCCCATACCGGAGGGCGTGCAGGGCCGCAGTCTGCTGCCGATACTGCGCGGCGAGCCTTACAGCGAGTCGGAGTTCGCCAGCATCATGGTGGAGGAGGGCATCGGGGGCAAAGTGCTTGGGCCGGAGGACCACCTAGAGTTCGGCGATAAGTCGGAGACCGTGTACATCAACGGCAGGCCGCGGACGAACTTCGACGGAACCCAGGTTGCGATGAGCGGCTACCGCCGGGCACTCATCAAGGGCAGATGGAAGCTCATCTACGACCTGGAGCTCCCGGACGAACTCTACGATCTTCAGAACGATCCGCTGGAGACGAACAACCTGGCGAACGACGTGTCGCTGGCGCCCGTTCGGCAGGAGCTCATGAACGATCTGCTTCACTGGTGCGTGCGGACCGACGACAACCTGCAGGTCGGACGCTACAAGGTCAAGATGCCGGAACATAACTGGTATCGATGAATCCACGAGAGACGGAGTGAGAGATGGCGAAGAATGACGCTGGCAAGGCGAAGGACAACGCGGGCGCGGGGAGCGATCGTCTCCTGGTGGGAACGGCAGTCGAGACCATGACGCCGCCGGTGGGTGCCAAACTCGCGGGTTACCCTGGAGAGCGGGTTTCGGACGGGGTGGCGCTGGAGTTGTGCGTGCGCGCTGTGGTGTTTGCCGAGGAGGGCAAGAAGAAGCCGGACGCGGCGATAGCGGTGCTGGACACGATCGGCGTAACCGCCGAACTGGTCAAGGAGATGAGGAAGGCGGCGGCGGACGCGCTGCCCGGCATGGAGCCGGAGACCTTGATGGTCTGCGCAACGCACACGCACAGCGCGGCACGATTGTACAGCTTCCGGTCGAAGTCGGAAGATCCGGGCGGCGACGATCCGTACGTTCAGGACGTGGTGCGTGCGGTGGCGCGGGCCGTTGCTGCCGCATGGGACGGCCGCCGGCTCTGCACTGCGCGCGTCGGTCAGGGCGAGGCGTATCTCGGGCACAACCGGCGCGTGGTCGACATGGAAGGGGACGCGACGAACGAATGGTTGGATGCCGAGGGTCTGCATATCGGCTACTTCAACCCCCTCGTGCGCGTGGTTGCCTTCGAGGATGCGGAGTCCGGTGAGCCTTACGCCGTGATCGACTCATACGGCTGCCATCCGGTTGTGATGGGACCGCCAAACGTAAAGATCAGCCCCGACTATCCGGGGTACCTCGCCAGGGCTGTCGAGGCCGCAACAGGCGCCCGAACCGCGATACACATCACGGCAGGTGGGGCGAACATCAACCCGCGCGAGTGCCTTTGCGAAGATCCTGTCCGTGCCGAAGCGATGGGGGAGGCCTTGGCCCAGGAAATCGTGTCGGTGATCCCCGGGGCCCGCCCGATAGCCACGGCGCCCGTCGTCTCGGTCTCGAAGCCGGTCAGCTTCTTGCTGGGGCCGAATGCCGGTGACCGCCACAAGGAGAGAGCGACGGAAGGGCCGGACGGACCGGCCGTTACGAGCGAGGTGCAGGTCGTGCGCGTGGGCGATCTGGCTTTCGTAAGCGCGCCGGGCGAGCTGTTCGCGGAGATCGCCAACACTATGCGCAATCGCTCGCCGTTCAAGTACACCGTCGTGGCCAGCTGCACGGACGACGCGCTGGGCTACCTGAGCACGCGCACCGCGCAGCGCGAGGGCGGGTACGAGGCCCGTCGCGCGATCAGCGCGGACATCGAAGGGCCGTTGACGGATGCCGCCAGAGAGGCACTGATGGCCGCCTACGCTGTTGACAGATGACATTGGGAGTCGCGAGATGTCGGACGAACAGGATGTGAAGGTGCAGGTTGATCCGGTGTGGAAGAAGCGCCTGGGCGTCGACGAGAACGCCGTGGTGGAGGAGCCGAGACGGACGCCGGTGGTGCGTGAGGTGGACGTCCTGGTGGTTGGCGGCGGCCCGGCCGGGGTAGGCGCGGCGCTTGCGGCCGGTCGGGAGGGGGCCGACACCTTGCTTGTGGAGCGCCACGCGATGCTCGGCGGGATGTGGACGGCCGGGATGGTCAACCCCTACTTCGACTTCCGCAAGAAGGGCTGGCTGGTTGCGGAGCTGATAGATCGTCTCAAGGAGGAGGGCGCGTGGTACTCGCACCCGCATCGTGCCACCTTCGACTATGAGGCGATGGTGAGGCTGCTCGAAACCATGATGGACGAAGCCGGCGTCGAGTTCTGGTACCACGTGCTGATGACGGACGCGATAGTCGAAGGCGGATGCGTGCGCGGGGTCGTGGTGGAGAGCAAGGCCGGGCGCGAGGCTATCCTGGCCAAGGTGGTGATCGACTGCACCGGCGACGGCGACGTGGCGGCCAGGGCGGGCGTACCGTACGAGCTGGGCCGCCCCCTGGACGGGCTGATGCAGCCGATGACGCTCATGTTCGAGGTGGACGGCATCGGCGATTACGTCCAGAAGGGCGATACTTACGGGAAGATGGTGGCCGCGATCGAGCAGAACGATCTGGGCGTCGAGCTGCCTTTCGGCCGCGTGCGGAACGCTCCCGCGATCATCCTACTGCCGCATCCCGGCACGGCCATCGTGCAGGCGACGCACGTCTACCGCCTCAATGCCCTGGACCCGCGGCAGTTGACCGACGGAATCCGAGCCGCCCGTCTTCAGGCGCGCGATCTTACGCTCGTTATGAAGCACATGGAGGGCCTGGAGAATGTGCGCCTTGTGCATACGGCTTCCACCATCGGCGTGCGGGAGACGCGCCGTGTGCGGGGCCACTACCGAATGACCCTGGAGGACATCCAGGCGGGGAAGCGGTTTGACGATGCGGTCACGTTCTGCACGTTCAGCGTCGACGTGCACGAGCCCGCTCCAGGGGCCGGTATTCCCTGCAAGGACGGCGTGCCGATGAAGCCCTACGAAGTGCCGTACCGGTGCCTGCTGCCCGAAGACACTGGCGGCCTGCTGATCGCCGGGCGCTGCATATCCGGCAGCCACGAGGCGCATGCGTCGTACCGGGTGACCGGAAACTGCATGGCCTTCGGGCAGGCGGCGGGGTTGGCGGCGGCATGGGCTGCGGCAGACGACCGTCAGCCGGCCGATCTGCCCGGCAGTGAGCTGCGGGCCAGGCTGGAATGTAAGGGCGCCGGGTTCTTGGGTTGATGGTTGGGCCGACCGGTTCGGATGGGAGATCGATATGTACGCCGCGGCCTTCGCGGGCATACTGCTGGTGGGACTGACGGCGACCAATGTCTGCGCGGCCCTTCACGTCGACGGAGGTCCGCTGGATGCGCTGGGCAAGGCCGGCGCCGTGGTCCACGGCGACGTTACGACCGAGGACGGTAGGGATGGTCCGGGCCTGCGGCTTTCCGGCGGCGGTATCCAGTTCCCCACGGCTGGGAATCTGAGCGCCGCCTCGGGGTCGGTGGACCTGTGGTGTAGCACATCTGATCCCTGGCCAGGCGAAGGCCGCCAGTGGTTGTTCCACGTCGGCGAAGAACCTCACCTCCACGTCAGCCTTTTCTTCTCCGAGGGGCGTTTGCACGCCGTCTACAAGGGCGGCGAGGATTACTGGGCCTCCTTGACCTTCACCGGCTCGCGAGAGTGGTCGGCCGGGGAGTGGCATCACGTCCAGTTCTGGTGGCAGCCGTCCGAGGGTGAGGTTTCGTTCATGCTTCGTGTGGACGGCGAGATCGTCGGTCCCAGAGACGGCAGGCTGATCCAGAGATGGCCAGACAAGTTTTTCATTGGATCGCGAGGACCTCGAGGCATGGTGTGGCGCGGCCTGCTCGACGACGTGGAGGTAGCCCCATTGCCGATTGTGCCGCCCGAGTTCCGCGTGGTTGCGCGCGACGTGGATGTACACGTCGCTCGGCCTGTGGGCGAATGCTACAACTTCTGGTCGGTCTCGAACTTCACCAGCGAGGACATGTTCGCCGAGCCGAGGGCGCGTGAGCGGATCCGCGAGACAGCGCCCTTCCTTCGAGAGCCCAACTGCGTCCGGCTGATCGGCGGCCGGAGTGACGGGAAGAACCGTTTCTTCCTCGGAGTCGACACGAAAGGGCAACCGCTCTGCGACTTCACCCTCCTTATCACCTATCTGCAAGGCATACTGGACGGCGGCTGGACACCGCGGCTTGTGCTGGACAACGTTCCCACGGCGATGAGCGACCCCCCGCAGATGCACCTGTACGGCAACACCTATCCGCCGAAGGACTACGATCTCTACCATGCATACATCCGCGCCCTGGTTCAGGCGCTGGTCGACGAGTTCGGGGTCGACACCGTGCAGGAGTGGCGTTTCCGCGTGATGACCGAGCCGGATCTGTACCCCAATCACTGGGCGGGAACCAAGGAGGAGTACCTCAAGCTCTATGACTATGCCGTCGACGCCGTGACCAGCGTGCTGCCCAAGGCCGACATCGGTCCGGGCAACATACTCCGGCCGGACGAGATCTACCATGGCGAGGTGCCTTGGGGGCTGGATATCATCGACCACTGCGCGACCGGCACAAACTATCGCACCGGCGAGCGAGGCACCCGGATGCAGTTCTTCTCCTGCTCCTGGTACGGGCGTGTGGGTCGTTCGGCGGCGGCCATGCGGAAATCGGTCGGTATGATGCGCGAGCGGCTGGGACGCTACCCCCAGTTCGCCGACCTGCCGGTGGAGATCGCTGAGTTTGCCGTTCTGCACGACGAGAATGGGCGGCGGCTGTGGGCCGGCGATGCCACAGAATGGGCCGGCAGCTGGCTGGCCGGTGTCGCCGATATGGTGTACGAGCTGGATGTGCCGAAGGTATACATGTGGGCCACCACCTGCTGGGGGCTGCCCATCCCGTATACCCATACACTCCGGATGCTCGGGGAGATGGAGGGAGGCGACCGGCTGGCCGTGAACGTCCAGCCATCTTCGTCCCCGGATTCGGGCACGATCGCCTGCCGGAAGGGCGACAACGTAATGGTACTGGTCTACAACCATCGCCCGTTCCGCGAGCCCAAAGTGGCAGAGGAAGTCGCGCTCACCGTCCACGATTCGCGCATGCGATCGGGGGCTCAATGGCGCATGTCGCAGCGTCTCGTGGACGCGGAACATGGAGTCTTCATGAGGGAATTCTGCGCCGACTGCGAGGCCGCCGGAATCGATCCGCTGCCGGAATCGGGGCTCTTCGAAGGTGGGATTTCGAAGCGATTCGGCGAGGCCGGGGTACGTCTGTTTCGCCAGAATCATGAAAACTACGTCCGAATGACGGAGCCGCTCGATGTGGCGGAGGACGCGCCTGTGGTTGTTAAGGACGGACATATGACGCTCAGACTGAAGATGCCCGGCCACAGCGTGCGTTTCATCGAACTGAGCCCGGCCGGAAGGGGAGGGCGGCCATGATCAGGATGGGACTGATAGGCACCGGAACTATGGGCGCCATGTACGCCGCGGCTTACAGGCAATACGAGCGTGCGAAACTCGTGGCCGTCTGCGATCTGGATGAGCAGAAAGCCGACGACCTCGCCGGCGTGGACGGGCTGCCACGAGTCTACCCGAACCATGCGCAGATGCTGGCGACCGAGGACCTGGACGCTGTGACGGTCGCCACCCCCGACGCCCACCACCGTGGGCCGGTCATCGACTGCGCTGAGGCAGGACTGGCAGTCCTTTGCGAGAAACCGCTTGCGACCACGATGGAGGACTGCCATGCCATGCGCGATGCCGTTCGGACGCACGGGATCAAGCTCATGGTCAACTACGGCAACCGCCACAAGCGCAAGGTCTACGCGCTGAAAGAGCGGATCGCGCGCGGGGAGCTGGGGCGCGTCGAGACCGCGTTCATCCAGCTCCGGGAGCCCATCCACAAGACGGTTGAACTCGCCTGGTTGGAGCAGACCACGCCGACCTTCTTCCTGCTCTCACACTGCACCGATACGGTGACTTATTTGCTGGGCGCCTTGCCGTGCGAGGTGTACGCCAAGGCGACATACGGCGTTCTCCGCGACCGGGGCATCGAGACGCCGGACGCGGTGGTGGCGATGCTCACGTTCCCGGACGGCGCCGTTGTGACTATGGATGCCAACTGGATCATGCCCGACGGGTTCGCGCCGGAGATCGACTTCAGCCTGGAGATGGTGGGGGACAAAGGCGCCGCTTACTGTAAGCTCCGTTCGGAGGACTTCATGCTCTACACCGACCGTGCCCAGGCGGTGGACTACAATATCTCTGCGCGCGATCCGTTCGGCTTCGCTCACGGATGGTGGAACAGCTCCGTATACTACTTCGTCGAGTGCGTGAGGCGTGGGATCGATCCGGTCCCGGACGTGGACGACGGCCTTAACGTCACGCGCGTTCTTCTGGCAATCGAGGAATCGGCCCGCGAGGGCAAGGCGGTGTCCCTGAAATGAACTCAGTTCACGATGAAAAGGAACACTCGGAACCGACCCGTATCAAGCCCCTGAAGGCATTGGGCGTGCTGACGGTTTCGTGCGTGAGCGGCTGGCTGATCATGCAGATGGAGATCCTGGCCGGTCGCGTGCTGGTGCCGTATTTCGGCGGGGACGTGTATGTGGTGATGGGCAGCGTCATCGGCGTTTTCCTCTTCGCTCTCTCGGCCGGCTACCTCCTTGGTGGCTATACGGCCAGCAGTAAGCGGCGTGGCCTGTTCCTCGGCCTCGCACTCATCGTTGCTGGGGTATGGTTCCTGGCGCTGCCGCGTTTCACCGATCCTCTCGGAGAGGCCCTGCTTGCTACGGGCGTGGACGTGCGCATAGGCGCCCTGATCGCGGCGCTGGTGCTGTTCGGCTTCCCCGCAATGCTTCTGGGGACGGTGTCGCCGACGGCCGTACGCTGGCTCACCACCAGTGCCAGCGATGCGGGGTTCAAGGCCGGGCTGGTCCTCGCGGTCTCGACGGTGGCCAGCTTCGCCGGCTGCGTAACCACGGCGTTCTTCCTGGTCACGCTGTCCCTAAGGATGACAATCCGCGTCTCGGGTGCTATCCTGGTTGTTGTGGGAGTATGTGTGGCGCTCCTGTCGAGCCTGCGCCCCAAACGGCAGCGGGGCGGGGCAAGAGAAGCTCAGTAGCCTGCCATGAAGGTGAAGGGTATGGGGAAGAAGGGAAGTTACATCGCCCGCTGTTCGGCCCTATTGACCTTTTTGATTGGCCTGGCAGCCCTTGTCGGAGGCCCCATCCTGTTCGTCGCGGGCTCGGACGCCCTGGGCGATCTTGTCTACTCGAAGAACACGCTGTACCAGCGCGTATTCGTCTCGCAGCGCGGCACGGTCGTGTCGCTACAGTTCGGACGCCGGGGGCCGGACCTTGTGCAGAGCCAGGTGAACCTCGCCAATCTCCACCGCCACATGCACGAGTACACCGTCATGGCCTTCGCCGGGCTGCTCTATAATCCGAGGCCGGAGCGTGTTCTGGTGCTCGGGCTCGGGGGAGGCGTAATCCCGCGGGAGATGAGCCACTACTTCCCGGAGACGGAGATCGACGTCGTGGAGATCGATCCCGACATTCCCAACATAGCCGAGCGGTACTTCGGCTTCCGCACGAACGAACGCCTGAAAGTGCACGTGATGGACGGCCGTGTGTTTGTCGGCAAACAGCTCCGGCAGGAGCCCGTGCCGAAGTACGATGTCGTGATCCTGGACGCATTTAACAGCGACTACATACCCTTCCACCTGATGACCCGGGAGTTCCTGGAGGAAACCAGACGCCTGCTGACCCCGGACGGCGTGGTGGTGGCGAACGTCTTCTACACGAATCGGCTGTTCGACGCCGAACTGGCGACGTACCGCGACGTGTTCGGTCCGTGCGATGTGTACAAGGGTGCTCACTCTGGAAACGCAATACTGGTCGCGCCGGCGTCGGATGCCGTGCCCCCCTTGAGCAGGGAAGAGGCAGTGATGCGTGCGCGAGAACTCCAGCGCATTCACAACTTCTCGTTCAACATGAGGGACGGTGTCGCCGTGAAGCTTCACCCGAACTGGAAGCCGCGAAGCGGCGCCCGGGTGTTGACGGATGACCGGGCGCCGGTCAACCGCCTCCGGAACCAGCCGAGGTAAAGGCCCGATTCAGCGGCTCTTGATCATTCGCCTCAACGCCCGGAAGCGCGCGCTCAGCCTCTGCCGAAGGCCCTCTGCATGTCCGGCTTCGAGCAAGTCCTGGAAGACCCGGCTGTCCAGTTCACCGGGCGGCCTAAGGTGGGGCCTTAGCCTGCCTCCGCGCACCAAAATCGCCTTGGGACGGGTCATCTCCAGGAGGCCCTCTGCACCCCTGGTCGTGCCGTAGCCGCTCAAGTCTCGCCCACCAAAGGGTGCCGACGGATGCGCGGTCGGCGCAATGATGTCATTGACAACGACCGTGCCGGCGCGTATCCGTTCGGCGAGCCGGCGGGCGCGCCGCGGATCACCGAACACACTGGCCCCGAGCGCGTACGGGCACTCCGCATCGAAGGCCAGCGCCTGCTCCATGTCGCGGACCGTCATGACCGAGAGGACCGGACAGAAAAGGTCCGCGCGGGCGATCTTCATTGCCGGCCGCACGTCTCCCAGCACCACCGGCCGGAACGGTGCTGCCGGAGGCAATGAACCCGCGAGCAACCGGGCGCCCTCCGAGACTGCCTCCCGCATGAGCGCAGCAGCCCTATCAGCGACTTCACGGTTCACTTCGCATGCGCCAATAGCTTTGACTCGCTCTACCAGCACTTCCGTCAGCTCGGAAGCCAGGGCTTCCGGCACAAACAAGCGGTGGGGAGCGATGCAGGTGGCTCCGGCGTTCAACCGCAGGCCGAACGCAACCGCCCGCGCGACCATCCCCAGATCGGCGTCGCCCAGGACGAACACCGCGTCGCAGCCGGACAGCTCGAGGGTGGCAGGCGTGACGGTCTCGGCCAGATCCCTCAGTACGGCGCGGCCGGTTGCGACGGATCCGGTCAGCACCACTTTGTCGACGCCGGCGGCAATCGACGAACGGGCAGACTCGGGCGCCTCGTCCAGAACGTGACAGAGGCCCCGGGGGAGGCCGGCCTCCTGCAGAAGATCGGCCAGAACGCCAATCGCCGCGGAGCCATTCCTGCCCGGTTTCACCACCACGGCGTTGCCGGCCACCAGCGCCTGTAAGAGCTGCACGCCCGGCAGAAACAGCGGGTAGTTGGACGGACCGATGATGAGCACCACGCCATGCGGCTCACGTCGGACACGCAGGTCAATCCGGGACAGCCAGATAGGGAAGAGGCGCGGCCTGGTGTGCCGGTCCCGAAGGATGCGGGTGGCATTCCTTTCGAGATAGCGGCAACCTGCGGCCAGGGGAAGAACTTCGGCGGCAAGCGTTTCGCCGGGTTCCCGGGCCCGGGCCTCGTCAACGGCGTGGACAAGCCGTCCACCATTGCGGGCAATCAGGCTGCGCAGTGGCCGAAGGAAATCGGTGCGGCTGCTGCCCGTTCGGGTCGCCCAGCTGCGGTAGGCTCGCCGAGCTTGCTCAACCAGAGCTCGGGTGTCGCTTCCGGGCGTTGTCCTCCGATGCGGCGAACCTGGCTCTAGCTCATTCTCGGACATTTTTGTGCCTCCAGAGGTTGGGTCTCATGGAGCTGACCAGTGATGAGTCTATACGGGGGCCGCTCTTAGTCAAAGTGACAGCACGTTCCGGGAACGAAACATGTTCAGGGCCGACGCGGTCCCGGGAGGGCGGGTCGCGGGACTCTACCGTCAGATCACGAGGAATAGGCCGCTTGTGTGGAATCTTCGCACCTGTGTTGAAGGGACTCGACACTCACTGGCCCCGCGTGCCAGCGCAGTGAGGTGCGGCCGGGTGAGTCTACCTGCGGGCAGAGAGCCGTAAGAGTCTTGCCTAAAGACAGATAGGACCAGACGGGCCCATCAGTTGTCTCTATGCCTATGCCCGGCACGAAGTTTGCTCAACTATTCATAGTCGGCATAGTTCTAGACAAGAACGTAAGGGAGTTTCGGAAATGCTGAGACGATTAGCCGTCGCCGTCGCCGCTGTTGTCGTACTTGCCCACGCGGCGTCGGCCACCACGATCCCCGTGGACGATCCGTACCTGGTCGGCAGCAGGTCGACGCCGGATAGTTCGGGTGTAACGGCGGCGGATGGCTGGACTCAGGCGAATGGCGGGTTCAAGATAAGCTGGGATATTTCGTACTCCATGGCGGACATGCTGTGGGACTACAGCTATTGGATCACGGATGCTGACGGTAGCGCCCTTCAGCCAGAGCTTAGCCACTGGCTGCTTCAGGTCAGTGAGGTCATTACCCCGCAGAACGTCGAGCAGTACATCTTGAACGCAGACTTCACTTGGGAAAATGACCAGCCGAAGCTCTTCACGGCCGATCCCAACTCACCGAATTCCACCAACCCCGGCGCGAATGGTGGCAGTCCGAACTTGCCTGTCGACCTCTATGCTATAAAGATTGACGACGGACAGAGCGCGGTCTCGTTTCAGAGCCCGCAGCAGCCGGTCTGGGGGAGCTTCTATGTGAAGGACGGCAAGCAGGACGGGATAGTCGCAACCGCGTGGAACGTCGTTACCAACGTCGCGCCCAGTGCCCCATTCACCAACTGGATTCCGACACCGGACACCAACGGTGGCAGCGGCGGCCATCCCACCATTCCGGAGCCGGGAACGGTCTTACTGCTGGGCTGGGGACTCGCGGGACTTGTGGCCCTGAAGAGGCGGCGCCGTTGTAGTTGACCGTGGACAGGCTGCCCGCCAGACGCGAAAGGTCGGCGGCTTGGGACGGTTCAGAACGGGGAAGTGCGAGTGTCCTAGTGCTCTCGGCGCTGGGGATGTCAGAATGTTTGGCCTGCCTTTTGCACCTAATCCCTCTGCCAGGCTGGTGCTTCTCTTTTGGCACACTGCCGCGGCAGAAGGAGCCCGTCTGAGCTTAGTGGGCGGCGTCTTCGGTCCGGTGCAGAGAATCCAATACCGTCTGAGACATTGACGTGCCGCTGACAAGGCCGTACGATAGGCGGAGACCGCAGGAGTTGGTGCAAACCCATGCGGGGACCATTCTCTGTACCGCGGGTTGCTGACACACCGCCATTCTTCTGCGCAGGCGGGGTGGCCCTGGAGTTCTGCAGTATAGGAAAGCGAGAGAATGAAAAGATCATACTTCGTGGTGGCATTCCTGCTGGTGATCGTGGGCGTGGGGAGTGCGCTGATCATCAAGTCACGTCTTGGCAAGCGCTACGAGTTGCTCTACAACAAGGGCGTGCTTCTGATGCGGACCGGCGACCTCGAGGAGGCAGAGGGGTTCCTGCGCGCTGCGTTGGAGCGGAAGCCCGACTTGATGCAGGCGCAACGAGCTTTGATCGATCTGGCGCTCAGGGCACGCGATTACGACAAGGCACTCACCGAGATAGCCCGTGCCGAGGAGATGGGATACCCGAAAGCGGACGGCGACCTACTGAGGGCGGAGGTAGTGCTGGGGAAGGCGCAGTTCGAGTTCGACAAGGCACAAGGCCTCCTCGACAAAGTGATCGAGATCGGGCCGGACAGGAGCGATCCCGATGAAGTCGAGACCGCCAGGGAATTGCTGGCGCAGTTGAGGAAAGCACCCGTTGCAGCCCAAGAGCACCTTCCCGAAGCGATCGCATACGAAGAGGACGTCCTGCTCCTCGATTTTCTTCTGGACACCTACATCAACTGGGCCATCGAGATCGTGCGGCAGGCCGCCGACGAAGCTTCCTCACCTGCCGAGGCATACACCAGGCTGGGCGGCATCTACCAGAAGGAGATGGAGGTGTTGGCCTGGAAGCATGGGTTGGCGATAAAGGAGCGTGACCGCAAGCTGGCCTCCGGCAGCACGGAAGAAGCCTATGAGGCCGAAGCCGAGGCCGAAGCCGCCTTCCCGGCGGTTATCGGCGCCAAAGAACGGGCCATTGCGGCCTACCGACACGCAATGGAGATCGATCCCACGCTGGATCTGCCCCGACTTGAGCTGGCGAAAGACATGATCAACGCCCCCAGACTTAATCTGGAGGGGGTCCACGAGGTGCTGGCCCCCGTGGTGGAGCAGAACCCACACCACGCCGAAGCCCGGCGCTTGCTCTCCAAGGCAGAGCGTCGCTCCGGCAACTACGAGGAAGCCGTAGAGCAGGCGCAGATGGCCGGCGAGGGCGACGTCAACACATACCAGGTGATTGCCGAGCAGGCCCAGGCGTACATCGCCGCCGGCCAATGGGACCGGGCGATCCCGCTGGGGGAGAAGCTCTTCGACATGCAACCGACCCTGGTGCAATCTCTGTACTTGAGCAGCAAGGCCCTGCTGCACGAGGAGAGGGAGGACCGGGAACGGGACGCGTTGGACGCCGCGGCTAACCGGCTGCAGAACCTCGTTACGGTGCTGGAACATCGGGCCAACCAGGCGCGGGTTTCGTGGCCCGAGCAGCGAACACAGCTTCTCCGGGCACGTTTTGCACTGGCGGAGGCCCTGTACCGAAAGGAAAACCTGGCGCAGGCCGAGACGGAATACCGACGCGTTGCGACGCAGGCCGGCAAGGTGGAGAACACCGATCCTGAACTCCGCATGGAGTTGCTCGAGATGCGCCAGAAAGCGTGCGAAGTATTGGCAAGCGGACTGGCATCGAGCGCGGAGTCGGACGCTCTCGAACAGTTCGCGGCCGAAGCGGAACTGACAAGGGGGCAACTGCTGGCCACACGCGCGCAGTACCGACTGCGCAGGGCAGGAGAGAATGTGGACGCGGAGCTTTGCGACTCCATCCTGAAGGAGGAGATAGAGCCTGCGATCGAGGCCATCAACCCGAATGTGGCCGCCGTCGAGGACCCGGCACTGGCTTACGTGACGCTGGGAGACGTCCTGATGCAGAAGTCCGACCTTCTGGGCCTGAAGATCGGCTTCATTCGCAACATGCAAGCGGAAGAGGATCCGGAAGGCAACCAGCCGGCTGACGCAAGCGCTTTGCTCATCGAGGGCAAGAACGCCTTCAACAGCATGCGCAGAGCTCAGAGTATGGCGCTGGGCGCCTATAAGAGGGCGATGGGGCTTGATCCCGACCTGGACGTTCCTCGCCTGAGGATTGCCCGACACATGCTCGTGCGGTACTCCCCGGACGCCCCGGGGGCGGTTTCCTTGCTGCAGCCCATAATCGACCGCACCCCTGAGCATAGGCAGGCCCGGGAGTTGATGGTGGTGGCCGAGCGGCTGCAAGGCGATTACGATGCTGCTCTGGAGCACCTCGGGCACGTGCGCCAGGTGGGCTCCAACGCCGTTGTGGGCACTGCGATGAAGGCCGAGATCTTTGCCGACGCGGAGAGATGGGCCGAAGCGAGAGAGACCGCCGAAGAACTTGTAGGTAAGGACCCGGACAACCGTCGTTTTGTCTACCTCTATGCCCAGGCCGTCCTACACACCGCTGGTCCTGAAGATGCCGGGGTACTTGAGGACGCTCTCGGCCGGCTTCAGGATTCGGCAAGTGGCACAGGGGCCTGGCCTGGCGCTCATTTCGTGATAGGGGAAGGGCTGAGGGCCCTGGGCCGCACCGAGGAGGCCGCATCAGCGTACCAACGCGTGCTGGAAGGGGTCTCCCAGGTATTCGTTCGCTCCCTTCCGCATCGCCGCGAACTAATGGCGGATAGGTACGGTGCCTGCATGGCCCTGGCCGATTTGGCTTCGGCAGAGGACCTGAAGGCCGCGGCCAGCTATGCCACGGAAGCGGTGCGCACCATGCCGCAGAAGGAGCAGGCGCTGGCAAAGGCGAAGAAGCTCCACAGGCTCGCAGGAACTGACCCGGCTGTCGTGGAGGATTTGGTGTTGTTGCACGTGCTGGCTCTGCCGCGATCCGGGGACCCCAAAGCAGCGGTCCGCACATGCGACAGAGAGATCGACGAAGACTGGGCTCCAGACGGATCGCGCCGGTTGTACCTTGCTAAGGCCAGGATACTGTTCGGGATGGGAGACTACCAGGAGGCCGCCACAGCATACGAGAGCCTCTGGAAGCAGACCGGAGACGCCGTTTTCGGCCACGAGCTGGCAAGTCTGCACAGGCGCCTGGGTCACGTGGAAGAGGCGGAGTCTATCTACGAGCAGTTGATCGAAACTAACCCAGACGACGAGCGTGCCCTGATTCTTCTTTCGCTGATGCGAGCGCATGCGGGCAACATCGAGGGGGCAAAGGCCATTCTCACCGAGGCGGCAGAGCGTCTCGGATCGGGCCGATTCCGAGCCGTGCTGCTGAGGGTGTACCTGGAATCCGGCGACATTGATCAAGCGGTAGAGCTGATCCGTGCGCAGCTGGACGCCGATCCCGACAGCATCCCATATCGCCTGGTGCTGGCGGAACTTCTCTGGAGAACAAACGAGCCGGATGAGGCGCGTGCCGAGTTCGACAAGGTCCTGGAGGCCGCTCCGCGATCCCCGGTTGCCTACCGGCGAGGCATCCTCGATCTGCAGCAGGGCCGCTACGAAGAGGCATCTGAGCTCTACCGGCAGGCTGAAAGCATGGTTCCCGACCTCGTGGAGGCGGATGTCTGCTTGGCCTTGGCTGCACAGTCGGGCGGCAATCCTACAGAGGCCATAGCCATGCTGAACGAGGCCGTTCCGGACAGTCGCGTGCCTGCTGCTGCAGCCGACGCAATACACTGGTATCTTGCGGTGCTCTACGCTGGCAACGACAACATGAAGATGGCCGAGGAGCACAACAAATCGATCGACCAAACGGAGATCGGCCCTTATGAGGACAGGCATGCTCTGTTGCTGACACTCAACGGGCTCCCTGATGCGATCAGGCATGAGGCGGCTGCCAGCCTGAATCGATTGGTCTTGTTTGTGCGGGCTCAGAGCCTGCAGGGGACCGTGCAGGAGTTGGACCACTTGGCGCAAGTCATGCCGGACGAGCCGCTGACCGCGTGCATGTATGCGAGGCTACTGGAGTCTGAGGGTCGCCATGAGGAAGCCGTTGAGCGCCTTGAGGACCTGGCAACCACTCACCCGGACATGCTCTTCATCCGTACTCAGCTTGCCAGCAGCTATGTGCGCCACGGCGACCTGGTGACGGCGGTGGAGGTGCTGGAGGACGCCGTGCGCGGCCTGCCGCTGGAGAGAACGGCAAGAGTCCATCTCAGCATCGGCTCGCACTACGAGCGGATGGAGCGATGGGATGCGGCAGCGCAGAGCTACAGGCGTGCCACCGAACTGCCCGAGACGGCCGCCATCGCCTACAATAACCTGGCGATGCTCCTGGCGGACAAGAAGGGAGATCTCCTGGAGGCCATGCGGATGGCCCGCGAAGCCAAGAGGCTGGCGCCATCCAGCCCGCACATCCTCGACACGGCGGGTTGGGTCAGCTTTTTGCACGGCGATTACGAGACAGCACTGCGCGACCTGGAGACGGCGAGACGGTTGGCACCCGCTCATCCCACCATCAGGTACCACCTCGGTGCAGCGTACGTCAAGGCGGGGAGAGTATCCGAAGGAAGACGCGAACTCGAGCAGGCGCTGGTCATCTCCCCCGATTTCGAGCACGCCGACGACGCGCGTCGGATGCTGGAATCACTCTGAGGGCCAATGACGACTGCACTGTAGCGGCGTTCCCAGAAGGCCGGATTGCCTTCCGGCCGGGGGAATTGCTACACTAACGGGCACATGGCCGGCGCGTGCGCGCATGTTGACGTACGGGCTGGAGAAGACCCATCGGTCAAGCGTGAGACCGGATGTGAGCGAACAGGGCCACAGCCCCAGTGTACTGCTGATGCCGGAGGGGTCGGTTCTCGCCCACGTAGGCCGCTGTCTCGCGTTGGCGGATCGGCTGGACCATCTGGGTGCCGCAGTGTCTTTTGCAGCTTCGGGGACACATGCTCGGCGGGTCCAGGACGCCGGCTACCCAGTCGAGCCCGTCGCCACGATTCCCAGGGAGGCCCTCCTCGCGCGGCTCAGGAAGGGGGGGAGTGCGTTCGACGAGCGCACGCTGGTGGAATACATCGAGGATGAGATCCGATTGCTGCGTGAGATACGCCCCGACGTCGTTGTCGGCGACTTCCGACCTTCGCTGGGCATATCGGCCGTCTCCGAGAGTGTGCCGTATGTCTGCATCGTGAATGCCGTATGGACGCGCTATTACGGCGTTCGCCTTGAGCCGCCGGAAACCTGGTTGCCGGTGCGCGTGCTCGGCAAGCGCATACTCAAAGCGCTGCAGCCGCTTGCGGAGCCGCATGTGTTCGCGTTCTACGCGCGTCCCTTTGACAAGGTGCGGCGCAGGTATGGATTGGATCCTTTACGCGACATCCGAGAATGCATGTGCTCGCCGGGCCTGAACATCCTGCCGGACTCCGAGGAGCTTTTCCCGTGTCGTTCTCTCCCGGACGACTACCGATACACCGGCCCCATTCTGTGGGAACCGGAAGTGCCGGATCCGCCCTGGATGAATCGCCTGGACAGCAGCGCCGAAACCGCATACCTCACGATGGGCAGTACCGGCCCCATCGAGCAGATAAGCCGGATAGCCGCGCAACTGCTGGACCAGGGGATGCAGGTCATATGTACTACGTCCACGGGCTCACCGGAAATGTGGCCTGACCGGGATCGTTTCTTCGGGATTCGCTACGCTCCCGGAGGCAAGCTCTGCGAGAGAGCGGACGTTGTCGTCTGCCATGCCGGAAACGGTACAATCTACCAGGCACTCAGTCGCGGCACGCCGCTGGTCGGCATACCCGAGTTCCACGACCAGGAGTTCAACATGCAGAGGATCGAGGAACTGGGGCTGGGACTGCGGGCGAGGATGGGTAGACGGTTGGCCGAGGAAGTCGTCGCCTGCGTCGAACGGGTGCGGAGTGAGGAGAGTTTCAGCGAACGAGCAGGACGGTTCCGCGCGTTGCGGGATACGGATGGCGCGACGAACGGTGCGCAGGAGATTCTGCGGTTTGCGGGCGAGACGGGAGACGGCATGCGAACTCGCCGGGAGCGAGAGCAATGAGAACCGTACTGGTTACAGGCGGCGCGGGATTCATTGGCAGCCACTTCGTCGACCTGCTCACAGAGCGGTATGGCGATCGTGTCGTGGTCCTTGACAAGTTGACTTATGCTGCGGACCCGCGGAACCTGGACCGTTCGCGCGATTTCATCCGATTTGTCCGCGGCGATATCTGCGATGCGGACGATCTGCGGTCCGTCTTCGAGGAAGGGGTCGACTGGGTCGTCAACTTTGCGGCGGAAACGCACGTCGACAACTCGATAGACGGTCCCGTGGTATTCGCCGAGACGAACGTCATCGGCACCCTCCGGTTGCTGATGGCGAGCCTCGAATATGGAGTCGAGCGGTTCCTCCACGTTTCCACGGACGAGGTATATGGGTCCACGCCGGAAGGCGCGTTCGAAGAAAAAGACCGCCATCTGCCCAGCTCGCCGTATGCGGCCACAAAGTCCGCCGCCGAGAAGCTGGTCTGGGCCTACCATGTCACACACGGCTTGCCCGTGCTTATCACGAGAAGCGCGAACAACTACGGCCCCCGGCAGCACCCGGAGAAGTTCATACCGAAGTGCATCTCGAACGCGATTGCCGGCGAGCCGATTCCCGTCTACGGCGACGGCCGGAACCAGCGTGATTGGCTGTTCGTGCGTGACAACTGCGAGGCCATTGATGCGGTGCTTCGTCGGGGTGCGGTGGGGCAGTCATACAACATCGGCGCGGACCACCACATGCAGAACATCGAGTTGGTGCGGCTTATTCTCGACCGTCTGGGCGCCCCGCAGGACCTCATCCGGTTCGTCGAGGACCGAAAGGGGCACGATTTCCGCTATGCCGTGACGACGGAAAAGATCAGGTCGCTGGGCTGGACGCCGCGCACGACGTTCGACGGCGGTTTGCAGGAGACTATATCGTGGTATCGAGGCAGGTAGAGAGCGCTTTGGTGACGGGCGGCTCCGGTTACATCGGCTCGCTGATGACGGATTACCTGGACCGGTTCCTTGGGTTGCCGCGCGTGCGATCCTACGGCAGCGCCGACCTGGACGTATGCGACAGGGGGGCCGTTGCCGACCAACTCGACTCAGATCGGCCGCGCGTTGTCTTCCACGCCGCCGCGAAGGCCGGCACCGACTGGTGCGAGGCCCACTACTCGGAGGCATGGTCCGTCAACGTTGGCGGGACCGTCAACGTGGTGGAGGAGTGCCTGAGCCGCGACATCCAGGTGGTCTACCTGTCATCGGCCTGCCTCTACCCGGACAACAGGAGACACTACCGCGAAACGGACGAACTGAAGGCGCTCTGCTCTTACACAGAGACGAAATTGCTGGCCGAACGTGCTTTGGAACCGTACGCTGACCAGATCCTTACCATCCGCATGCGGCAGCCCTTCTCCAACCACCGGCATCCAAGGAACCTGCTGGAGAAGCTGGCCGGCTATGAGTTGTTCATCGACGAGGCGAACTCGATGAGCCACCTTGAGGAGTGTATCCCCCTCATCTGGGACCTGGTAGTGCGCGGAACAACAGGACCACTGAACATGACCAACCCGGGTGCGACTACGCCGCTCCGTATCGCCCGCATGATCAAGCGATACTGGCGGCCGAAGATGAAGATCGGCGAGATCAGCTATGAGGGACTGTTGGCGATGGTGAAGGCGCCCCGGGTGAATGCGCTGGTGAACTGCTCAAAGCTTGAATCGCTGGGCTACTCGCTGATGCCTGTGGAGGACGCCATAGTCGACTGCCTGAAGAATCCGTGCGATCTGGGCGAGTACGATTGGACGAGGAGCCAACCATGAAGGGCATCATACTCGCGGGTGGCACGGGCAGCAGGCTGTACCCGCTGACGAAGATAACCAACAAGCACCTGCTGCCGGTCGGCAGGTACCCGATGATCTTCTGGCCGCTGCACAGTCTGCTGGAGCTCGGCATCCGCGACATCATGGTGGTCAGCGGCGTGGAGCATCTGGGCTCCATCGTGCGAACTCTGGGCTCGGGCCACGATTTCGGCGGGGAGTTCACGTACAGGGTTCAGGACGAGGCCGGCGGCATTGCCCAGGCGCTCGGCCTGTGCCGGCAGTTCGCTGAGGGCGGTCCTGTGGTCGTGATCCTGGGCGACAACGTGTTCTGTGGAAGCCTGCAGCCGTACATCGAGGACTACGAATCGGGCGGGCGCGTGCTGCTCTGCGAGAGTGAGACACCCGAGCGGTTCGGCGTGGCGGTTCTGGACGCGGACGGCGGCGTGGTCGAGATACTGGAGAAGCCGGCGGAACCCCCGTCGAACTGGGTGGTCACCGGCTGCTATGTCTACGACTCGCGTGTCTTTGAGTTCATCGACAGGCTCGAACCTTCCGCCCGGGGCGAACTGGAGATCACCGACGTGAACAACATGTACGCCCACAGCGGCATGCTCAGCTCTCGCAGGCTCCCTTTCGCCTGGACCGACGCCGGCACTTTTCGTAGTCTCTTGCGCGCCAATGAGCTCGTCGCCGAGCGCGAACTGGACCTTGCACCCTCCGAACCGTAACCGCCGTCAGGTCACGCAATGAAGATCCTTGCCCTTCCCCATGGAATCGCGCTGGCCCACGTGACCCGGCCTTTGGAGGTGGGAAAGGCGCTGCGAACCAGAGGGCACGAGGTAGTGTTCGCGTGTGCGCCGCCTTACGACCACTTCATCACCGAATCGGGGTTCGAGTGCCTTCCGATCGTCACTGAGGCACCTGCCAGGGCCCTGGCCCGGGTTCGGGAAGGGAAGCGGTTTCCCGACGACGCGGAGATGCTGCGCCGGTACGTGCGCGAAGAGCGGGATCTGATGAGAAGGCTGCGGCCGGACGTGGTTCTCGGCGACTTCCGTTTCACGCTCAGCATCTCCACCGAGTTGGAAGGCGTTCCCTATGTGACGCTTTTGAACGCGTGTTTCACGCGCTACTACTCCGCACAGCACGATCCACCACAGACACTTAAGCTCACACGATTGGTCGGACGCAGAATTGCCTCCTGGTTGTTGCCGCCGTTGCGACGGCGTGCACTGCGCACCATGGCCGGCCCGCTGAATGCTTTCCGCCGGCAGATAGGCCTGAGTCCGATTCGCGACCTGCTGGACGCGCTGGAATCTCCGACGCTCAACTTGATTACGGATCTGCCCGCCTTCGCCCCCACCTCGGGTCTTCCCGACCATTTCCGCTACGCCGGCCCCATTATGTGGGACCCACCGGTGCCGGTTCCCGAATGGTTGGACGAACTCAGGCCGCGCGAAGCGATCTATGTTTCGCTGGGGAGCACTGGCGAGGCGAATGACGCGTTCCGCATCGTCAGGGAGGCGCTGAGCGGGTCGGAGTGGGCCGTGATGGTAACTACCGGCAGCGCTCGGGAGCGGACCGATTGGCCGGCGAATTTCTATCACGTTCCGTATGCTCCGGGCCTGGCCATGGCGGACAGGGCGGACCTGGTTGTGTGCCACGGCGGGAACGGGACCATCTACCAGGCGCTGGCTAAAGCCACGCCGGTCGTCTGTCTTCCGACGTTCTTCGAGCAGGAGTTGCATTCCGACAGGGCGGTCGCACTCGGGGTTGGGCGGAAGATACCGCCGCATCGGCTCGCGCCGGACGTGATTCGCAGGGCGTGCCGAGAGATGCTTGAGGACGGGTCCGCGACTCAGCGTGCCCGCGAGGTGGCTGAGCTAATGGGAGACCATGACGGTCCCGAGAGAGCCGCAGATGCCATGCTGGAGTTGGAGTCTTGACACCGACCTGGACTGGATGCTGGAGATAATCGGATGGGTGATGCGGGAACAGAGCAGGTCCGGCGGGCCAGGAAGACGGCTAAGGCGCCGGTGGCCGGGTCGGTGGCGTCATTGGTCCTGCTGACGGTGCAGATTGGGCTCTACGGGGTGGCCGTGGCGCCCTGCATCCTCATCGCACGGCCGCTTGCGGCGCAGTGGGGAGCCGTATGGGGCTGGTCCGTCGGAGTAGCCGCCGGAATCCACCTGGGGGCGGTGGGTTTCATTCTGGCCGTAGCAGGCCTGCGCAAGTGCCTGGGCGGCAATGTGAAGCCCGGCGTGTACAGGCTGCACTCTCGCGAGGCGCGGCGATGGCTTCGGAATCTGGGGATCTACGAAATAGCGAGACGCAGCCCGTTCTTCTCGTACGTGCATCATTACCCGTTCCTGACTGTGATTTTCTACCGCCTCATGGGCGCCGAGATGGGCTGGGGAGTTCGTCTGGGCAAGGATGCAAGCGTATCCGACCCCTGGTTGACTCAGATAGGTTCGGGCGCGACAGTCGGCGAATCGGCGCTTGTCCTTGGACATTTCATCCGGGGCGGTTCGTTAGTTCTTGGCAGATCCGTCGTCGAGGAGGGGGCGACGGTTGGCGTGCAGGCCGTTGTGTCTCCAGGCAGCGTTGTCGGCGTGGGCGCGACCTTGGGGGCGTGCTCTTTCCTTCCTCCCGACCGCGCCGTGCCCCCGGGGGAGCGGTGGGTTGGCGCACCGGCAGCACCGATCGGCGCGCGCGCCAGGTGAGTTGATGCCGGTGTGAGGACCGGAGACGGTCTCGCCGAGGAGCGTTGAGAGCCGCCACAGCAAAAAAAGAGGCCCGGCAGGCGTGTGCCTGCCGGGCCTGTTCACATCTTCAGAATCGGGCTGGTGCCCGCTCTGAGTTTACTTTTTCTTCCGGTACCACAGCATTCCCAGGCTCAGCCCGAACAGAGCCATGGTGGTCGGCTCGGGGATGGTTGGGAGAACTGTGAACGACGCGTCGCCGGAGTTACCGGCCAGGGTCGTGCGGATTCCCCAGGCGGCAAATGCATCCTCTCCACCGTTGACCGTCTCGGGCAATGCAATGCCGTAGAGGGTCGACGTGAAGGTGATGTTGATCAGATCAACACCGTTGGATGCCAGCCCGCCGAACGGCAGCAGGTACGCCAGCATGGCGCCGTCGGTGACCACACCGACCGCGTTGAAGTCAACGCGATAGACGTAGCCGGTGACGGGCTGGTCGCCAACCGTAACGGGCTGTCCACCACTGCCGATTACGGTCGCGTCGAAGAACGTGTACGTCGCGGTGGCTCGGTCAATATAGCCGGCAGCCCAGAGGGTGCCGTCCACAGCGGCGCTGACGTCGTTCGGTGCCGGATAGCCATCGGCAGTGTTGACGAACTGGCTGGGCGCGGGCGTCGGCGGCGGAACCGCTGGGCCGGCGCCGTCGAAGTCGAACATCTCTTCGACCAGCGTCGTCGTTGCAGCGCCGATATCCAGGTCAAGCGTCGGCGGGACATCGTCGTAGATCTCGAACACCGGCGGAGCGGCGTACGGGAACGGAGACAATGTCGCCGGACCGAAAGCGATCCTGAAGGACGCAACGCCCGAAACCGCATCCCTCGTCAGCTCATCCGGGCTGCCGTCCGCGGCCGAACTGCCGGGAGCAAGTCCGTTGTCGGCGGACGTGCCCTCTATGGCCGAGATACTGGTCGGGAAAAGCCCGCCGATCACGGCGGTCATTTCCTGCCCGAACGAAATCGTCGACCCGTCCTTCACCTGGGTCGTCTCAAAGATGGCCCCGGCCGGTGTCGGGATTCCCGTTGTGGGCTCGGCCTGGGGCAGATTGACAAATGGGGTCCCACTTGCGTCAATCGACACTTCAGCGCCGCTGTACGTCCAGGCGGCTGCCTGGGTCCCCGCTGCGGCGCCTGCCCAACCTGCGTCTTCGGCAACCGCCGCGCCTCCGAACGTATTGAACACATCCGGGAAAAAGGGCACCGCTCCCGCCGACCTCCCAACGAGGCCGAACGCGAGCAATGCCACAGCTCCTACAATCAAGGCTCTGCGCATTGCTACCTCCTTCTGCAGAAAGAAACCGTTCATATCCTACTCCTCCCGAGGCCGTGCGTTTCGGGATTGGAACCCGCCCGCCGGCCCACTCCTACGACCTTCAACAGCGTCCTGCCAATGATGACAAAGTCTACCCACCAGCACATGCGGCGGATGTACATGCAGTCCAGCTTCACTTTGCGTCGCACGTCCAGCAGCGTGCGGTCATAGCCGGCACGCACCTGGGCCAGGCCGGTTATGCCCGGCTTGACTTGCAGCCTCTTCTCGTAGTCCGGCACCACCCCCTTCAGTTTCTCCACAAAGTGCGGACGTTCGGGCCTTGGGCCCACTATACTCATCTCGCCCTTGAGCACATTGACAAGCTGCGGCAGCTCGTCCAGGTGCGTCTTGCGCAGAATGCCCCCCACCCACGTGACACGTGGATCGCTCTCGCCCTGGGACCACTGGGGCCCGGTCAGCGCCTCGGCGTCGGCGCGCATCGTGCGGATCTTGTAAAGCATGAACGTCTGTCCGTGTTGGCCAACTCGCTCCTGCCGGTACAGGACGGGCCCTCGCGAAGTGAGTTTCACCAGGATGGCGCACAGGCCGATGATGGGTGCGGCAGCCCCGAGAAGCACCAGGGCCAGCACCCATTCGACATAGGGCTTGGCAGCGCGGTATTGGGCCTGGAGGTATCGAACCATCAGGCCGATACAGCCCGTACCGAAGAGGGCTATGGACGCTGGTTCAGGCATCTGGTAGTCTCCCGCTGAATAGTCTTATGCCATTAGGAATGCAAAGGCTATGCCAGGAGGACGAGGGGTGGAAACCGAAAGACGTAAAGCGTTATTCAGGAGCACTATAGGCGTTCCATTAATACTTCATGTGCTCGGGCAGTGCCTGGGCCGGGACGGGTAGTGTGGGGATACTGTTGAGTAAGGTCAACACGGCGTGTTGCCCGGGTTGAAATGCCTCAACAGGGGGCAGAACCAGTAGCGGCCCGCACAGGCGAAGCGGTGTCTACGGAAGGATGTCCATCACGGAAGGCATGACGTCGTCGAGGAAGCCCCTTAGCCTGTCCTCGGCGGCGTCGAAGTCGTTTGCGGTCACCGGCGCGTCCAGGCGCACCAGCGCGTCCGCAGCGTTCGGATCGGTCAGTGCGCGCAACGCGATGCCTGCCTGGTGGCGCCAGTAGCTGGTGGTGAGGCGGTCGCCACTCTTGTAGAAGTACCACATGAGCGTCTGCCCGTTCCTGCCCTCCAGCACGAGCTGGTTGACCCGGAGGCTCCGAAGAGGGCTGCCATCGAGCTCCACGGTCAGTTGATCGGTGCTCCGAATGATTGAACCGTCACCCGTCACGCACTGCTCGGGCGGATGAGTTCGTCGCCGGATCTGCTCGGCCAGGACCACCACGAGGTTGACCTCGCCCTCGGACCCCACGTACCGGCGCGACAGGACATCCCGCGTGCCCAGTATCTCATAGACGCGGTCGCTCATCGTGTAGTCGGATCCAGACCACTCGCCGCCGGCCAACTCCAGCGGAATGGCGGACAGCTTGGTGCTGGTCGACGTGGCGGGTCGTGGCCTGGACAGGAACGTGGACATCCCCAGCGCGCCCACCAGGAGCACGGCCGCCAGCCCGACAGCGCGCCGCCGGCTCAAGGGGGGCATCCCGGTAGGCGACATGGTCAAACCGGGCTCCACCTCGTTCTCTGAGGTCTGACTGCCTTCGTCGGAGCCGTCCCTGTTCCGCAGGCGCAGCAAAACCGACTCCACCGTGAACAACATCACAAATGCAACGCCGAACAAGGCAAAGCCGAGCAGATCGTGGCTGTACCACTTCTGTGTGGCTTCCACACCCCAGTTGTAACCGATGAGCACCAATAACGTTACGCGAACCACATTCGCAAGAAACGAGATAGGGATGGCGGCGGCGAACAGGAGGTACTTATCCCGCCCCTTGAGAGCCGATACGTAACTGTAGAGCGCCCCGAACGCTGTCAGAGCAATGAGGTACTTCAGACCGCTGCAGACGTCATCCACGACGACTGGGCCGTTCGGCGTGTGGATGTAGCTTCCCTCCCTGACGGCAACCAGACCAACCAGGTCGAGAAAGGCTGCAGCGACCGCCGCTGCCATCATCTTCAAGGTGAAGCTGATCTTCTCGATCAGAACTTCAGGCAGGGGGACCATGAAGACCAGGAATACAACCGGGAAGAGAATGGCGCGCAGCAGAAGGCGCCCGTAGAGAAGCAGAATCAGCCCCACAAGAACGCCCAGCATCGCGAATCCGGACAGGAAACCGATGCGCCAGGCCGTGGCGACCAGATGGAGCGTCAGAGCGGGAATGAGTACTGCAAACCCCCACAGATCACATCCCTTGTGGCAACGCGCCAGACCTTCCCGACACCGGTAGACAAGAAACGCGCTGATAGGTAAGACGAGCCAGCCGTGGCTGTAGTAACTGTTCTCCTGCTCCCACCTTGTGGCCATCCATCGGAACGTCCACACGAACCCGGCGGCGGCAAGTGCGAACATGGCCGGCGCAACCCACTTCGGTAGCCTTCGCTCATCGACATTGCAGGGGGCGCTTTCGGCGTTCAAGGGAACGCTCCTTCTAACCCGCAGTTCGGGGATGTGCCACGGCCGGTGCAGCGATAGCGAAGTCCCTGTAGCGGCCAGGATCGCCTTCCATGCCCGCCTCGGCGGCTTTCACGATGTTGTAGAGCTCGCGCGCGGAGACATAATGTGTGCGGTAGCGGCCCGAGCAGTATCGTCCGCATAACTCCTCGTGCACTCTCAGCATCCCATCGCCGAAGAGGGCCGGCCAGTTCGCCTCCTTACAGCCGTGTGTATGCACCTTCACGAATACCCAGTTCGGACGCCCACCCACGCATACGCGCGCGCGTATCCAGGCCCTGAGTCTGCTCGGCGAAGGCTCCTGTCCGGCGGCTATGTTCCCGTTCTCGATGCTCGGCAGAAAGCCCTTGTACAGCACCGGCAAGAGCGGCCCTTGCACGAGCATCAGATCCCCGGTCGGCGGTGCTCCGACACGCACCGGCGTGCCGTCGTCGGCCGACCGCGGCCTTTCGGGGTCGTCCGTGGCGTAGTATATGCTGTTAATGCGGCGGGTCTGCGAGGGGGACGGGGCGGAGGGGTATGTGAAATCCGCATAGCACCCGCACTCGCGCAGAACCTGTAACTCGTTGTTGACGCCGCACCAACGACCGTCCGGCAGCGAATTGTCCAGCGCCCAGTTGCCGTGCACAAAGGAGAACCTGGGGCCGTCGCCTCGGCCCGTGAGTCCGCGGTCACTGAGCTGCGCAAGGAAGTCCGTCAACCTGGCCTGCATCCTTTCGGGGGTGTCGCCATCGTGGTGTAGGTGCACCTCCAACTCGCCATAGCCGGACTTGACGAGTTCCGCCAGCCGGTCGATGTGCTCGGCGTCGAACTCTTCCGCAGGATAGAAAAACGTGTGCGTAGGGCTCAAACCGTCCGCGTCACGAAAGCGGTCGGCCATCCTCGGGTATTCGTCCAACCACTTGCTCACGCGCTGTCTCTCCGTGGCCCGTTCTGCGTCGCCCAGACCGGGCTCCCAGTGGTCTGCCACGCAAAACAGGATGTGGATCGGTTCGGCCGGGTCGGTGCTTTCCCTGCGGCCCGGCCAATCGCGCCGCAGATATGCGGGCAACCATATGTGACAGTTCTTGCGCCGAATCTTTAGCCCCAGCAGAACGCCGGGAATCAGCGCAAGCGCGAAAACTGCTAGGACAAGGCCGGCCATCAGGACGGTCTCCGGGTGCTAACTGCGGAACGCGCTGTACGTCGCCAGGCGGACGACTGCAGCCCCAACATGCCCTTTACGAATCCAACCCCCAGCGCGGCGTTGATGGCGACAAAGTATGCGGGGATGCGGAGAGGTCCAGCCGGCACCCCCAGTCGGCGCAGAATAAGACCAGCGGATGCCAGCGCGTAGCCTGAGAGCTGGCACAGAAGCGCGAATCTCCAGAAAGGGACGTGCACCAGGTAGCCGTTAGCGACCAATGCGGCAACCAGAAGAAACGGCGTCACCCACCTGAAGACTTTGTGCGACCAGTAGGCAAACGACACGAAGCCCTTCCACGGCAGTAGCAGCGGGGCGCAGTGCCTGAGCGCCTGCCAGTTGCCTGCACCAATGCGCATGCGGCGTCGGAACTCGTGAGTGACTGATTCCGGGGCCTGCTCGACGGCGGTCGCTTCGGGATCGTAGGCGACCCGAAGCCCGGCGGCACGCACCTTCATAGGGATGACGAAATCATCCGTGATGACATTGTCGGGGAGTTCGGGAAAGACCTCTCGACGCACGGCATAGATGCCCCCGTTCGCCCCCAGGACGGAGTCAAGGCGGCTCTCAAGGAACTTCAGCATCACTTCATAGCGCCAGTAGATACCCTCGCCCGCGGGAGCACCCAAAGAGGTTACCAGGTGGAGCTCTCCGCAGACGGCGCCCACGCGAGGATCGCTGAAATGCCGCACTAAGTTTCGCACCGAACGGAAACGGAGCTTCGTGTTGGCATCGGTGAACACAAGGATCGCGCCGCTCGCCCGGCGGACGCAGTCGCGGATGACCGATGTCTTGCCTCGGCGCGTAGCGAAGTCCTCGACGATGACCCGGTTGCCCTCATACTGCCCTGCAATCTCGACTGTGTCGTCGCTGGAGCCGTCCGAGCCGACGATGATCTCCAGTTGGTCGGGTGGGTAGTCCAGTGCGAGGCAGTGGGCGATGGTGGCCCCGATGCTGGCCTCCTCGTTGTATGCGGCGATTATGATGCTGACGTTGGGAAAGGAAGCCTCCGAGCTCCGCCTCTCCTTCCTGTGGAGGAGGTAATAGGCATCTCGGGTAGTCTGAACCAGCGACGCCAGGAGAAACAGGATCACCGGATAGCCCAGGTAGGAATACAGGGGAATCGCCAGGCAGGCGGCCACTATCCAGGCCAACACGGTCATGTGACGGCCTCCGGGGCAGAGGAAAACTGGGAGCACCGGCGACCGGCCCTCGCCGGCCGCGGTGCCGAAATGCCGTCACTTGCGGGTCCGACGGCGACGGTGCTTGCCGTAGCCGTATCCGTACCCGTAACGGTATCCGTACCCGTATCCGTAGTAGTAGCCGGGAGGCGTGCCGAAGAACCGGTAGATGAAGCTCGGGACGTGGTGCTTATGGTGGTTCAGCACGCAGGCGATCTGTTTCGCCCCCACTTGCTGGAGCTGTTCGACAGTCTTCTTCACCACCTCTCGCGGCGTCCCTTCCAGCCTGGCGACGACAAGCACCAGATCGCAGTGCTTGGCAAAGATGCCGGCCTGGCTGGCGGCTTGCAGGGGCGGCGTGTCGACAATGATGAAACTGTAGTATCTGCGCAGCTTATCGAGGAGCGCCGCGCAGTTCTCATTCAACTCTGTCTCGAATTCCCTCTCCTCGGGATCAACTCGTCCCGGTATGACGTCCAGGTTCGAGATCTCCGTCTCGTACACATTTCCGCTCAGATCCAGCCCGTTGGTCAGCACGTCGCGCAGCCCCGTTCGGGCGCCTCGCGGACGGTGGGGCTCGTCTCTCTTGCGTGGTCTCGGCGGCTCGGAGAAGTCGTCCAGCAGTGCGTCGGGCTTCATACCTATCGCCATGTGAACGGCGGGGGCGGGCAGGTCTCCGTCGAGAACTACCACGCGATCCGTGGAGTCTATCTCGCTCAACGCCGCCGCCAGATTCAGGGCGACGGTGGTCTTGCCCTCCGCAACTGTGCTGGAAGTCACCATTATGATCTGCGGCGGTTTGCCACCGTTCATGGCCAGAATGCGCGACCGGATGGCTTTGAACTGAGAGGCGGCCTCCCGAGCGTTGCCGCCGATTTCCGTTGCCTGGCGGACGACGAGGGCCTGATGCGGATCATCGCACATGGACGGGACGCGTTCAAAATCGGGCTCAGCGAGCGTTTCCCTGACGAAAACGGGTTCCGCTACCGGCGCATCGGTGTCCAGGAGCGGCTCTTCCTCGAAGGGCATCTCTTCAATGCCGCTCTTCGTCCTTGCTCGATCGTATTTCCCTTCTTCCGCCATTACCGACCTCGGCTCTGAAGTCATGGCCCATGTGCGGGCCGTGATATTCCTAATCAGGCAGGATCCTGCCCACTAGCTGTCTAACGAAGGTCAAGGCCCTGCCGGGCAGTCGCTGCACGTGGCCCGGGAACTCCTTGAACGCTCCCGGCTCCACCAGTTCCCAAATACCGAGCCCTATGGCACCGAGTACTAACAGCAGGACGACTACCAGGAAGACACGCTTGGCTTGACCGGGCCGGGGCAGTGCCTGGCCGCTCGGTTGGGGGGGCTTACCGTCGAAGTCAATGGTGGACACGCTGCCGAGCACAGCAATCTGCAGAAACTCGGCCGCGTCTTCCTTGCTTCGGAACGACTCGTCCAGGAACTCAAGGCCGACGACGGTTCCGCCTCCCATTGCCAGCCCGGCCACCATGAGCAGCAGGGCCATCTGCATCTTCGGTACCTGATACGGACGCACGGGCGGGATGGCTCGCGATATGATCTCCACGTCAGTGCCCAGTTCCTTCTCCGAGATAAGCTGGAGCCTGGTGCGGGCCTGGTCGCGGCGGACGCGGAACTCGTTGTACTGCTCGCTCGCCTCGGCCTTCTCCCGGACCAGATCGTTATAGGTGCGCTCCTGGTCGCGAGCCGTCCTCAGTTCGGCCTCGGCGGCCGCCATCTGTGCGTCGATGGTTGCGATGGCCGCCGTGTGCTGGCGCACTTTCTGCTCCAGACGCAGCCTCTCCGTCTGCCTTTCGGCATAGACCGGATTGAGGATCTCGCCGGGAGGCTGATCCTTGTACTCGGGTGTGTTAGCGAGCTGCTCTTTCAGCAGGGCGATCTGGTCTTGCAGCTTGATCACCTCTATGTGCTCGTCCGTCATCTTCATGCGCATGCGGCTGAGTTGAAGCTCGCTCTGGTTGAGACGGCGCAGCATGTCTGCGTATTCCGGGTTGATGACCCTTACGAGGTCGCCCTCGACGCGCTCCGGCGTCTCGGCAAGCTGCTCCACAACGGCTTCCAGGCTTTTCTTGGTCTCGTCCAGTTCCTGCTCCTGCGACATCTTCCGAATGCGCAGGTTCAGGAGGCGCTGGTTCAAACCTTCTTTGACCTGCGGCAGGTCCACCCACTGATCGTAGTTGATCTGATACTCCTCAAGCGCCTTTTCTGCCTTCTGCAGGCGCACTCTGGCCTTGTCCGTCTCCTCCTCAAAGAACTCCATGTCCTGCCGGCTCGCCTCGGTATCCGCAGCGGTCGAGCTCTCCACATATCGGTCCGCGACTGCGTTCGCCAGCCGTGCCGCCATGTCGGGGTTTTCATACTGCACGGATATCTCGATGTGGTCGACCGTGCCGCTGTGGGCCACGTTCTTCATACTGATGGCCCCCTCCAGCTTCTTGCGCATGGCCTCCCATTGCGCCTGCGTGCGGAGGGCGGTGTCGAGGTTGCACGCCGTAATGACGCCGTTCAGGTTATCCCACGTCAGGATTTCTCTCCGTAGGGCATCCGTGCTAAGCCTCGTTCCCTGGGAGACCAGTCCTCGCGCGTTGCGCATGGAATCCGTGCGCCGCACCAGAGAGGTGGCGAGATACGTGCTGGGCATTGTAGTGAAGGCCACAGCGGCGGCGCCCAGCCCCAGTATGGAGAACACGACCAACCACCACTTCCTGCGAAATACGATGCGCAGGTAATCGCGAGTTGACTTCGGCATCTTGCTCATCTGTCTGTCTTCCTCATCCCCTGCTATGCCATGAGCCGGGCACTGGGGCCGCGGCCTGATGTCGTTCAGTCAACACTTCGGCTGCGTCGCCTTCTGGAGGCGGTCCGAGCCCTGGAGTCAGATTCCCGGGAGCCGGCGCTCTTGTCGGCGAACGCTCCGGCGGGGATCTTGATAACCGCCCCGCAGCCGGGGCAGATGCCGGCATGGCCGGCTTCGTCTTCATAGACCCCTATCGATTGCCGGCACTGCGGGCACCTTACGCGTGCCTTCCGCGGAAGCATTCCCCACGGAAGGTCGGGCAGGTCGTCGCTGGCGGCAACCTGTCCGTCGCGGTCCATATAGTAGCCTTCGCGTTCCTCTATCACACGGCACATCGTCTCCCCGGTCACCACGGGTTCGTCGTTCACGTACGCCAGCAGCATCGCCTGGTCGCAATGAACGTTTACGAGTCGGGGGATTCCCTTGCTGGTCTTGAAGACCTCGAACTTGGCTTCCGTGTCAAACAGATCCTCCCGTTCGGCCCCGGCCACGTGCAGACGATGGTCGATATAGGCCCCCACGTCCTGGCATGACAGGGCGCCCAGATGAAACTTTACGGCGATCCGCTGGTCCAACTGGCGGAGTTCATAAGTACCTATGGCGCGGCGGAGTTCCGGTTGCCCCACCAGGATGATCTGCAGCAACTTGTCGGTCGGGGTCTCGAGGTTTCCGAGCAGGCGCACCTCTTCCAGAGCCTCCGGCGACAGGTCCTGGGCCTCATCCACCAGCAGCACCACCACCCGATGTTGCCTGCGGGCGGCGACCAGAAAACCCCTGAACTCCTTCATCAGGGAGACTCGGGACTTGCCTTCTTCCTCCAGGCCGAACTCCACGGCTACGGCGCGGACGAATTCCTCCGGGCCGAATGAAGTCTGAACCATCATTGCGGACTCAACCGAATCGCCGAGTCGCTTCAGGGCCGCATGGCACAGCATGCTCTTGCCGGAGCCCACCTCGCCCGTAATGAGCGCGAATCCCTTTCTCTGCTGAATCGCGTACAGCAGGCACGCAAGGGCCTCCCGGTGTTTCGCGCTCGCAAAGTAGAAGCGCGGATCGGGCGCTGTGGTGAAGGGAAAAGTCCTCAGCCCAAAATGCTCCAAATACATGCAGATCACCCGATCTGGCGCTGTGCGCCTGTTGCGTTTGATCAGTAGTAGCCGCCGCCCCCACCGGGCACTGCGGCCAGCGACGTGGCGCTGCGGGCCGGGAACAGGAGGCTCTGAATCTGATAGCCAATCCAGGCCAGTACCGTCGGCGGCACATAGACTACATCGTTCTCGGCAAGCGAGACGTCCTGGCGCGTGTCCCCCTTATAGAGGAGCCGCCTCAGATTCGCCTTGAAAACCTCCGGTTGGTCCAGGTCTCCCCGAATAATCTTCACCCGCGAGATAGCGGCCGTCCTCGGCAAGCCCCCGGCGGTGCCGATTGCATCCGAGAGGTTCATGTAGCCCGTATAGGGTTGAACACCGGGGCTACCCACCTCACCGTACACGTATATGTGCTTGCTACGGAACGCGGCAACGGTGACGAGAATCTGAGGATCCTTGTAGTACTGGCTGTAGAGATCCTGCAGTTCCTCCTTGATCTCGTCCGTCGTCATTCCCGCTACCAGAACGTCTCCGAGCAGCGGCAGCGTCACTGTGCCGTCCGAGCGGATCTGTGCGGTTCGAGTCAGGTCCGCCTGCTCCACGAACTCGATCCGCTCGACGAACTCGATGCGGATGGCGTCCGGAGGGTCGACCACGTATGTGGCGTTTGGTTCGGACTTGCTGATCATCCGTTCGGATGTGACGCGGCCGGCCCAGTCCCTTACCGGACCCGCCGCACAACCGCTCGCTACGACCAGGCATGCGGCCAAAAGCACCAGAGCAGCTCTCTTCTGCCAATGCATAGTCAGCTCCGCAAAAAACACGTGAAATAATCGAATGCGACTTCTGGCACTCGCTAGGTTCCTCGCAAAGGGCATGCCGTGGAAAGAGCACATCCCTGGTCCTTATCCCCACACCGGCGGAGCATGCGCCCCGTTCCGCCGTGTGCGTACCAAACCAGCATATATCGGCCACGGCGACTAGTCAAACACCATAATCCTCTGCTATGTTGCTTTCGGCGGGGGATTCGTGGTTCAATCCATTCTGAAGAATTCGAAGGCGCGAACGACGCGTCGGTGCGAAACCCAACCCAGAGGTGCGATATGGCGTTAGAGCGAGCAGCCAGAGCCGGTGTCCTGGTCGCGGCCCTGGCACTGGGCATGACTACCTGGGCCTGTGCCGTGGAACAAATCGTTGTCGTAGAGAAGGAGTTCCAGGAGTCGCAGGAACTTGTCCTGAACCCGGACTGCGGATGGGTTGCCTACAACTACGAGGACGGATACAACTTGAGAAAGAGGGTCGCGGGGGGGCAGGAACCGTTTCGTTTTGCGTCAGTCGTCTACACCCGGCACCCGGCCAGGTCCTGGGAGGACGACGCCGGCGGGTTCCACGACAGTCCGCCTCTCCGCCTGCTCAAGGGGTGGATGGCGCATGGCCGCGATGTGGGCTTCCGGGTGTACGCCAACGGCCCGAACGATTTGCCTGACCGGCTCAGGACCGAGTCGGTAACCTTCCGCTCCGGTCGGGACGGCGCCGGGCCGACGCGGGTGAGGTACTGGTCCGACGGGTACGTGGCCGAGCATCGCAGGTTGGTGCAGTTCCTCGGACGCGAACTCAGTTCCTCGCCGCGGTTGGCTTTCGTGGACATAGGCGGGGTCGGAAACTCGGGAGGGGAGTGGTTCCTGGACCCCTTTGACGCATTTGAGGCTGCCGGTCTTGATCAGGAGAGCTATTGTCTAATGGTGGAGGAGTTCGTTGGGATGTATCGTGCGGCTTTTCCGGAGACCCGGCTGTTCATATCCTATGACGCGATTACGCAGGCTGGATCGCGCTCGGGCGAGATTGTCGACCTGCTGGTCCGAAACCGGGTGGGCGTCCGAGACGATAACCTGGGGGGCTGGCCCTATCCACGTCGTTACACTCCCCGTAAGGCGTGGCCACTGCCCGATTTGAAGGGCCGGCTGCCGGTGCTCTACGAGTGCGGTGGCCGCGGCGGGGGAGTGTACGGGATACGGATGCGGGACGAGAGCCCGCAGAAGGTGCTTGAGTGGGCCTTTGATCTGGCTCCCCCAATGTACGTGAACCTGGGCGGCTCGGAGACCGCGTCCGAGAAGGCATGCACGGAAATGGGCGAGTTCCTGCGGGAATACGGTCGCCAACTGGGCTACCGTTTCGTGCTATTGCGGGCAGCTTGTCCCTCAAGAGCGAAGGCGGGCACGGAGATCGCGCTGCAGACAGAGTGGACGAACCGAGGGCGATCGCCGTGCTACGGCGAACGCAGCGTCGAGATTGTCCTGGACGGAGCAGGCGTCGGAATCGCGGCGCGTAGCGTCGCTGCGCTGCAGCCTCCTGTAGCCGCCTGGAAGCCCGGCTCCGAGGTTAGCGTGCCACTGTCCCTGAGGGTTCCGGCGGGTATCCCGACCGGCCGTTACGACGTGAAGCTGCGCATGCTTATGAACGATCCAAGGGATCCGAACCGCGTCTGTGCAATTGCGACCCAGGGGTCGGATGAGGACGGCCGCTTCGTCGTCGGAGCGCTGACTGTAGAGTGACTACCCAAGAAAGGCGGTTTCTCTTTGTGACGGGAAACGGAGCGGCGGCTCTTTTCGGCCGAAGTGTTGATTGTATAGGACATGCGTGTTGCTTTTATCGGACATGTTCCGCTTGTTAGACTATGCGTGACCTGGCGTTTCGGCCGGTTCGTCTTCGGGAGCACAATGGCCCGCGCCGGTAGTTCTCGGATTGGGGGGCATACGGTTTGCATAGTTCCGGGACGTCGGCCTGACTGCATGCTCCACACTCAACCAGATGGGAAACCCGCGTGGCGTACTTTGGCGTGCTATTCTACCTGCTGATGCTGTTCATCCGACCGCAGGAGTGGTCGGTGTTCGAAGGCACGTGGATCAACAGAGCCCCCCTTATGGATTGGGTGGTGGCGACGGTCCTGGTGACGTGGTTCGCGGAGATGTCGCATTCGAAGTTCCGCTTCAGGGCGGCGCCACAGCATCTCCTCGTGCTGGGGTTTTTCGGGGCCACACTGATGAGCCACGTGCGGCACACGTTCCTCTGGTATCTGATCCATACGTTCAAGACCTTCGGCAAGACGGTGCTCCTTTATTCCTTCATTGTCACCATCGTCAGTTCGCTGAAACGAGTAAAGACACTGGTGCTGGTGATGTTGCTCGGCTGCGTTTTCATGTCGCTGGACGGCATCTGGCAGTACAGGAACTCAACGGCGGGTGGTGGAGGGCCCACTGAGGCTGCGGGTTTCACGGGGAAGACGGCGTTGGTGCATCGTGGGGCAGTAAGAGTGCGTGGTATGGGCATTTTCAACGACCCGAACGATCTGGCCCTCATGCTTGTGATGATGCTGCCCTTCGCGCTAAGCGGCGTCAGCAACCCCGGCAACTCTCCGGCGAGTCGCCTGCTGTCGCTGTCGATGGTTCCCGCATTTGTGGCGTGCATCTACTTCACCAACTCCCGGGGCGGCTGGCTGGCTTTGGGCACCATGATGGTGGCTTACGTCTATCTTTTTCTTAGGAACAAGGCGTTCGGCGTTACTCTTGCCCTCATCGCTTTTGCTGCCCTTGTGGTCCTGGGACCGTCGCGTCTCGGAACCGTGAGCTTGGAAGAAGGGTCTACGCGAGGTCGGATCGCCGCCTGGGGCGACGGCAATCGAATGCTAAAACGCTACCCGATATTCGGGGTCGGCAAGGGTCGCTATACCGAGTTCTCCAGCGACGGCCGGGCTGCCCACAACTCCTTTGTCCACTGCTGGGGCGACCTGGGGCTATTCGGCTATTTCTTCTGGCTGGCCCTGATAGCCGCGTCCGCCAAGGACGGCTATGCCATGTCCCGCCTGCGGGTTCCTGACATTGAGCGGCAGACCCAGCTGCTGAGCGAATGGAGACTCCAGCACGCGGCGAATCCGTCGCGCGCCGGTCCGGATGACGGTCCAGTCAGCGAACCGGAGCCACCTGTGACACCTACGACTGAGCTTGTTGAAATCTGCCGGCTGGGCAAAGCTCTGCTGGCCGGTCTTGCCGGCTACCTGGCTGGAGCGTTCTTCCTGTCCCGAACGTACATCAGCCCTCTGTATGTTTTTGTCGGGCTGGTTGCTGTTCTGCGCACGCTGTACGAACGGGACGGGCGAGAACTGCCTGGCAGCTTTGAGAACAAGGATCTGAAATGGGTGCTTGTCCTCGAGCTCGCGAGCGTGCCTGCGCTGTGGATGCTGATCAGGTTCGTCTTCAATAGGTAGAAGGGCCTTCGGCCGCGAGAATGGACACTCCAAAGGCAACATCCCAGACCCGATCAAGCACATTTGACATTATCTCCGCCCATGCCGGATCGCAGTTCACCGGCTTCCAGACGGTTATGCCCTCGATAAAGGGTTGTTCTTGAACGAAGCGGGGTTCTGCATCATGGACCGAAAGGCAACGAATTCGTTGATCGCATCGCGTTTTCTGCTTATGGTCTACATCGTCTGCCTCGGGTATGTCTCCCTGTCGCCTATCTCCGAAGGCCAGGCGGCTCCAACCGTGCCACGGCGGGTCCTGAACAATCTTCTCCATGTTCCTGCGTATGCAGTTCTGGCGTTCCTCATGGGTTTGTCCTTCAAGCGGGAACGGTCTCGGCAGTTGCAGATTCCGGGCCTTTTCGTCCCTGTACTGTGTGCGCTTGCTTTTGGTGCCCTAATGGAGATGGGACAGGTTTTCGTGCCCGGAAGGACGTTCGATGTTGGCGATATGGCGCTGAACGGTTTCGGCGCGGCCCTGGGTGCTGTCATGTATGCCCTACTGGTGAGGACGGCAACTGCTGAAGGCGCAGGGGAATACGACGGCAGGGGGAGGGGGGTGTCAGGCTGATATGCCGGGTCTCGCGGTCGTCTACAGCAGTGCGGAAGACGCGTTCGACGGCGGGAGTGTTGCTGATGGACTTGTGAGGTCGTTGCGGGTCCCCGGGGTCGACTACGTCGAGGAACGGTGGAGCGACGGACGGCTTGACGGTGCCGTACTCGCTCTGCACTCGGCATTCAACGGACGCAGTCTTGCCGTGGACGAAAGCCATCAGCTGGTCCTGCTTGTCGAAGGCGAGGTATACAACCTGGCGGCGCTCCGAACAGAGCTGCCGTCAGACGCGATTCCAGCAGATGGAGTTGAGCGGGCGACCGCCCTGCTGGCCCTGTATCGGGCCAAAGGGACGGATTTCGTCCGGGCGCTCAACGGAGAGTTCAACATAGCCGTCTACGACGGCCGGGCACAGACACTGCAGGTGTTCTGCGACCGGTGGGCTGGCCGGCCCCTGTACTACGCCGAACACGGCGGGCGTGTTGCCTTGGCCAGCGAGAAGAAGGCGTTGATGATGTCGCTCGGGATGGGATTCCAGTTCGATGCTCAGGGTGTCCTGGAGTTGTTCGCCTTCGGCCACAACCTCGATGGTCGTACTGTGTTTCGGGGTGTCTCAGCGGTTCCGCCCGGCTCCGCCATCACCGTCGACGAAAGCGGCATTCGTATCGATCGATACTGGCGTCCAGCGTACCAGGCGTTGGACGGCTCACTCAGTCTGCGAGACTGGGGCGCTGAACTCGGACGCAGGCTCTGCGAAGCGACGGCTCTGAGGGCGCGTTCGCGGCGGAATCCGGCCATCTTTTTGAGTGGCGGGCTGGACAGCCGAACCGTTGCCGGAGGGCTGTTCCGTTCGGGCGTGCACGCCCGGGCCTTCACCTTCGGATCGGAGGCAAGCAACGACGTTCGATGCGCCCGCGGTCTTGCCCGTGCCCTCGGATTTGAACATCGTCGGCTTTCATATGACTCGACCTCGCCGATAAAGGCCCTGCCCCGCATCGTCTGGCGGACGGAAGGCTCACTTCCCTTCCACGAAACGGCCTCGATAGAATTGCATCGCCACATCGGGCGGAACACGGAAGCGGTCTTCAACGGCCACTTCGGAGACGTGCTGACCGGCGGACATGTGCTGCCCTGGCTCATCGGCGCACGTGATTTGGATGCGTTGGCGGATCGGATACTCCTGAAGCGGACAATGCTGCGGCGATCTGACCTCGAGGGCGTGTTCCGGCCGGACTTCCTGGATTCGGGCTATGCGGCGATGCGGAACTCCGTGCTGGCTGCACTGTCAACCCTGGACGATGGCATGGGCCTTGCGCGAACGCACAACCTGTGGGACATGACCGTCCGGCAAGTGCGGTTGACCTTTAACTCGCCCGTTGTCGACCGGTATCTTTTCGAGCAGGTCACACCGTTCGTCGACAATCAGGTGGTGGATTGGGCGCTGCGTATGCCTCTGCGTGGCCTGATCAGCCAGAGGGCCTACAAGCGCGCCATAGTCGACACTTTCCCCGAGATGGCCGCGATTCCTTGGGCCAGGACCGGCCGCAGGATCCATAGGAACCTTGCGATCGACATTTGGTCGCAGGCGGTTGCCGTCTTCAAGAAACGGCTGCGGCGCAAGCTGCCGACCGTGCAACGGGCCGGGGGCGTCTCGGACTCGCCCTGGGATCTGCGCCAGCCGGAACTAAAGACTCGTCTGGAGGAGTTCATGGCCTCGGAGGCGTTCCCGGACCATGCGTTCGACCGCGATGGGCTTGCGGACACTGTCGAGGAGCACTTCAACCGCCGGCGAAACCACAAACAGGTTGTGGCCTGCCTGCTGACGCTTGCTGAAACCCTGAGACTGTTTGGTGACGGCTGCCCATCCGAACCCCCTCCTGAGACCATACCTGACCTCGAACAAGACGGGGGCATGGAGTGACCACACGGCAGCCCGATTCCGAGGTGCGATTGTGCGGCGAGCAGGAACTGCCCTTCGAGCGCGGCCCCTTCCTTCGACGCCGGCATTGGTTCTGCGCCCTCTGCGCGACGGGCTTTGTGATCACCTGCATCGGCGTCGTCGTGTGCACATTCATCCACGGCAGGAGAGAGGCCGATGTGGCTGTCTATTTTCTGAATCTGGTTCCTCCGTTCCTTTGGATATCCTGCTTCTCGGTCGCCATCGTGCTGACCGGCGCCCTGGGGGTCCGGCTCCGGTGGCTGTTCGTGGGCTCTGGCGTATGCGTCATCTGCCTGGTCAGTGCCGAGGATTTCCTCCAATGGGTCAGCATGAACTCCACCGGCCGGCGGGAGCGCTTTGAGAGCCTGCGGGAGGAGTTTCTTGCGGCGGACGCGGATCGCGCCGAGAATCTGAGGGGCATACCCTTGCGGGTCGTCACGTGGAATGTGCGGAGCGGCAGGATGGGCGCTCGGGAGGCGATGGACCAACTCGCCGCCCTGGATCCGGACGTGGTGCTGATGCAGGAGTTCGCCTGGGGCGGGCTCTCGAAAGCCGTCGACCTGTCCGAGGAACTGCGCTCCTTTTCTTTCGAGCGCAGGCACGGTCGTGCCATACTCTCGCGCTTTCCGGTGCAGGCCCGAACTGATGCTCCGCTCCTGGTATGGCGCGGCGCCGCGTGGTCGGTCGGGGTGCTCCCGGGACGAGCTGTGACCTTTGTGAACGTGCACCTGCGTCGCCAGCTCATCAAGCGTGACTGGCTCTACACCCGGGATTGGAGCGGCCTTAAGGATGCTATACTGTACTCGCGTGACCGCTTGGAGAACGTGCGGGATACGCTCGACTACTTCTCCGAGGAAGGGCCGGTCGTGCTGGCGGGGGACTTCAATCTTCCGGCCCGGTATGCGGATATCCGGTCGGTCATGTCGGGCTACCGCGATTGCTTCATCGAGGCCGGCGTGGGATGGGGCAAGACGGTTCCCAACGACGTGCCCGTATACCGCATCGACCTCGTGTTCGTGCCTCCTACGGCGCGCGTCTTCCATTCGCGCGCAGTGCCTACTCAGTTCTCGGATCATCACATGACGCTGGCGGAGATAGTCGTGCCGGTTCCGAGGGCCGGCTCGGTGAGACAAGAGGCCGTCACCGATGCGCGCAGTTCTCGCAGCACAACCGTACCCAAGGAGCAGATATGAAGGTGGACGTAGCCAGGTTTTCTCCCGGACAGGATATCGCTGAACTCGCCAAGCCCTGGCAGGAGCTGCAATCCGTCGGCGGGGTGCTGCACCCCATGTATTCCTGGGAGTGGGTAAGTGCCTGGTGGGACATCTTCGGCGAGGATCGCTCGCTCGTCTCATATACGGCCCGGGAGGGCGGACAGGCGCTTGCCATTGCCCCGTTCGCGCTCCATGAGGCCCAGATGAACGGCCCGTTCCAATTTCAGCGTATGGAACTTCTGGGCACAGGAGAGGACGAAGAAGAGGAGGTCTACGCCGAATACCTGGATATCCCCGTGCATCCCCATGCTGCCGAGGGGGTAGCAGAGGAACTGGTTGGCGAAGTGCTGGCCGGCCAGGACGACTCCTGGGATGACATCATTCTGCATCGCTTGCGGCCGGATTCGCACGCCCAGAAGGTGTTCCCGGCGGCGGCGGAGAAGGCCGGGCTGGACGCAACAGTCATCGACTCGGGCGAGAGCCCGTTCGTTCAGCTGCCGGACTCCCTCGACGAATACATGAGTTCTCTCGGCAAGAAGCGTCGCTACCAGATCCGCCGCAGCATCCGCGACCTGGAGGAGATCGGCGAGATCAGCTTCGAGAAGGCCGGGACCGTCGAGGAGGCCCTGGGGGCACTGGCCATACTCGGCGAACTGCACCAGGCCCGGTGGGAGGCACGCGGGAAGCCGGGCGTCTTCGCGAAGTCCCGCTTCGGCCGCTTCCAGGAGACCTTCATACGCCGGACCTTCGGGCTGGGCTGGCCGGAGCTCTGGACGCTCCGAGTGGACGGTGACCCGATTGCGTCCCGCTATAACCTGCGGTTCGGAAAGAGCATCTTCTGCTACGTGTCCGGCATGAGACTCCTGGACAACAGGAGAATTCAGCCCGGGATCATCGCCCACTACCTGGCGATCGAGAACGCCATTGAAACCGGTGCCCAGGAATACGACTTCCTGATGGGTGAGCAGTCCTACAAGCTCAGCCTCAGCAACGCCAGCCGGGAACTCGTCAGCATCCGCATCGCACGGGGTACGCTGAAGGAATCGCTGCGTCGGCTGGCCGTTCGCGGGGCGGGGCTTGTGCGCGGGCTGCGAGGCTCGGGGGAGGACGACGAATCGTGAACTGGCGCCCCGTCCTCAGCCTCTGCGGCCGTGCCCGACTGCCTGCGGCCTTCCTGCGCCTCGCACGGCTGAGGCCGCCGGCCTGGCTGACCGTGCTGGGCTACCATCGCGTGGCCCCGTGGGATCCGGAAAGCCCTTGGGACACCAACCTCATCAGCGCCACACCCGACGCCTTCCGGGAGCAGATGCGGTTTGTGAGGAGGCACTTCAGCCCCGTGACCAGCGAGCAGATCCTGGCGTGGCGCGCGGGCAAGTTCACCATGCCGCGCAACCCCATCGTCATCACGTTCGACGACGGCTACCGCGACTGCTGCGACGTCGCGCTGCCGATCCTGCGAGACGAATGCGTGCCGGCCGAGTTCTTCATCTGCCCGGGAAACATCGAGGAGGGCAGGCCCTTCTGGTGGGACCGCATCACATACTGCCTGAAGCGGTCGCCGCAGCCCTGTCTGCGTATTGACTATCCTGAGGACATGGAGTTGCCTCTCGGCGACCCCGTTGCGGTCGAGGCCGCGCGCTTGAGGCTGGTGCGGGTGGTCAAATACACGCGCGATCTGAACCTGGAACGGTTCCTGACGTGCATCGAGGCCGCCACCATCGGTGAATGGGACGGGCAGTCAGCGGCACGCGAGTTGCTCATGAACTGGGAGCAGGTGCGCGAACTGCGCCGGGAGGGTATGGGCGTCGGAAGCCACACGTACTCGCACCGCGTGCTTCCCATGGAGGCCGCCGACACGGTGCGGCGGGAACTGGTGAACTCAAAGGCCGCCATCGAGGCCGCCATCGGCGAGCCCGTCCGCACGCTCGCCTACCCGGTCGGGCGTTTCGCGGAGGAGACGAAGTCGCTCGCCCGCGAGGCCGGCTACGAGCTGGCCTACAGCTACTGCTCCGGCGCGAGCAGGCTCAAGGATATGGACATGATGGACGTCAAGAGGGTTCCGGTGGAGCGCGACATGCCGCCGCGCGAGTTCCGCGCGATGGCCGCGCTTCCGTTCCTATACTCCGAACCGCCGGCGCAGCCCGGCGGCGAATAGGGTCAGGGCATGACGAGTGACCTCAAGAAAAAGGCCGTGAGGGGCGCCGGCTGGCTTGGTGTGGGTCAGCTTGCCAGCCAGATCATGTCCATGACCATTACGGTCCTGCTGGCCCGGCTGCTCAGCCCGCAGGCGTTCGGCCTGGTCGGCATGGTCGCCGTGTTCACCGCCTTCCTGGAGCTGTTCCAGGAACTGGGCCTCAGTTCGGCCATCATCCAGAAAAAGGACCCGACGGAGGAACAGCTCTCGACGGTCTTCTACATCAACCTGGCATGCGGCGCGGCGCTGTCGCTCATCACCGTCGCCGCCAGCCCCCTGATCGCGCGATTCTACAATGAGCCGGAACTGAAGCGCATTGCCAGTCTGATGGGGCTGACGTTCTTCATCTACTCTTTCGCGCACGTCCAGGGCGCGCTGGTGCGCAAGGATCTAGATTTCGGCAAGTTCGTGCTCACCCGCATTGCGTCGCGTCTGGTGGGCAGCGGACTGGCGATCTACCTGGCGCTCAAGGGCTACGGGGTGTATGCGCTGGTTTGGCAGAACCTCTGCACGGCGGCGCTGTTCTCGGCCACGCTCTGGGCGATCGTCGGATGGCGCCCACGGGCCAGGCCGCGCCTGAAATCGGCCGGCAAAATGATCGGATTTGGCGCGAACATCACGGGCTCCGCGTTCCTGGACTATCTGAACAAGAACGCGGACTACCTCCTGGTGGGACGCTTCATAGGAGCCGGTGCCCTCGGCGTCTACACCATCGCTTACCAGATCATGCTGCTGCCGATTCGGCGCGTCAGTTCCCAGCTATCGCAGGTTGCGTTTCCTACTTTCAGCGCTGTGCAGGACGACCTCCCACGTCTGCGACGCGGCTACCTCCAGATGATTCACCTGATCGGTCTCGCTTGTATGCCGGCCATGATCGGCCTCTTGATCGTCGCGCCCGAGGCGGTTTCAGTGGTGCTGGGTACAAAATGGACCGACGTAGCACCCGTGTTGCGCATACTGGCGGTGCCGGGAATCATAGCGTCCTTCAGCGGAACAGTCAGCCCGTTGTTCCGCAGTCAGGGACGCCCTGACATACACCTCCGCTTCGGCCTGATATCGACCCCTCTTCGGTTGATCTCACTGTCACTTGGGCTATGGTGGGGCGCTAGGCAGGGGCGTGGTGTCCAGGGAGTTGCGTTCGGGTATGCACTCAGTGTGTACCTCCTCACCCCGGCCTACATTTGGCTGGGGTATTCACTCATCAAGCTCCGCTGGCGTTCGTTCTTCTCCGCAGTGCGGGGCCCACTATTCGCGACGGCTGCCATGGGGTCTGCGGTCGTGTCGTACCGGGCATTCATCATGGGCCTAACGTCGACAGGACGACCACTGCTCCTTTGGAGTGAGATTCCTGTGGGAGCAGCAGTCTATCTTTCTGCGCTCTGGCTAGTTGACCGCGAGGCGCTCGGATTGGTCCTGGATGCCATTGCGGCTGCTCTGGGCGAACGCGCGAAGTCTCTTTGCGGGTACCTGAAGTCAAACATGAATCTGAACTGTCGGGAAGGCAGCAGTCATCGTGATGGACTCACACCTTAGCGCAACATCCACCTCGGCCAAGGGCCAGACCAAGTCGAGTACCTCCCACCGGAGAATCCTCATTCTGGGTGGGGGCTTCCACAACAAGGGCGCCGAGGCAATGATGCTGACCGTGGCGGACCACTTAAGGCACCGCTTCCCAGGCTGCGAGGTCCTTCATCATGCCGAGATCGACGCTTGGACTGCGAGATTGCGCTCTGTGGATATCACGCCCTTGCCCGCTTCTGAGTTCCCGAGCCACAAGCGGATGCTGATGGAGCTGGGACTGACCTCGCTCCCTTTCAGGATCCCGGCCCCCTTGCTGGCTACTGCGCCGGAGCATGAGGGAATCTGCGGTGCGGTGGACGTCAGCGGGTTCGCCTCTGGCGACAGTTGGGGGGCAGGCCAAGCTGAGGAGAGATGGTGGCTCGTGCAACGCATAAAGAACCGGCGTGTGCCGGTTGTGTTCCTTCCCCAGGCATGGGGCCCGTTCACAGACCCCGTCGTGCGGCGGTACACGCGCGCTATGTTACGGGGGTGCCCGATGGTCTACGTGCGCGATCGGCAGTCGCATAGCCATATCGAGAACCTGGGAGTTGTGCCGCCCGGATGTCTGGTGCGTGCCGCCGACGTGGCTTTCCAGTTCGCAGCCGACCCACCCGACGCGGGCCGGGAGCTTTTGAAGGAGCACGGGGCCGACCCCGACGGCAGAGCCATTGTGGGACTTGCTCCAAATACGCACGTATACGACAGGACTCCCGGGGAGGACGATGAAAACGATTACGTCCGCTTCCTGGGCGGCATCTGCGATTGGTTCGCAGAACATACCAGGGCCGATCTAGTAATCGTTCCGCACGAATTCCGAGCCGGCGGCAAACGAGATGACCGGTTTGTTGGGGACCTGGTAAGGAAGGTTACTCGGCACCCGGAGCGGGTGCACCTTGTGAAGGGGGACAGCCCCGCCGCACAAGTGAAAGCTGCCATCGGACTGATGGAGTTTCTGGTCGCCTCGCGCTTTCACGCCATCATTGCGGCTCTGTCGATGCGCGTACCGTTGGCTGCCATCGGGTGGTCGCATAAGTATGCAGAACTGATGTGCGATGCGAGGATAGGGGAGTACAGGATACCCCGGGCGAATATGGCGGAGGGCGTCGAAATCGTTCGGCGCGCCTGGCAAAGCAGAGATGAACTGCGAGAGCGGCTATCGATGAGCGTCCCCGTTCTTGAGGCATCAAGCGCATCGAGCCTGAGGGCGGCTGCAGATGCGGTTGCCGCATCGACGGATGAACTGAGGACTACTGAGAGTTGAGCGAGAAAGCGTTCCAGCGCGTGGATGCAGTGGTGCGGGCCCAGCTGTGTACGGCCTGTGGTGCCTGTGTCGCAGCGTGCCCTGAGCAGGCCGTCATGATGACGGAGACGCCTGCCGGGGGCCTTGTCGCCTCGGTGGACGAGGGGGCGTGCACAGAGTGTGGTCTGTGCACGCGGATCTGTCCGGGATGGCACATAAACGAGGGCCTGATGCCCGAGGGGGTGGATCCGTTTGTCGGCCGAGTAGAGGCGGCTTACACCGGCTACTGCACCGATGAGGAAATCCGAGCGAATGCCCAGAGCGGCGGAATCGCCACGGCACTCCTGTGCCATCTGCTGGAGGCAGATGAAATCGATGGCGCAATAGTCACGAAAATGCCGGAGGACGGTAGCCTCAGACCACGCTGTGCCATAGCCCGGACGACGGAGCAAATCCGAGCTGCCCAGCATTCTAAGTACTGCCCCGCGGCGCCACTGGCAGCTCTTCAAAACGAATCGGCCGACTGCGGAAGGCTTGCCTTTGTCGGAGTCTCGTGTCAGGTACACGGTCTGCGCAACGCTCAGGTCGCTGGCTTCTGGCAGAATGTTTCTGTAGTCACTGGGCTGTACTGCGACAGGTGCTTAGCTTACGGCCAAATGGATTACTTGGCTCGCGTCGCTGGTGTGCCGCGGCAAGACGCGCTTGCTTTCCTGCACAAGGACAAGAGAGAGGGTGGCTGGCCAGGGAACGTATCGGTAACGCGCCGCGACGGATCGCGCGCGAGTTGTTCGGAGGAGGCCCGATTCAACTCGAAGGACATCTTCACGCTTCCGTACTGCCAGCTCTGTTTCGACAAACTGAACGTTCTGTCCGATATCAGTCTGGGGGATGCCCACATCATAGCTTCTGACCCGGCAGGCAGCTCAGCGGTCCTGGTCCGGTCCGAAGCAGGAGATTCAGCGGTCTCGAGTGCTGTGGACGCCGGAGTCCTAAGACTGACGGCAGTGGACCCGAACGACATTTGCCGGAAATCCCAACGAATAGAGGACAGACGGTTTGACTGGACGCAGTACACACACAGTTGGCAAAAGATGGGAAGGGCCGCTCCTGAGTTCCACGTCTCGACGAAATGGCGCGCACCTCTGGACGCAGGGCGCGCGTCCAGCTACCGCAAGCGGCTGCGATGGAGCCTGCGCTTCAGCGCGGTCCCTTCCGCAAGGGCAGCAAGATGCGCCATCCGATGGAAGCTGCTCAAGGGCAAGCTGCGGAGGGCCTTTGCCGCTGCAATCGGACTCTTTAGGAGGCCCGAGCGTGAATAGTCGGGGCGGCAAAAGCGGCGGACTCCATGAATCGACAAAGGATGCACGGTATTCGGGAAGGGGCATCCGTGGGCGTCGGAAGGATGCGCTACTGACAGTAGGCGTGTGCACTCACAACCGCGCGACCTCACTCGAAAGGACGCTCAGAAGTCTCTGCAGCCTGGAGCCCAGGCGGCCGTTCGAGATACTCGTGGTCGACAACTGCTCTACAGATGACACGCGGAAGGTCGTGAAGGGATTCTCCGCAACCGGGACCGACATCCGCTACGTCCATGAATCGAAAACGGGAGTGTCGCATGCACGGAATCGGGCCGTCAGGGAGGCACGGGGGGAAATCCTGGCCTTCATGGACGACGATCAGACCGTTCATCCCGACTGGGCCGATGGCGTGTTGGCGGCCTTCGATGACCCCGGAATAGACGTTATACTGACCCGGCTCTACGTTATCGGTCCCCACGGCAGAGGCCTTTCCGATAGAGCCCTTCGCTTCCCAGAGAAGGACTACGGTACGGAACCCTTTCCGATAGCCTGGGAAACAAGGAATATGTATACCTTCTCGACAGGGGCAAGCGCTTACAGATTGAACGTCTTGAGAGCAGCAGGAGGCTTTCGACGTGACCTGGGTCCTGTAGGACGCCGCCAGTTCGGAGGCGAGGACACAGAGATGTATGAGAGGCTCCTGCGCCTTGGCAAGACAATCACCTATTGGCCCCATGCGGTAGTCTACCACCACATCCCCTTCGAGCGAACGACGTGGTCCTACGCGCTCCAAAAAGCCTTTGACCGGGGCGTGAGTCGTGCCAGACTGGACGAACAGCGAATCGAACGTGTTGTGCTAGGCATACCTCCGTTCTGCATCCGGCAGCTGTGGAAAGCGGTCTGCAGGCTGGAACATGAACTGAAGCGTGGGAAGAGGCACGCGTTTATTGCCTTGCAGGGCCTGCTGGGAGAACTGGGTGCCAGCTGGGCATATTGCCGTGAGGCAGGCCAGAAGACGAACCCACGGAGATACTAGGTGCAGGAACCCCAGCTCTCAGTCCTGATGTGCGTCTACAACGGCGAGCGGTACGTTCGCGAGGCCGCCGACAGTATCCTTGCGCAGACATTCGACGATTTCGAGTTTATCATCGTCAACGACGGTTCGACGGACGGCACGCGCGAGATCCTGGAGTCCTATACGGACCCGCGAATCCGCCTAATCAACCAGGAGAACATGGGGCCCGGCCAGTATCGTGCCTCCAACCAGGGGCTGCGCATAGCCCGCGCGCCGCTCGTCGCCCGCATGGACGCCGACGATGTGAGCATGCCCGAACGATTGGAGCGGGAGATGGAGGTGCTCGAGCGGCAGGATGACGTAGCGGTCGCCGCAACGGGTACGCGGACGATCGGGCTTGCGGAGAGCGCCGAGAGCATACCTGAGTTCACGGACGCAGACCTGCCCGCGCAGTTGCTGGAGGACAACCTGTTCGCGCACGGCAGCACCATCTTCCGACGGGCCGCATTCGACGCAGTAGGCGGGTACGACGAGGACTTCCCGTACGCCGGCGACCGCTACCTATGGCTGCGTCTGGCCTGGAGTGGGCACCGGTTCGCGGCGGTCGAGGAACCCCTCTATCACTACCGTGTGCACGAGCAATCCGCAACATCTCGCGTGCGACCGGTGCAACGCAACTACGGTCTGGAAGCCAGCTTGCGCATCATGCGGCGATTCCGACGCGAGCCGGATCGCTACGCCTGGGTGGACCGGGATGCGTTGCGCGCCGCCCTGGAGAGCGTCGCCTGTGACTGGCGCCTGATTCGTCCGGACGGTGCGCGTGCGGCAGCGCGGACGCTGATGAAGGTCGAGGGATGCAGCGGCTTGGGCGCCAAGCTCTACGTTGCCGCCTTGCCGGGACTCGCTGCCGTACGTAAGCTGATGGGCGCGGACGGCGAGATCAAGGGCACCGAATCCGAGTGAGAAGAGGAATGGAGAACAGCCGCAACAAGGGTATCGGGGCCCGGATCGGGCTGGTGGGCTGCAACACGGACTACCCGCCGACCGTCAGCCCCGCCGTGCATATCTTTCAGGTGTGGCACCGAATGCAGGCCGCCGGGTTCGAGGTGCATACCTGGGGACCGCAGGCCGTGCCCGGACGCATCGAGTATCCCCGCACCGAGGAAGGCTTCCGCGAACTGCTCAACAACGTCGACCTGCTTTACGCCCGGTTCCCGTTCGAGTACTTCTTCACGACCTCGTGCCTCATCCGGCTGCTGTCGCGCCGCAGCATGCCCGTGATCTGCGAGTTCAACGCGCCCCTTTACCAGTTCACGCGCGACGTGCCGTGGCGCTCCCGCTGGGGTCTGCAGCATCGGGCGCGCATATACGGTCGAAATCACGCGGTGGTGCGTCCCTGCGTGGATTACGCCATCTGCACCTGCGAGGAGCTGGCCGGCTACGCGCGCAACCACTTCGGCATCAGGCAGGTGAGCGTGCTGCCGGACGGCGCGGACCACGAGCAGTTTCACCCCGGCCTCCGCGCGGAGGGACGGGAGGCGGTGGACGCGCGCCCGGAGGACTTCCTGGTGTTCTGGGGCGGGATCACCAAGTACCGCTGGCAGGCGCTGGACCGCATCATCGACGCGGCGCGCGGGTTCCACGACGGCGACGTGCGGTTCGTGATAGCCGGCGACGCCGAGAACCTGCCCAAACCCCTGCCGGACAACGTGATAGCGGTGGGCCACCAGCCGTACGACTCGATGCCGAAGCTGATGGCCGCCGCGGACGCCTGTCTCTGTGTCTACGAGAGCTACGATTGGTGCCCGATCGGGTTCTGGGGTTCCCCGCTGAAGCTCTTCGAGTATATGGCGTGCGGCAGGCCGGTGATAGCGAGCGACATGGGCCAGATCGCGCGCGTGATTCGCGACGGGAAGAACGGCTTTCTCACCGACGGCACGCCCGAAGACATCGTGCGGCGCATACGCATGCTGCGGGACGACGCCGATCTTGCGCAGCGAATGGGCGAGGCGGCGCGGGAGACGGTTCTGAACGGCTACACCTGGCAGAGCGTGGCCGACCGGACGGCCGAGATCGTGGACAACCTGCTGCAGAACCGACCAAAACGCCGACGGAGCAGGGGAGCGAGACGCGAAGGTCGCAGGCTGGGCTTCATCAGCGCGCACGGCGGATACGGCGGCACCGAGGAATACCTCAACAAGCTGGTGCGGGCGGCGGCGTCCAACGGCGACGAGGTGACTTTCTTCCATCCCGCGGAATCGCCCGTCCATTGGGTCAACGGCCTGAGTGGTGTGGCGGAGCCGGTCTGCTACGATCCGACGGCCGGCCCGGACGGCTATGGCCAGACCGTCGCAGACACCTCGGACAACGAACTGACCCCGCGTCCGGAGAGACGCGGCGTTGTGGACACATTGCGGGACCTTCACCGGCGCCTGACCCCAAAGTCCGTCCGGTACCTGATGGGCTTCGCCCGTGACGTATTGCGGACGCGGAAGGCATTCTCGGGACGGAATGTAGACGTTTTGCACTTCAGCGACCTCGGGGCCGATCCTCCGATACTGGCGGCGCGGCTTGCCGGCGTGCGACGCATTACGGGGGCGCTGAACTGCCTGCCGCGCGACGGCGGGTTGCGGGACACCGCCGCTTACCGGTTGGTCGAGGCGCTTTGCCTCCATTGCGTGGACGACATCGCGGCGGTCTCAGGCAAGGGCAAGGACCTCTGGAGCCGCCGCGCGCACCTGGGCCCTGACCGCGTGCGAGTCGTCTACAACAGCACCGAGATTCCTTCTCTGGTGGAGGTCGCGGAGACGTCCGCCGCCGTTCGGCGCGAGTTGGGGATTCCCCTCGAGGCGAGGGTGGTGGGCGTCTCGGCGGCCCTTGTGCCGATCAAGGGGCATGCCTGCCTGCTACGGGCGTTTGCCGGCGTGGTGGAGCGGGTGCCGGATGCGATGCTGGTTCTGGCGGGCGATGGCCCCCAACGCGCCCGGTTGGAGTCGCTCACGGGCGAACTGGATCTCGGAGAGCATGTCCTCTTTCTGGGCCACCGGACGGACATCCGCCGGGTCGTGCAGGCATACGACGTGGTCTCGCTTGCGTCGGTCACGGAGAGTCTGCCGTTCAGCCTGCTGGAGGGCATGTCCTACGGCAAACCGGCTGTGGCGACGGCGGTGGGCGGAGTGCCGGAACTGGTGCTGGACGGCGTGAACGGGTACGTGGTGCCGCCTCGCGACGCCGAAGCCATGCGGGACGCCCTGGTGCGCATCCTCACGGACGAGGAGGCGATGGCGCGGATGGGCGTCGAGGCGCGGCGCTCGGTTGAGCGCACGTTCAGCGCCGAACGCATGATCCGCGATACGATGGCCATGGTGCTGGAGGAATCTTGAGCGATGGCCGAGGCTCGCAACAGCCCGCCGTCCTGGCCGGAGCGTGACACGGAGGATGCCCCCTTTGTGAGCGTGGTGATGCCAGCCTACAACAGCGCGGCATACATCGAGGAGGCGCTGGATTCGGTATTCGCGCAGACGTTCCGCGATTTCGAAGTGGTCGTAGTGAACGACGCTTCGACGGACGGTACCTCGGCCATCCTGGAGCGTTACCGCCGGCAGGGGCGTATCCGGGTCGTGCGTCACCAGAGGAATCGAGGCCTGGCAGCGGCGCGCAACAGCGGCATCCGGGCGGCGCGCGGTACATACGTGAGTTTCCTCGATTCGGACGACATCTGGCGCCCGGAGAAGCTGGAGTTCCATATGTCGATACTGCGCAAAGACCCCGAAATCGTCCTCCTCAGCAACGACGGCATGGTCTTCCGGGACGGAGATCGGGTGCAGTTTCCGCCACTTCCGGAACAGCCGCGTCTGCGGCCGGTGAGCTGGATGCGGCTGCTGATGGGCAGTTGCCCGCTCTCCGCTTCCAGCGCCATCGTCCGACGCGATGCGCTGGAGGAGGTGGGACTTTTCGACGACAGCCTCCGCGCCGCCGAGGACCGAGACCTCTGGATGAGGCTCACCCGGCGGTTCGGGGGATGGGTGGCTTCCGGCGTGGTGCACGGTTACCGACGGCACGAAGCCAACATGTCCAGCGATCCGTCCCACATGGAACGGAATATGCTGATGGTAATCCGTCGCACTTTCAGAAGAGTCCCGTGTACGCCCTTGGTAAGGATGCGTGCGCTGGGGCACATGTACCTGGACGTGGCCGTCACCTGCTACGACACGGGCCGGCACTGGCGCTCTGTGGTCGAACTGGCGAAATCGTTCGCGTTCTGCCCGGTTCCGCTGGGGCGGATCGTGTTTGACGTGCCCTTCGTGCGCATCGTGTGGTTGGTGAAGGCGCTGCTCGGGAAACCGGCGTTCGAGTTGATATGGAAAGCGGTGCGGCGTAGGACAGACGCATCTGGCGGGTCGTCCGGGCGGCGTGTTGAGGGCATAGCGTGAGCGTGCGTAACTGCAGGGAGAATGGATGAACGGTTTCCTGGGAATGGTCGAGGCCGACGACGCGGCGGCGGATTGCATGTCGCGCTGGATGGCCGAGTGGGTAACATTGAGGCCGGCTAAGGCGGAGGTCAGTTGCGCCGCGGCGCCGTTCCGCTTCATGGGTTCGGCCGAGTCGGATTCAGATGCCGAACGTGGCGTGGCCGACAGGGGTGCGCTTACTCTGGTCTACGCGGGATTCGTCGCGCCCGGCCAGCTTGCCGGTCAGTCGGGCAAGGCTCCAACAACGAGCTCGCAGGTGGCCGAGGCGCTGCTGGAGCGATACATTGCCGACGGCGCGGACTCTCTGGCTGCGCTGAACGGACGATATGTGATAGCCGTCTGGGACGCCGGCCGCCAATCGCTGGAACTGATGAACGATTGCCTCGGGCTGAAACCGGTCTTCCTATGGCAGCGCGGCGAGAGCATTGCATTCGCGTCGAACGTCTGGGCGATCGCCTGCCATCCCGAGTTCTGCGGCGAGATAGATACCCGAGGCGTGGTGGACACGCTTCTGTTGAGCCATCAGCAGGGCAACCGGACACTGCACCGCGACGTTTCCGTCCTTCCTCCGGGAAGCGTCACCAGATGGACGGACGGGCGTCTCAGTCAGCGAACGGTGCGCACGCTGGAGTTCTCCGACTCGCGCTGGCACTGGGGCATGGACCGGCTGGCCGACGCCATGCATGACGCCCTCGCCGAGAGCGTGCGGCAACGGATTCCCGATAGCTCGTCGATTCGCCTGCCCCTGTCCGGAGGGGTCGATTCGCGCACGATGCTCGGTTTGCTATGCGAGCGGGACGTCGAGTTGAACGCCTTCACGCAGTGGCAGCCGGGGGCGTACAGCATCGACGCCCGTAATGCCGCCCAGCTTGCCCGCCGGGCCGGGGTAGGGCTGAGCCGCGTGCCGCTGGCGGACGATTTCCTGTCCCGCTACCGCGAGAAATGCGTGGCGATCAACGGTGGCCTATACGATATTCACACGGGACGGTATCTGTCTCTGTCCGATCAGTCGGAGATGCCCGCTTACGGCATCGTTTCAGGACACCTGGGAGGCGAGTTGACGGGCCGTTTCCAGTTTCCGGACACCGCCTTCTCCACGGTCGAGGAGCGATACGAACTAGCGTTCAGGGAAGTGAACATGTTCCGCTTCGATGCCGATGGAGTGCGGGACATGCTGGCCTTCGAAACGTCCCCCGAACTCGTAGACGAATCGCTTCAGGAGTGCCGCAGGTTCTATATGGATCAGCCCGGGGAGCATTTCCAGCAGGGCATGGCCTGGGATCTGCTCTTGTCGCGCAGGCGGTTCATATCGTTCCAGGTGCTTTACCTGGAGCAGTTCTGCCGGGCGTTCGCGCCGTTCTACGACCGGGAGTTCGTGGATCTGATGAGTAGCATGCCTTTCTGTGCGCTGGAAGGACAGAGGGCCTACCTGCGGATGGTCTGCCGCCACTTCCCGGATCTGGCGCGTGTGCCCAACAGCAACACCGGCCGCCCGATGGTGACCAGCACGGCCTTTGTTATAAAGGACTTCCTGCGCAGCCAGTATTCGCGCTTCATCAGACGGCCCGTACGGCGCTTGTTCAAGCTGCGGCGGTGGGTGGGGAATCCGTGCCTCCAGTTCGGCTTCGCACTGATGGGATCGTCTCGATCCGTGCTGGAGCACCTGTTGGCAAACGCCGAACGGCTCGGCGATTGCCTGGACGTTGCGAAAGTGCGCACCGCGGTGCGCGAGCATCTGGACGGGAAGAACGAGTACCCTATGGGCCTCCTGGCGCTTTCCGCACTTGTCACGGCCGCGGAGATGCTGGAAGACCCTTACCTGGCTATAAGGGCCTGGCAAGACAGCGGAGAAGAAAGCTAGCGACGTTGACACTGCACGACTGAGGAGACCGACGGAATGAAGTACCTGATCACAGGCGGCAGCGGCTTCATAGGTTCGCACCTGTCTGAACGGCTTCTGGATGCCGGCGAGACCGTCTACATTCTGGACGATCTTTCCACCGGCAATATAACAAATATCGATAAGCTCCGGGAGCACGAGAACTTCCACTACGTCGTAGACAGCATCTTCAACGAGTCGCTGCTGGCCGAGATGGTGGACCGGTGCGATGCCGTTTATCATCTGGCGGCGGCGGTGGGGGTGCGCCTGGTTGTGGAGAACCCGGTGAGGACCATCGAGACGAACATCCACGGCACCGAGCTGGTGCTGCGGAGCGCCGCCCGCAAGAAGAAGAAGGTGCTGATTGCGTCCACCTCGGAGGTCTACGGCAAGGCGACACCGGCCGAAGTGGGCGGCGGATTATGCGAAGATGACGACATGCGGCTCGGGCCGACCTGCCGTTCGCGCTGGAGCTACGCCTGCAGCAAGGCCATTGACGAGTTTCTGGGCCTGGCTTACTGGGAAGAAAAGGACCTGCCCGTCGTCATCGTCAGGTTCTTCAACACAGTAGGCCCCGGACAGGTCGGTGAATACGGCATGGTTCTGCCAAGGTTCGTTCAGCAGGCCCTCGCCGGCCGGCCCATCACTGTTTATGGCGACGGCAGCATGGTCCGCTGCTTCGCGCATGTTGACGATGCCGTCGGTGCGCTCGTGCAGCTCATGAAGACTCCCGAAGCGGTGGGGCAGGTCTTCAACATCGGCAGCAGCGAAGCCGTCTCGATCAAGGAACTGGCCGAGCGCGTGCGGGTCAAGGTGGACGAGGGTCTGGAGATCAAGTACATTCCGTTCGAGGAGGCATACGGTCCGGGCTTCGAGGACATTCAGTGGCGCGTGCCCGATATATCCAAGCTGTCGAAGCTGATCGGCTACAAGCCGACGAAAAACCTGGACCGGATCATAGACGAAGTGATCGCTTACTTCCGGGCGCGGAGTTGAGCCGCGGTGCGTCCCGGCAAAGCGAGAGAGGCGGACCACGGTGAGCTTGTACGGAATACTGCACAGAAACCTTCTCTATCCGCTATATGAGTCCGTCCTGCGGCGCCGTCGGACGCTTCGATACCTTGCGGAACTCCAGACAAGCCAGTGGATGACGGCTGATGAGGTCCGCGCCCGGCAGTGGGAACGGTTGCGGGGAATCGTCGCATACGCCTACGACAACGTTCCCTTTTACCGAAGATCGTTTGATGAGAGAGGCGTCCGCCCGGAGGACATGCGGTCTCCCGGCGACCTTTGCCGATTGCCGCTTCTGGAGAAGACGCATCTCCGCGAGCACCAGCAGGACCTGATAGCCGGGCCGTGGCGGACCAAGTCGTTGATCGTCTCGCACTCCGGTGGTTCCACCGGTCGGCCGGTTGAGTTCCGCTACAATCGCGACCACTACGACCGGCGGATTGCGGCCTGGATCCGGGCGGACGAGTGGGCCGGTTACCGATTGGGGGAGCCGCAGTTCATTCTGATGCTCGCCGTCGGCAGCGGCGTCGGCGAGCGCCCGAGGCTTGAGGTTTGGAAGGAGCGACTCCAGTGGGCGTTCATGCGCTCCTACGTCCGCACCTGCACTCGACTGTCACTTGAGACCGCTCGCGAGCATCACCGTCTCATGTGCCGGGTGCGACCCCGCGTGATGTTCTGCTACGCACATGCGGCCTACACTTTCGCGCTCCTGCTGGAAGAACTGGGCCTGGAGCCGCCACCGATGGAGGGCATTATCCTGGGCGGCGAACAGGCGTTCCCCGGGGAGCGCCGCAAGGTGGAGGAGGTATTCGGCACACCCACGTTCAATCGCTATGGTTGCCAGGAGTTCTGCAATATCGGCGAGGAGTGCGACAGACACCAAGGAATGCACATCAATGCCGACGGCCTCTATGTTGAGGTGGTTGATGAGAGCGGCAATCCCGTCCAGCCTGGCGAGGTGGGGGAGATTGTCGTGACCGGTTTCGACAACATGGCCATGCCCTTCATCCGGTACCGCCTGGGCGACATGGGCGTATTGGCGAAGGCACCGTGTTCGTGCGGCCGGGGTCTGCCGCTCCTGAGCGATGTGGTGGGGCGGTCGCTCGATATGATTGCCACCCCCGAGGGCAACTTCTGCTCCGGTGTGATGATGCCCCACCTGATGAAGGAGTTCACTTGCGTGAGGGAGTTCCAGTTCGTCCAGGAAAGCGTGGGCCACCTCACCGTGCGCATCGTGCCCGGGGAGGGTTGGGGCGAGGGCGTTGTCGATCAGATGGAACGCGAACTGAGACGCTACGTTGGGCAGACGATGGAAGTGGAGTTCCAGGAGGTCGAGGAACTGGAAAGGACGGCGACGAACAAGCGGCGTATGGTCATATCCAACGTACCCGTGGAAGCCGGGGCGGTTTCGCAGTAACTCGTGTTTTGGCTGAGATATGGAGAAACTGTAATGGGTAAGGCGGTAGGGAACCGGGTGCTTGTGGCGGTGGGCGTTGTGTTGATGGCCGCCGGTTTGCTGAATGCATTCGGTTTGGACAGCAGCGCGATGATCATCGCCGGCGCGATACTCGTGCACGCAGGATGGCGTTGAAGGATGGTGAGCGAGTTGGGTCAACTCTCGTCCAGCCAAGAATCGACCGGCCCCGATAGGAAAGCGTTCTCCTCAGCCTGGGCCGAGATCAGCGTAATGCATCTGCTGAGCAGCTTCCACGTCGGCGGGGCCGAGATGGTGGCGCTGGAATTGGCCAGATCCATGGACCCGGACCGGTTTCGGGTGCTGGCGTGCTCGCTGGACGGGTGCGGCCCAATGGCGGACAGATTCGAGGCAGCCGGCGTGCGGCCCCTGTCGCTGGACCGTTCGCGCTTGCGGCAGGGCTACGACATAGGGCTCGCCTGGCGCCTTGCGAATCTGCTGCGCGATTCAGGGACGGACATCCTGCACTGCCACAATACGTTCGCGAAGTTATACGGCACCGTCGGCGGTGCGCTCGCGCGCGTGCCGGTCGTCGTCTGTTCTCAGCATGCCGTGCCCTCGGAGCAGGGCATCCGTGAAAGCCATTTCCTTGCGAAGGTGGCCAATCCCCTTGCGACTCGGTTCGTGGCGGTGGCCGAGTACGTCCGCCGTACCGGGGTGCAGGCGGGCTACGTGTTGCCGGATCGGACGACTGTGATATACAACGGGATCGATCTGAGCCGTTTCCAGCCGCGCGACGGCCACGCGGACGCTTCGCAGACAATGGTGGTGGGGTGCGTGGGCAGGCTGTCGGAGGAGAAGCGTCACGAGCTGCTCTTCGAGGCCATAGCAGGGCTGAAGCGGGAGGATGTGGACGTGCGGTTGCAGGTGGTGGGCGACGGCCCTCGGCGGCAGCATCTGGAGGCGGCGGCCGCGCGTCTGGACATCGAAGAGGAGGTGGAGTTCCTCGGCATGCGCGATGACGTGCCCGCCCTGCTCCGGCGAATGGATGTTTTCGCCCTCACATCGTCCACCGAGGGACTGCCGCTTAGCGTCATCGAGGCGATGGCCTGCGCGTTGCCCGTGGTGGCGACACGGGTCGGCGGGCTGCCGGAACTCGTGGAGGATAGCGTGAGCGGTCTCCTCGTGCCGGTCGAGGATGCCGCGGCGATCGCAAATGCACTGTGCAGGCTTGCTCAGGAACCCGGTCTGCGCGCTCGCATGGGGAAGGCGGGTCGCCTGAGCGCCGTCGAACGTTTCAGTCTCGCGGCGTGCGCGGCCCAGCACGAGAATCTCTACGTCGAGTTGCTGCAGGAGAACGGCGTCCACCCGAGGGGAGGTGCGCCATGCACGTGATGGTCCTGACCGACACCTTCCCCAACAGATACGAGCAGTGGCGCGGCCCCTACAATCGCCGGCAGATCGAGTGCCTCGCCGAACTGTGCCGAGTCACCGTAATCAACCCGCTGCCGTGGCCTCGGCTGCTGACCGATCCACGGAAGCTCTCGCTGTTCGGGTGTCGCGACCGGTGCCTGGACAGGGCGTTTCTGTTCCATTCGCCACTCTGGTACGTTCCACGCCTTGGCCGGGCGCGGACGTGGATCGGATTTGAGCGGGCGGTTAGACGAATCATGAAGACCCGATACCTTGGCTCGGTCCACGTGCTCATGGCCACTTTTGCCTATCCGGCCGGGCGGGCGGCCATGGAACTGGCCGTGGAGATGGAGGTCCCCTACGTGGTGAAAGTACGTGGCACCGACCTGCATTCGCTTCCGAGCGATGGCCCTGTGCGCCGGCGCACGATCGAGGCGCTGAGGAACGCTGACGCCGTCGTCGCCGTGAGTTCGAACTTGGCGCAGATCGCGGAGGAACTGGGGACCCCGTCCGGAAGGGTCTACGTGCTTCCCAACGGAGTCGATTCGGACCGCTTCCCCCTGAGGCCACGCCAGTCGGCCAGGGCAGAGCTGGGCCTCGACGCGAGTCGGCGAGTGGTGCTTTTCGTCGGGAACCTGCTTCCTGTGAAGGGCGTCGACGTGCTGCTGAAGGCGGTGAAACAGTACTCGTCGGCCGGCTCCCACGAACAGCGCACACTGTTCGCCGTCGCCGGCGACGGGCCGATGCGGCGGGTGCTCAAGAGTGCGACCGAGGAGTTACCGGCGAACGTCGACCTGCGCGCACTCGGGCAGATCGGCAGGGAAGAGGTGGGCGTCTGGATGAACGCGGCCGACGTGCTTGTGTTGCCGAGCCGCAACGAAGGCTGTCCGAACGTGGTCCTGGAGGCCATGTGCTGCGGCACTCCGGTTGTGGCCTCGGCTGTTGGGGCCGTACCCGATCTTCTCACTTCCGAGAGCGGCACCATGGTGCCCCCGGACGACCCGGAGGAACTCGCCTCGGCACTAATCTCGGCTCTGCTGAAGCGATGGGATCGAGCGAGCATACGCAGGCGTGTCCGGAGGATGTCCTGGGAGAGGAATGCGCGGACACTTCAACGGATACTGCGCGACGTGGCCGGCACCCCCGACGAGCCTACCGAGGAGTTCACAGCCAGTGAAGTTTCTTGACCACCAGTTTTGTGAGGTGGACGCGATCGAGCCCGCGGGGCTGTTCCGCCTCCTGCGTGCCGATCTGCGCGCGAAAAGCATCTGGTACTATGGCCGGTGCAGCCCGATGCTGTCGCTGCGCATGTTGTTCAGCGACGGCGGCCTGTGCACGGCCCTGTATCGCTGCATGAGCGCGTTTCGCCGTTGGCATCTCGGTTTGCTGGTGTTCTTCGTCTACAAGCTGAATGCATTTCTGACCGGCGCAGTGATAGGCCGTGGTGCCGACTTTGGGCCAGGCCTGGTGATCCTCCACAGCGTGGGCACGGTCATCAACTCCTCGGTTCGCGCGGGTGAGAACACCGTAATCGAGGGTGGCGTGACGATTGGCGCTGAGAAGGGCCGGTCGCCAGTGTTGGGCAACCGCGTGTTCGTGGGCGCCGGCGCTCGCATCATCGGCGACGTTGAGGTGGGCGATGCGGCGAAGGTCGGGGCGAACGCGGTAGTCCTCGACGACGTTCCCCCGAATGCAACCGCCGTCGGTGTGCCGGCCAGAATAGCCGGCCAGCCGCCACGGGAAGGCTGACATGCACGTGCTCTACCACCATAGGACCGCCGGAGACCGTGTCGAAACGGTCCACATCATGGGAATGGTGCGGGCGTTGCGTGACATGGGGCACACCGTTGAGATATCCAGCCCGCCCGGCTGCGATCCGGAGCGACCACCGGCACCGGGCGGGGCGGACGCCGGTGATCGGTCCGAAGGCTTGCTGCGCGGTGCGCTGAAACGTCTGGCCAGGAAAGCGCCGCCCGTTGTGTTCGAGCTGGCGGAGCTGGCTTACAATGCCTACTCGCTTGTCGCCATGTGGAGGTGTGCCCGCCGGCGCGGGCCGGACATGATCTACGAACGGACAACGTCCAACAGCGTAACGCCGACGCTCCTGAGCCGTCTCTGGAAGGTCCCCGTTGTACAGGAGGTCAACGTCACGGCGGACATCGGCCGGCTTCGACCTCTGGTGTTGGAGACGCTCACCAAGGCGCTGGAGCGCTGGATGGTCCGTCGGACGGACCTGTTCGTCACCGTCTCCGAGACCTTTAAGGCGATGCTGGTCGAACGCGGTTGGCCCGCCGAACGGATTCTGGTCTGCCAGAACGCAATCGATCCCGGCGCATTCGATCCCTCGCAGATCATGGCGGCGAACGGCTCTGCCGCCTTTGGTGATGGAGCGGTTGTGGTGGGCTACGTGGGCGCTTTCGTGCCGTGGCACAGAACGGATATGCTGGTGGACGCCGCGCGCGAACTCAGCGCCGATCATCCGGGGGCTCGATGGCTTCTCGTCGGCGACGGTGTCGAGAAACCGCTGGTGGAGGCGAAGATCGAGCGTTACGGACTCGCGGACCGGTTCAGTCTGCCCGGCGCGGTGCCGCACGAACGCGTGCCGTGCTACCTGAAGGACATGGATGTTGCCGTGATGCCACACTCAAATACGTTCGGGTCCCCTATGAAGCTCTTCGAATACATGGCAATGGCGAAGGCGGTGGTGGTGCCGCGCGTGCCTGCCATTGAAGAAGTCGTAACCCACGGCGAGACGGGAATGCTCTTCGATCCCGGCGACCAGGCATCCCTTACGGAGACAATCGGCCGGCTGATCGAGGACAGTGAGATCCGGAGCAACATGGGGCAGAAGGCGCGGGAACTCGTGCTTTGTGAGCATACATGGCGACGCAACGCCGAGCGTGTGCTGGAAAGACTGGACATCGAGCTTACACCTGGAGGCCGACGCGACGGATGAAAGTGCTGATTACCGGTGCAAGTGGGTTCCTCGGCGGTCATTTGACGGAGATGGCTCTCGGTGCAGGGCATCAGGTTCGTGGCATGGTGCGTAAGACCAGCCGGACGGAGCGCCTGCAGGAGATGCCCGTTGAGATTGTCGAGGCCGATCTGAAGGATGAAGACGCCCTGCGGACGGCCCTCCAGGGCGTGGAAGTGGTGATCAACGCCGCCTCCACGACTGCCGGAGTCCCACAGGAGTACGAGGCCGCCACCATCAAGGGCACGCACCGTCTGCTTGCGCTGGCTGCTGAGGAAAGCGTGCGGCGGTTCGTGCACATCAGTTCCATCGGCGTGTGCCGGATGCAGAATCCGCAGGATGGCGGCCCGATCACGGAAAACGCACCCTACGAGGACGAACCGGTGCTCCTGACCACCTACACGCGATCGAAGATCGCCTCCGAGAAGGCGGCACTCGAGTTCGCTGGGCAGGACGGCGCAATGAATGTGATCGTGATTCGGCCGGGCCTCATGTACGGACCACGCGGCAAAGCGATTCTCCCGCGGATGGGCTACTCGATGGGCTCGAACGCGTTTCTCGTGATCGGCAATGGGCGCAACGTGCTTCCCGCCTGCTACGTGCGCAACTGCGCCCGTGCCGCGCTGCTGGCGGCCGAAGGCGCAGGCGATAACGGCGACGTGTTCAGCATTGTCGACGACGAGTTGTTTACGCAAGTGGAGTATCTGAAGCGCCTCAAGTCCGCCGTCCGCCCGAAGATGAAGATCTTCAGGCTGCCGTATTTCATAGCACGAATGCTCAGTTTCTGCGCCGGGCTCGCCCTCAAGACGCTCGGCCGGCCGAACCCGCTGCATCCGGCGCACCTCATCGCGTGCCACCGCCGAGTGACATACTCGAACGAGAAGGCCAAGGACGTATTGGGTTGGACGCCCGAAGTCGGCAGGGACGAGGCGCTCGATGCGACTATGGCATACCATGCGAGCCGTGAGGCGTTGAGCCGGCGGGCACGGTTCTCCGAGCTGGCCCGGCCGGTCAAGGCCAAGCCGCCGGTCAAGGCATGCGTCGTCGGGTGCGGGGGGATCGCCGTGGAGCACCTGGGGATACTGCGTCGCCTGAAACATGCGGACGTCGCGGCCCTCTGCGACGTCAATCCCGAGGCAGCCCGGGAACTGGCGGAGCAGTTCGATGTGCCGCGTACGTATACCGACCTCGGGGACATGCTGGAACAGGAGAAGCCCCAGGTTCTGCACGTTCTGACACCTCCGCAGTTTCACGCGCACGACGCACGGCTGGCGGCCGAGCACGGGTGCAACGTGCTCGTGGAGAAACCCATGGCGGTGGACGCCGTCGAGGCGAGGGAGATGATCCGCGTAGCGCGCGATCACGGCGTGTACATCTGCGTCGATCACAACCATCTTTACGATCCGACCATCGTCCGGGCGCGGCGGATGATCGAATCGGGGGCCGTCGGCGAGATCATCTGGGTCGAGAGCTTCTATGGCTTCAACCTTGCAGGGAACCCGGGCATCAAATACATGCTTCCAGGAGGGGAGAAGCATTGGACCTTCGGGCTGCCGGGCGGGATGTACCAGAACCTTGCCCCGCATCCGCTCTGCCTGGCGTTGGAGCTGCTCGGGCGCCCGGCCGAAGTGGACGCCGACGCCCGGTTCTTCCGCGTCCTGCCGCAGGGACCGACGGACGAACTCCGAATCCTGCTGAAAGGCGAGACCGCCGGGGGAGTGGTGACCGTCTCGCTGGCCGCCATGCCACGGTTCCAATACCTGAAGGTGGTCGGCACGCGGGGGACGCTCACGGTCGACATCCTGAACAAGTGGGTGATATGCGAGGCGGCGATGCGGGGGGTTCCCAAGCCGATCGCACGGGCCATCTCAAACGTCCGGCACGGAATGACGGTTATGCTCGGCACCCTCTGGGGAACCGCGAAGGTGCTGATGCGCCGATGGACTCCTTACGACGGAATGGCTGTGCTCATCGGGGAATACTACTCGGCGCTGCAGGAAGGTCGCGAGGCGCCGGTCCCGGGCGAGGAAGCCCTTGAAGTGATGGAGGTTATGGACCGGACGTGGTCGGCAATCGGGTCACAGGCTATTGAGAAATCGGCAGCGGAGGTGAACGCATGAGCACCCTGGAGTTGGTGCGGAGCGGCGAGGCACTGGTCGGCATCATTGGCATGGGCTACGTCGGCCTGCCGCTGGCGCGTGCCTTCGGCAAAGCGGGTCTCCGCGTGATAGGGTTCGACATAGACCCAGACAAGGTGGAACGACTCGGCAACGGCTCCTCGTACATAAAACACATCCCTTCCTCCGATATCCGCCATCTGCTCGATTCCGGCCGCTTTGAAGCGACGGCCGACTTCGACCGTCTCTCCGAGCCTGACTGCATCCTCATCTGCGTGCCGACCCCGCTATCCGTCATGCACGATCCGGACCTAAGCTACGTGTGCAGCACCGCCCAGTCCATAGCCAAACGGCTCCGTGAGGGGCAGTTGGTGGTGCTGGAGAGCACAACCTATCCGGGTACGACACGGGAAGAGGTGGTTCCGGAACTCGAGGCGAGCGGGCTCGCGGCGGGAGAGGACTTCTACGTAGCCTACAGCCCCGAGAGGGAGGACCCCGGCAATCCGGACTACACCGTCGAGACGATCCCCAAAGTTGTGGGGGGCATCAATTCGGCAAGCCTGCAGGTCGCAGCGGCGCTCTACGGGCAGGTGTCTCCCAACGTCATCAAGGTGAGCTCGACTGATGCCGCCGAAGCGACGAAGATCCTGGAGAACATCTACCGCGCCGTCAACATCGCGCTGGTAAACGAACTCAAGATCCTGTTCGACCGCATGGAAATCGACGTCTGGGAGGTGATCGGCGCGGCGGCGTCCAAACCGTTCGGCTACCACCCGTTCTACCCTGGCCCCGGCTGGGGCGGCCACTGCATACCCATCGACCCGTTCTACCTGTCCTGGAAGGCGCGCCAGTTCGGATTGAAGACGCATTTCATCGAGCGGGCGGGCGAGATCAACACCTTCATGACGGAGTTCGTGCGTTCCAAGATCGCCCGCGCCCTCAACGACGACGGCAAGCCAATCCGTGGCTCGAAGATCCTCGTGGTAGGAGTGGCCTACAAGAAGGACGTGGACGACATTCGCGAATCCCCCGCGCTACCCCTCATAAGCATGCTGGCATCCGAAGGTGCGGATCTCTCCTATCACGATCCCCACATCGGGCAGTTCCCTAGTTTGCGTAGCTATCCGGGCCTGAAGATGCGGTCGGTCAAACTGACATCGGATGTGCTCCGCGAGCAGGATTGCGTGGTGGTAGTTACCGACCACTCGGCGTGCGACTTCGACTATGTCCGTCGCAACGCCAGGCTGATTGTGGACACACGGAACGCGGTACCCCCGGGGAGCGACGGGGGGCGCGTGGTCAAGGCGTAGGGTTGCCATCGGGGCAAGCCACCCGCAGTGCGGCGGGATGGCGCCGTGACATGCGGCCGACGATGTAGAAGCGCCCGGCGTCGTCGCGCGTCACGCAGCCGTACAGCAGCGCGCGCCTCAGGGGAACGGGCCCACCGGCCCGGACCTCGAACGCGCTCACAACGGCTCCGCCTTCCTTCAAGTCATACACCACCCAGTCGAATCCTGTCGGACCACGCTCCTTGTCCTGGCTTCCGGTTGCAAGGCCGATCAGGTATCGCTCTCCAGCATAGGTGAACAACGAAGCCACGTAGCGCCGGCCGTCGGGGTGGAACCATCCAATCTCCTGGAGTTCGGCGGGCCCCCCTTTCTGCGGCACAAGCCGGAACAGGAAGCCGTGGTGCGTCACGAACACGATAGACCCGTCGGCCATCGGCTGGAAGCCGGTGATGCCATGCGAGTCCCGCGGCGTGCGATCCAGGTAGTGGCCGAGCGGATTCTGCCCGACCTGTTCCATGTCAGTGTCGTATTCCACAAGCATCACGATCGACTCGCCCGTATGCGAAGATCGTCTCATGCGAGGGACGTATACGTGTTCGCGCAAATCTGTGAAGATGTTGCGCGAGAAATGCGCCTCGAGAGCACCGACCTCGACCCGCTTTAGGTCGCCGGTCGCGGTGTCATACTGGTAGAGTACGTGCCCGAAGATGCCGAGGAAGTAGATGAACCTGCCGGTGCCGGCTGCGGCCATTAGTCCTTCGGGCGCCGCGAAGAGGTGTTCCCACTCGCAGGTCTCGGGGTCCATTCGCCATCCGTGCGATCCCCAGGTGGGCGGACGGCTGCCCGCCGCGAAATCCGCTCCCAGGAGGTCGGTTGAGGCGAAATAGAGATAGCCGTCGGCTGCCTGGAGGATCTTCGTGTGTATCTTCGCCTGGCTCTCGTTCTCGCGCAGCAGCCCGAGCCGGTCCAGTTCCTCGGTAACGCTTCCTCGCGATATAGTTTCATCCGTCTCGGGGTTGTATTCCACCAGATGGGCCGATGTTCGGATGTCTTCCCGCGTAGTCACACCGAACCAGATGTGACCACGGCTGTCCCGTCCGGTGGCCCCCCAGACGGAATCTGCCAGAGCAATGGGCGGAAGCGCGACAATTGAAGCGGGGGGGAGAGCGGCTGGATCCTCGGGTATGTCCGTGTAGAGGCAGTTGGCCCCCGCAGGCTGCCACGGCTTGTCATTCGCCATGGATGCGCTTCCTACCATGGGCGTAAAGAACAGGCTAAGGCTAAGAGCCGCCAACACAACATGATACAGCGGCCACCGAGCGTGTCTGTCAAAGTTCGGGCTCATATCCGTCTCCCAAGAATGCTGTTGCAGGCAGGCGTTCGCCCTTCCTATCCACTGAGCTGCCGGTAATATGCGACGGTCCGACGCAGGCCCTCCTCGAAGGAGACCTGAGGTTCATAACCGATGATTCGGGCGGCCTTGCTGATATCGGCCTGGGAGTGCTTCACGTCCCCGGCCCTCGCCTCTGCGTAGATCGGCTCTACTTGCCTGCCGATGATGGACTGCAGCAGATCAAGCAGTTCATTCAGGGAATGGCGGCCGCCGCACCCCAGGTTCATATACTCTCCGGCGGCTCCCGGCGCCGTCGCCGCCTGAAGATTGGCCGTGACCACGTCTTCCACATATGTGAAATCGCGCGACTGCTCTCCGTCCCCGAAGACGGTTGGGTTGCGGCCTTCCAGGATGCAGTTGACGAAGATCGGGATCACGGCGGCGTACTGGCTGGCAGGATCCTGGTGGGGACCGAATACGTTGAAGTAGCGCAATGATACGGTCTCCATGCCGTAAACACTGGCGAAGGCCCTGCAGTAGTACTCGCCCGTCAGCTTGCTCACAGCGTAAGGGCTTCTTGGCTGCGGGGCCATCTCCTCGTGTTTGGGCAATGTGGGCACATCTCCGTATAGCGAGCTGCTTGAAGCGTAGACCACGCGCTTCACCCCGCACCGTCGAGCGGCTTCCAGGACGCCTAGGGTGCCATTTACGTTGGCCTCGTTGGATGCGACCGGGTCGTTCACAGACCTCTGCACGCTGGCCAGGGCCGCCTGATGCAGAACGTACTCGGCACCGTCCATGGCTTCATCGAGCAGCATCGCGTCAAGGATGCTGCCCTCGTAGAACGCCATCCGGTCCGTGACCTCCTCCAGGTTGCTTCGGTGACCCGTGGACAGGTCGTCGACCACTCGGACTTCGTTCTCTTCGGCCAGGAGCCGGCGCACGATGTTGGAGCCGATGAATCCGGCGCCCCCGGTGACAACGTAGACGGCCATGGTGCACCTCCGGTTGTGGAAAGTCTGAATGCAACACGCAAATCATAGCAACTTCCGTTCCCGGCGGGCAAGATACCAGCCCGAACGCTGGCGGCGGCCGGCCGGTGCGGATGAGCTTGAGGGCTGCCTCAGGCGCGACTACCCCACAGAGAGGGTGCGTTCGTGCTCCATGCACGGGTCGATGCGCATTCGGGGAATGACGAAATGCCGGGCCAGATTATGTCGTTCCTCCCTTTTCCGCAATAAAGACTTCCCGAAAGCACAGGGTTCGGGTATAATCCGAAAGACCTAATGCCGTGTTGCGACCGATGTGTGGGCTTCGACGGTCGCACTGCCTGTCTGAATCTACATCGGGGCGAGATGCCGTGACCGTTGCGGAGAGGGGAGAATCATCATGAGCCGGGTTGGTCAGATACTGGTAGTGAGCCTGGAACGCTCGCTCGACCCGCTCATAGAAGAGGTCGTGGAAGCCGAAGGTTACTCGGTCAGCCGGGCGACCTCGTCGGCCGAAGTGCTGCTGGACGAAGAGGGTGGGGAGTCTCTTGCTCTGATGGTCAATGCCGACGCCATGGCTGATGTGGATATGCTTCTGCGAACGGCTACGGAGCGAATGCCCGGCGCGCGGTGTCTCCTGGCTTTGCCCAACGGAACGATGCCGGATCCGACCGAGATGACCGGCTGGCCGGCCGCTGAGCAGCTTCTGTGCGTGACGTCCCAGGAGGATCCTGCCGACACCAAAGACCGCATACGGGGATTCCTCCGCGGCGACGGCTATCGCTGGGCCAGCGACATGGCCGTTACCGTCAGCAGCGACATGCCACTGCTGGACAGCGCTGAGCGTTTCGCCGGCTACGGGGACGAACTCTCGGAGAAGATGCTGGCCTTCGTGCGCGATCTGGCACGCTACAGCGACGTGGACGAGATGCTCCGCGAGGCCCTTGTGCGCTACCTGGACGCACTCCGCTGCGACGCCGGGAGCATATACTTCTGGGACGAACGCTCGGAGACACTTGTTCTGAAGGCCGCGCAAGGGCCGGATGCCGACCTGCGCATCGGTCTGCGGCAGCAGATCGGCGAGGGCTTTGCCGGCTGGGTAGCGAAAGCCCGCGACTCCATCCTGGTCACAGATGCCCGGAAGGTCCGCCAGCTCAGCCAACGGCAGTGCCGTCGCTACTCGAACTTCAGTTGCCTTGGCACGCCGATCCTCTACGGCGACCGGCTGTTCGGCGTGGTCTGCCTGACCATGACAAAGGCGGATCGCGTCTTTCGTGCAGAGGACCTCCTTCTTGCCCAAGCGCTCACGCGCAAACTCGGGTCGCTGATGCGGCCGCTCAGCCTGCTGGTGGAACTCCGTTCGTTCAACGAGCGGCTCTCGCAGGTAATGGAGGGAGCCTCCGATTGGCTGCTGGAGAAGAACACGCAGATGGAGGCGATGCGGGCGCTGAGCTCCGACATCATGGACGGCATTCCGCTTGCCGTGATCGCCTACGACAGGCGGCTGCGCGTGTGTTTCGCAAACGTAGCGGCGCAGGTGATGCTGGGAGAGCAGGAACTTGTCGCCGACGGTCCGGCGAGACCGCCTCTTGTGAACGGGCTGTCGATGGATGAACGGGCCTGGCGAGAGAAGCTCCGCGGCGTGCTCCAGACGGCCGAGGATTTCCGCCTGCAGCGCGTCGCGTACCGTTCCGAAGGGCAGGACCGGGTCGTCGATATTCACTGCTCGCCGCTCGAGGACGCTGCTGGGTCGACGATAGCGGGCATTCTCACCGTCCAGGACGTGACCGAAGACGTTCAGATGGAGGAGAAGCTCTCCTCTGCGGAGCGCCTGGCGCTGGTCGGGAAAATCGCGGCCAAGGTCGCCCACGAACTGAACAATCCCCTGGACGGCATCCTGCGTTTCATCGGCCTGGCCGAAAGGCTTATGGACGAGCAGCCCGAGAAGGCGCGCCACTACCTGGACGAAAGCCGCAAGGGCCTGCTCCGGATGAGCAGCATATTGACGGAACTTCTCGCGTTCTCGCGCACCTACCGCCGGGGCGGACGTCCCGTCAGCCTGAGCCAGATCATACGTGACGCGCTCACGCTGTATGCCACTAAGACCGAAGAGACAAACGTCGACATAGTCCTGGACCTTCCCCCGGACCTGCCCCGGTGCCCCGACACAGAGCTGTGCCAGGTGATCAACAATGTCGTCAAGAACGCCTTGGACGCAATGGGCGAAGATGGTAAGCTAACTCTGCGCGCTGTTGAGAAAAACGGACAGGTGGCGATTACCGTGGCGGACACCGGCCCCGGCGTCCCGGAAGAGATACGCGACAAGATCTTCGAGCCCTTCTTTACCACGAAGGAAGACGGCACTGGAACCGGGCTTGGGCTGGCGGCTTGCGTCGACTCCCTGCACCGCATCGGCGGGGACATCCGGCTGCTTCCGTCCGACGAGGGCGCGGTGTTCGAAATAGTCGTGCCGGTAGAGGCAGAGTAGGAGCAGGCGAACGCATGGCCGATCAGCAGACATCCGTGATGGTGTTGGACGACGACCCCATAGTGTTGACCAGCCTATGCGAATACCTTCAACTCGAGGGCTACAAAGTCAGTTCGGCGTCCAGCCTGCAGGCGGCGATGTCTTTGCTGGAACGGGATCGCTTCAACGTTGTGTTGACGGACGTTCGTTTGCCCGAAGGGACCGGCTTTGACCTGTTGGAGCATATCCGTGGCCTTAACGTGCCGACCTCCGTAATCATGCTGACCGGCTACGGCACCATAGAGGACGCTGTTAGGGCCATCAAGACGGGCGCCTTTGACTACGTGACGAAGCCGATTTCCGACGATGAAGTGCGGCTGGCCATCGAAAGGGCTTGCCAGCAGCAGGAATTGTTGGCTGAGAACAACCGGCTGCGTCAGCAACTAAATATGACGTTCCGGCTGGACAACTTCGTGTGCAGCGACCCCAGGATGAAGCGCGTGCTGGAGATGGTTCGTACCGTCTCCGGCACTGGTGCCACCGTGCTTATCACGGGCGAAAGCGGCACGGGCAAGACGATGGTTGCCCGAGTGATTCACATGAACAGCGCGCGTGCCGGCAAGCCGTTTATCGAAGTGAGTTGCGGGGCTCTGCCGGACACTCTGCTGGAAAGCGAGTTATTCGGCCACGTGAAGGGCGCTTTCAGTGGGGCCGTGTCCAACAAGAGGGGGCGTTTCGACGCGGCGGACAAGGGCACGCTGTTCCTGGACGAGATATCTCTGGCCACTCCACCGCTTCAGGTCAAGCTGCTGCGTGTGCTGGAAAGCCTGCAGTTCGAGCCGGTCGGCAGCAATGAGACGCGCGAGGTGGACGTCCGGTTGATCCTGGCTACGAATCAAGACCTCACCGAACTGGTGGAGGAGGGGGCCTTTCGTGAGGACCTCTACTACCGCATCAACGTGCTGCACATCGACCTGCCACCTCTGAGGGACAGAAAGCAGGACATCCCGGCCCTGGCAAACTACTTCCTTGAGAAATACCGCGGATTAGCCCTTCATCCGGTGGAGGCCATCTCCGAAGATGCGATGCGGTTACTCCTGGACTACACGTGGCCGGGGAATGTGCGCGAGCTGGAGAACGTTATGCAGCGAAGCGTTGTTCTGTGCCGAGGCAAAGAGCTCACGCCTGAGGATTTTAGCATACAGGGCGACCACACCCAGGCAAGCCCACTGGCCGTTAATGACGAGGTCGGTCCCCTGAGGGAGCGGATGAAGAAGGTGGAGCGGGAGATAATTCTGAGGACGCTTGAGGCTTGCGACGGGAACCGCAAAGAGAGCGCCAGGACACTCGGGATCAACCGCACCACGCTCTACAACAAGCTCCACGAGCACGATCTGATGGACAAATGAACGGGAAGGCTCCGCAAGCGGCCAGCGGTGGAGGGAGTGGCAGAGCCGGAGGTGTTTGGCTTCGGGAATGTCAGGCGGAGAACCTGTAGACTCCTATCCGGGGCTTCTCGTCGAAGCGCACGGCAACCCCGCCCGTGCGATAGGCAGGATCCGGCGCACTGGGGGCGTCTATTCGAAGTACGGTGGCGCGGCCGTGCAGTATCCGGAACAGGGGGCCGTGATTGTAGCTGCTTAGGCCGGATAGCTGCACCCCGACCTGCTCACCGACACGGACTTTGTCCCATTCCGGAGTCGTGAAGTATAGCCCACCGGCGGACACGTTTGCAGTTGTTCCCGTGCCCTGATCGGCAGCCTCACGCTCAACGAAGAACTCGACGTTGAGTTTCAGGTCGAGTCTGGGCCATTCCCTGCGATCAGTCGCTCTATCTGTCACTTTCGCCCGTGTGGGGTAGAAGTATGAGCATTCACTCGCACCGTCCGATCTCGGGTCCAATCTCTCAGCGCCTCACGAACCCGTCTGTACACCGACTGAGTTCATTGCACCAGGAGAACAACTCCCAGCTCCCTCTCAACGTGCCAGGCCGTACTCCTGAATCTTCTTATACAGGGTTGAACGGCTAATCTGCAACTTGCGGGCGGCCGAGTGCTTGTTCCAGTCGGTCTGCCGCAATGCGCGAAGAATATGTCTCCGCTCCGGACCGCGCAAGGCGTCCTTTAATGAAGAACCGGGCATTGCCACCGGGAGCACCGTCAGTTCGTCGCAGGCGGCGGCTGTAACCGAGTCAGGCAGATCGGCCAGGTGAAGTGCATCTGCCTCCGCCACAATAACGGCCGCCTCCAGTGCGTTCTCCATCTCTCGCACGTTTCCGGGCCATGAGTATCGCACCAGCGCCGAAAGCGCGTCCGGACCTACGTCGCGCGCGGGACGATTGTGCCGCGCGGCGAACTGCCGACAGAAGTGCCTAGCCAGCAGCGGAACATCAATGATCCGCTCGCGCAATGCGGGCACGTGGACGCGAACCAACGGCCGACCGCACAACTCCGTCCTGCTGCAATTGTCCATGCAGGCGGCAATGATGACCCGTACGTCCACTCCTAAGGCCGTGGCGCTACGCGAGGCCGACCTGCCAATCACGTCGCAGACAACATCGGTCACACTGCCCAAGCCTTTTACCAGAAGCGTGCCCCCTTTTGCAAGACGAAACTTGCCTTCGGGGGGGGCGGCACCCGCCACGCCCCTCCCTGTGGCGGACCCGACCAGAACGCGCTCGATCTCCTCCCGGGAGTGCGCGCTTGCATTCACCACCACAAAGGGGGCGGTCGGGGTCTCCTTGGAGTTCTCATGCAGTAGCCGCGCAAGCATCGACTTGCCGGTGCCCGGTTCGCCGGTGAGCAGGGCGACCGCGTCGCAGGCAGCCAGATGCAAGAGCATGTCGCAGGCTTCAATCGTCCGATGGTCCGCCGTGACGAAACCGTTCAGACGCTCGGACCGGTCGCTGTGCGGCGAAAGCACGCTCTGCGCGCTGGTGCGTCGGCTGGATACCTGCGCCAGCAGGTTCTGCAGCGTTGAGTCGTCGTCGTCGCTCAGAGGTACGTAGTCGGCGGCACCGGCCCTCACTGCCAGCACGGCCTCCCGAATCGAGTTCTTTCTGCTCAGGGCAAAGACCGGCGGATTGCCGTCCCTCTTAAGGATATCCTTCACTTGGATGGGCAAGCCACAGGCCGGGCAGTCCACCTGGACCAGTACCGCATCGAACGGCCGCTGCTTCAGCAGCCACGCGGCCTCCGGGAGGGAGGCCGCCACCTGGCTTTCAGTACCCAGGCGCGCCGTCGCCCGGTCCAGCGCAGTTACCGTGTCTTGGTCGGTTGTCAGACAGAGTATAGCGGAAGGCACCATCTGATAGTCCCGATCACTCGACCTGGAAAAAACAACTCCTGAAGGAGTAAGACTCAGACTTACCTAGCGTGTCGCAAACACTATGCCACGCGTATTCCCCACTTGTCGGCCTTTCTGCGTGACAGGGCTGATACTCAATAGGTAAAGGAGGCAGTCGCACGTTACGCTGCGCCGCCCATCACCCGGGGCCAACGGCCCCGACAAGCCCGAGGTGAGTCCATTGCGCAAGCAAGTGTTGTCGCACGGCAACACGGAGTGTCGCATTCGCCCACCCGCGATGTGCCCTCCGATTTCGGCAACGCTCTGCTTCTCTGTTGCGTTTTCGGTGCATGTCGCGGGAAATGGACACAACACATCGGGGATATGGCGAGGTCCGCGGGGAGCCCGAAGAACTTGCCTTCCAGCGCGTGCAGGCCCTGTGCCCCGGTGCCTATGGCCAGTGCGGGTCCAAGGCTGTTCCATGGCCGCACTCGATTTACCATTTTCGATTTGCGAGCGGTACGGTTTCTGCACGGGCTCTAGCGAGGAGCTTGTCATTTTGGGCGAGGTACAGTAAAAGGGAGTGCAGTGAAGCTGCTGTGGCGGAAAGACCGGATACCGGTTTGTGAACGTAGACGGTCGTCCGGAGACGAACAACAGGACGAGCACACCGTCTGTGCCCCCTGGGCGGGTGCCAAGGTCGGTGGAACTCATAATATGGCACGTGATGCGCGGTGCGGCATATCCGAAGCGGTCCATGTGCGTCCGGCCGCCTCGCGGGTCGAGCTGCAGCAGGCATACCATCTGGTCTATGTCAGCTATCTGCAGAGAGGCTACATAGACCATAACCCCTCCGAGATGCGCTTCACCCCGTACAACCTGCTGCCGCGCAGCGCCACCTTTGTCAGCATGCTAGCAGACCGCGTGATCGCCACGGTATCGGTTGTGCCCGACTCGCCGTGCGGGCTGCCAATGGACCAGATATACAGGCCCGAGCTGGACCGCCTGCGCCGCAAGGGGCGGAAGCTCGCGGAGGTGACGATGCTGGCGGACCGTCGGCGTGAGATGAGCCGCACGCTGCCGATGCTCCTGCTGCTGATGAAGTACGTGTTCGACTATGCCTCTCTCCTGCTGGAAGCCAACGACCTGTGCATTACGATCAACCCGCGGCACGAGTCATACTACCGGCGCGGTCTTCTGTTCCAGGACTTGGGCCCGCTCAGGCGGTATCCCAGCGTGCGAGAAAACCCCGCTCTAGCTAAGCGGCTGGACCTTGATCACGTCCGTGAGCAGTGCGAGGGTAACGAGGAGCTTCTGGCGCAGTTCTTCCGGGACCGCGTTCCGCTGGAGGAACTCAGATCGAGCTACGTCCCGACCTCGGACGACATCCGCTATTTCCTCCTTGATCGCAGCCGGATGCTGGCCGGACTGTCGCCTGATATGGTCGAATGCCTCAGATCCGCCTATCCGAGTGCCCCGTGGGACCAGTGGTGCGCTCAGGTCACTCAGACCGACTGACGTAGGACCTCAAAGTGTTCGCGGCTATCCCCAGTTGCTTCGCCGTTGCCGTGTAGTTCCCCTTGTTCAACGCCAGCGCTCGTCTGGCATACTCGGATTGCACTTGCCGGATCGGCCGAATCTCATCCGGGGCGCCCGGCCACCATCCTCCCTCGCTCTCTTTCCCGTTGCTGAGCGCGCGCTCCTCGTCCAGTACCAGGGAGAGCGGGCGTCCCAAATAGTGAACGCGCTTGAGCACCTTGATGAGCTGCCGCACGTTCCCGGGCCAATCGAAACCGGCCAGACGGTCCATGTCCGCCTTGGTCGACTTTCCCTCGGGAAGTCCAATTCCGGTCGCGTCACGGAACCGCTCGATGATGGCGGGGATGTCCTCCGCATGTCTCCGCAACGGGGGCACTTGCAGATGGAGCACATCGAGTCTGTGGAACAGGTCCGCACGAAACCGACCGGCACGCACGCGGTCGGGCAGCTCGGCATTGGTCGCGGCCAGTATCCGCACGTCCACCTTGCGCGGTGTGTCCGAACCCTCCGGTGTCAGCCAGCCGTCCTCGACCACGCGCAACAACTTCGCCTGGACTTCTGCCGGCAGATCGGCCAGCTCATCCAGGAAAAGAATGCCGCTGTCGGCGCTCACGAAAGCGCCGCTCCGCTCCTTCGCAGCGCCTGTGAATGCTCCTTCCACGTGCCCAAACAGGACGGAGTTGGCCAGGCCAACGTTGCCCGCGAACAGAGCACAGTTTACGGCAACGAACGGTCCCATCGCTCGCTCGCTGCGTTCATGTAACAGATGGGCGACGTATTCCTTTCCGACGCCTGATTCTCCGGTGATCAGCACAGGCTCGTCGACGGCGCCAAACGCCGCGATGTTCCGGCGCAGGTCCTGCATGGTGGTCGACTTCCCCCACAGCACGTAGCGATAGCCTGCCCGACGAAAGACCGTCACCAGCTTCTCGTGTTCCTGTGTACGGACTCCCGCTGCAAGGTTGCGGATGGCATCAGCATAGGTATTCTCGTCCTGGTACTTGAAATACTGGGCGACCGAAGCGTTTATCAGGTCGATCCAGAATGCCTCCTCATGGGTGGGGTCCGCTGCGTCGAGGCCGATATTGGGATCCTGTCGAGCAAGGGACAGCAGCATATCGGCCCTGGGATCCTGGCTCACCTGCAGGGCCTGGCAGACGGCCCCAGTGTTGGTCTCAGCCCTCTCCAGGACCGGAGTGCAACGGGTCGGCAACCTATCGGCCAGATCATCCAGGTAACCGCGCCCGCAATACCAGACAGCGCGTGACCCATTCTCCACCAATCTCGCCAGTGCGCCCTCAAGCTCCTCCCAAGAGCACGCCACGCCGAGTCCGCAGACGTGCACGCAGCAGCCGGGCGCCATTTCCTCCGAAACCGAGCGAAGAGTTTGGGCGATCCGGGCGGCGCTGGTGATTTCGACGAGCGAGTCGGGATGGCGGAGGAGCACGGCGGCCGCCGCGCACGCGCCGTCGATGCCGTTATAGGTGAGGACTACTTGTTGCGCTTCCGTCGCCATGATTGCTGTTCTCTCGTTGATTCCCCGGGGATGGTCATACGTCGCAAGGCAACCCGATTAGGTCACCTATAGATAGCGGGGGAGGCAGCGTGATTCAAGAGTGAGCGATGGGGCCATCTGCCCGTCACTCGCGCCCCGCGGCGACGAATGCCTCCAGGTTCTCAGGCGGTACGTCGGCCGGTATGTCGCACCCGCTGGAGAGGATGAAGTTGGGATAGGGGGCCATGCTCTCCCGAAGCCGAAGCACGGCCTGGCGCACTTCCTCGGGCGACTTCTTGAGCAAGGTCTGCACGGGATGGATGTTCCCCATCACCACGACGTCCGGCGGAAGCTGCTGCGCCGCCTTCGCAAGATCAACAGGCGAATCGAGGCTCAGCGCGGCGCCGAGGCGACCGAAGTGCTCAAGAAGATGCGTCGTATCGCCGCAGACGTGGTAGATCGGGGCGGCCTCCTGCAGGGCCGATATGATAATCGAGGCGAAGCGACCGGCGAACTCCTGGTAGTGCTTCGGCCCCAGAACGGACGCCGTCGGGTCCAGAATCATTATCATCTGGGCGCCAGCCGATTCCAGAGCGAGCGCGTACCTTGTCACGACGCTGGTCGCCAGCTCCAGTGTCCGGAACACCAGTTCGGGGTCGAGGAGCACATTCAGGCTTATATCGTTCGCGCCGCAGAGCAGCCCGGCCAACGTGAACGGTCCGCTAACGTAGCCTCCCCTGAGCACCCCGGACGGCAGAATGGACTCCAGTTGGGTCAGGGTCTGGATGAAAGCATATGCCCGACCGTCTTTGAGGACGTCCACCGCCTTGAACTGGTCGAGGTCCGCCTCGGTGCTGACCGGATGGATCTCGACGCTGGGACTTTCATCCAAGGGGAAGCGCACCTGGAGGCCCATGCCGCTTGCTTCTATGGCTAGGTCCATTAGCGTGAAAATGCCGTCCGGACGGAACCTTCGGTACAGCGTCTGGAGGCTCCATGCGTGTACGCCCCAGTTGAACTCGTTCAGCTTGATGCTCGTGCGGGTGATCTGGGCGCCGGGATACCCCATGAGCGGGATGACAGGGGTCCGGCCGAGTTCCTGTATGTAGTTCGATAGGCGCATGATGGTGAAATGACGCTGGCTGCAGGGGGACAGTGAGATGCGACTCGGCGGCTATTTGCCAATCGCGCGTAGATTCTCCAGGCACCGGGCGACGCAGTCCAGCGGGTTGTGAGCTTCACTCTCCTGTTCCACGATGTACCACTCGGTTCCGCCGACGGTCTCGCACAAGTCGAAGAAGCGTTGCCATTCCATATCACCATCGCCGATCAGGGCATCCGGATCGGACTTCGAGAACTCCTTGAGGTGGACGGTTGTGGCACGGCCCGGGTACCGCTCAACACAGGGCACGGGATCCCCGCCGCCGTGCATTGCGTTGCCGGTGTCCACCTGCATGATGACGTCGGGAGACGTGTTGCCAAAGAAGATGTCCCAGGGCAGCTCGCCGTCCATCGGCGTGAACTCGACGATATGGTTGTGGTAGCCCACCCGCATGCCGCGGACGGCCAACGCATCTGCCAGCGCTGAGAACCGGTCTGCCGTCCGGAGCCAGTCCTCGCGGCTCGCGGTCATGGACGCCGGCAGCCCCGGAACCACGAGGTAGCGGTTGCCAAGCTCCTCCTCGAAGGCGGCCGTGCGTTCCAGGACCTCGTCGTCCAGAAGCTGGATGCCCAGGTGTGAGCCGACCACCTGGAGGCCGCAATCGTCGAGCATCTTCTCCAGGTCGGATGCGGAATGGTCATGGTATCCGGCGAACTCGACTCCCTCGTAGCCCATCTGGGCGACGGCCCGGAGCGTATTCTCCAGGTCCTTCGCGCACTCTTTGCGCACGGAGAACAACTGAAGCGCGATCGGTATGCGTGCCATCGGCTTTTCCTCCCAGTCTGGTGCGCGGCGTTGATCGCCGCTCAGTGTCCCATCTCTCTCGGGCTCTCCACTCAGTGCTCCGCACAGAGCTTTCCCGGATGGGCGATTGGTGAGCGTCTCATCTGGTTTCTGGCGATCTGGGCGTGCTTCTGCTGCAAAGGGCCCCCCTGTATACCCGCCCCTGGCGCCCGCGTCAAAGGACGGTGGGCAAGCGAAAGAACAGGGCGGATATCACTCCGGTGTGCCCGCCAGACGCGCAAGGGCACCTACGTCTTCGGCGGCCGCCACAACAACGAATCCCGTCTGCGAACTTCTTGAGTAGCGGTTGCCGTCATCCGTCGTGCCTCCGATGACGATGCGTTTGCCTTTCGCTTCGGCCTCGTCGATCTCAATGACGAGATACGGGCGGTCGAAGCCGTACTGCACCGAGTTCTTGTCCGTGTAGTCCACGACACGGAGGCCCTCTAGCTCTTCCAGCATGCGGACCGCGCGCTCGACGTCCTCGCGGGGAGCATCTGCTGAATCGATCCAGCCGGCATCGGTGAGGCGGAAAGCCGCGTTCGCGGCCTCGCCGCTGAGCTTCAACGATTCGATGCCTTCGGCGCGACAGATGACCTTGGATGCGAGCTGCGCCTGTGCGTGCTCGATGAGCGGTTCACCCACCACGAAGATACGGTCGTCGCCCTGCAGAGAAGCGTAGCGTTGCGAGGAGGCGCCCTCGACGGTCGAACCGATGCTCAGCATGGAAGTCTCCGCGTCGTCGCCGCTGCCATAGCTAACCGCGATAGTTCGGGCTGGTTCGGCCAGACCGTACCCAGCAAGGTCGTCGGGTGCTTCCGCTATCCAGCGCTCCGCCCGCAGGTTCGCGAAGTCAGTCAGGATGTCGCGGACGGCTTCGTCGTCGGCTTCGCCCGAGACTGGCTCCAGGAGCTTCCAGTCCGCGTCGGCATTCTCTCTTGCGCACACCTGAGTCTCATCCCCGCTCCGTATACTCACCCGCAATGCCGACCGGGCAGCGGCCTGGGCGAGCGAGCGATCCATGAAGGCCAGCCGCCCCTGCTGCAACGCTTCCGGTATGCCGTCGGCGGGGAGCAGCAGCACCGGCGGGTAACCGGGTCGCATCACGTGTATCGACTCCCCGTCGGCAGTGGTGGAGCCGAACAGGACCTCCGTAAGTGTCTCGCTTTCGTCGTCGGCGAATCTCACGGTCGTGCGCTCATCTTCGCTCAGCCCGTATTGAGCGAGATTCTCCGGAAAATCCGCAACAAAGTCCGTAACCCTAGTCTCCTTGAGGTCCCGTATGAAATCCTCGATGCGCTGGTTGTCTCCGGGCCTCGGGTCGTCCCCGGCGATGGCCCAATCATAGGCTTCCTTGCGTAAGGAAAGCCCCGCTCCCGGGCCGGCGATTTCGACGGACATCACGTCGAACGGAGTGGCGTCGGAAACGCTCCTGGAGCGAAGGTCTTCCGGCGTCTTTCGGACCGAGTCGAGAAGCTCGCCGGGCACGCGGACGATCGTCGGCTCGCCTTCAAGCATGGCGTAGTACTCGGTGCCGCTTTCCCGGACGACGTGCCCGAACCGGACAACCTGGGTT
>CAZZNQ010000001.1:0-111293 GCA_964655775.1 uncultured candidatus Brocadiaceae bacterium | reverse complement strand
TAAACAGCGGCCCATAGTGACCGTAATCGGCCGGCCACCAGTCCTGCGAATCGGTCATCAGCGCATACAGATCCTCCTTCACCGCTTTCAGGTCGAGCTTCTTGAACTCCTCCGCGTAGTTGAAGTCCTCGCCCATCGGATTGCCCATCGGCGGATTCTGATGGAGGATCCTGAGATTCAGCTGGTTGGGCCACCAGTCACGGTTGGACGTGCCTCCGCCGGCCACTTGCTCCCGGGTCATGCCGGTGACCGGACACTTGCCTTCGCCACTCATAGGTTCGTCTCCTCTGCATGTTCGGCGCTATTGACGGTGCTACTATGCTTTTGCCATCGGCCGGCCACGAAGCGGCCCTGCCAGTGCTGGATCGAGCATATTGCGGATCGCGATACCTGTCAACCTTCTGTGGCGTACCAACTCTGCGCAGGAACAGCCCCGCGAGCTTCAAGTCGTCCTACGGGCAACTGAGACGAGCGGGTCATCCCTTTTCTCTTTGAGCCGTTGTCCTGGCATTAGGCTTCGGGCTCCTCGACGGGACGTAAGTGCGACGCTCTGTTCCCGGAGCATGGAGAACCTTTGGGCTGCGTTGGACCATCAGGGTCCGGATCCTCTTTCATGCCTCCGCCTGTTCCGGCGATCATCTCCGGGGAGATCGTCCTGAGGCGCAGCAGGTGAAGTGTCACACACGACGCAACAACAAACAGCAAGATGCGGAGCACCAGATTCCTGACGCCGGCGACGACGGAATAGCCGATCGCCAGCCACAGCAAGGCCAGCGTGACCACTTTGGCTCTCCGACTGATTGCCCTGTGCTCCCGGTAGTTCCGAATGTAGCTCCCGAACCATCTGTTCCGGAGAAGCCAACCGTAAAGCCTGTCTGAGCTGCGCATGAAGCATGCGGCGGCCAGCAAGAGGAACGGCGTCGTGGGCAGGATCGGCAGCAGTGCGCCGACGGCACCGAGGGCGACGCACACGCTGCCGGCCACGACCAGCAAGTACCTGTGAAGACGGGTGTTGCGCATGATTCTGGTATTGCTCCTGGTCCGCCGCAGTCCTGCCCGAGGCCCGGAGCGAGCCGACACCGGACGATAGAACGAACGGACCGATCTTTGGGGTTGGCGCTATGGCCCACCTGGGCTGATGATACGGTCGGCGACGTGGCCTAACAACTGATGACAAACGGGCGGTTCCCTGAGCGCGCAGCTCGTCCTGTCCCCGGAGCGACCTGCCCGCATGGCACTCGTGTCTTCGCATCGTGCCCGTGTCCATCGCCGGGCCCTCCGAGTTCTTCTGCTGGTGAAGGAAGCAGCGCGGAAGACGGCGTCTCCCCACGCAAGGGATTGACGGCCTTCTGCCCACCCCGTAGAATCACGGCCGCTCCGCGCACCCACGAACGAGGAGGGCGGCCATGAAGTTCAGCCTCGACACGATCGGCTATGGGGGGTACTTCACCGACGGTGAATGCCTGCCGCTGGAGGATGCTTTTCGGAAAGCGGCCGAGTTCGGCTACGACGCGGCGTGCATCTACGCCCACCGTCCGCTTGGGTTCCCGATGGATTTGGACCGGGACCGTCGCGAGCGTCTGAAGGATCTGGCCTCCGAGCTGGACCTGGAGCTGGGCGCCGTCGTCTGCTGCACCAACTTTATGAAGGGCAACCACGTCCTGCTCTACCCGCAGGAGAAGGAGATCCTCTACGTCCGCGACGCCATCCAGCTTGCCGCGGATATGGGCATGGGAGTCGTTCGCGTGCTCGCGGGATTCTTCGGCTACTTCCAGAACCCCTATGCCGATCAGGGCTACGGCAACCCGGCGTTCGAGTCGCGCTCGCGGCGCGTCTCCCAGAACAAGGACTGGCTGGAGGCATGGCACCAGGTGAAGGATGGCCTGCGCGAGGTGGCGCTGATGGCCCAGGACCAGGGCGTGACGCTGGCGCTGCAGACCCATCCCGAGATCACCGGCAACAACGAAGAAACGCTCGAGATGATCGACGAGGTGAACGTGCCCAGCCTGAAGGTGGGGCTCGACCTGCCACTGCTGGAGTCGCAGGACGCCGACTTCATCCGGAGGACGGTTCACAGCATGAAGGGGCTGATGGTCTACTCGCACAGCATCTCCATCGCGCCGAAGTTCACGGTGGGCGGCGCGCCGCTGGGGTGGGACGAAGTGGTGCCCGGCAGCGAGAACGACCCGTGCAAGTGGGATGTGTTCCTGGCCGCCTGCCAGGAGATAGGCTATGACGGCTACCTCTCGCACGAACAGTGCTCGCCCATCATCGTGAAAGGGCACCGGATCGGCGACCTGGCTGAGGTCGACCGCCGCTACGTGGCGGCTCTCGCCTACCTGAAGGGAATTGCACTGGACCTGGACTATTACACCGGTCACAAGGCTCTGTAGGCCGCGGCCGGCGACTCGGCGGGAGTTCCGACGGCGCCACCGAGGTGCTGGCGATGCCCATGGCACGATGGATGCCGATGTTGCTGGCCGTAGGGCTTCCGGGAGGAATAGCAGGCATGTTCGAGCATGTGACAGTGGACGCGGACGGACCGGAGAACGCCCACATCAAGACCGTCGGCGACCTGAACGGCGACGGCAGGGACGAACTGGTGGTGGCCAGCAGCGCCGGAGGGCCGCTGGTCTATTACGATCTGATCGACCTGAGCCGACACGAGATCGCACCCTCGGGGAAGTGGAGTTGCGACGCCAGGCTGGTGGACATGGACGGCGACGGTGACCTGGACCTCGTCATCCCCGAGTGGTACGGCCATGACCGCATGGAGTGGTACGAGAACCCGCTGCCCGACGGCGATCCGGCGGGCGGGCACTGGAAACGGCATGAGATAGGCAGCCCGCGCGCCCACGACGTATGCGTGGCCGACGTGGACGGCGACGGGCAACTGGAGATCGTCACCCGCCAGCAGGGCGACGCCGGGGCCGAGATCGTCGTCTGGCTGCGGAACGGGCCCGAGCAGTGGGAGTCGCGAACGCTGAAGTGCCCAACGGGCGAGGGCCTGGCGCTGGCCGACCTGACGGGCAGCGGTCGCCTGGACATCGTTATAGGCGGGCGTTGGTACGAGACGCCGGCCGACCTGCGCAACGGCCGGTGGGAGGAGCACGTCTTCGGGGAATGGTTCGCGCCCGCCATCGTCCGGGTTGCCGACATGAACGGCGACGGCAGGCCGGACATCGTGCTCACGCGCTCCGAGGGCGAAGGGAAGCTGTCGTGGTTCCAGGCTCCGGAAGATCCGCGCGGTCACTGGGAGGAGCACGTCGTAGAGGGCTCGCTGGACTATGCGCACAGCCTCGTCGTCCGCGACCTGGCGGGCGACGGCTCGCCGGACATCGTGACGGCCGAGATGCACCAGTCGCAGCGGCGCCGCATCCTCGTGTACCTGAATCAAGGCGACAGTCTGGACTGGCGGCGCGAAGTCGTCTCAACCACTGGCAGCCACGGCCTTTGTGTGGCCGACCTGGGTCAGGACGGCAAGGCGCTGGTCGGTGCGAACTGGAGCGGCGATCACCAGCCCGTCGAGATGTGGCGGATGGTCGGCCGGCCGTAACGCTTCGTCGTTCGGACCCAATTGCGAGCTGGCGCACGGACGGTGCACACTGTCGCCTGGGTGCCGGTGCAGTCGAAGTCGCCTCTTGATCTGATTCCGACCACGCGCCATATTGGCGCGTCCGCCCCTGGCCTCTTTCTCACTCAACAGGCCACTTCGCTTGCATTGAGTTCTTGGATTAGTATAATGTTACATAGATAGAACATCAACGGGTGCCATCGAATGACACAGGAGCTCAGTGCGACCTTAGAGGATTACCTGGAGACGATCTTCCGCCTTGAACGGGATCGAGGGTTCGCCCGAGTCCGTGACATATCGGCGGGACTCGACGTGGCCAAGTCCGCCGTTACGATGGCTATGAAGAGCCTTGCCGAGAAGGGCCTGGTGAACTACGAACCTTACGAACCGATGACCCTTTCGGCCGAAGGCCGGCGTCTTGCGAGCCGCATCGTGCTGCGCCACAGCGTGCTGGAGGATTTCCTCGGCCACGTGCTGGGCCTGGAGGCCGATCGGGCCGACGCCATTGCTTGCGGAATGGAACACGCCCTCGACCGGGAAGCGCTCAATCGTCTTGTATGTTTCTTGGCCTTCCTGGCCAGGGGCGAGGACGAAGGCCGGAACTGGCTGGCGGAGTTTCGGCGGTGCATCCAGGCGGGCGATGCCGACCATACATGTGAGAAATGTATGGATCAGTACCTGGAGGGCGCGGGCCTTACCGTTCCGGAGGCGGATTGACGTTGCAGTACCCACTCGCGGTTCCGGGCGCCGATGGGTACGTGTGAGCGTGAGGATGGATGAATTCGACTTTCAAAAGCAGATTCGAGAGGAGTTTGCGCTCAAGAAAAGGGCGCGCGAGATACTGGGAGTGGACGAAGATGCGTCGCCGGATGAACTGAAAGCCGCCTGGCGACGGGCGTGCAGGAGCCATCATCCGGACCACAATCCCCAGGATGCCGGTGCTTCTCGACGGTTCGTGCAGTTGCGTTCCGCCTATCGCCTGCTGGCATATGGAGAGCCCTGCGACCTGATCGGCCCTGAACCCGAGGAACGAGGAGGTCTGCCCTGCGGCGACAGCAAGTACCGAACGGACAATGCCTGGGGCATGTTCCTCTGGTGGCGGGAACGGTTCTTCTGAGCGTCGCCACAAGGTTCTCGGAGCAGTGGAGGAGAAGTAGGTATTGGAGCGGATAGAGATAGAGCCGATCGGGAAGGTCCGCAGAGTGAATGACGACATCTGCGAGCTGGATGTCGACCCCAGCTATCAGGATGGCCTTGAAGGTGTGGGCCCGGGCATGAAACTCGACGTGCTCTACTGGATGCACCGGCTTACGGCCGAGCAGAGACAAAGGAAGAAGGTGCATCCGCGCGGCGACGCCGGTCGTCCGCTGAGAGGCGTGTTTGCACTGCGCAGCCCGATGAGGCCCAACCCGATCGGGGTGACTCAGGTGCTTGTGACAGAGGTGAACGGAACCCGGATTAGGGTCCGCGGTCTGGACGCCGCGGACGGATCTCCCATAGTGGACCTCAAGGCCTCTCCTTCGGGAACGAACCGGAAGCGTGAAGGCCGGGGGCAGGAGTAGAGCGATGCCAGGATACGGCGCAGGAACAGGAGCAGGCCGCGGGGATGGACGCGGGAGAATGGGGGGCTTCGGCGATGGACCCGGCGGCAGTTGCGTTTGCCCGGAGTGCGGAAAGAAGGTGAAGCACCAGCAGGGGAAGCCCTGCTACCAGATGAAGTGTCCCAAGTGCGGGGCGACCATGACTCGCGCTCGCTAGGCAAAGCCGGCATCACAGTTGTCCGGCGCGAGACACGACAAGCGAGGAGCCCAAAAGGTATCCATGCAAGAGCAAGCGGATGTAGTGGTAGTAGGCGGCAGTGCCGCCGGGCTTACGGCCGCCCTGACGGCGAGGCGGCACTACCGGGACAAGTCGATACTCCTTGTTCGCCGCGAGGAGGCCGTGCTCATTCCCTGCGGGATCCCGTATGTATTCGGCACGGTCGGCAGCCCGAGCAACAACCTGATTCCCGATACTGTTCTGGAGAAGAACGACATCGGTCTGGTTGTGGCGGCTGTCGCCGAGATAGACCGGCAGTCCAGGATGCTGAAGACGGAGTCCGGTGACACCATCGGGTACCGGAAGCTCGTTCTGGCCACCGGATCCCTGCCGGTCGAACTGCCGGTTCCAGGCACTGATCTGGATGGGATCTTCGCCGTCAAGAAAAGCGTGCCGCACCTGGACAGGATGCGGGAGTGTGTCGGCCGCGCGTCGGATGTGGTCATCATAGGCGGTGGCTTTATCGGTGTTGAGTTCGCTGACGAGTGCAAGAAGATGGGCGACGCACGCGTGAGCATTGTGGAGCTCCTGCCGAGATGTCTGTTGGCCGCTTTTGACGAGGAGTTCAGCTCGCTGGCGGAAGACCAGTTGAAGTCGGGCGGCATTACGCTTGTCACAAACGAGCGTGTCCGGAGCTTCGTGGGGAACGGTGCGGTCGGCAGCGTCCGGCTCGAGAGCGGCAAGTCGCTGAACGCGGACGTCGTTGTCCAGAGTGTCGGTGTCACGCCCAACGTCCAGCTTGCCGAGCGCGCGGGACTGGATATCGGTCCCGTCGGAGCGGTGAAGGTTGACCGCGCCATGCGGACATCCGATCGCGACGTATTCGCCTGCGGCGATTGTGCCGAGAAGGTCTCGTTCTTCACCGGCGAACCGTCGCGCCTGTGGTTGGCTTCGGTTGCGACAACGGAGGCCAGAGTGGCGGGAGCCAACCTCTTCGGCATTACTCGGGCCTATCCGGGCGCCATCGGAGTGTATTCAACGGTGATAGGCAATACGGCCTTTGCCACGGCGGGCCTTACCCAGGCGGCGGCGGAGGAGGCGGGCTACTGCGCCGTCGCCGGCCGGGCGTCCGGGATGAACCGCCATCCCGGCGTGATGCCGGACGGGCAGGAACTCACTCTGAAGCTCCTTTTTGAGCGCCATACACGCGTTCTCATCGGTGGCCAGCTTATGGGCGCGAAAAGCGGCGGCGAACTCATCAACACCGTGAGCGCCTGCATCCAGCAACGCATGACGGCCGACCAGATCGCCACATTCCAGACCGGCACCCACCCGGCCCTCACGGCCTCGCCCATAGCGTATCAGCTTGTCAACGCGGCCGAAGAAGCCATCGGTGCCATGAGTGCGTGACTCTTTCATCCTATCAAACCTGGAAGGTACGTGATCCATGATCCTGACGATTGCCAGCGGAAAGGGCGGCACAGGGAAGACGACGGTTGCAGTGAACCTGGCCGCGGCTCTGGCCAGAGATGACAGTGTGAAGGGCCCCGTAAGGCTGCTGGACTGCGACGTGGAGGAGCCCAACGACCACCTCTTCGTGCGCCCTCGCTTCACCTCGGCCGAGGAGGTCTCCGTCAAGCGCCCTCAGTGGCACCCGGAGCTGTGCACGGGTTGCCGGAAGTGCCAGGAAGCCTGCCACTACAACGCGATCGCCGTCGTGCAGAAGGGCGGCCCCGGTCCCGACTCCGCGCGCAAGGGCGATGCCCGCGTCCTGATCTTCCCCGAGCTATGCCACGCCTGCGGCGTGTGCAGCTACGTGTGCCCGGAGGGGGCGCTCACCGAGCATCCCGTCGCCATCGGCACGGTGGAAGTGGATCCGGACGGCGGCGAGTTCTACTTCGCGCACGGGACGCTGAACGTCGGGGAGCCCCTGGCCCCCGCGGTCGTGCGCGGCGTCAAGAAACATGCTGCCAAGGACGGCTTCACCCTGATCGACGCTGCACCGGGTACGGCCTGTCCGGTGGTCGAGGCGATGCAGGACGCCGACGTGGTTGTTCTTGTGACGGAGCCGACTCCTTTCGGACTGAACGACCTGCGCCTGGCGCTGAACATGGCCCTCGAGCTGCGCATACCGGCGGGGATCGTGGTGAACCGTTCCGACGGTGAGGACACCATCATCCAGCAGTACGCCGACGAGGTCGGCGTGCCCATCCTGGGTCGCGTGCCCTTCGACAGGCGTTACGCCGAGTGTTACTCGCGCGGAGGCCTGCTTGTCGACGAGTTCCCCGAGGTGACCGAATCCCTGCTGGACATCCTCCGAGGGGCGGAGCGCCTGAGTAGCCAGTCCGTTCCACCTGCGCCAGACGAGGCGTTGCTGGCCGAACTGACACCGACGGAGGCCGGAACGACCGAGACGGAGCGGCACGGAGACTACGTCGAGTGCACCGTGATCAGCGGCAAGGGCGGCACCGGCAAGACAACGGTGACCGCCGCGCTGGCGGCGCTCTCCGACGACAAGATAATGGCCGATTGCGACGTAGACGCGGCCGACCTGCACCTTCTGCTCAAACCTGAAGTGAAAGACGTAAGCGATTTCTACGGCGGCCAGAAGGCGGTCATCGACCTGGAAGCCTGCATTGGCTGCGGGCGGTGCGCCGACCTCTGCCACTTCGGCGCCATATCGCCGGTTGAGGGCGAGGGGCGACTTGGCCGTGTCCGGCACATGGTCAACGAGTTCGCCTGCGAAGGATGCGGTCTGTGCGGCTTCGTCTGTCCGGTGGAGGCCGTGGACGTCAGCCGGGCGCGCACCGGCCAGAGCTACGTTTCCGACACGCCCTACGGGCCCATGGCCCACGCCCGGCTGGGTATCGCCGAGGAGAACAGCGGGAAACTGGTAACTTCGGTTCGGGAGAGTGCTGCGAACCTGGCGGCCCGGGATGGGGCCGGCCGCATACTTAACGACGGTTCGCCCGGAACCGGGTGCCCCGTCATTGCGTCGGTATCGGGCGTGGACTTCGCGCTCATAGTGACCGAACCGACGGTCTCCGGCGTCCACGATCTGGAGCGGGTTCTCGAGTTGTGCCGCCATTTCAGAGTGCGCAGCCTGGTATGCATCAACAAGAGCGACCTGAACCCGGAGCAATCGCAACGCATAAGGACCATGGCGCAGGAATTCGGCGCCCCGCTGGTCGGTGAGATCCCGTTCGACCCGGCTGTGAACGAGGCGCTCTGTGCAGGCAGGAACATCGTTGAGTACGAAGCGGGCGCCGCGGCGGATGCTGTGCGTGGAGCATGGCGCGCACTGCGGCAGGAGATCGAGCGAGCACCGGCGACGAACGCCGGCGAATGAAACTGCCCAGGAGCCGAGAATGAGGACTTACCTCGACTGCATGCCGTGTTTCGCCCAGCAGGCGCTGGACGCTGTTTCCATGGCCACCAATGATGCCGATGTCCGACTCCGAGTGATGCGCCGGGTTCTGCGGACGATGGCCGACTTCCCAATGGATGCGCCGCCGCTGTGCATGGCTGCTGACATACACAGGCTGGTCCGAACGGAGACGCGCGGCGCCGACCCATATGCGGAGGCCAAGAGACAGGCGAACGCGTTCGCCCTGGGTCTGCTGCCGGAACTCCAGAAACGGGTCAGGTCCTCCGCTCGCCCGTTCGAGACGGCTCTGCGCCTGGCCATTGCCGGGAATATCATGGACTGGGGAGCGCGGCACCACACCCGGCTGTGCGACGAACTCGTAGGCCGGACGATCGAGCAGACCCTTGCCGCGCCCATCACCGGTTGCCCCGTGGACGACCTCGAGCGGGAGCTCGAAGCGGCTTCTTCGGTGCTCTACCTGGCGGACAACGCGGGCGAGATCGTCCTGGACATGCTGTTCCTGTCGAGAATCCCCTGCCACGACGTCACCGTCGCCGTGAAGGGCGGGCCGATCATCAACGATGCCACGATGGCCGATGCCGAGCAGATCGGTCTATGCGCACGAGCGAGGGTCGTCAGCACCGGAAGCGATATTCCCGGCACCGTCCTGGAGGACTGCTCCCCGGCGTTCCGAGAAAGGTTTGCCGGCGCGGACCTTATCATCGCCAAGGGCCAGGCCAACTGCGAGGCCCTCAGTGACCACCCGGGCCCGATCTTCCTCCTCCTGAAAGCCAAGTGCCCCGTGATCGCTCGGGACATCGGCTGCGAGGTGGGCGATGCCCTTCTCCTCAGGCCGCGGAAGACCGTTACGCGACCGGTTGCCGACGATGACGAGGTGCAGGATCATGCCCGGGTCTGAGGCTATAGCGCGAATAGAGACCGGGTCCCTGTCGGGCCCGCAGGGAGGAGAGCTTGTCAGCGTTTATCGAAGGGAGGCATAGCGATGCCATTTGGAGATGGAACGGGACCGGCCGGAATGGGTCCAATGACGGGACGTGCAGCAGGTTACTATGCGGGGTATGCGACGCCGGGCTACGTGAATCCCGGTTTCGGGGCGAGGGGATTGTATCCGGCGGTTCCCTACTGCGGCTTCACAGCCCCCCGGTACTATGGCGCCGCTCGCTATGCCCCAGGTTTCTTCCGAAGTTTCGGCCGAGGGCTGGGCTTCGGTCGGGGTCTGGGACTCGGCCGAGGCCGGCGGGGCGGCCGCCGTGGCGGCTTTGGTCGCGGCTTCAGATGGTGAGCTCTTGGGACGCCCTTGAGCCATATTCGTCGTCACAGTGAAGATGCGGGGCCGTGTGGTCCATAAGTGCCATGGCCCCGCAACGGATGGAGAATCAGAACCTGCCGATGCCGACATACGATTACAGATGCAGGGCCTGCGGGCACGTTTTCGAGCTCTTCCACGGCATGATGGAGGAGCGCGCGCCGGAATGCCCGGAATGCGGCGCGCAGTGCGACAGGATGATCAGCGGCGGCGCCGGGCTGATCTTCAAAGGAAACGGATTCTACGCCACGGACCACGGACGCGGTTCCCGCGGGCCCACATGCGGCAGGACTACGCGGTGCTGCGGGCGCACGGAGCCCTGCGACTCTCCGCCGTGCTCGGATTAGGGTCCGGGAATCGGGTATGCTTACCCTCTTCCCGAGGTGAGGCAATGCGATGACGACAGAACAACATGACGGGCCGGTCCGGGATGACTCCGGCTCACGATCGGGAGATCCGTATTACGGCCGGATGAACGATCCGACAGGCAGCGCCCACGTGATGGGCGCCTGCGGCGACGAGATGGAGTTCTACCTGTACATCCGGGAGGGCGTCATCCGGGAGGCCCGCTATTACACCGAGGGCTGCGACGACACGCGGCGCTTCGGCAAGGCCGCCGCCAGGGCGGCGGAGGGCAAGAGCCTGTTGGACGCACTCGCCGTCAGCCCGCGGCAGCTCATGGACGACGACGTGCACGTTACGGACGAGAACCGGCACTGCGCGATCCTCTCCGTCATCACACTCTACAAGGCAATTGCCGACTTCCTCATCCAGCCCTGACGCCACGCAGCGGCGGCCCTCCCCGGAAGCAGACGCCGACGGGCACAGACCCACTCGATTCCCGGAGATTTCAGGTTCTGCAGCCGGGACCAAGCCGTGGCCTCCCACGAACACGAATTTCAGCCGATGGTCGCCCAGGAAGTTGAAGAACCGGTGCTTCAGGTGGCTGCCGCTACGAGCTGCGATTACGTGGCCGAAGTCACCCGGCGTTCTGGAGAGCAACCCGCACAAATCGTCCGGAAATGCGCCGGGGGAAGGTATATTCTTTCCGGTTCGGATAGCCACACTGCAGCATGACCGGGCCGAGTTCGACCTTCCCTGGACAGGGCTTTGGGATCGGGTGCGGAAGGTCATCCGAGTTCGGCCTCTATGCCGGTGCTGCGGGCAAGAGCGAGGAGGTCCTCGATGTGTTCGGGGGACTGTGGCTCTTCGGGTAGCTCGTAGTGCAGGCCCAGCCAGTCGTACTTGGCTGCTGCGCTGGCATTGTATGGCAGGAGCGTCAGCCCAACGAAGCCTGCTTCGCGAGCGAAGCGGCACACGGCTGCCACGTTCTCGGGTGTATCGGTCACCCCGGGGATCAGCGGCAATCGGCCCTGCACGCGGCATCCGCCGAGGCGGCGTGCATTGTCAAGCACACGGCGGTTCGATGTGCCGGTCCATCGGCGATGGGCATCATCGTCCATGAGCTTGAGGTCGTACAGGATGAGATCGGTGTGGGGGATCAGTCGTTCGAGATCGGGCCACGCGCAGGCGCCACTCGTCTCGATGGCGGTGTGAATGCCCTGCCTGTGGCAGCCGGCGAGAACCGCCTCGGCAAACTCAGCCTGGGATGTGACCTCGCCGCCCGTGAGAGTGACTCCGCCGCCGGAGTGGCGGAAGAACGGTCTCATGCGGGCCGCCCGATCGATGAGTTCCTGTGCCTGGACCCATTGCCCCTTGACGGCCACTGCTCCGGTGGGGCAGTGCTCCACGCACGCCATGCACAGACGACACTTGCTCCGGTCCAGGTCATGGCCGGATGGGGAGACTCGATGGACCTCGTTCGGGCACACGGTCTCGCATCGGCCGCAGAGCGAGCACCTGTCACGGATGAAGATCAGCTCGGGTTCAGGGCGACGGGATTCCGGGCTGTGGCACCATCGACACGCGAGCGGACAACCCTTGAGGTATATCGCCATCCGTATGCCGGGTCCGTCGTGGACCGCGAAGGTATCCACGTCGAAAACAAGGCCCTGCACTGCGCCGTCCGCCGTCACGCGCCTGTCTCCTGGCGACGGATGTGATGGTCCTGTTGCTCTCGGCTGAGCATCGTGAAGTAGGCACACCAGCCACCCATCCGCACGCGCAGCGACTCGTAGCTGTCGGGATCGCGCTGGGCCGCTCGGAGTTCTTCCGTGTCCGCAACGGTCAGCGTCATCATCGAGCCGCCGGTTTCGACAAAGCTCCGCAAGAGGGCCACCATCCGGTTCGTGCCCTCTTCGCCTTCGACGAGCCGATGCGGGAGTCTCAGGTCGAGAGGGCCGCCCGCCGGGAGGCGCTCGTGCAGCATCTTGGAGTAGGAGAGGATCGCCCCCGGAATGCCCGTTCGGTCCCGGCCGAGAGCAGGGGAGAAGTTCGACGAGACCGGCTGTCGGGCCAATCGACCGTCCGGAGAGGCGGCGAGGCCTTCGCCGATGCCGATATACCAGGAGAACGTGGCCACGCCGCAGGGGAACTTCACCTCGGATTCATGTGCGGCAGCGTGTCGCCCGACGGTGTCGACGAAGAGTTCCATGACGCGTTGCCCGATCGCGTCTGCGTACGCGTCGTCATTCCCGTACTTCGGGCTGTCAAGCAGCCTTCGCCGCAACGGTCCGTAGCCCTCGAAGTCGGAGTCCAGGGCATCGCAAAGCTCGTCCATACTCGCCTCGCCATCGTCGAAGACGACCTTCTTTATGGCCGCGAGCGAGTCAATGGCGTGCGCGGCGCCCTCGGCCAGCATGCCGAACGTGCGAAACCGCGCGCCACCCGCCGTCATGTCGCGCCGATGCTCAAGCGCTCCATCCATCAGGGCACTGAGCAGCGGCACGGGAGCAATGCTGTTGCGCGCGTCGATGCTCTCGAGCACCTGCTTCACCACGCGTTCCACCATCGCGTCGAGTTGGGTCGCAAAGGCCGTCCACACGTCCTCGAAGCTCGTGAACCGGCTCGGGTCACCGGTGTCCGGTCCCTGGCGACTGCCGAACAGGCGCGAACGTCCGCGGTTCAACGCCCACTCCAGGCAGAGCATGACGCTGAGCCGTTGGAAGCAGAAGTTCGTGCGTCCGGGGATGATGACCTCCCAGCATCCGTCGTTCGTGTAGTCGAGGGCATGTTCGTGGGGGATTCCGACGCGCTCCAAGGCCGGCACCAGGGCGTCGTCGCTGAAGACGGCCGGCATGCCGCCGCCCGCCTTTAGCACGTTGCATACACGTCGAAGCAGGGGAGTGGGCGAGTCGCTGTGCAGGCGCACCGTAAGGAGCGGATTCGTCATCTCGTTGCGGCGGTAGCTGTCCAGCAGCAGGTAGGTGAGCGGGTTCGTGCCGTCCTGGCCGTCGGGCGTCAGACCACCGATGACGATGTTCTGCAGCCAGTGGTTGGTGGCGTCCAGTCCGTCGCGCCGCGATCCCAACTGGGAGGAAGTGTAGTGCCGCGTGCGCCGCCCCGGATCGGGCTCCTCGCCTTCCCGCTCGTCGGGACGCTGTTCGTCGGTGGTCTTCGCCCGCTCGTTGAACTTCAGGCAGAAGCAGTCCACCAGTTCGGCGGCTTGATCCAGGTCCAGCCGGCCCTCCCTCAGGTCCCTCTGAAGCAGCGGCCACAGGTACTGGTCCGCCCTGCCCAGAGCGTTGCCGTTCATGGTCGAATGGAAGATCATGTGCAGCAGCCAGACCGACTGAAGCGCCTGCCGAAAGGTCAAGGCCGGTCCCGCAGGAGCCTGCCGCAGATTGCCCGCCATCCGTTTCAGTCCCTCGGTGCGTTCTGCACTCTCAACGTGTTCCGATTCCTCGTCGCAACGCAGCGCCAGTCTTTCCGCGAAGTCGACCACAGCGCGGCAGGCAATTCCCACGCTGTCCAGGAACGCCAGTTCCTCGTCTGTCTCCGCCACGGCTCGCCTCGTCTCGGCATCGGCCGCAATACCGTCCAGACCCACGGCCAGCAGCCGCGGGTAGTCGGGAACCACGTGGCCAAAGACCGACCGAATGCTCAGGCCCTTCTCGGCCGCCGCCTCGCGCTCTGCCTCGGTAGTGTAGTCCGGGAACCCCCATTCGCCGTTCAGGCGCGGTTCCTCCAGTGTCATCGACCCGGCGAGAAGCTGTCCGTACCACATATCCGTCGGCATGGCACCTAGCTTAAGGGCTATGGCCCGGGCCTTCCGGACGGCGAGCGGAGCGTCCATTTGGTCGTCCGGCAGACGTTCCGGGCAGGCCCACCTTTCGGGTGGACGGGACATTGCCCGCCGCACGCGGATTCTCAGGTCCAGCACGCGCTCCGTGTCCGGCCGCTCGTGGATGCCCTCGGCGGCCGCGTCTGCGCTCACCCAGGAATCTGCCTCGCTCGTCCCGTGCGCCATCGGTGCCTCCCTACGCGGGATTCCGATCATTCGACCAGACTATCCATTCTATCGTACGGCTCAGCCGAGATCTGTCAAAGCAATCGGCAGAGAGCTTCGAAACTCATCCTCCGGGGAGGAATCTCCATTCGGTCGAGAAGCTCCGCCGCTCGCCGGGCTCAATAGTGCGTTCACGGAAGTGCAGATCCATGTCCAGGCAACCACTTCTCTCGTAGAAAGCAATCCGCGTTTCCTCCACCTCCGTCGCGTCGAACACCTCCTCGATAGCAAACTCCCGCTCGCCCGATCGGATGCGCCACCGTCCGTCCGGCATCTGGTCCCCGCGGAACCTGAGATCTCGACCCCGCCGGCGCTCGGGGTTGATGGTTGTCGAGTGTTGCGATCCGTCGGGTCCGGTGAACTGTACCAGGGCATCGGGGCCGAACAGGGCGTAGTTCCACTCGGGATGCGTAGCGGGTACCACGCGCACCGGCTCGCGGCCGGAGTTCTCGATCTCATGAACCAGCGCAACGCCGCGCTTGGCAAGCCTGACGCAGGTCCGGATGACACGCTCGCCTGGCAGCTTGCCTTCGACCGTCACGGCCGTCGCTGCCTCGCGTTCGGCGATCTCATACTCCTCCTGCGCACCGAGTCCGGTCTCCCGGTCGACCGCGAACTCGTAGCCGGCCCTGTACTGGGAGTAGTTGACGAAGCGGATCAAATCGATGATGCGAAGCAGCTCCGTGTCGGACGGCTTCCACCGGATGGAGTAGATGCGCCCGCCCAGTTCCGGCACGACGACCGCCTGCAGCAGATCGTTCTCCAGTGTCACGGCGGAGTACTCTCTGCCGTAAAGACGTCTGAACTCCTCAGGCGCCGCGTCGTTCTCCCGCAGGTGAGCGGCCCCGCCCAGTATGGCGGCGTCGACGAATCTGTCCCGCAACTCCAGGTCGGCCGGCGGCTCGGGCCTCAGTCGGCCGTCCGCCACAACGTACTCCACTCCCGAGTTGAAGAGCCGGGAACACATCTCCGGTGCGCGCGCGGCGAACACGCGTCGCTCCATTTCAGTGCCGGCTGCGGCCTTTTCGGCGGCGTCCCAGAGCGCTCGGCCTTTCTTCAGCAGGTGCGGCGGGAACATGTCCGGCTGGATTTCCTGGTCGCGGCCGTAGTTCAGCATGTGGGCGTCGGCAGTGTCGACGTGGTCGTGAAGCAGTGCCAGGTACTCGACAATGTGCTCTGCCGCGTCGGTACCGTAGGCGGCGCGCAGCCAATCCCCGACGATGGTCCAGGCGTCAAGGTCGGGGTTCCACAGCATCCTGGCGAGCAGATACTGCCGCAGTCCCTCGAACTGACCTCCCCGCACCGCGCTGCCCTGGCAGAACATGCCCTCAATCCCAATGTCGCGGTAGAGGCGCATGTCCGCCTCGATGCGGCGCAGGTTCGGAGTCGGCATCAGGTAGCTGTGATAGTTGACGTAGTAGTCCCAGATAAGGATGTGGGCCGCTCGCTGCTTCCAGGCGCGAAGTCGCGCGACAAAGGGCGCGTTGTGCGCGCAGGACTCCAGCGAGTGATTGAAGCAGGCCTCGTTGTGGCACAGCACTATCAGGACGTTGTCCAGGGCGTGCATCCGCTTCGGAGCGTCGAGCGCCCACATATAGGCGAGGGTAGCAATGATGCGATCGGGGAAGCGTTCCGCCACGCGGTTTACCAGTGTCAGCAACTGGCCGATGTGGCCGCCTTCGCGTCGGTCGGCCTCGGTGCACTCCGGGCACTCGCACCAGCCGTCCCAGTCGTTCATACCCACGGCGAATATGCGGCGATCCGGATGGCGGGCCACCAGACGCGCCATGCTTTCGCACGCGACATCCGCCACTTCCGGGTTAGTGCAGCAGAGCTGCGGCCTGTGCCGTCTCCTCGCACCGTCGACCAGGGAGAAGTACTCCGGGTGTTCGTCGAAGTGCACGCTCAGCGGCACCAGGGCGTTGAAGGAATGGCCGATGGAGTGTGCGGCTGCGTTTCGGCCCCAGCGGGCATCGCGACCGTTGTGCACATTCAGCTTCCAGCGTATCGCCCATTCCGGCTCCTGCGCCGTGGGGTAGAAAACGTGGCGGTAGCTGAATGCGGCCTCGGAACTGACGGGTTCCTTCGGCAGGTCCACGCATTTCAGCGCCGGCAGTTCCACGACGTCGGGCCCGTAGAAGCGAGCGCCGACCGATTCGAGGAAAGCGTGGACCGCATAGTGTGTCCCACGCTCGGCCGACCCGCGCAGGACCAGATCGCCGCCGACCGGAGTGATCTCGTAGGAGTCCGTGTCCCACAGCCCGGCATCCGAGCCCTCACGGCCGTAGCCCACCAGGATGGCAGGCAGATAGGGGAGCCTCTGACTTCCCCACCGGACGGGCAGCCGCACCCCCGTCATCCTGAAGAGGCCGTCCTGGAGTATCCGGGCGGCGTGCGCGTCCGCTGCCGCAAAGCGGTCGACGGTCACTATCTGGTAATCGCTCGTGCCGTTCTGGATCATTGCAGCCACGGGAAGCCTCCGTCGTGGAAGGACTGCTTCATATCTTCGGTTGCTCGATCTTTCTGCATCGCACGGGCAGCCGCAGTCTTTCCCTGCTGGAAGGAATACGGATTCATTCGACCATTGTGACGACGCCGAAGGCTTCCGGCGACCATGCCGGCGTGAGTCCGTCGCCCCAGTTCATGTGGGCCGCGGGACCGTCGCCATCGGAATCATTGAGTTGTGCAGAAAAGGCGAACTTTCCCGCGACTTCCGGCGTTATCCCGCCCAGTTCGCTGAATGGGATCCGCATCTCGTAGACGCAGACCCCTTTCTCTGGCTTCACCGCGACCTCATAGATGGACGAGTCCTTGAAGAGTTGTCCGGATTGAAGGCCACCGGAGTGCTCGGCCGGGCGGTATACGGTGTGGAATCCGCTGCCGCCTCCAGGGGTGGCAGAGGAGATGTAGAAGGCGAAGGACTTCTCCGCGGAGTCCGCCCTGCCTTTCGTGGGGTCGAATGCCAGAATCAGTCCGTCTCCGCGCGTGACGTCTGCTCCTCCCACGGCACGGTGGACGTTGTCCCGCACCTTGACGGCCACGTAGAGATTGGCGTCGTCCCACATAAGGTAGCCGACGCCGCCCAGGTTCTCCGGCGACCACTCGTAGTCCTCGTCAACGACGGTGAGCTGGTTCTTGCCCATTAGCGGGATCGGGCAACGGGTGACCCACTCATCCAAGTCACCGTCTATGGTGACCGTCCGCCGGGTTCTATGGCATTCGGCCGCGTAATCCGTGCCTTCGTAGAGGGTCACGCGCACGTTGTCGAAAAGGGTCCATCCCCCGCCGATGGCCAGCGGCGCTATCGACATCCTCTCGGCCGTCGGCGGCACCTCTCTGCGGCATACGTACATCTGCCAGTAGGGGCTGTCCGTGCCACAACTGAAGACCTGGGTCGTGTAGTAGCGAAGTTGCGTGCCATCCCCCAGGCTCAGGGTCATGTTGGACCCGGCAGGCATGTTCCGGTTCCACACCCATGCCGTGTAGAGATAAGTCTGCCCCCCGCGGATGGGTATGCTCTGCGAAATGCTCTCGTAGTTCTCAGTGCCCGACAGTTTCACAACGTGTTTGCCCAGTCCATCTCCCAAGCCGTCGGAGTCCACCATGGCCTTGTCCCCGCCGGTGTTCACGTTCCAGCCTTCGGGCCTGTCGCCGTCTTGCGTGAGGCGTTCGAATCCACCGTTCAGCAGCAGGTTGCCCACGGCGTCCGGAGAGACCACGGTCAGAACCGCGGGTTTCGTGATGTTCGGCAACTTGCCCCACGCAAAATCGAACTCCATTTCGATCGAGTAGTCTCGGTCTTCGGCGTCTGCCGGAACGCTCACTCTGACGGGCACGACGAGGTCCGCTCCAGGTTCCAGCGCAAAACGCACGCGGTCGAGTTGGGGCCAGTCGCTCGGCAGAGATACCTCGAAGCTGCCCTCCAGCACCCGGTCATAGTGATTCCGAAGACGCACGCTCAGGTCGCCCTTCTTCCCCTTCACCATGCTGGCGCGCGGGATGACCCTCTGCGCCCGTGCGACGTTCACGGAGGTGCCCGAACCCACGCGGGCGGTCTCGACCGTGGCCACGGCGTAGGCCTTCAGGATATCCAGGTCTGCATCTTCGAGAAAGAATCTCTCGCCGGAGAGAGGGAGACGGACCCGGCCGTCTTCGGCATTGAGGCCGGTTTCGTTGCCCTGGTCATCGGTGATACGGACGCTGTCGGTACCTACCCATAAATCCACTTCTTCGGGCGTCTCTTCGTAAGTCGAAGCGACCAGCACGGGCTCTCCGTTGCGCTCGAAGAGATGGAACAGGCCGCCTTTGCCCAGCAGGAAGATGCCGACGGGCTCGGCCTCGAACATCTTGCTGGTGAAGACGGCTATCGTCGCCGCCGAGGGAGTGGGCGAGTTGTCGGCCCGAATGTATCCGCCACTCCCGGTGCTGCCCTCGCCGGCAAAGGCGATTATGCGCTTACAGCCGGCCGCCAGTTCGTCCGTCCACTGCATCATCAGCCAGTCCGCGTTCACCCGAGTCTCGTCTTCCCAGACCTCAACGTGCTGCAGACCCGCGTTGTCCAGGTCCTGACGGGCCTCGCGGACACCGTCGCCGTTCTGGTAGTGCACGGGCAGAATGTCGATGTAGCGCCCGACGCCCATCCTCAGCATCTGCAGCCGGAAGCTTCGGGGATAGAGGCCGCCGGCCAGCATCGTCTTAACGCCCGGATAGATGGACCTGGCGGTCGTGGTGCCTATGCGGCATAGATTGAGATAGTCGTCGGGGTAGTTCGGCGATCCGCCGGGGTTGATCTCGTTCAGCCATTCCCAGGCGTAGAACTTGCCGTTCCAGCGCGTGGTCACGGTCCTGACCATGTCTTCCCAGGCATCCCAGTCGCACTCGAACGCGTTGTAGCCATACTCGCGGCCTTCGGGCAGCACCCAGGCCGGCGGACCCCACGGCAGGATGATCATGTCCACGCCGTGTTTGTGGGCCATCTCGATGAAGTGGTCCCAGTTCTCGAGCTGATAGACGCCGGGGCCCGGTTCGATTTCGTCCCAGCGCGTGAACGCCCTGCACGCCGTCAGCCCCAGCCTTCGAGCGATCTGGAACACCTCCTCGGTGCGGACACCGAGCCACGGGGCAGCGTGGGTGGTCATCCCGAAGCGGGTGCGCCGTCCGCCTGTGATGGCCATCAGGTCGGGGATCCGGCCGAAGGAAGTGGTGCGCGTTTCCCAGCCCGGGACCTCGGCGGTGATGGTGAATACGCCCCGCCTGTCGATCTGAAGGGGTACGGCGACGGTCTGGTCGTTCGTGCCCTGCGTGACGAAGTCCACCGAGCCTTCGGCAACGCGCTCTCCGTTTGGGCCGTCCACCATGTACGTGAGGGTCTTGCGCTCGCCCTTTGCGGCCCGGCATTTCAGCCGAGCCTCGATGGTCACCGGCTCCTCGTAGGTGAACAGGTTGCCGGGCTTGTCCGTTTCCAGCTCGAAGTATCCGCCCCTGCGCTGCCACCAGCCCTTTGCGCGGACGTTCCACGGCCAGCCCTCGAAGCTGCCGACGAAGAGCACGTAGTTCTGGTCATAGGGTTCCGGGACCGTGAATGTCAACACCTCGCGGTGGCGTCCGGGCTGTGCGACGAACCTTTGCCCGCCATAGGTTGTGTGCCGGCTGCGCCGCTCGCCGGGGCGCGGCCGGCCCGGGGCGCGCGGGCCGAGAAAGTAGACGACCAGAACGGTCGGCTCCTGGTGCTCGGAGGGATCGAGGTAGTAGTCGACGATCAGCTTAAGCTTGTCGCCTTCGTAGATGGGCCCGGTCAGGGTGTCGTAGCGAAGCCCGATCCAACTCTTGTTGTACTTCATCTCGCTGTCCCCGGCGGCTGATGCTGCGGAAGTCGACACCGATGCCAGGGAAAACAGGACTGCACACGCCACGACTGCGACGCACGATCTTGTTCTCATAGCCAGTTCCTCAACGGATTTCAGTCGCGGCCGCGGCTAACGCTTTCGCGCCGTTCGGTTCCGCAAGCGCAGACTACCGCAGAACAACCGCTCGGGCAACGGCCGCGCGCACTGAATTGGAGGTCGGGCGTGGAGGCTCGGTTTTCTGCAGGTGTTGGGCCGGTGCGAGCGCGAGAGTCCACGCGGGTGCCCCTCTAAGGCGCCTGTCCTGCCAAATGCCGTGGATGTATAACCGTGCCGTACCCCCGAAAGCAAGACGGAAACTCGGGCCGAAACGGATCGTCTTTTGGCTGCCCTTTGAGCCTTCTCCGGCCCGAAGTGCATAGCCTAGCGCTGATCTGACAATCAACGCCGGGGACGAGACTGGCCGCCTGGGCACACCTCCCAATAGCAGCGACACCGGCCGTTTCAATGTCGCGAATGCCCGGCTATAATCCACACACGGAGGCTGGCTGCGTCGGCCGTGGACCGCTTCCATAGATCAGCACTGCATTCATCTGGAGCGACATTATGTGGAATCCATGGGCATTGGTGCGGGGTGACGAAAAGGGCGGATGGTCGCCGGTCGGTGTGCTGCGACGGTGCTCGGATAGGAGTTCCCGGCGAACGGACTGTTGCCTGCCGGTCGCACTCATGCTCTTGTGCTGCCTGCCTGCGTTTGTCTCTGCGGGCGAAGCGCCGAAGCAGACGGACAGGATCGAGCAGTGGGGCATCTCCTTCGTGTTCGACAAACCGTATACCTGCGGTCAGTTCGCCAACGGCGACTACTGGGTGAAGGGGCCGGTCCAGATCGTTGCCATGACCCCGGATTACGACGGCGAGAAGAACGGCTGGGAGGTGAACCCGCGTGTGCAGGGCCCGCACGGACTCGATGGACGTATCCCCGGTTTCGACGCGGGGCTCGTGCCGGAACTGCCTTTCACCGGTAAGCCGGGTCAGTCCATACTGAAGGCCCTGTCGAACGAAACGCCCGGACCGAGACGGGAGAAGCTGAAGACGGCTGCCGTGCTGACCGTGGTGGATCAAGTGCCCCCGGAGGGAGGCGCGACCGTATTCCGGCCGCCGTACGTGGCGAAGGGCAAACCATTCTACCGGGTGGATGACCTGCGGACGGAACTGCTGCCGTCCCTGCCGAAGGTGCCCCAGGCCGAGAACTATCCTCTGAGCCGGGTGGTAGGACGCTTCGGACGGGTGCAGCTCGACCACAAGACCGGGCTCGTCGGGCGTCGCACTCATCCCCGGGAAAACATACCGGACTACGGCGGCGATATCGGCGCCCGCAACGGAACCGGCGCGCTCCGGCTGATGCTGGACGATCCCGTCCAGGACAAGATGCCCGCGCTGATCGCCTACGTGCAATACGGCATCGATCTGTACCACATGTACCTGGACGGGCAGCGCTGGCCCAGCGGAGGCGGACATCGACCCGGACAGAAGATAGCACTCGTCTTCGCGGCCGTCATGTTGGATGACAGAGACATGATCGAATCAGTCACGAACATGACGGCGGAGCGTTTCCTGAGCGAGGACACCGGTGTCTATTGGAGCCAGAAGGCGAACGACGGCAAAGGCATGGTTCTTTTCGGGGTGCCGGGCTCGGAGGCCAGCTACTGGACCTACCTGATCAAGAAGCGAGGGAACAGAAGCATCCGCGATCCGTACGGGTATATCGACGGAGGCGAGTGCCCCAGCGCCTACCAGGTCTGCTGCCTATCCCAACCGTGGAAAGGGCAGGTGCTGGCCGTGCATCTAATGCCGGAACTCAAGCCGGTCTGGAACAACCAGTTGGTGATCGATTACATCGACCGCTGGGTGACACACGGCACCTGGGCACTGCCCGATCCGATCGCATTGAAGGACCCGGGCACGTACAACGGACAGGGCGTTCCGGGACACGGCCGTTTTCCGGAGAAGCACGGCACTCAGAAGGACGGAGGCGGCCGGCGGAGCCGTCTGGCCGACGAGATGTGGACAGCCTACCGCAACCGGACCTCAGCCCCCGTGACGTCTTCTGAGATTCCGCCGAAGTAGACACCGATGTGCAGACAGGTGGGCGGGAAGATCAGCGGAGTGTCCACCAGCTTCCGCAACTGTCGCGCCCGAAGAAAGGCATGCTTAGCTGGACGACGGCCGCCGTGGTGTTGGGACTTTGGATAGGGCTCGGGGCCTGTCGCTCGCAGGCGGGGCCGCTCATCCACTTCGTGCACCAGGTCACCGAACGTGCTGAGCGACGGGTGCCGGGTGCCGCTGTGGCCGCCAATGCATACGTCTGGTCACGAAGGCCCCCCGCCAACATCAAGCCGCGCCGTGATATCTACATCAATATCGCCTCGTACCCGTGTGATTTCGGCCATTCGATCGCGACGTCGACAGCACAGGCAGGTGGGGGGGAATGTACAGTTCCGCAAGGACATGGAGGGCTGGCAACGGATTGCTCCGAAGATGTTCGTGTGGGGCTACAGCACCAACTTCCTTCAGCATCTCACGCCCTACCCGAACCTGGACGTTCTGGCCCCTAACATCAAGCACTACGCCGACCACGGCGTCGCGGGGATCATGTCCCAGGGCGCGTGGCGCCCCTTCGGTGCGGAGTTCTCGCAACTGAGAGTATGAATTCAAGGCAACGACTGCAGAGAACTACACACTTCCGGGAACCCGATAGAGTGCCGATTGAGCTGCAGGTCGGTGCGTGGGCCAAGGCTCTGCCAGAGGTCGAACGCATCGCAGACTTCATCGACCGCGAAGCCGACAATTTCCTCCATACTCCGCTTGTGGACTGGGGATTCCTCGGACTGAGTTCGGACTATCGCGAGGAGATCATTGAAGATGTTAGCGGTCAGTACCGCAGAATCCGGCGCACGCATGACACCGAATCAGGGTCGTTCTGCGCCGTTACACGGCATAGCTACGAGAATCCTGATTCTGCCGACTTCCGGTGGGAGCGGCGTTTCATCCATGATCTGAGGGACATGGAGCGCCTTGCAGCGGCGTCAAGGAAAGCCCGACCGTTCGACCTCGAGCTATACGGCCGACATGATCGCGAGATCATTGCGGACCGGGGCCTGCCCGTGACCGGCCTATTCCATCCGCTCGGCAGTCTGGTCCGAAATGCAACCATGACGGAGGTCTATGTCTGGCTTCTGGACGAGCCAGCGCTGATGCACCGATTCCTGGATCGCACGACCGAGCAGACTGTGAATACCGTGAGGGCTGTGGGTGAAACCGGGCTCTCGCCCTGGTTCGTAACCGTCGCTCACGAAATGCTCATACCACCATGGTTCGGGATGGAGCTTTTCAGGGAATGGGTATATCCCTACGATAAGGCTGTGAACGACGCGGTGCACGCCATCGGCGGCAAGTGCCGAAGCCATTGCCATGGAAACTGCATGGATTTCCTGGAGATCATGAGTGAAATGGGAGTCGACGCGACCGAGCCGCTGGAGCCCCCGCCTTTTGGAAACGTTGATCTCGCTGAAGCCAAGCGCCGGATGCAGGGCAAAATGGTGCTATCGGGCAATGTGGCCTCTCAGCGTTTCCTGACCGATGCGCCGTCGGCGACGCGCGAGATGGTCAAACGAGCGATCGATGCCGCCGCGTCCGGGGGAGGGTTCACGCTTCACACCACAGGCGGCCACGCCGGCCTTGCAGAAGACCTCACCTCCAGTCAAAGGCAGCACGTCATTGCCCACATTGAGGCCTATATAGAAACCGGCCTGGAGTACGGCGTCTACTGAATGGGAGGAAGCACTTGTTCATCGACATTCACGTCCATACGCGTGCGGTTCCGGGACCATCCAGAGGAGATAGACCTTCTTACGCCACGCCCGAGCAACTGCTTGAGCGCTACGACTCGATCGATGTCGAGGCGGGAGTGCTGCTTCCCGGGGTAAGTCCTGAGTGCTCTTACGTGCCCCAGTCCAATCAGGAGACCCTCCAGATCTGCGATAAGTATCCGGGCCGTTTCATTCCCTTCTGCAATGTCGACCCGCGTTCCATGACGAACTCCTCCGAAGCGCCCCTGGGCGATCTGCTGGAGTTCTATCGGGAGCAGGGCTGCAAAGGCATCGGCGAGGTAACGGCCAACCTGTCGTTCCTGAACCCGATGGTGCAGAACCTGTTCAGACACGCCGAGCGAGTGGGCCTCCCCCTCACGTTCCACATCGGAGCCCAGATCGGTGGGATGTACGGGCTCTACGACGATCCGGGTCTTCCGCAACTCGAACGCAGTCTGCAGCGCTTTCCGGGACTTATTTTCCTTGCCCATTCCCAGAGCTTCTGGGCGGAGATGGGACGACTGGAGAAACCGGCCGACCGATACGGATACCCCTCTTACCCGATAGCGGAGGAAGGCGTGGTCCCGAAGCTGTTCAGGCAGTACGGCAACCTCTACGGCGATCTCTCCGCCGGGAGCGGCTGCAACGCGCTCCGACGCGATCCGGACTACGCGGTGCAGTTCCTGGACGAGTTCCAGGACCGGCTCCTCTTCGGAACCGATATCTGCGCACCCGATACCCCGACCCCCCTTGTCGACTTCCTGCTGGAGCTACGCCAAGATGGAAGAATCACCGAAGCAGTGTTCCAGAAGGTGGCGCGGGAGAACGCGATCCGTCTGTTGGGGTTGGAGTAGTAGTCCCCTGTCAGACAGAGGAGCCGGGATCGGCCTCGCTGTGGTATCCTCACCGCCCGTTGCCCTGCTCCCGGATGCCGGCCCATTCCGAAGGATGTGCCAGCTCCAGGCTGACGTCGGTGCAGGCCAGATGACCGGTGAATACCGACTCGAAGTCGCTTCAGCTTCTGCGGGTAGCGTTCTGGGTGACCCCGCCGAGGTGGACATCCGGCCAGGCGCTGTACTTCGAGCAAATCGATGACTCGGAAGAGAAACCGAACGTGCTGAGCGACGGGCTGGGGAGCAGAAGCCAGGTCTGCTGGAAGCACGCGCATTGAGAAAGGAGGCGGGACCGGTCGGGGATGCCGCTCAGCTCTCCGGCTCGAGCAAGTACGTCCAGTAGGGTCGGAAGTTCTGGAGATAGTCGGGGCGCGGGTACACTTCTTGCTCGCTGACCGGCACGCCGTCCCGGAACGCCTCGCGCAACTTCGCCGGCGCATCATGCTGCGCCAGCCAGTCCAAAAGCGCCCGGTGTAGCCGGTCCGCCTCCTCGGGATGCCGATCGATTACGTTGTGCTCCTGCGCGCGGTCTGCGTTCTTGTCGTAGAGCTCCCGCCGCGCCACATCGAAGGAGTCGACCAGGCACCATCGCGCGTCCTGCACGGCGATGCCCTGCCTCGGCCGTCCGCTGCCGGTCACGGCGACCTCGCGCCGCGCGCGCTCGCGACCTTCCAACTCCGGCACCAGCGATTGGCCCTGGCAGGTTTCGGGTGTCTGGTGGTCGGCCAGCTCGAGGATCGTCGGCATGAGGTCGGCCGGCTGGACGATTGCCCCACGCCGCCCGGGCGCGCATCCCGGAACCCGTGCGATGAGGACCTCGTGCGCAACCTGCTCGTACCAGGGCGCGCCCTTGCCGAGCGTGTCGTGCTCGCCCAGATTCACGCCGTGGTCGCTGCAAACGATGACGGCCGTGTCCTCGTCACGGCCCGCGTCGGCCAACCTGTTCAGGAAGCGGCCCAGGTGGTGGTCCAGCATGGTGACCTCGGCGGCGTAGTGGGCGCGCACGTGGCAGAGCTCTTCCTCGCTGAGGCATTCCAGCGGCTCGAGCCCCGTCAGCGGTGCGTCTGCGTCGAAGCCGGCGTCGTGGTAGAGGTCGACGTAGTGGTCGGGCGGCATCCACGGTTCGTGCGGCTCGAACGTGTCGACCCACAGGAAGAACCCGTCGCGCCCGGGATTGGCGTGCACAAAGTCGCCTGCGAACTTAAGGGTGCGGGGGCCCTGCCAGTCGTCTTCCGTGCGGCGGCAGCGGTTGTTGCGCAGGTAGCCGGCGACGACCTTCTGCTGGTAGGGCGAATGCTCGGCGAAATGCCGGGGGCGGGGCACAGCGCCGGCCGTGTCGACGATGTGGCGATCCACCTCGCTGCCTCGCTCGAAGTGCCAGGCGTGGAACGGCCAGTCGAAACCGTGCGCGCCATTGATAAGGTGCGGCGTGTCACAGGCCAGCATGGTGACCCAGCCCGCCTCGGCCAGTTCGCGGGGCAGCGTGGGCCAATCGAAGCCCAGCGGCCACCAGGGATGGAACGGCCGGCCGAACCGCCCGCGTATCAGGTCCGTCCGCATCGGCACCGTCATCAGGCTGCCGGCGTAGGCGTTATCGAAGACGACGGCGTCACGGGCGAAGGCGTCCAGGTTCGGCGTGCGAATCCATTCGTTGCCATAGCAGGACAGGTAGTCCTGACGGAGCGTGTCGATGCAGATGAGAACGAAGTTCATGCAGATTCTCCCTGGGTTGCTCTGGGGGGCCAGTTCGCATCTCCCCGAAACCGGCCGACCAGGGCGCGCTCACGGGACGGCCCGCGTACGGGCCATGATCTCGTCGGTGGCCATGTGCGCGCTGCCCTTGCGTCCGATCGCATCCACAAGGCGACGGCCACGAGTCAGGGCGGGGCGAGCGTCTTCTTGATGGAGGCTGGGCGGCCTTCGAGCGTACCCTCTCCCTCCGTGCCTGGCAGCAATCCGGCCTTCCGCCGGATCCCGCCGGGAACAGTGACCGGACCTATGGGATTGATGCGCCTGCCTTTACCTGACCGAAACTACACAGCGGGCCATTGTGGCGGCTGAGATGCGCGTCGTCAAGCGGCGGACCGTGTGAGTTGTTTCCGGTTCCACAGGGAGTTCTCCGTGGCCACGGGCAGCGGCCGTTATACTAGGCCCGGTGGTAAGGGACCGATCATTGGGGCGTAGGCGAGTCTGTACCTTAAGGCGATCGCGGCGAGGTCCGGTTGCAGCCCCTTGCAGAGCCTGTGGGTATCGCTATAATCGGAGTGCTGTGGGCGTTCTCTGCTCAAGCAGAGGTGTTGGGGAGGCATTGCGTCGCGGGGCCATAGAGGTCGAGGGGCAACGGCAGGCCGGAGTGCGGGAGCGATGGCGAAACGGAACTGGCACGTCCTGGACCCGGACGAGGTCCTGCGGGATCTGGGCTCGGACAGGCAGAGCGGATTGTCTGGCGAGGAATCCCGATCCCGCCTGGCGACTTTGGGAGAGAACCGTCTGCCGGAGAGTCCCCCTCGTCCGGCCTGGATGCTCTTCGTCGATCAGTTCAAAGGCTCACTCATCCTGGTGCTGATAGGCGCGGCAGGGCTGGCGGCCGTGATCGGCGACCTCAAGGACGCGGCGGTCATCATAGCGGTCGTTCTCATCAATGCCATCCTCGGGTTCGTCCAGGAAAACCGGGCCGAGAGATCCCTGGCGGCGCTGAAGAAGATGCTTGCCCCGCAGGCAGAGGTCCGGCGCTGTGGTGTGACGCGTATGGTACCTGCCCACGAGCTGGTGCCGGGAGACATTGTGCTGCTCGACTCCGGCGACCGCGTTCCGGCCGACGGTCGCCTCTTGGCGGCGCACGGGCTGGAGGTGGATGAGTCGTCGCTCTCGGGCGAGTCACACACCGTGGGCAAGCAGGTGGCTGCGCTAAGCGATCCGACCGCAGCGCTTGCCGAACGTCAGAATATGCTCTACCTGAACACCGTGGTTACCCGGGGGCGCGGCGAGATGGTGGTGACCGCTACCGGCGCGCAGACCGAAATGGGCCGTATTGCCGCCATGCTGACCTCGCCGGAAGAGACTGTCACGCCGCTCCAGATCCAGCTTGATGTGCTGGGCAAGCGGCTCGCCGCTATCGCGTTCGTGGTGGTGGCCGTCATGTTCGTCCAGAGCATGCTGCGCGGCGAGCCGTTCACGAGCATGGTGATGACGGCCATCTCCTTGGCGGTAGCGGCCATACCAGAGGGATTGCCGGCCGTGGTCACGGTCACTCTGGCACTAGGACTGCACCGGATGGCAGGGCGACGCGCGCTGGTGAAGCGACTGGCGGCGGTGGAGACGCTCGGCTGCACCTCCACCATCTGCACTGATAAGACCGGTACCTTGACGCTCAACCAGATGACCGTCCGCGCGGTGCACTTCCGCGGCCAAAAGCTTACGGTCAGCGGCGAGGGTTACCAACCCAACGGGGCCATCCACAATCCACCCGGCCTGGACGTGGAACGCCTGCTTGTGCCGGCGGCCCTGTGCAGTGACGCCCATGTGCGCGCCGGACAGGTCATTGGCGATCCGATGGAAGGCGCCCTGCAAGTGCTCGCGGCCAAGGGCGGGCTAGACCTGAACGAGCTGAGAGACCGGATGCCGCGCATTGCCGAAGTGCCGTTTGATGCCGCCAACAAGTTCATGGCCACGTTTCACCTTGAGGCTGATCGGGTGAGGCTCTTCGTCAAGGGGGCTCCCGACATCCTGCTGGACCGCAGCACCCGATACCTTGGCAGCGACGGGCAAAGCACCTTGGGCGCGGCCGCTCGCAGGACGCTGGTCGAGGCCAACGAGGCGCTTGCCGGCGATGGCCTGCGAGTGCTCGGCGTGGCCGTGGCCACCCTCCCCGCCGCGGACTTCGATCCGGGTGGGGACCTGTCTGCGCGTGTGAAGGACCTTACCTATGTCGGCCATGTGGGGCTCATGGACCCGCCGCGCCCCGAAGCGCGGGATGCCATTCGCCTGTGCCACCGGGCGGGCATCCGGGTCAAGATGATCACCGGTGATCAGAAAGCTACTGCGACGGCCATCGCGCAAGAACTCAACATCGAGGGAGAAACACTGTCCTCGGCTGAGCTGGACGCCATGGATGATGACACGCTCTTCGATCGCATCGAGGGCATCGGCGTTATCGCCCGTGCCACCCCCGAGCAGAAGGTCCGGCTGGTCAAGGCTCTGAAAGCGCGCCGGCAGGTCGTAGCGATGACGGGCGATGGCGTCAACGATGCGCCGGCGCTCAGGTCCGCCGACATAGGGGTGGCCATGGGCATCACGGGCACTGACGTGTCCAAGGAAGCCGCCGCGATGGTCCTTACCGACGACAACTTTGCATCCATCGTGTCGGCCGTCCGGGAGGGCCGCACCATCTACGACAACATCGTCAAGTTCGTTCGTTTCCAACTTTCCACGAATTTCGGCGCGTTATCGGCCGTTTTCACGGCATCTCTCCTCGGCCTGCCGCTGCCGTTCAACCCGATCCAGATCCTCTGGGTGAACATCATCATGGACGGTCCGCCCGCCCTGGCTCTTGGGGCCGATAAGGCGAGGCCCGGCATCATGGATGACCCGCCGCGAGAACCGGATGCACGGATCCTTACTGCTCGCAGAATCGCCCATCTCGCCGCCTTCGGAATCGTCATGTCGGCGGGCACTCTGGGACTGCTCTGGTGGTCCCTACAACACGGCGATCCTGTCCGCGCCCGAACGCTCGCGTTCACGGCTTTTGTGCTGTTCCAGGTTTTCAACGTGTTCAACGCCCGCTTCGAGCACCGCTCGGCGTTCACCCGGGGGGTACTGAGAAACAAATGGCTGTGGTTGTCCCTCCTGGCGGTCGTGCTGCTGCAGGTGTTGGGAGTTCACTGGGCGCCGGCTCAGCGGGTATTTGAGACGGAAAGCCTGAGCTTGAGCAGCTGGCTGCTGGCAACCGCCGTTGCCTCCTCCATTCTGATCCTGGAGGAAATGCGCAAGAAACTCTGGGAATCTCGTTGCCCACGGTGGAGAACACGCTGAATCAACGCCCTGTGGAATCGGACCTTACCTCCGACGGAACGCCGCGCTATGTTGCAGACGCCGGAGAATCTGACCGGCCCAACTCCGGCCTATGGTCAGGCTCGTCGTTCAACGGAGGGAAGCAACGTGGCAGGGACTGAGAGGTTGTGCTCGGATGCATGCGGATGTGCCGCTTCGGTGGCGACATGGGCGCTGCATCACCAAACCAATGGCCTTGACGGCTCCAGCCTGTCTCGGTATCTTCGCAGGTCGGGCAGTGAGTCCGTGCTGTTGCCATTGGAGAGCTCGCATTGGGTCGCTCGATGGTGAACTGGCAACTTGCCGGAAAGAGAAGCGCTGCTGAAGGCTTTGGGTCGCCAGTATCGGGCAATATCGGGCCCTGTCGCGCACCAGAAGCCCGCCGCCCCCTGACGAGTTGAGACAGGGGGCCGCGGAGTCGCGATCCACGCGTCAAGAAGACGCGGCAGCACCACTGTGCTTAATGGGCCAAGGGAGGGGCTCCCGGTGAAGACAAAGGGACAGTTTGAGGCCGAGATCAGCGAGGCCCTCATCAAGTTCGAGCGTGATTACATGGGACGAGGGCCCGACGAGACAAAGACCTACATCATTGAGGACATGGTCCTGGTGCGCCTACGAGGGGTTCTCACCCCCGCCGAGAAGCAACTTGCCAGGGCTGACCAAGAAAGCAAGGGCCGCGGCTTGATCAAGCAGGTGAGGAGCGAACTGTTGGAGAAGGGCAGGTCGGTACTTGAGGGGCTTGTGCAGGATATACTCGGGCGCGAAGTCACGAGCCTGCATACGGACATCAGCACCGTCACGGGTGAGCGGATTATCGTCTTCACACTGGACGCGAAGTACGAAGACAACGGCTCCCGAAGTGTGTAGTCGCACCGCCGCTCTTGCACAGAACACTTGACAGTACCCCCGCCCTCGGGTACTTGACGCCCAAACACGCGTGTGGTACCATTCCATCTCAATAGAGAAGCGGGCAGATCGCGAGGGGGTAGTCGCACGATACCTGCTCAAGCATAGGCCGGCACCGAACCGTTTACGGCTGGGTGTCGGTGTCTTTTTCTGTCCCCGATACTGCAAGTAATGTCTGCGGCGGTCCCTATCCGGGATGGCCACCAGGGATACAGGCCAGTGAACGCCCTGCTTTGGGCGTCCTGGCCTTTTTTGTTGGTATAGCACTGGCGTCTAACCGCCAACCACACGCCGGTGAGGGTGCGGTGGAGGCCGCGTCATGGGCCTGGCTATTCGAGGGTGGCCGATGAACCATGAAGGACGATTGAAGGAGCGAATCGCAGAAGCGGTGAGCGACTTCCACAGGGACCTGATGTCCGTGACGCTTGGTGAGATGCTGGTGGACCTGCATCCGAATTCTGTGGTGGTAACGATCCGGGGTGCGAGCTGCCAGGCCGAGAAGGACCTCGCGCATGATGATCGGGCGCGAGAGCTGCTGGAGCGGCTTCACCGCCGTGTGTTCGAGGTATCCCGGTCTGCCCTGGAGACCGCCATCGAGCGAATTGTTGGCAGGCCGGTGGAGCGATTACGACTGAGTGTTGATCCGGAGACGGGAGATCGAGTGCTTTTCTGTGCGCTATCCCTCCGGCCTGTGCATAAGGGCGAATCCATATCATCCACTAAGGAGTAGGGAGGAATGTCATGCCCAGAGGAAGTCTTGAGATCCTCCAGGACAAGCTGGACGCTGAGAACCTCGCGAAGGTCAGGGCGATCGCCAATCCGCAGTTGCACGGTTTCCTGGCCGATGCCATAGCCCTTTGCGAGCCCGAGGAAGTGTGGGTGAGCACTGATTCGCCCGAGGACTTCATGCACACGCGCCGTCGGGCCCTCGATTTGGGGGAGGAGAAGGCGCTGCGGATAGAGGGCCACACCGTGCACTTCGACGGCCCGAACGACCAGGGCCGCGACCGAGAGGCAACCAAGTATCTCGTCCCCCGGGAGGAGACGCTGAGCAGTGCCCTCAACCAGATGGAACGTGAGGAAGGGTTGACAGAAGTGCGTGGCCATCTGAGGGGCTCCATGCGGGGACGCACTATGATCGTCCGTTTCCTGACACTGGGGCCGAACAACTCAGAGTTCAGCATTCCGTGCGTCGAGTGCACGGACTCGTTCTATGTGTCCCATTCGCTGAACCTGCTTTATCGCGGCGGCTACGAGGAGTTCAAGCGGCTGGGTGAAAAGGCCCGGTTCTTTGCCACTCTGCATTCCTGCGGCAGGTTGAACGAACGGATGGTCAGTGCCGACCCTGAGGACCGGTGCATCTACATAGACTACACACACGATACCGTTTACAGCGTGAACACGCAGTACGCCGGCAATACGGTGGGGCTCAAGAAACTGGCACTGCGCCTGACCATCCGCAGAGCGGACCGAGAGGGCTGGCTGGCCGAGCACATGTTCCTCATGGGTGTGCGTGGGCCGGGCGACCGCAACACTTATCTGGCTGGAGCCTTCCCCAGCGCGTGCGGGAAGACCTCGACCGCCATGCTCCCGGGAGAAGTCGTCATGGGCGACGACATAGCCTACCTGCGCGCAGTCGAGGGGCGATGCATGGCCGCCAACGCCGAGGCCGGGATCTTCGGCATAGTGCAGAACGTCAATGCCGATGACGACCCCACCATTTGGGATGTCCTTCACAAGCCGGGGGAGGTGATATTCTCCAATGTCCTCGTAAAGGACGGCAAGCCCTACTGGCTGGGCATGGGCGAGGAGCTGCCCGAGAGCGGCGAGAACTTCGCAGGCGACTGGCACCAGGGCAAGCAGGACGCCTCCGGCGAGGAGATACCTCCGGCCCACAAGAACGCCCGCTACGCCGTGGCTCTCGATGCCCTGGCGAACTGCGACCCGGAGTTGAACAACCCGGCAGGCGTCGAACTGGCCGGGATCATGTATGGCGGGCGCGACGCCAGGGCTTACGTGCCTTGTCAGCAGGGCTTCAGCTGGCAGCACGGAATCATCGTCTACGGCGCCGCCCTGGAAACCGTGACGACCTTCGCCACCGTGGGCGAGGAAGGCGTGCCGGAGATAAACCTGATGAGTATCCAGGACTTCGTCTCCATCCCGCTGGGCAGATATATGCAGAACAACCTCGACTTCGGCGCGAAGCTGGCGCAGCCTCCGCTGGTTTTCGGCGTGAACTACTTCCTGCGCGACCCGCAGACCGGCAAGTACGTTAACGACGTGCGGGACAAGCACGTCTGGGTGAAGTGGATGGAGTTGCGCGTTCACGGCGAGGCCGCAGCCCTGCGAACGCCGACCGGGCTGATCCCTTGCCTGGAGGATCTCCAACGGCTCTTCGGTGAAGTGCTCGACAAGCCGTACTCGGAGGAGGATTACGTCAGGCAGTTCACCATCCGCGTTCCGCAGAACCTGGCCAAGATGGATAGGGTAGAAGAGTTTCATCGCACGAAGGTCGACCAGGCGCCGGATGCGGTGTTCGAGGCCCTCGCCGCACAGCGCGACCGCCTGCTGGAGGCTCGCTCCCAGTTCGGGGAGAAGATCTCGCCGACACTTTTCCCTGTTGACGAGGAGGGAAACTGACCCCATGCCCAATCAGATTGCTACAGGACTCAACGATACCATCCAGCGGCAGAACCCACACGTTTTCAGGATGCTGTCTGCCCTGGGAAGAGCGCTCTACTTCCCGAAAGGCATACTGAGCCAGTCCGCCGAGGCCAAGGAAAAAGCGACCTTCTGCAACGCGACCATCGGAATTGCCAGGGGCGGGGGCGAGGCAATGCACCTGCCCTGCGTGATGGAACAACTCCGGGGTTTCTCTGCGGACGATGTGCTCCCGTACGCACCGGCGACCGGCAAGCCCAGCCTGCGTGCAAAGTGGGCCGAGGACATGTTGCGCAAGAACCCCACGCTGGCGGGGAAGCCGATGAGCATGCCCGTAGTGACCAGCGGCATCACCCACGGCCTGAGCCTATTGGCCGACATGTTCGTCGACCCGGGAGACGTGGTCCTGCTGCCCCGCAAGCTGTGGGGGAACTACAGGATGATCTTCGGTGTTCGCCACGGCGCCGACATCAGGCACTACCCGTTTTTCGCCGAAGCGGGCGGCTTCGATACGGACGGCTTCGCGCAGGCCTTGCAGGCCAACGCGGGGAGCGAGAAGCTCGTGGTGCTACTGAACTTCCCGAACAATCCGACGGGCTATTCGCTTACCGCGCAGGAGGCCCGGCGGGTCTGTGAAGCCCTTACAGAACTCGCAGAAGGCGGATGCAATGTCGTGGCAGCATGCGATGACGCATACTTCGGCCTGTTCTACGAGGAGGATGTTCTCAAGGAATCCCTTTTCGCTCACCTGGCGGACTCTCATGAGCGGTTGCTTGCCGTGAAGCTCGACGGTGCAACAAAAGAGGACTACGTCTGGGGTCTGCGTCTCGGCTTTATGACGTTCTCAGCACCGACGCCTTCCGAGCAACTGCACGGGGCCTTGGAGAGCAAGACGGGCGGGGCCATCCGAGGCAACATATCGAACTGTTCGCACCTTTCACAAGCGGCGTTCTTGAGGGCGATGCGGGACGAGGGATATGAGAAGGAGAAACAGGAGCGGCTCGCCGTTATGCGTGCCCGGGCGACCAAGGTCAAGGAAGTCCTGGCGCAGGACAGATACTCATCGGTCTGGACACCCTACCCCTTCAACGCCGGCTACTTCATGTGCCTGGAGCTTCGGGGTATAGAGGCAGAGCACTTCCGTCTGCGGCTCCTGGCAGAGCACGGGGTCGGAGTCATTGCGACCGGCAAGAACGACATTCGCGTGGCTTTCTCCTGCATCGAAGAGCAAGACATCCCGGAACTCTTCGAGCTCATGTTCACTTGTGCCAGGGACATGAAGCCAACGTGAGAGGCGTGATAACCCTGGCAGCTAATCCCCCGGCAGAGGCAACACGGTGACAGAGAACACGATCCACATTATTGACGTAACAAACCGAGACGGAGTGCAGACCGCGCGGCTCGGATTGGCTAAGCTCGAGAAGACGATGATCAATCTCTATCTGAACGAGCTCGGCGTCTTTCAGAGCGAGTTTGGTTTCCCCACCACGCACCATGAGACCAACTACGTCAACGTCAACCTGGAACTGGCCGAGATGGGCGTGCTGAGTCCCATAGTCCTGGAAGGGTGGGTGCGGGCCACCCCTGGGGACGTCGCAGAAGCGTTCGAGATGACGGATGTTGAGCACCTGAACCTCTCGATCTCCACATCTGAACAGATGACGCACGGTAAGTTCCAGGGCAGGAAGACGCGAGAAGATGTGCTGGAACTGATGGTGGAAGCGCTACAGAAGGCCAAGGAACTCGGGGCAAAGACCGTGGGCATAAACGCCGAGGATTCTTCCCGCACCGATATGCCCTTCCTGGTCCGTTTCGCCAAAGCCGCCAGTGAACACGGCGCGGACCGCATACGGTACTGCGACACGCTGGGCTACGATGACCCCTTCACGATCTACGAACGGGTCAGGGAACTTGCTGGCGAGGTGGGGCTGCCAGTGGAGCTGCATTGCCACAATGACCTGGGCATGGCGGTCGCCTGCTCCGTGGCGGGTGCCAAGGCAGCCATTGACGCCGGGGTCAAGGCGTACGTGAACACCTGCGTGAACGGAATGGGCGAGCGTGCCGGCAACGCCGATCTGCTCTCCGTGATGCTGGCCGTGAAGAAATCGGCAGGCTTCTCCGAACAGTACGTTCTGGACCCGCGCATTGACCTGTCAAAGGCCTGGAAGCTCGCCAAATACGCTTCTTACGCTTTTGGTGTGCCGATTCCGATAAACCAGGTCGGTGTCGGTGAGAACGCTTTCGCCCATGCCTCCGGCATCCATGCGGACGGTGTGTTGAAGGACAGACGCAATTACGAGCTGTACGACTTCGAGGAACTTGGCCGCGGCGAGCCCGAAATCGTGGAAACGGGCCGCGAAATCGTCGTCGGAGAGTACAGCGGAATCAAGGGTTTCCGCAACGTATACGAAGCACTCGAAATCGAGTTTCAGAGCGAGTCTGAGGCCAGGGAAATCCTCGAACTGGTCCGTTACGCCAACGTGCTGAAACAGAAGCCTCTCGTGGCGGACGAACTTCGTTTCATCGCTGACCACCCGGAGCAGACCAGAAGGCTCCTGGCGCTTGCTCCGTGAACTCAAGCTACAGGGAGATATGCAGTGACTGCACCCGATGCAAGCCCGATGCGACAATCCCAGATTGGGGACATCCCGCTGTTCAAGCGGGGTAAGGTGCGGGACGTCTATGACCTGGACGACTCGCTGCTGATCGTTGCGACGGATCGGATCTCATGCTTTGACGTGGTGCTGCCCACCCCTATTCCCGGGAAGGGGCAGGTGCTGACCCAGATGTCAGGCTTCTGGTTCGAGAAGACCTGCACGATAATCGGCAACCATTGCCGGATGCTGGATGTGCCCACCGCGATCGCTGATCCGGAAACACGCAGATCTCTGGAAGGCAGGACTATGGTCGTAAAGAAAGCCGACCCCTTGCCGGTCGAGGCCGTCGTGCGGGGCTACCTGAGCGGCTCCGGATGGCGCGAATACAAGCGAAAGGGCAGCGTCTGCGGGATCGATCTGCCGCCGGGCCTCAGGGAATCCGAACAACTGGCGGAGCCGATCTTCACTCCCGCCACCAAGGCCGAAAGCGGAGAACACGACGAGAATATATCCTTCGAACAGGCCAAGGAGATCGTGGGCACAGAACTGGCGGAACGCGTGAGGGCCCTCAGCCTCGAGCTTTACGCATACGCGGCTGAATTCGCGGCCAGCCGGGGGATTATCATCGCGGATACCAAGTTCGAGTTCGGCATGGCTGACGAGGAGTTACTTCTGATTGACGAGGCCCTGACGCCGGACTCATCGCGGTTCTGGCCTGCTGATCTTTACGAACCCGGCCGACCGCAACCGAGCTTTGACAAGCAGTTTGTGCGGGACTACCTCGAAAGCATCGGCTTTAACAAGCAGCCGCCCGCACCTGATCTACCGAGTGAAATCGTGGACAAAACCACCGAGAAGTATCGCGAAGCTCTGCGCCTTCTGACTGCGGGCGCCCCGGGATGAGGGATGGAACCAGAGCCGCGATGAAGATAGCTCTAACGGGTCCAAAGGGCTCGGGCAAGAGCTCCGCGGACCCGTACGCCCGCCAGCACGGGAGCATACCGTGACGCAAACCAAACACATGAAGCCTGCGGTGTTCCTGGACCGGGACGGGACTCTCATTGAGGACCGCGGCCATCTACGCAGTTGCTCGGACGTGGCTTTCTTCCCGCAGAGCTTCCACTCGCTCCGTCGACTTCAACGGAAGTTCCTGCTCTTCATCGTAACGAACCAGCCCGGTGTCGCCGAAGGCGCGCTGAGACCTCAGGATGTCGACCGGGTCAACGCCCACGTCCTCAGCCGCCTTGCTGAATTCGGCGTGGAGGTGACCGAACTCTACGTCTGCCCGCACCGCCGGTCAGACCGGTGCGCGTGTATCAAGCCGAATCCGCTCTTCCTTCGGAAGGCAGCCGAGGTCCACAAGGTTGACCTGTCGCGCTCATACGTGGTCGGTGACCATCCGCACGATGTGGATCTGGCCCGCAACGTCGGGGCACGCGGGGTCTACATGCTCACCGGGCACGGCGCGAAGCATCGCCACGAACTGTCGGCCGACACGGTCATTGTCCCCGGGATCAGGGAAGCAGCCGATTGGATTCTCGCCCGGCACGAGCTCATCACCGGTCCCGGCGACCTGGGCGCTAAGCTCTCCGATGCCGTGCAGGTCATCCGCGAGGGGGGCGTGGCAGCGTTCCCCACCGAGACGGTATACGGCCTGGGGGCCGATGCGCTCGATGCGGAGGCCGTGGCCCGGGTGTTCGAGATCAAACAGAGACCTCGTTTCGACCCGCTGATCGTTCATGTCGCTGAGCTAGGGCAGGCAAAGGAGCTTGTCGAGGAAATGCCGGACGATGCATGTCGGCTGGCGGATCGGTTCTGGCCGGGTCCTTTGACTCTGGTGCTGCCCAAGAAGGGCATCGTCCCGGACATTGTCACCGCGGGCCTGCCAACCGTGGCCGTCCGGATGCCGGATCACCCACTTGCCCTCATGCTCATTCGAGGGGCTGGAACTCCAATCGCTGCCCCCAGCGCCAACCGATTCGGTCGCATCAGCCCGACCACGGCAGAGGATGTCCAAACTGAACTGGGGGAGGAGGTGGACATCATAGTTGACGGCGGCCCGTGTCCCGTCGGGGTCGAGTCCACAGTGCTTTCCTTCTGCGAGAATCCGTCCGTTCTGCTGCGTCCAGGAGGGCTTCCTTTGGAGGAGATCGAGCAGGCCATAGGTCCTGTGCGTCTCTCACCTGACGGAATGCAGCGGCCGCTGGCTCCCGGCCAGCTTTCCCGCCATTACGCGCCGAGGACTCCGCTGGTTTTGGGGTTTTCCCACGAATGGGAACTGCGGGGACGGCATGTCGGTCTCCTTGCCTTTCGACAACCGCAACGTCCCGACACATACGCTGCCATTGAGGTACTCTCTGCATCGGGCGACCTGCGTGAGGCGGCTACGAATCTGTTTGGCGCCATGCGCCGGCTCGATTCCATGGGCCTGGATTTCATCCTCGCTGAACCCGTTCCGCAGGTGGGCCTGGGGCACGCCGTCATGGACCGCCTGCGCAAGGCATCGGCCCCACGACGCTGTTGCCTCCAATCCGACTGTGTGGAGGATTGACCGATGTGCCCTGAAGCGAACGCGCCGAACGACCGATTTCAGCTTGAGGCAACCGTGTGGGTCCATCCCACGGCGGCGATCATAGGTAAGGTGCAGAGCGTTCCCGGCGTTTCTGTGGGGCCGCACGCGGTGGCCGGCGCCGTTGAACCGGTCCCGAATGGGACTGTAGCACCGATTGTCATTGGCAGGTATACCGTGGAAGAAACCCGATCCAATAGCCACAGATCAGGGAGGACAAGAAAGCGATGAAGACCGGTCCAAGCGTAGCAGTGGTCATGGGCAGCAAGTCGGATCGCGAGGTGATGGCAGAGGCGGCCGGCATTCTGGAGGAGTTCGGTATATCCCACGAGATGCGTGTCATCTCGGCACACCGGACGCCGCAGGCAGCCCACGGATTCGGCCGCTCCGCCAGGGAACGCGGGCTGAAAGTCATTATCGCCGGCGCAGGAAAGGCCGCGCACCTGGCAGGTGTACTGGCGTCCCTGACAACAGTGCCCATCATCGGGGTACCAATGAAGACGTCCGACCTGGGAGGTCTTGACTCCCTGCTTTCTACCGTTCAGATGCCCGGCGGCATTCCCGTGGCCACAACTGCCATCGGTTCCTCTGGTGCCAGAAACGCGGCTCTGCTGGCAGTCGCCATACTTGCACTGACGGACCAAGATCTTGAAGACAGGCTTCGAGCTTACAGGAAGACCATGGCCGACGCAGTAGAAGAAGATGACCGCGCGGTGCGCGAGAGTGCTCGCTGAACGCGTTCCGCTCAGACTTGCGGAAGCGCCCGTTCTCGTGGGCTGCCAGATAGCTGATCCCTGCCCCGGAGGGATGAGGTGCTTGAGAAAGTCCTTATAGCCAACCGCGGCGAGATTGCCGTCCGGGTGATCCACGCCTGCGGCAAACTCGGCATCGGGACCGGGGTGGTTCACTCCCAGGCGGACAGAGATTCACTGCACGCACAACTGGCGGACAGCGCCATATGCATCGGCCCGCCGGCAAGCCGGGATAGCTACCTGAAGACTGTCAATGTTCTTTCGGCAGCGCGGGTTAGCAGCGCAGATGCGATCCATCCCGGCTACGGATTCCTGTCGGAGAATACTCACTTTGCCGAAGTATGTCGGGAGTGCGGATTTGTGTTCATCGGCCCGCCTGGACAGCGGTCCCCGATTGCGGGAACGCCTGAATGAGAGCGTGCAGGAACAGGTGGATCGATTCAATGCTCCTTTCACCGTAGATCTGAGCGCAGGTCTGGCGTGCTTTGACCCGCGGTCGCCCTGTTCGCTGGATCAGTTGCTCGCCAGGGCCGATCGCCAGATGTACGAAGAGAAGGACGACTGGCCGATGCAGCCCAGGGCAGCAGGCATCGCGTGAAGGACAGGACAAAGGGGGCACTTGTGGGCGCTGGCCGCCGCTCTTACCGTCGGCTCCTGCCACAGTCCTCTATTACGGGGTAGGGGCGTTTTGGGGTACATAGAAATGGTGCGGATGGCGGGATTCGAACCCGCATGGAGTATGAACTCCACTAGGCCCTCAACCTGCACCGGATTCCTTGGCATATACCGTAAACGTATTATGAGTAACGGTTTACGGTGACTCCCAAGTTTTGCCAAAACCCCGCAAAACATGGCAACAAAGGCCGTTTGCCGGTAGTTTGGCAACATAATGGCAACAGAGCTACTCCCGGCAGAGCGCCGCCAGCCACGCGGCCAGCTTCGGCATCGCCGCGAGCGCCTCTGCGTCTCCGGTCCGCTGAGCGGCCACCAGAGCGCGGCAGGCGAGCGTCAGCAGCAGCTTCGGCTCAGACCCCGCTTGCGCCAGTAATGCCGACGTATCCTCCCAGAGCGCCTCTATGGCGGCGCTGTCTGCGCCGGTCAACACGTGATGCTCCCACGCGTTGCGGCGCGCCTCCTGAATCACCTCGGATAGGCCGTCAAGCCCGGCGAAATCGCCCGATTCACCGAGCCGATCTGCGGCGTTCTCTACCAGACCAGGCAGCGCGTCTGCCAACGGCCCGTCATACTCACTGTCCAGCACGTCCAACGCCTTGCGAAACATGCGGCACCTCCAAGAACAGAACGGGCGCAAGCTGGCTATCGGCCCGCAGTGGAGCCGCCGGGGGGATTGCTCCACACCCGCACCGTGCGCCCGTAAGACGAAACGCCCCCGGCGTCCGAGCCGACGGCGTCGCTTTCTCACTGCGATTCATAGCGACCGCGAGGTTACACGGTGTGCGCGGCACCTGTCAAGGATATTCCCTTGACGCATGTATGGCGGCAGAGTAGAACAGCGCCCGGCACTATTGGGGCGGCAAAATGGCAAAGAATCATCTGTTCTACGGCGACAACCTGACCGTCCTGCGAGAGCATATCGCAGACGAAGGTGTGGACCTCGTTTACCTGGACCCGCCGTTCAACAGCAATCAGGATTACAACGTCCTGTTCACCGAGCGCAACGGCAGCGACGCGGCCGCGCAGATCAAGGCGTTTGAAGATACGTGGCACTGGGACATGAACGCGGCTGCAGCGCTCAATGACGTAATCGAGAACGGACCCGGTCCGGTCGCACGGGCGATGCGGGCCTTCCGCCGGATGCTTGGCACGAACGATATGCTGGCGCTACAGCAAAGAAAGGATGCAGGATCTGATCGAGCAAGGCCGAATCGTACAGAGAAGCCCCGGTGCCGTACCAGCCTACAAACGCTACCTTGACGAAATGCCGGGCGTACCGCTGCAAGATATCTGGACGGACATCAAGCCCATCGGCGCGAGCGCTGCCGAGCGCCTCGGTTATCCCACGCAGAAACCGGAGGCTCTGTTGGAGCGCATCGTCGCCTCCAGCAGCGACAAGGGGCACGTCGTGTTAGACCCATTCTGCGGCTGCGGCACAGCCGTGGCGGCTGCTCAGAAGCTTGAGCGCCGCTGGATAGGCATTGACATCACCTACCTTGCAATCAGCCTCATTGAGACGCGTCTGCAGGACACGTTCGGCACCGAAGTCATCCGAGACGGCGAGGTGACACCGGCCGTTGACTTCGACATTACCGGCGCGCCTGAGACTGTACCCGACGCGCAAGCGCTCGCAGAGCAGGATCCGTTTCAGTTTCAGTTCTGGGTGTTGCCGCTGGTAGGAGCGCGGACCGACCAGAAGAAGGGCGCAGATCAGGGCATAGACGGCCGCATTCGCTTTCACGATGAAGGTCCCGGCGGCGACACAAAGACCATCCTCATTCAGGTCAAGTCCGGCAAGACAAGCTCCCGCGACGTGCGCGACCTCGTCGGTGTGCTGCAGCGAGAGGACGCGGAGATCGGCGTGCTGATCTCGCTGCAAGAGCCCACGGACCCCATGCGGAAAGAAGCGGCGAGCGCCGGTTTCTACAAGTCGCCGGGCACGAACAAGAACTACCCTCGTATTCAGCTTCTGACCGTCGAACAGATACTCGACGGCCAGGGCATAGACTACCCGGCGAGCTTCAACGTGACACTCAAGAAAGCGCCGAAGCATCGCGGCAAAGGGCCAGAGCAGACGAAACTTGGGGAGTAAGAGCGATGGAGTGTCCCTACTGCAAAGCGTACGTGGTCGTTCCCAAAGAGAATCGAGTTGTGATCAATCAGCCGGGGGCCAAAGGCGACACAGTCACCGCTCTATGCCACTTCTTCTGCCCGAATAGCGACTGCAATCAACTGATAGTGGCGATGCTTCGCGGCACTTACCCGCCTCAGAACACGCTCGCCTTCGGCGGCTTCGGAGCGCACTCAATAGAGCTTGATGAAGTGGAAGTGCTTTGGCCGCGTGGAGTTGCCCGCAAAGCCCCTTCCGAAGCGCCGCCGGACACGGGGCGGGATTTCGAAGAAGCAGCTGCAGTTCTCCTCATGAGCCCGCGGGCCAGCGCCGCTCTGTCGCGGCGCTGCCTGCAGTTCGTGTTGCGTGATGCAGGCGAAGTCAAGCATCGTAACCTCGCAGACGAAATCGATGAGGCCGCGAAAGCCCTGCCGTCGCACCTTGCAGATGACCTGCACTACTTGCGCAAGATTGGTAACTTCGCAGCCCATCCGGACAAGGACGCAACTGGCCGCATCATTCCGGTCGAGCCCGGGGAGGCGGAATGGCTGCTCGAAGTGCTGGCGGGTCTATTTGACCACTACTACGTGAAGCCGAAGCGCGCTGAATCCCGGCGACGCGCCCTTGACCAGAAGCTCGTTGACGCTGGCAAGGAGCCGGTCAATCCGTTGCCAGACGACCCCGAGGGCGAATAGCCTTTCTCGCACCCGTACCGATGCCCCGATTCCGATGAATAAGGCGGCCTTTTCACCCGGAATCCCCACGTCAAAAGGGGTGGGCCGCAGGTGAATGAAGCCTGCGGCCCGTCTTTTGATGAAATCCAGGCTTGCGACCTGGAGGCGCGCTGTTCAGTAGGGATCGTCGCGCGCCTTGCGGCTGGCCCCCGGCGCTATCATCCCTTCGGCATGCGCCCCACGGCTGAGCCGATGGTCGCTGCCCGCGCCGGAGCTATCGTTTACGCACCATCCGACTTAACGGCGGCGCGTGGATCGTTCAGCGCGGCCCCGTAATCGAAGTAAACGCGCCAGGACACACCCAGCGTGTTCACGTCGTGGTCAAGGCCGAAGAACTCAACGGTCGGCGTCCGCTGCCCGCGCAGGAATGCGACTATGACAGAAGCATCCTGCGGCCCGGCGAACAGATACCATGCGGTCAAGCTGGCGTTGGAGAACTTCGCCGTGTTGCTCAGTCGGCTTTCGACGGCGAGCTTTGCCACGCCCTTCAGCGCGTTGCCGGTCGGGTCCCCCTCAGCTGCCTGGAGCTCTGCGCTCTCCAGCAGCGCGCGCGCCGTCACTTCAAGCTCCGGCGGCGTTGCCAGAACGGCCGGGGTAATGTCCAGATCGTTGTTTTCCGCGTCCCTCTGCGCGCGCATGTAGCTGACCGCGCTTCCGAGACTACCGGCGTCCAACGCCGAACCGGCACCCGTCAGCAGATTGCCGTTGTCCGCGTGGAAGAAATCCCCCGCGTTCGCCATGATGGTGCTCCAGACAAGGTCGTTCAGACCCCGACGCGCCATCCGGCCGTAAGCGGCGGCGGTGTCGTTCAGAAAGCCCATGTCATCGTTGATGACCATCTTGCGCGTAACGCGCAGAATCTTGCCGAACGTGTCGACGTTGAACGTGGTGACCGCTTCGCTCAGGCTCCCATGATGGAGCTCGCCGTCTTCGGGCACCTGCTCAACGCTACCCGTCCAGGACGGCCGGATGGCGTTTGTGTCCTTGAAGTCATTGGCGTCAACGGTCTTTGCGAACCCCGCCCAGGACGCCGGAGCTTCCCGGTAGGCATTCAGCAGCACCTTGTTAGCCGCATCGCCCAGAGCGACCGGCAGCGACGCCGTAGAGAACGCCGCGCGGATCATCTCGTTTCTGCCCGCGGGCTCCTCGACACCCTCCATCTGGAGAGCCGCCTTGCAGAACTCCATCAGCGAACCGAGCCGGGCGTCTTCGGCACGCTGGGCGGTATGCTCGCCGTACTCCGACTCTACCAGCGTCGGCATGCCTGCATGCATCAGCACGGCTGCCGCGAGCACGTCCGGCCCGGCATCGCGGCGGCTGGGATAGATGGGCGACGCCTTCGGCCGCGACGCGCGCAGCACTTCAACCTCGGTCCGCGTGACGTCCCATCCTTCCTTGATTGCCTTGGCCTCGATACCCTGGTGGTCCTCGCAGAGCTCGCGGATCGCGTTTATGCGCTCCGTTTCGGCCGCTTCCTGTTCCCTGATTTCCTCAACAACAGTCCTCTCTTCCCCCATTTCGCTTCCCCCGTTTGCTGCTATGGTAACGCTTGTGTTCTCGTCTGCCCCGAAAGCCACGATACTGACCTCGTGCAGCTTGCTCTTTTCTACCAGATGAAACGGCTCTTCGGCCTTGATAGTGCGGCCGTTGACGTTGACCGTATCCCCCTTGCGCACGTAACGCCGCGAGCGCACCCGCGCGCCGATGCTGGCCTCAAACTCAACGCCGTCACGCGCCAGCGCGAGCACGCGCTGCCCGGCCTCTGTCGCGTCCGTCAACGCGCCCTCGACGTAGAGCTTGTTATCGCGCACCTGCCCGCTCGCATGGCCCACGATGCCTTCAAGCGCGGATGTGTGGTCAGCGCAGAGCTTGACCTGCGACGGCAACTCCATGCCGCTCAGGTCCACTACCACGCGCCCCAATCCGGGCACGGTTATGACGCCGCCAGAGTAGGCCAGAGCCGTAATACGGCCCTTGCCGTCGTCTCCCTCTTGCGCGGCGAGCGCAAGCGACGCTCTCAGTTCAAGGGCCCCCTCTTGTGTGGCTACGCTCATTCCAGACCCTCCAGTTCCGCTTTGATGTCTTGCGCCATATCCTTGCGGACCTGCGGGTCCCCTGCGTCTTCCAGTCTGGTCAGCAGACGCCATACGCGAGCGGGCGCATCCGTCGGCACGCGGGAATCCAAAGCCGCCGCGAGCGCGTGGAAGACGGCCTCGTCTTCAGTCTCTGCCATCTTGTCAAGCAACTGACCTCGGCTCGCTTGCGTTGCCCATTCCCATGGGTCGCGCTCAATGCTCAGTTCCTCAAGATCGGCCTCTTTCTCGAAGCACGTCTTCTTAGACATATGCCAGCCGGGCTGCCAGTAGCGACGGCGTTCAAGCTCCATCGCGAAGTCAACCGTGTTCGGGACTGACCATGCCAGACGGCGGCCGATCTTCTTTGGTAGCGGCGAGAGATACTTGTTCTGCGACAGATAGCGGTAGGTCTTCCACGTTGCCCGGTAGCCGCAGACGTGAGACAAGACCATGAAGACAGTCTCTGTCTCCAAGGGCGGCTCATAGTCTGCGCGCCTGTCCGGGTCGGCTTGCTCGCGAAAGGCGGCCAGCGCACCCTCGATCTGGGCGCGCACTTCCTCCATGTATTCCGAAACGTAACTCATTCCCCTTCTCCTTGCCCCCGATTGTTCACAGATTATATCACGAGAGTTATTATTAGTCAAGTGCCGATAGCTCTTTTCGTACAAGAACCGCCGGTCCGCTCGCGTCGACCTGGGCGCGGCCGGTTTCTACCAGCACGTTCACCGCCGCGTGCACGTCCGCTCGATTCAGACCATGCGCGCGGCTCAGTTCCTTGTATCGCCAGCCAGTGAGCTCCAACGGCAAGAGCCGTTCCAGCAATACCGCCTGGGCTTCCCTTACTGCGCTTCCCATTTCCGTCACCCCTGCTGTTACCCCCACAGAGCGCCGCATCTACACGGTGTGCGGCCAAACCGTTGCGCAAGCCCCCTTGCGCCGTCCGTATCTGCCCACGCGCCAGGGCGCGCGTCACGCCTTCCGTCAAAGAAAAGAAACTCTTGCCCGGTATGCGCCTGTTCCCTCTGCGTAGTAGAAACATGCGGCCGCGTAGAAGGACCCACGCGGCAACCCTACACACCCTACACGCCGACGCCCAAACCCTACACGCCCCGTAAATAGATCCCAAGAAAGAGGTTACGTGAATGTCCAAGCCGACGGTGTAGGGTATGTATGGTTTCGGGAGAAGTCCCCCGGTTTTTTCTTCACGGGAGAGGTCCTGAAAAACCCTACACACCCTACACACCCTACACACTTTGGGCATGCCTGGGCGCCGCCCCTTCGGGTTTTCGCTCGCGGATGGGCAGACGGTAGCCGTCATAGCCTGATCCCCCCGCACTGGACACCCTCGTAAGCGATGCCTCGACTGGTTCGCTTCTTGTCGAACACGCGGCCCATGTACGTTCCGAACGCGGTCCGACTTGGTAGCTCCTGGGCGCGCATATGCAGTTCACTCTCGGCCCATTCTTTGAAGAAGCCGAACAGCCGCCGGGCTTGCACTTGCGCGCCTTCTTTGCGGATGCAGTATTCCTCCACAAACTGCCCGATGATGTCGCTTTCGTCTCGGTAATCCTTCGTGGTTGCCCGGACTGAACTGGGAGTCTGTAGCCCATCGCGTTGCCAGTCCACACACCCGCGCACGGCCCACGCCAGAATACCGGGCGCTTCCTGCTTGAGCTTCTCGCCCAAGTGCAGGTCGGCCTCTTTCTCTCCTGGGCCACAGTCTGTCGGCCGCTTGAACCGCTCACGAAGATGCACTAACCGCATGCGTCCCCAGAAAGCGGCGCTGTCGTCACGGACCTTCGGCTTGTGATTGAACGCAAGCCAGACCGTTGCCTGAGGCTCAAAAGAGAACCTCTCGCGGTATAGATGCCGGGCCGTTACGGCTCCGTCATTGCCCGAAACGGCTTTGAGCCGGGCTTCGTCAAGCTCAGCGCCGTCGTTCGCTTCCACGGCCGTTACAAGCCGTTTGCCGTCAAGAGCCGCCAGCGACTCCAAGCCGCCGCCGTTGCGCCGCCTTGTGAAAGTATCGAAACCCGCTTCCCATCCGAGCGGGCCCAGGATATGGCGCGCCATCTTCAGGATTAGCGACTTGCCGTTGTCACCCTCACCGTAGAGCGCAAAGAACACACGCTCGCTCGTGTCACCCGTTAGGCTCATTCCGAGCGCACGTTGCAGGAACGCCGCTAAGTCTGCGTCGCCGCTGCACACTTCCAGCAACGTGCTTTCCCACAACGGGCAGGGCGCGTCCGGATCGAATGCGACGTCCGTGTGGAGGGTGATGCCATCCTCTCTGCGGCCCTCTCGGAGCGAGCCGTCCCGGAGGTCAATCACCCCGTTAGCAACTCCGAGCAAGTAACGGTCCGTGTTCCAGCCCTTGCCGTCATCTGCGAGCGGTTTTTCGGCTTTGGCGAGCTCAGTCATGGCGCTGAGCCGACGGCGGCTCTCGCTCTTGATTGCCCACTTGCCGTGCCGTTCACGCGCGCTGTCGTCTTCAACATCTGCTGCAAGAGCGTAGCGCAAGCGCACTACTTCCTTGGCTATGCGTTTCGGCGCTTCGTCCACGTCCTCAGACCACCAGTCGCCGCGCCAGACAAGCCAACGCCCCTGGCCGTGGTCGTAGCGGAGGCGCTCTGCGTTGACGGCCGCGAATAGCTCAGCGTTCCCGGCATCGGTAGTGTTGTAATCGCGCAAGTCGAACCCTTGCGCCATAGCTTCACGCTTTACGAATCGCTCCGGATGATTTCGGCGCTCCATCTTCTCAACGGAGGCCACCACGCGGCGCAGTTCGCCCGATGGCAACGGCGGCTCGTTGCGCTGATTCCAGCCCTCGAGGAGCGTCAGCACGTCGGTCTTGTCGCGGCCCTTGCCGAAGTAACGCCCGGCGAGCCGTGTCGCCGTCTCGTTGCGTTGGCCTTCTTTGACGCCTTGCTCAAACGCGATATCCAGATCATCCGACGCCGCTACTTGATCTGCCGGCAGGTCTGGCGCTGGTTGCGTCAGCTTCTTGCTCAGCCAGTCGGGCAGTTCCGGCAACTCCAGGTTGGGATCTTCACACCATCGGTAACGCTTGCCGCTGGCATGGAGCGACGGCGGCGCTACCACGTAGCCGCCGTCACCTCGGATATCGACGCCCGGCAAGAGCCCCGCCTTGTTGCTGACCTCGCCGCCCGGATGGGCGTAGAAAGCCTGCTTGCCCCCGCCGCCAGTATCCTGAGTCGGCCCTTCGGGCTCCCAACCGTAGTCCAACTCAACGCGCATGACCCCGTCAACTTCCCGATGCCGGTCAAGGTCAAGCACTACCAGTCCGCTGACGGCTCCTGTCCGGATACCCACATTCGCATTCGGCCACCCTTGCCACCATGCGCGAATCTGCGCCTCGTCAGTCGTCGCGTCTTTGCAGCCGCGCCCAGTGCGCGGATGCTTGCCAACTGAGCCGCAGTTCCCGTTCCCACAGGTGCAAAGCCCATTTGCCGCAAGTGTGTGGAGCGGCAAAACAGGCCAGCCCCGCTTTGCGTACGCGAGCGCCGCTTTCAGTAGATCATTCCCTGCCATCATCCGACCCCCTTCAGGAACTTGGGTTCGTAGATAGCAGGCTTGCGCGGCTCGCGACGCCTCACGCCCTTCTGCCGGTCGGCGCACTCATCAAGCCACGCGAGCACCTCGGCCTTAGAGAAGCGGTAGGGCGCGCGGCGACCGCGTCCGAGCCGCTTATGCGGCATGCCATCGCGACGGCAAAGTTCATAGACGTGGTCACGCCTGACCCCAAGCAGGTCGGCAACTGCGGTAACGTCCAACAGACCTTCAGGACTCACGCAACATCCTTTCCAGCCCGTCACCCCCTTGACATTACCACCTTGCGTGTGGATAATGTCATTGGGAGCGAATGGGCCACATTGGTGGGCAACAGCCAAATGGCTTGACTCCCGGCCCGCGTAGCGCTGCAACGCTACGCGGGCCACTCTTTTATCAAATGCACAATGAGTATATAGGATAAGAGAACTCAAGTCAAGGCGGGCACGCGATTTTTCCCTCCGAGTCCCCGCGTATCCGCGTTACTCCATGATGTTCATGTCCGGCACGCGCTGACGGGCCAGGTTGACGTAAATCATTGTTGTCGTAATGCTTGCGTGGCCCATCACCCGCTGAACGTCGAACGGATTCATACCTGCAGCCGCTAGGCGAGTTGCGCAAGTATGGCGAAGATTGTGGAAAGAAACGTTTCGAAAGTCCCGCTTTGCGGCGTCCAATACCTCCGAGAAACGGCGCGTCACGTAGTCTGCCCGGAGCGGTTTTCCCTTGCGTGTGAACAGCGCGCCCTCGCGGCCCCTTACCAGCGCCTCAAGTACCGGCAAGAGCCGGTCATGAATCTGCACGCTCCGCTCGACACCGGACTTCGTTATCTCCGCTGGCAACGTCAGCACCCGGCCGGGCACGTCCACGTCAGAGCATCGGAGTTGCACAAGCTCACCCCGGCGCGCTCCCGTATAGAGCGCGGTCAGCACAACAGGGTAGAGCGGGTCACCGTCGAATAGGTCAAGCACCGCCTCGACTTCCGCGTCGCTCAGCACACGTCGCTTCCGACGCGGCACCTTCACGCGCGGGAATGACTTCAGCAGACGCTCGGAGAGCAGCCCCTCGTCTGCACCCCATTTCGTCGCACGTTTCACGATCTGTAGGTTGTTCGCAATCGACTTCGGCTTGAGACCTCGACTGCGCTCATTCTTGACGTAAGCGGAGAGGTGCTCACGCTGAAGCTCCCGCGTCATGGTGACGCCTCTGTCTGCGAGGAACTCAGCGAAGGACTGGACCGTATACCGCATGATCCGATGGTAGGTCTCCGAGCAGTTCGGCTGGACCGCAGCCAAGAACCGGTCCAGCCACTCGACCACGCTCGCATTGGGCGGCGCAAGCGGCACGTCAAGCCGACCGTGCCTGGCCCGCGTTAGTTGCCGCTCGATCTCAGCGAGGTAGAGCTCTGCCTCTGAGCGGTCCTGAAAATGCTTCTGACGGCGGCGCGATTTCCCGCCGTCTTTGAACCGGTAATCGACTATCCAGTACACTCCGGAATCCGTCTTGCGCTTCCTCAAACTTGCCAAACCGAACCTCCCGTGGCAACAAAATGGCAACATAACCGAGCCGTAGGTTACCAGGAATCCGGCAAGATGGGCAAGGCAGAAAAGGAAATGGCCCCGCTAAGCCCTTGTTTATCAAGAACTTAGCGAGGCCAGATACCTTCCGAAATGGTGCGGATGGCGGGATTCGAACCCGCATGGAGTATGAACTCCACTAGGCCCTCAACCTAGCGCGTCTGCCAGATTCCGCCACATCCGCACCGACGAAGGGACCCCCATTATCGAGCACACCCCTCGCGCTGTCAAGTTCGCGAACGCCCGCTGCGCGAGCGTCCCCAACCGTCTGAAACCCGGCATGCGCTCTTTGGCGGCCGGGCTACGGGCAAGTCCGGCCCCGGGGGCGTAACGGCCCTCTGGCGCTTGCGCTCGCGCCTCCTGCGGTTATGCTAATGGGCATTCGTGATCCTACCATGTCCAGGAGCCCGCAAGCGTGCGCGACGAGTTTGTTGGCGAACCCCTGAAGGCCGTTGGCGCGCTTGAGGGTGGTCGTTCGCCGATCGGTGCGCCGCTTCTGCCCGGCAGTTTCGAGTGGCGCGGCAGGCGCTACGCCGTCACGGAGGTGCTGCGCAGATGGAAGAGCACCTCGCAATGCACCTCGGGCAGCGACGAGCAGTACGTCCGCAAACACTGGTTCCGGGTGCGGACCTCGGACGGCACGGAAATGGAGCTGTACTTCGAGCGGCAGGCCAGGTCCCGGCGCGACCGGGCGAGGCGGTGGTGGCTCTACACCGTGGCCTATCCCGATGCTCAGGAAGGAAGCGAGGACGAGGCGAATGGCGCTGCTGATTGAGGACGGGCAGACGATCGAGTTCATCGGCGACAGCATCACCGACTGCGGGCGACGGGCGGCGGAGCGGCCGCTGGGGAACGGATACGTGAAGCTGTTCTCGGACTTCGTGACCATCCGTGAACCCGAGAAGCAGCTTACGATCATCAACCGTGGCATCGGCGGCGACAGGGTGACGGGACTCCGCAACCGCTGGGCCGACGACGTGATCCGCAACCGGCCCGACTGGCTGTCGGTGAAGATCGGCATCAACGACCTGCACAGCCACCTGCGCCAGGCGCCCGAAGCGGTGTGTCCCGAGCTGTTCCGCGAGGCGTACGACGACATCCTCGGCCGCACGCGGGATGAGCTCCCGGACTGTGAGCTGCTCCTCGTCGACCCGTTCTACATCAGCCGCGAGGCCAGCGCCCAGTCGTTCCGCAAGAGGGTGCTGGACGCGATGCCCCTTTACCTGGACACCGTGCACGAGATGAGCGAGAAGTACGGCGCACGGCTCGTGCGCACGCACGACATCTTCCAGCGGCTGATCGAATGCCACGATCCCAACGAATTCTGCCCCGAACCGGTCCACCCCTACCTGATCGGTCACCTTGTCATCGCGGAGGCCGTGTACGCGGTGCTCAGCGAATAGACCGCCAGGGGATGATTCCGGCCTGCGGCGGACGGTATCATGTCCCGCATGACCACGGGCGATGCGCAGAACGAGATCGGAACGCTGAACGAGGGTCCCCTGCATGCGTCCCTTAAGGAATGGTACGCCGAAGACGGTGACCGGACCGAGGTCGAGGTAGACGGCTACCTGGTGGACATCGTCAGGGGGGATCTTCTGATCGAGATCCAGACGGGAAACTTCTCGTCGATCCGCTCCAAGCTGGCCAGCCTGGTGTCGCAGCATCCGGTCCGCCTTGTCTATCCCATCGCGCAGGACAAGTGGATCGTGCGCTTGGGGAAGGATGGGGGGGACATACTGGGCCGACGCAAGAGCCCCAAGCACGGCACCGTGACGGACCTGTTCGACGAGATGGTCAGAATTCCGACGCTGTTGGGCGCCCCCGGCTTCTCGGTCGAGGTCCTTCTGACGCAGGAAGAGGAGTTCAGGCAACACCGGCCGGGCCGCGCGTGGCGGCGGAAGGGCTGGGTGACGGTGGAGAGGCGGCTGGTGGACGTTCTGGACGGCCGGGTTTTCGAGCGGCCGGCCGACCTGGCCGATCTTTTGCCGGAGCCTCTGGAGGAGCCTTTCACGACGGCCGATATCTCCGACGCGATGGGCATCCGGCGTCGGCAGGCCCAGCGCGCGGCCTACTGCCTGCGCAAGAGCGAGGCGATCCGCATGGTGGGCAAAGAGGGGAACGCCATTCTCTACGTGCGCGCCGCCTGAGTGAATCGTCGTGCGAACCTTGCCGCCGTCCCGCCGCGGGATTAGAATGCGACGTCCGACGACGGTGTTGCAGTACGCTTCAGCCAAGCGGCTTCATTCTCTGAAGGGACCTGTGTGGTGAAATACGCATTCATGAGTTTTTCGACGCCGGAACTGACGCTGGGCGAAATGCTGGAGGTGGCCGAACGCTACGGCTATGACGGCATCGAGCCGCGGATGGACAGCAAGCACGCCCACGGCGTGGAGGTCGACGCCTCCGTCGCCGAACGGGAAAAGATCAAAGGGCAGTTCGCCGACTCCGGCATCGAATTCGCCTGCCTCGCCACTTCGCTGCGCTACTCCGATCCCACGCTGGCCGAAAAGATGGTTGCCGATACCCATGCCCGGATCGATCTGGCCGGCGACGTCGGCGCGCCGACAATGCGCGTGTTCGGCGGCTTGCTTCCGGACGGCGTCTCGCGCGAAAAGGCAACGGATGTGATCGTGGATTCGCTGAGCAGCGTCGCCGACCACGCGTCCGAGCGCGGCGTGATACTGTGCATGGAGACCCACGACGACTGGTGCGATCCCAGGCTCGTCGCCGGTGTGTTGGAGGCGGTGAACCACGACGCGGTTGCGGCGAACTGGGACATCATGCACCCGGTGCGCACGGACAGCGCCACCATCGAAGAGTCGTTCGAAATCCTCAAGCCCTGGATCCGGCACCTGCACATCCACGACGGTTCGGGCGACAACATCGAGCTGCGACCGATAGGCGAGGGCATCATCGACCACCGTCGCGCCGTGGAACTGCTCCTGGACGCCGGCTACGACGGCTTCCTAAGCGGGGAATGGATCAAATGGGAGCCGTGGGACGAGCATCTGCCGCGCGAGATCGCCACGTTGCGGCGCTACGAAGAGGAGCTTTCCCAATAGCCCCGAAGCCGGGGCGAACGGCGCAGTGCAGGGCGCGTGATCGACCTTCCAGTAGGGGAGGCGGGCACCCACCGGCGGATCGAGCCCGTCGGGTCCTGAGCCCCCATCCCCTGGCGCGTCTAGCGCAGCGCGCGTCAAGCCCCTTGTTGACTCTCTTTACGCTTCTCAACGATGAAAACGGCCTCCAGAGCGGTCTTCATGTTCGACTACGACGGCGTGCTGGTCGACACATTCGACTACTTCTGCGACGCCTTCACTGAGGCGTGCCACGAGCACGGTTTCACGCAGTTCGACGGTGCGGGAGCGTTCCTCGCCCTTTTCGAGCAGAACATGTACGACGGGATGGCCGCCGCGGGCGTGCCCCGGGAAGTCATCGACGATATTCTCCGGACCATGGCCGCGAAGATCGCCGCCCGCAACGGTGCCTACTCTTTCTTCGCCGGCGTGCGCGACACGCTCGAGTGGCTGTCGGCGCAGGCCGAACTGTTCATCGTGACATCGAATGTGGGTGCACCGATCCAGCGATTCCTGCAGCGGCAAGGCATCGACTTCTTCCGTGGCGTTCTGGGCGCTGAAGTCGATACCAGCAAGACGCGGAAGATCCGGCGGGTCATGGCGGAGCGTGGCGCGGGGACGTACTACTACGTCGGCGACACGAAGGGCGACATGCTGGAGGGCCGCGAGGCCGGTGCCCGGACGGTGGCCGTGGGTTGGGGCTGGCATCCTTTGGGACTGCTGGCGGAGGCGAGCCCCGACTTCATTGCCCACACGCCGAGGGATCTGTTGTGTCTGCTGTGAGTCCGGTTTCGTTATCCGTGCGATGAGGTGACCGTGCAGCCCGAGTTCCGATACGACACAAGTGGGCGCTGGTACAAGGGCAACACCCACGTGCACAGCACCGTGTCCGACGGCGGCAAAACGCCGGCCGAGCTTGCGGAACTCTACGCCGCCGAGGGTTACCACTTCCTGTGCCGGACGGACCACTGGCAGGCCTCGGACATCGGAGCCGACCGGGACGAGTATCCGCTCCTGTGGCTGGACGGCGTTGAGCTTGACGGCAGGGACGAGACGGGTGCAATGTACCACGCCGTGGGTCTCGGGCGCTTCCAGGGCCTCGAACGGAGCATGGGCTTGGTTGCCGGCATGGATGCGGTGCGATCCCAGGGCGGGCTCCTGATACTGGCGCATCCGCACTGGTGCGGAAATACGTTTGACGACGCGCTGCGCCATCCGTTCGACGGAGTGGAGATCTACAACCACGTCTGCACCTGGCTGAACGGAAAGGGTGACAGCCTGCCCTACTGGAATGCTATGCTGGGCCGGGCGCCCGGGGCTCTGTCCTTCGCGTGCGATGACGCGCATCTGCGCCCGGAACATCCCACGTGGAACGGCGGTTGGATCGTCGTGAACGCGTCGGCTCTCGAGCGCGGCGCGATCCTGAACGCCATTCTACGGGGCAACTACTACTCGTCGTGCGGACCTTCGTTCGACAGCATCCGGTTGGCGGGAGACCAGGTAGTGGCGACGACGTCGCCGGTGCGCTACGCGCGGCTGGTCGGCCCGGCGTCGATCGGCCTGCGCATGGCTGCGTCCGAGGTGGAGGCGCTTACCGAGGTGTCGTTCCCCCTGCCGGACTGGCCGTATGCGTATCTTGAAATCGAGGATGAGCGAGGCAGACGGGCGTGGACGAACACGCTAATGCGTGCCGCCACGGCCGGCGCCGAGATACCCGATATATAGCGAGGTGAGGGAAGATGATTCACGTGATAGCGACTGTGACGCTGAATGCTGGTCAGCGGGACGCCTACCTGCAGGAGTTCGCCCTCGTGGTGCCGAAGGTGCGGGCCGAGGAGGGATGCCTGGCCTACGGCCCGAACGTGGACGTCCCGACGGGCCTGGCCGCGCAGTCCCCAGTGCGCGAGAACGTTGTCACCATCATTGAGCGGTGGGAGGATGTCGACGCGCTGAAGGCGCACCTGGCCACTGCTCACATGGCGGAGTACCGCGAGAAGGTGAAGGACTACGTCGCCGGCGTCACCGTCCATGTGCTTGAGCCGGTGTAGCCGCCGGGCACGTGGCCTGTTTACATGCGGTTTGACTTGCCGGGCGTAACGCGTAGAATGGGCCTCCTGCGCGGGGGTCCCGCCCATCCGAATGCCAACGAAAGGGAAAGTGCTATGCCGGCCGACGATGCCATGACCCACCGTCAACGCGCGATGTCTATTCTGAACTACGAGACGTACGACCGGCTTCCCATCGTGCATTTCGGTTACTGGGACAAAACGCTTCTGAAGTGGGCCGTCGAGGGGCACCTTACACAGGAGGAGGCGAGGTCCTGGGGCGATGGCAACACAACCGACCTCGCCATCGGCCGCAAGCTGGGCTTCGACTTCAACTGGTACTCCGCTTTTTCCCCAAACGGTCACCTGCGGCCGACCTTCGAGCCGAAGGTGGTGGAGGAGTTCCCCGACGGATCCGTGCATCGGCTGAACGGGGACGGCGTTGTCGTGTGGGACCGACCGGACAGCTCCGGCATCCCAGCCGAGGTGGAACATACGCTGACGGACAGGGCGTCCTGGGAGGAGCACTACAAGTGGCGCTACCAGTGGAGCGAAGAGCGGGTGACCAAGGCGCGGGTTCGGGCCAACGACCGGATGGTGACCTGGGAGGACGGCGGGCTTGAGTTCCTGAAAGGCGGCGAGCGCGACTATCCGTATGCCATACACTGCGGCAGTCTCTACGGGCACGTTCGCAATATCCTGGGTTTCCAGGGGTCCTGCTTCCTGCTCGTGGACGACGAGCCGCTGCTGGATGAGATCATCGATACCGTTGCCGAGATCTGCTACCGGAACGTGGAGTATGCACTGAAAGCGGGAGCGGTTTTCGACTTCGGCCACTTCTGGGAAGACATCTGCTTCAAGAGCGGGCCCATCATCAGGCCGGATGTCTTCCGGGCAAAGGTCGGCCCGCATTACAGACGCATCACGGACTTGCTGGGGCAATACGGGATCGACATTGTCTCACTCGACTGCGACGGCAAGATCGACGACCTGATCCCGATCTGGCTGGATAACGGCGTCAACACCATGTTCCCCATCGAGGTGGGCACGTGGAAGGCCAGCATCGCGCCCTGGCGGGAGCAGTACGGCAAGGACCTGCGCGGGGTCGGCGGTATGGATAAGAAGGTGTTCGCCCACGACCGGGACGCCATTGACGCCGAGGTGGAGCGCCTCAAGCCGCTGGTGGACCTGGGCGGCTACATCCCCTGTCCGGACCATCGGATCCCGCTCGACGCGAAGTGGGACCTGGTGTGCTACTACTGCGAGCGCATGCGGCAGGAGTTCGCCTGAGCGCCCGCACCGCTATCTCAGGCGGTAGATGCGGATCTCGGGGTTGTTGAAGCCGTAGCTGCCCCTGCGGGCTCGGAACACCTTGGCCGGCGCACCGAGATGTTCGGGGATCTCCTCGGTATAGAATCGGAAGCCGCTGGGCACGGCGTCCGGGTGGTTGATGAACCGGTCGTACCAGAACGAGGAAAGCACCAGATAGTCGGGCGTGAAGGCGGGGGCCACGTCCGACGCTGAGAGCGCGCGGGTCTCGAAGTCGAACTTCCGGCCGATCTGCCGCTCCACTTCCTCACCGTCGGGTGTGGTCACGTCGACCGTGATGCTGAAGAACAGGTATCGCACGTTCACGGTCTCGAACGCGTCGTCAATCGGGGGCGCATACCACGGGATGCCGTCCACGAGTATCTTCGCGTCCGGTTCGCAGTTCTCGCGCAGCCATTTTGCCGCGAGGTCCCGGGTGTCGGGCACCATATGGTTGACGTTCTCGATGCTCCGGGCGAGCGGGAAGAGAACGGCCAACGCGGCGAGGGCGACCACACCGCCCTTCAGGAGCACACGGGCCGGGGCGTTGCAGGCGCCGCGCCATGCGAGCAGCGCGCCGTAGGCGGCCAGCGCCGCCAACATGGGCAGTATAAGCACCATGTAGCGTTCGGGCTGCGGCGGCGGTTTCAGGGGCGACGCCTCGTGCATCACGTAGCCGACCAATGCGGCCACGGCGATCAGCAGTGCAGCGGAATGCCGTCGTTTCAGCGCGAGCCCGGCACCGACCGCCGCCAGCAGGATGGCCGGTACGCCCATGCCCGGCAGCAGGCTGTGGCGCAGGTGATAGGTCCAGACCTCGTGCCATGGGCTAACCGACAACTCCCCCTTGAGATGCCCCCTGACGGCGTGTCGGAACTCGTGGTGCATGCCTCTCCGCGCGGCCTCGCCTTTGAGGATCATTGCGGGGTTCACCGCCAGGAAACACACCAGTGCCACGGCGAAGCATACGGCCAGGTAGCGCCACGGATGCAGCCCGCGCTCTGGCGCCTTCTCGGCTGTGGAGGGGAGTCTGCGCGCCTTCCTCCGGCGCATCCAGAAGGCGATTGCGAGGAACACGCCGCTCAGTGAGCCGACGTATTTCGTCGCCGTCGCGAGCCCTGTGGACGCGGCGGCCAGAAACAGGTCCCGCCGCCTGCCCTCCTGCACGTACTTCGCGCAGAAGAATAACTGCAGCGTGACCCACATTGCGACGAACACGTCTTCCTTCATGTAGTGGCTGCACTGCACGTGCAGAGGGAACACACCCAACAGCAGCGCCGCCAGCAGCCCGCACACCGGGCCACCCAGCCGTTCACCCAGAAGAAACACAAAGAGAAGCGTCAGCGCACCGGCGATCGCCGAGACCGTCCTGCCGCTGCGCAGCAGGACCAGCGGAGTAACGGGTTCGCCCGTCAGTTCGCCGTAGAGCCATCCCCCGGCCGCGGTGCTGTAGAGCAGCATGGCGGGATGCAGGAAGTAGTCGGGGTCCAGGCTGCGACGCTGGACCATCGGCACCACTACCTTGACGATTTTGTTGCGCTCGTCGACGTGGTAGTAGTGCGGTATGCCGAAATCGTTGTTCCAGAGCCGGAGCCACGTCCCCGCGCCGACGATCAGGGCGAGCGCGACATAGACCCACGGCCTTGCCCTCGCCGGAAGGACGCCGTCGCCCGCACGCCCTTCCGGCAAGTCGCATCCCTCTTTGTCTTCCGCGCTTTCCCTTGAGGTCATATCACCTCGTCTGCTGAAGGTTGCCCCCGCCTCTCCGATCTCACTCCAGCCCGACCAGCGCCTTCACGTAGTGCGTGCGCTCGAATCCTTGCCGGTCCGTCAGGTCGCGCTCGCGCAGCAGCCCGCGGAAGTCGTCCACCTTCGCGAACCCCTTCCTATCCATCCACTCACCTATCCCGGCGGCTATCTGCCCCACCGCCTCGTCGCCCTTCTCGTAGAGCACGGAGCAGCAGTAGGCTACGTTCGCCCCGGCCAGCAGCGCCTTAATCGCACCGCCGGAATCATGCACGCCCGTGGTCAGCGCCAGGTCGCAGCGCACCGCGTCGCGGCAGATGGCCACCCACCGCAGCGGCAGCAGGATGTCCTGCGGGCGCGAGAGGCCCAAATCCATGTCCAGATCCATCTCCTCCACCTCGATGTCGGGCTGCAGGAACCGGTTGAACATCACCACCGCCCCCACGTGCAGCCTGTCCAGCTTCACCACGAAGTTCAGCGGCGCGGAGTAGAACGGCCCGATCTTCACCGACACCGGCAGCTTCACCTCGTCGTTGATTGCCTTGGCCAGCTCCAGGTGCCGCTCCTCCACCTGCTCACCCGTCACGCCCGGGCTGTCGGGGATGTCGTACACGTTCAGCTCCAGCCCGTCGGCGCCGGCGCTCTCGATCTTGCGCGCGAACCGCACCCACTCCGCGGGCGTGATGCAGTTCATGCTGGCGATCACGGGTATGTCCACCGCCTCTTTGATCTCGCGGATGTTCTTCAGGTAGCGGTCCGGCCCGATCCGCATCGGCAGGTCGGCGCGCAGGTACTCCAGCGCTTCCGGATGCACGTCGGAGGCCAGCCCGTCGTACATCTCCGCCACGTCCAGGCGCACCTGCTCCTCGAAGATGGACTTCAGCACCACGGCCCCCACGCCGGCGTCCTCCAGTCGTTTCACGCCGTCGGCGTCGGCGGTGTGCGTGGAACTGCTGGCGATAACGGGGTTGCGCAGTTTCAGGCCCATGTAGGTTGTCGACAGGTCAGCCATGGCTCGCACCTGGAATCGGGGTCTGGCGGACGAACAGTGCCCCTATTGTAGTTGCACGCGGCTTCCAGTCAAGAATCTCGCACCTCCTCCCGCCGGGCAAGCGATCCCCGTCGCCCCCTCTCGCCGCCAGGTCGATCTCTGTTGTCTCCTTCTCTGCAAGCAGTTGTGACGGAATGGGTTCGTTTCGCAATCGGCCGGGCTTCCGGCCCGATCCCCTCCAAGGCGGTCCGGTGAGACCCCGGGCCAGCGCTTGTCTTCACGGAAACGCACGGCGCGGAGCGATGCGCAGATTTCGGACAGGAACCGGACGAAGCGCCGTCCCGACGGGGCCGGCGGCCGGCCAGTCGGCGGACGCCCGACGGTCGTGCGACGGACACATCGCGTCCCATCCGGACGACCGGCGGACACCGCTGGACGTCCGGCGTCCGGGCGGGTATGCGGCCGATCCACCGACGCGCGACCCCTCTTCCGGTTGCGGATATCGCCCTATCGGTTCGGTTGAACATCATGCGTCGCGTCCTCCAATCGTTCTGTGGCCCACGGTTCCGCCGCCTTCTGAGTCGCCGCCTGCGAAGGTTCTCAGGAAGGGGGGCGACCCGAACAGGGCGTCCTGGAACACCTCCCGCGATATGCCTGCAGTAATGCGCCGTCCTTGCGCATTACTGCCGAGATGTTGCTGCTGGATGGCGGCGATAGCCATTCTACCCGTCTTTCCGGAATGTGTGTCCGCTATGGACGCTTGTGTCCCCCCGTGGGCGCTGATGGGCGGTCAGGTTCTCGCGCTCGGGGCCGTGGAGTAGGCCCGGCAGTTCGGGACTACTCCCAAGCCCCGCCACGCGGCGCCGTGCCCGTGGGCGCTCGAAAAAACGGCATGGAACCGCAGCCCCTCCTCCGCGCGAGGCTATTGCGGGCAAGTGACCTCCGCAACTGTGAACGACAGCAGCAAGTCAACGGCTGTTATCCGCAGATGCGGCAGCCGGCGGTGCCGGCCCGGATTGTGCAGATTCAAACGGCAAGGCGCGTGAAGAGTCCGCCACAGGCGGACGATTCTGCACTAAGCGATCTTACATAAGTACACCACTTTTCGGTTTGCAGCAACGCGGCCGAGACGGCCGCGCTACCCCTGCAATGGGTAGAGCGGGGCGTCTCGCCCCGCTGCGTGGATGAAGCTACCCCTGCAATAGGTAGAGCGGAGCGTCTCGCCCCGCCGCGTCGATGAAGCTACCCCTGCAATGGGTAGAGTGGGGCGTCTCGCCCCGCCGCGTCGATGAAGCAGAACCGGCGAAGACCAATGTTCGCCCTCTTAGCCGAGGGCGCTGCCGGCATCGCCACCGGTGGAGTAGCCCTGCACACGCGGGGCTACTCCCAAGCAGTTTCCGGCTTAGGCCGGGGGCAGCCGCCCTGGGGAACCGGTGCCACCACACGACAAGAGCCCCGGAGCGGCGACTCCGCCTTCCTGAGCATGCTCGCTAGTGCCAAGGCCCGCGCATGTGGTCTTTTCGGATACCCAGGAACGGCGCGCAGCTACCAAGTCTCAAGACCAAAGGAGTACGAACGGCCTCTTAACCTGAGATCAATGCGGTTGGACGTAGACAGCTGTGAGCAGAACATAGCCCGGTACAGGCGTCATTCCCTTGGTGTGAGGTACCCTTGGCCATCTGCGTGCGTTGTGAAGGCCGTGTGCAACCGCTGGCGAGAATACCACTCCTGGCCAATGGGGACTGGCAAGAGGCAGACCGACGAAGGCGTCCTTCACACGAATACTGTTGGGATGCCCTCTTTTTATCTTGTGGTTGCCATCAGCGCACTATACAATAGAGCGCGTAATTGACGTAACGAACCGTAATCGGGGTTCACGTGCTCGCCTTACCGCTCAGCCGAGAGGGAAATCATGACGTCGGATCTGCACATCAGAGACTGCCTGCAGCCACGGAAGTGGGCGGAGCCCCTTGGCTTGGTGGATATGCCCCTTTTCGGCGCCAACCGGGACATGCCAGGAGCCAGACAGTCTCACGTTCTCCTGGATGGCGCTGTCAGCAGTTTCGCCATCTGCCCCCTGCACGGTACTGCTGGCCCGGATGATCCCATAAGATGGTCTTGGTCGGCGAACCTAAACCACACGGTTCTTTTTGACGACGAGAGTGCGGACTTCAGGTACGCCCGCTGGGACATGCCGCCGGGCCAGTACGTGGAGTTCTCTGCGCCCGAAGACGCCAGCGGCATAAGGGCGCTGTTCGAGGGCATACGCAGGATGGGACCGCCACGCCGTTCTGATGTAGTCTTGTGTGTTCTGCGTGCTTTTCGAAGCCTACGAGACGCGATCCCTACTGCCAGCCCCAAGGACGCTGCACTCGACGCTGTACTGGCGTTCAATGCCCTACTTGCGGGTACCGAGGCCGTTCGGGTCGGCGAGATGGATGAAGATGAGTGGTTGGGGTGCAGAGCATTGGGCGAGGCACTGGAGGCGGTCCGTAGTCTGGGCTGCGTGGAGACGCTCGATCTCGACCAGATCACAGCATCTGCTCGAAAGATGCGCCTCAACGACCTGCTGGCCCTCTTTGTGAGACCGGATCCTCGCTCGAACTGGCGGTTGGAACCTAGTCTGCTGCTGCGACATGCTGCTGGGCAGCTCTACCAAGAGGCCAACCTGATGATTGAGCGAGATGTGAGGCAGCTGCATCTCTTTGAAGGTTCGAAGGATAGGCTACCAGAGGGGACGCTTGAACGGTTCGTTCGCTTCACACCTGCAGTTCTTGCCCGGTCACTGGCTGAACACGCGCTGGATGGCCTATCCTCTTCGGCCCTCTCTCAGGGCTGCATTGAGATTCTTGATCCGGCCTGCGGATGCGGAGTATTCCTTCGGGAGGCACTCAGAGAGTTGGAGAAGCGCGGGTTCGGAGGCCGAGTCATCTTGCGTGGAATTGACTTGTCGCCGATCTCGTGCGCAATGGCCCGATTCTGCCTTGACAGAGCACGTAGAGAGGTCGCGTCGGACGGCTTGGATATTCATATCGAGATAGAGAATGGAGATGCTCTGACTTGTCAGTGGGGGAAGCCGCTCCTGGTACTCATGAACCCGCCCTTTATCGCCTACAAGGACCTGTCGTCGGAGAGGAAGGACGTATGCAAGCAGGTGCTCGGAGACCTGGCAGTAGGACGCTATAACGAGGCCATGGCCTTTATTTGGAGGGCGGCCAACTCATTGAGTCGAGGCGGTACGCTTGCAGCTGTCTTGCCCTCCTCGCTGTTGGAGACCGATTCGGGCAAGTCATGGCGGCAGGCAATCCAGGACAGCGGCAGCTTGCGATTGCTGGGTAGACTGAAGGGGTATGGCTTCTTCTCCGCATCAGTTGTTGAGCCGGCATTCCTGCTGCTCGATTCTTCCGAGGACGAAGCGACGCCAGACCGTCAGCTTACCATGGCTCTTGCAGAGGAAGGTGGAGAGGACAGCCTGATCCGCGGGCTCAGGCGGTGGAGGAGAGATCATTCGGTACAGTCTGGCGATCGATGGGAAATAGTGACGGTCGACCAGCGAGAGCTAAGATCTGGGAGTTGGGCACCGAAGTCCGCCCGTTATGCGCGCCTCGTGGCTGATCTTTCGGCGGCAGGGGTTCCGCGGGTGCGGGATCTCTTCACCGTCCACCAAGGCGCCCGCACAGGCTTTAGCGACGCGTTCATCCTCAGTGCTGAGGATCTCAGCAGCCTGCCCACCAAGGAACACCTGTGCTTCCGTCCCGTAGCCAGCACAAATACGATAAATCATGCTCAGCTATTGCGGGAGAGGTGGGTCTTCTATCCGTACGGCGAGGATGGGCTCACGATAGCCACGGAGGCGGACTTGCGAAGCCGCGTGCCCGAATACTACCGACGTTGGCTTGGACCAAACAAGGATGCGCTTGTTAGGCGTGCAAAGGTGCCTGCTGAGACGTGGTGGCAGCTGACGTGGGAGCGGTCCTGGCAGAGGGGGCGTTCGCCCAAAATGGTCACCAAGGGGCATGGGCAGGCGGGCGGCTTTGCCTACGATAGCAAGGGCGAGTTTATTGTCACCACTGGTCACGCATGGCTATGGCGAAACAGGTCAGATAATCCTCCGGAGTCTTTCCATACATCTGCGCTCCCCTATGCCTACATTGCGTTGCTGAATAGCCCCTTCTTCGAGGAGATGCTGGCGTGCTTCTGCCCGCAGGTCAGGGGGGGGCAGTTCAACCTTGCTCGTAAGTTCGTTGGGCAGGTGTTTCTCCCCGACCTGACGGGAGTAGGTGAGCATTTGCGTGATGTGGTGGAGGACCTCGCGGAGTTTGGGCGGCAGATGACGTGTGGCAAGATGCTCGAGCTGGGACTGCTGGACGTGTTGGCCGAGAGCGTTTACCAAGTTGCGCCGAGGCGCTGAACTATGGGGAGGGGTGGAGTGGCCTGCGGACTGAAGCTTACCCCTGGCAAAGTGAATAGCACGCACCGTCGCTTCGAGGCTGCTGTCAAAGACGACGTCGGTTACGCTGTTCGCGTGAAAGATCAGGCGGCTGCGGACTGGCGACAGCTTTCAGAAGGGCGGTGTGTCGACTTCATGGCCGTGCCTGGAGCTTCAGATAGGGCAGACTTTGCTCCAGACGGAGGTCGATTCGTCCTGCCGCTCTCGGAGGACAAATGGCGACGACGTGAGGCCTGTGCTTGGGCGGCTTGGCACGAGCGGTGGCGATCAGACGGGCAAGGCAGGTTCGATCTATGTCAGGCGGCATGGACGTTTTTCTACGGTCTTCCAGGGCCGGAGCGCAGGAAGGATCAGGTCTGCCGGGCGGAGTGGGCAGATTACACCAGTAGCGCGCACGACGCAGCGCAGCCTCATTGGCATTTCGATCTTCACTACTCCTTCGGCATGGTATCGGCTTCAGATGCAGGCTTTGGCTTGCGCGCCGGCTCGGTAGACAGCGACGGAGACGGTATCCCGGGTGGAATTGGGCATATCGCGGACCCATCCGCGAGCACGTTTCAGATAGGTCGGGTGCACTTCGGTATGGGCGGCTGGGAGAATGCCGCTGAGCCGCCTGCTTGCTGGCAACGAGGCTTCGGCGGCAGAGAAGAGGCATTCATCATCTGGGCGAGCCGCACGCTGAAGCACGCCATGACGCAACTGGATTTCAATATGCAGCCATGATCGCTCGGGCTGCGGGCGTGGCCTGTGTGTTGCGCTCAGCACCCGGGTACCGAGCAGGAGCAGATGAAGCGTGGACGACGATTCCATCAAGTATGCGCGGAACCGGGCCTATCGGTTCTGCGAAGAGCAGCAGCGGGCGCTGGATGAGGGGCGCATCTCCGAGTCCGAGTGGTTCGAGATCCACAAGCGGTTCTTCACCGGCCACTACCTGGCCGCCAACAATCCGCGTGCCCAGTCGGGCCACGGCGGCGACGAAGCCGGCTACCGATACACCCGCGCGATGGTGCTCGAAGCCATCCACAGGAGCGGCACGTTCCTGGACGTCGGCTGCGCGAACGGTTACCTGATGGAGAAACTCCACCTATGGCTGCAGGGCACGGGCCTCCAGGTCGATTTCTTCGGGCTGGATATATCCGAGGGGCTGCTCGAACTCGCGAAGAGGCGCCTGCCCGAGTGGCGCGACCGGTTCTTCCTGGGCAACGCCCTTCACTGGGTGCCGGACGAACCGTTCGACTTCGTCTGCATCGCGGAACTGGTCTACGTGCCCCGCGACCGGCGGAAGGAACTGCTGGACCGCCTATACAAAGAGTATGTGGCGCCGGGCGGGCGGTTGATCCTCGGCCCCTACTGCGAGGAACGTGATCGCCCGGACATGGAGTGGACGGTGCGCGAGTGGGGCTACGCGCCGACCGGCTACTGCGAGAAGTCGCACGCCACCCATGAGGCGCTCTGCAAGCGGCTGCTGTGGTTCGACAGGGCATAGGGGTCTTCCGTCTAGCGGTCTTACATAAGTACACCACTGTTGGGCTTGCAGCAACGCGGCCGAGACGGCCGCGCTACCCCTGCAATGGGTAGAGCGGGGCGTCTCGCACCGCTGCGTCGATGAAGCAGAACCGGCGAAGACTAATGTTCGCCCTCTTAGAGCGCCGAGGGCCGGCGCGTTGATCGGCGGCACCGATGCCGGTACCATCCGGCGGATATCCGGATAACATCCTTGGGAACGGCCACGCAACGCCGGTTCCGAAGCAGGGACGAAGGAGAGTGAATTGCGCGCGTATCACGTCTGGGACAGAACGGTATTGGATTGCCGGCGTCGGCTTCGCGGGTTGATGTGGCTGGTTCTGGTGTTGGCCGCGGCGGGCGCGGCGCGGGCCGAGTTGACCATCACGGCGGAGACGCTGGACCGGCTGCCCGCTGGAAGCACGGTGCAGGAGGGAGTGCGGGCGCTGTCGGCGGAGCAGGGCGGCGGCATGTTGTTCACCGACGGCGGCATTACGGTGCCGACCGCCGGGAACCTGTCGGCCGAGTCGGGCACGGTGGAACTGGACTGCCGCCTGCCGGTGGCCTGGCCGGCCCGGTCGAGCAGAACGCTCTTCCACGCCGGCGGCGAGGGGGCAGAGGTGTCCCTCATGGTCCGTCGGGGCACGTTGAGCGCGGTATACCGGCCCGCCGACGGGGCGGCGGCGGTCGTTGCCGACCGGATCGGGCGGGGATGGGAGGCGGAGAGCCGACACGAGATACGCCTCTCCTGGCGCAAGGAAGCCGGGCGCACGGCGATGTTCCTCTCGGCCGACGGCGAGCTGCTGGGCGTCGCCGAGGGCGATCCGATCGCGGACTGGCCCGACGAGTGCCACGTCGGCTGGGCGCCGGAGGCCGACGCATGGGGCAGCGTGCTGGAACGCGTGATGCTCTCGCCTACGGCGGTCGAGCCGGCCGAGCTGCAGCCCGGAAGCCGGACCGTGCGTGTGCTGGCGGACCGGACCGTCGGCACCTGCTACGACTTCTGGAAATACATCAACATCAACAAGCCGCACATCTTCCTGGAGCCCGGCTTCACGAAGGCCATCCACGACACCAGCCCGCACGTGACCGGCGTGAACCTTGTGTATCTGCTGGGCGGCCGCTACGAAGGCGAGAACGAGTGGTACAAGGGACGGGACGAGCGCGGGCGCGTCGTCGCCGACTTCACCGGCATGATCGAGGAGCTGCGGGCGGCGATGGAAGCCGGTTTCGCGGTGAAGGTGGTGCTGGATAACGTGCCGTTCAAGATGAGCGATCCGCCGACGCTGCACGTCTACGGCAACACCGCGCCGCCGGCGGACGAGGGGCTCTGGCACCAGTACGTGCGCATGGCGGTGCAGGCGATGGTGGACGCGTTCGGCGAGGAGACGGTGAGCGGCTGGACGTTCCGCGTGGGCACCGAGCCGGACCTGCGGCCGGGGCACTGGTCGGGCACACGCGAGCAGTACTTCGCGCACTACGACCACACCGTCGACGCCGTCCGCAGCGTGCTGTCGAAGGCGAAGGTGGGGCCAGGCAACATCCTGAACCCGTCCGCGGCGATGTTCGGCCTGCGGTTCCGCAGCCCGTGGGGGCTGGACATGATCGAGCACGCGGGCGAGGGCGAGAACGCCTGCACCGGCGGCACGGGAGCGCCGATCGATTTCTTCTCCTGCTCGTGGTACGCCAGCGTCGGGCGGCCGGTGAGTATCTTCGACTACGCCATCGAAGCGATGCGCACGCGGCTGGACCGCTACCCGCAGTTCCGCGACGCCTGGATCGAGATCGGTGAGTTCGCCGTGCTGCGCGACGAGTTCGGACGGCGGCTCTACGCGGGCGACACCACGGAATGGTCCGCGAGCTTCTACGCCGCGCTGGCGGAGCGCATCTACCACCACGGCGTGCGCTACGTCTACGAGTGGGACCACGCGACGTTCGGCGTCATGCACCCGAAGGGCCACGTGATCGGGATGCTGAAGCGCATGCAAGGCGGCGACCGGTTGGACGTCGAAGTCGCGGACGCGGACTCGGCGGCGACGTGCGGCGCCCTAGCCGCGCGGCGGGACGGGCGCCTGTTCGTGCTCGTCTACAACCACCGCCCCTGGCGCCGGCCGAACGTGCCCGAGGCGGTGCGGCTGGAGGTGGTGGACCCGCGGATGGCCGGCGGCGGCGCATGGACGATGTCGGCATGGTCCGTGGACGAGGAGAAGACGGTCTGGGCGTATGAGTTCGAGGCGGACTGCGAGGCGGCGGGCCTGGAGCCGGAGCGGCGCGTCGGGCGCTACGAGGGCAGCCCGCTGCGGGGCTACGGCGAAGCCGGGGAGGAGCTGTTCCTGGCGAACATCGAGAAGTACCGCAGGCTCTCGCGGCTACCGCAGACGGTCGTCGAAGAGCCGGTGACACCCGAGGACGGGCGGGTCACGCTCGAGCTGGAGATGCCCGGGCACAGCGTGCGCTTCATCGAGCTTACGCCGCCTCAGCCGCTCAGATAGGCGTCGGCGCCCGCCATCAGGTTGCGGAACTTGTCCTCCGAGACGGCATCGGGCTGGCCGGGGTAGATCGGCTTCAGGTTGTCGAGCGTGACCTTTTCCCGCACGCGCCGGCAGAACTCCCGGGCGCTCAACTCGTCGCCCTGCGTCACGCCCAGCACCGCGGACCAGGCGCGGTCCAGCATCAGGTTCCACTCCATCTTGCTCGCCGGCTGGCCGGGGTAGGGGTTGGCGCGCACGTCGTCGCAGTCTTCGCCGACGTGGTGCACGCAGGGCCGGCAGATGTCGTCGATGCCCAGTTCCATGCGGAGAACGGCGTCGCGGTTGTTCGTCAGGCGGCGGGCGACGGTGTGGAGGGCGTGCCCGAAGTCCGGCATCGGACGCCATTCCATGTGCCCGCGGCCGACGTCCATCAGTATGTCGATGAAATGGTGCGGCTTGATGACGATGCGCCCGGCGTCGGCCATGTTGTATGCTCCCTCGGAAAAGAAGATGCCCGGACCGGCGGGCGGCCCGGGCATCGCGTGCGGCTGTATGCTGAGCCAGCTCAGCCGACCAGCTCGTCCATTGCCTCTTCCAGCACGCCCACGCCTTCGCGGATGGCATCCTCGGGCGTAATCAGCGGCGGGCTGATCTTGAGTGTTGCGCCGCCCACGCCGACCGGGCTGAACATCAGCAGCCCTTTCTGCATGCAGAGCACGCAGGCGTGGAAGGCCAGATCGCCGTCCGGCTCCTTCGAGTCGGCCTTGGTCAGGTGCATGCCGGCCACCATGCCCTTGCCCTGCACGTCGCCGACGACGGACGGGTACTTGTCGGCGATCTTGCCCAGCTCCGCGTGCAGCACCTCACCGCCGCGGCGCGCCTGTCCGACCACGTCCTCGCGGAGGATGTATTCGATGTTGGCCAGCGCCGAGGCAACGCAGACGGGGTTGCCGGTGTGGGTGCTGGTCATGCTGCCGGGTTCGAACTGGTCCATGATGTCGGCTCGGCCGAGCAGCGCGCTCAGCGGCAGTCCGCTGCTGATGCCCTTGCCGCAGCAGATCAGGTCGGGCAGCACGTCGTAGTGCTCGAAGCCCCAGAACCGGCCGGTGCGTCCGAAGCCGGCCTGCACCTCGTCCATGATCAGCAGGGCGTTGTGCTCGCGCGTCCACTTGCGAAGCTGCTGGATGTACTCGGTCGGTGCAAAGCTCGCGCCGCCGCCCTGGTAGGTCTCCAGCATCACGCCGGCGACGTTGTCCGCGTCGATGCCCTGGTCGGCCAGCGACTTCTCGAACAGGCCGAAGCTCACGTCCTCGCAGCGGAAGCCGTCCGGGAACGGCACCTGCACGAAGCCGGGATCCAGGTTGACGATCCATTCCTTCAGGGCCGGAATGCCGCCCGCCTGCTGCGCGCCCAGCGTGCGGCCGTGGAAGGCGTGGGTGTAGGTCACGATAACGTTCTTGCCCTCGCCGGCCGCGCTCACCCCGTGGGTGCGGGCCAGCTTGATGGCGCATTCGGTCGCCTCGGAACCGGTGGTCAGCAGGAAGGCCCTCTCGATGCCTTCGGGGGACAGCTCCACCAGCTTCTGCGCCAGCCGGGCGCGGATCTGGCTGGGGAAGCAGTAGTTGTGGATGAGTCCCGCGTCCACCTGGTCCTTGATGGCCTGGCAGATTTCAGGGTTCGAGTGTCCCGCGTTGGCGACCAGCACGCCGCTGGACCAGTCCAGCCACGTGTTGCCCCACGGATCGTTCACCTGGCAGCCGGACGCGCTGTCCCAGACCACGGGCGGCTGGCCCTGCATGGACCGCGGTTCGTTGCGGTGGAGCTTCTCCAGCAGGTCGAGCGACTCGGGCACGGGGATCTTGGTGACGATCTTGCGCCACTTCGTGTCCACCTGCGGCACTTCTTTGGGTGTCAGGTCATATTTGCGTCCCGCCATGATGCCTCCTCGGTCTTAAGATATGTCTATCATCTTGCCGCTGTCCAGCGACTCGTGGGCGGCCGCCACGATCTTTGTGGCCTCCAGGCCGTCGGTCCCGTTCGGGTACTTGCCCTCCAGGTCCTTCAGGTCGCCGCCGTCCAGCAGATAGGCCAGGTTGTCGGCGAAGTCTGCGATCGCGTCGATGCCGTAGCCGCCGTAGACGGTCTTGCCGGACTTGTCCGTCTCCTCACGGAAGAAGCCCAGGTTGTAGGTGGCCATCCGGTCGTCCTCGCCGAAGCAGCCCCGCGTGCCGCGGTCCTGCGAGTCCAGTTCCAGCAGGCCGTCGGTGCCCACTACGCGGATGCCCTGGTTCACGATCGCCTCGAACGCGTCCGGCAGTATCCAAGACACCTGGCACTGGAACGTGATGTCCCGCTCGCACTCGGCGTGGATGGAGATGGAGTCCCAGGCGTCCACGCCCAGCGACGGCAGCTTCTTGCGCACTCCGGTTGCGAACACCTTCAGCCCGCGCGTCTGCGCGACCCACAGGAACAGGTCCACCATGTGGATGGCCAGGAACCAGCCGGGCGAGCTGTCGCCCGCCCACGACGGCCACCAGTCGCGCGGCACCTCGATGCGATCCTCCATCCAGGCATAGGCGTACTCGATCTCGCCGAACTTGCCCTGTCGCGCCAGGTTGTGCAGTTCTATGTGGTAGGGATCGTAACGTTTGTGGAAATCCACCTCCAGCAACAGACCCTCCTCTTCGGCGGCCCTTATCATCTCGCGGCAGCCGGCCACGGTCACGTCCATCGGTTTCTCAACGAACACGTGTACGCCGCGCTTCAGCGCCTCCAGCGAGATCATCCGGTGCACGTGGTCGGGCGTGGCGATGGTCACGCCGTCGGGCTCCTCCTGCTCGATCATCTCGCGGAAGTCGGTGTAAGTGCAAATTCCGAACTCCTCTTTGCGCTGCGCGAGGGTCTCCTCGTTGGTATCCGCCAGGGCGACGAACTCACAGCGTCCGTCGACAGCCAACTGGTGGAAGGCGCGCAGGTGCATGAGGCCGAACGTTCCGCCGCCGATCACGCATATCTTCGGCTTGGGTGCCATCAAGACTGTCCTTTCTACGTCACTCGGATTCGCCGCACCACGATTCGACAAAGCGGACCAGCGTCTCGGCCGCCGTGACGATATCGTCCATCTCGATCTGTTCGCTGGCCGAGTGGGCGTCGTCGATGCGGCCCGGGCCGAACACGACGGTGGGCATCGCGCCGATCTTTGCGAACAGGCGCGCGTCGCAGCTCACGTTCCAGCCCGTGATGTCGTTCTCGGCGTCGGTCGAGAGGGTTGCGCTGTGGAATTGCTGCACCAGCGGCGAGTTCACGGGTGTCTCGTAGCTGTCGTTGTGCAGCTTCGGCCAGCTCAGCGTGTAGCGGCTCTTCAGCCGGTCGCTGCCCAGCATGTCGATGTAATGCGGAACGTCTTCCTTCACCTGCGCCATCGGTCGGTTGGGCAGGAAGCCTACGCCGCCCTCCAGCACGGCGTTGCCGGCAACGGCGCTGGGGAAGTGGCCGCCACGCAGTATGCCCACGTTCACCTGGGCGGGAAACTCGTAGTCCTTGAACAGGGGCTGCTGTTGCTGGTCCTTGATGAGTTCGCGTTCGTATTCATAGAGAATGTTCATGGTCTCGCAGGCCAGCTCTATGGCGTTGATGCCCTCGTGCTTGCGGCCCATGTGGCAGGACCGGCCCTCGAACTCGAAACGGAACCAGATGGCGCCGCGATTCGCCGGGTGCATGTGCAGGTCGGTCGGCTCCAGCACCACCACGCCGTCCGCCGCCATTCCCTCGCGAATCAGCGCCAGCGACCCGTTTCCGCCGACCTCTTCGTCGATGACGATCTGGCAGAGCAGCTCGCCCGCACCGGGCAGGTCGAACTCCTTGAGCGCCAGGGCGGCCAGGAACATGGTGGCCACGCACCCCTTCGCGTCGCAGGCGCCGCGCCCGTATACGGTGCCGTCCTCCACGTGCGGGCTGAACGCTTCCGGCCAGTCGTCCGCCGGCACCACGTCCACGTGGCTGTTCAGGATCAGGCTCCTGCCGCCACCGGTGCCCAGCCGGGCCACCAGGTTGTGCCGCCCCTCGAAGCTTCTGTGCTCGGCCGGGGTGGTGTATTCGGGATCGTCCTTCAGGGCTTCCGGAATGGGGTGCTGGCCGATATCGAGACCCTCGGCGCTCCATTTTTCCTCGACGTATTCCTGAAGGTCAGCCTCGTTGCCGTGCGTGCTGGGGAACTCGATGGCGCCGGTAAGGAACTCCTGCGCGCGCGGCGCGAGTTCGTTCAATGTTTGCCGGAGCTTGTTGGTCTCGATGCCCAAAACGGTCTCCGTTCTCTGTGTCGGCGGAACTGCTTGCGGGTCCGCGGGGGCCGGACCACTCGGGGAAGGGGATGGTATCAAATGCAGGGCCGGTTTGCAACGGCTGGAGAGGCCGCAAAGACAACCTTTGCGGGCAGAAATATCTTGACGCAACGGCGGCGGCCCGGTAATATCCTGTTTCAGTTGTTACAATGTCAAGAGCATGCAAGATGGCTTATGAGGCCCTGAAGGGGGAATACCGAGATGCGGCAGCAGACGCGGCGCGTAGGTAGGATTGCTTTGCTTGTGACACTGGCGGCTCTTGTGGTCGGTTCCACCGGCTGTGGCTATCTACGGAACGTCCGCGACGATCTGATGGACTGCGGCACCTTTGCGGTGGGCATTGTGCCCCCCGTTGTGCCCACCGAAGACGGCCCGAAAGCCGTGGGCTTCCTGCCGCCGGCCATCGGCGCCTATGCGGAGATCACCCAGTTCTTCCACCTGGGGTTCCTCTATAAGGCCACGGGCGACCTGGAGATGGACCGCCGCGGTGCGGGAACCACTGTCGACATCCGCCGCAAGATCGGTCTGGGGCCCATCCACGACGTCTACATCAAGCAGCACCCGATCTGGGCAAACGCGTACAAGATGCCCGGCAGCGAGATGGACGGCTGGCGACAGCACATGCGTATGCTGCGGGACCCGGTTTTCGACGCGCCGGCCAAGACGCTGATCTTCAAGCCGATGGACCGCAGCCTGGGCGTGCCCGGCGCGTCCGGTTGGGAGTCCCTGCCGTATCTGTACCGCGGCTGGCAGGACTGGGAGATGATCTCGCTGGAGATCGCCATTCCGGAACCGTTCATCTGCCACAAGGGCTTCTACGTTCGCGCGGGCGTCGACCCGTCGCAGTTCATCGATCTGGCCATGTCGATCTTCGGCGCCGATCTTTACAGCGACGCGGCATACACTTTCTGGGGCGACCTGAAGTACCCGTGACGTCGGGTTGACCGACATCTTGATGCAATGAGGGCCGCGCCACAGGGGTGCGGCCCTCGGTTCTTGGGGATTCGACCGACTTCGCGCGAACTGCGAGGAGGTGAAATGGACGGAAGCGACGGGATGGGGCGACGGCGGCGTATGCCGCGCTGGGCGGTGCTGCTGATCCTGGCCGTGCTGCTGCTGGTGGTCGCGCCGATACTGCTGCTGGTGGGCTACGATCTGTACTGGAAGCACCGGCTGAACTCGAAGCTGGACGAACTGCGCGAGGCGGGGCAGCCGGTCACCTGGGCCGAGGTGCTGGCCACCCGGCCCGACGTGCCGGACGAAGAGAACGCGGCGCTCGCCTATATGGCCGCGATGGACTGGCTGTACGACGATCCGGCCGGGGCGCTGTTCCTTAAGGACGATCCGGGCTTCCGGCCCTCGCCGACGCTCCGGAAGCTGATGCGCGACAACCTGGAAGCCAACCGCACGGCCCTGGAGGGCATCCGCGAGGGCCGGAGCCTGCCGGGCTCTCTGTACCCGATAGGCGAGACGGAGGAGATGCCCTACGCGATTCTCATGCCACACCTGGAGCCGATGCGCCAAGGAATGCGGCTGTGCGCCCGGGCGGCGGTGGATGCGGCCCTGGACGGCCGAACGGTGGATTCCGTCGAGTACCTGCACGATTTGCGTGGGATATGCCGTTCGCTGGAAGACGACTTGTTCCTTATCAGCCACCTGGTGGCCGTGGCGGGCACGGCCATCATGGTGGATGGCGCCGAGCGCGCGCTGGCGCTTGCCGAGTTCTCGCGGGAGGATCTGGACGGGCTGGCGGACGCATGCGCCGACATGCCGATGCGGGAGATGTTACGGCGGGCGTTCATCACTGAACGGGCGGCGATGCTCGATGTCATGCTTGACCCGCCAAGCGACGTGAGCTCCCTTTGGGGTGGCGCCAGAGGAGATGGCCTATACGTGCTATACGAGCTTCTCCCCGGCTGGAACGAGCAGGATGCCGTGTTCGCGATACGGAACCTGACGGCAATGATCGATGCCACCGAGTTGCCGTTCGCTGAGGGCATCGAGAAGGCTTCCGCCATCGGCGCCACGATCGACGAGGAACTGGACTTCCGGCATCTGCTGTCGGCGATGCTGATGCCGGCGCTATCCCGGGTGTTCGAGCAGGGGGGGCTCACTCAGGCGAAGCTGAGGGTCGCTCGAACGGCAACCGCCGCAGAGCGCTACCGTCTGGACCACGGTTCCTGGCCCGATTCCCTGTCGGATCTTGTTCCCGATTACCTGACCAAGGTACCTGGCGATCCCTTCACGGGGGAGCCGCTTCGCTACGCCCACCGCGACGACGGCGTATGCGTCTATGGCATGGGACCGGACGGCGTCGACAATGGAGGCATAGCGGTCGGGGAAGCGCACGGGATGACGGACGTGTCGTGGAACCAACTGGAATACGACGTGCCGTTCCGGCTGCTTGACCCGGAGATGCGCGGAGCGCGGCAGGCGACCTTTGCCGACGAGATCAAGATGGCGGAACTGACGCGGAGCGACCTCGCGGAGATGGGGTTCACGGACGAGACGCTCCGGGAACTGGGCGTCGAGCCCGATGATCTGGATGCAGACAAAGAAGAGATGTTGCGCAAGTACTTGACGGACGAGCAACTCGAGGAGCTGGGGATCAGTCCTGGGGAACCGGGCTCGCCGGACTCTCCGCCGACTCAGCCCCCTCCGCAGGGGCATCCGCCTGCTTCTTCAGGCTGATCGTGCCGTACCTCTCCGCGATGCCGCGCATGGTCTGGCTGCTGTAGAGCGTCCAGGCACAGACGGGCACGGTGGCGACGCGGTCGGTCTCGGGGTTGATGAACGCGAACGCCGCGCGGCACCGTTCCAACCGGTTGGTCTCCAGCGTCTCCTTGTCCTCGAACGGCAGGATGATGAACTGGAGCACCCGACCGAACGCGGCATGTTTCTCGATGGCGCGGGACATCCTGCCGGTGAATATGACGGTGCCCAGCATACGCACTATCTTCCATGGGACGCCGGCCGGCGAGCAGCCGAGAAGCTTCGAGAGGTTCACATGCTTGCGCATGCGGTTGGTCAGCGTGAGCGCGGCCGACATGCGGCGGTATGCCTTCCAGAGTCCTACCCCCTTGAGCAGCTTGCCGAAGATGCCAGTGCCGCGCTTCTCGAAACGAGCGCGCAGGTCGCGGTCGGTCTGGGCGAGCGCTTTCGCCGTCTCGGGAAGCGACGTCTTCAGGAAGTAGCTGAGCGGCACGAAGCGTCCGCCGCTGCTGAGAAGCAGTGACATGCTTTCGCAGTTCGGATGCACGCCGCCGAACGGTATCGGTGGCTGATCGAACACCTCCCGGATCGTCGTGAACTCCAACGACCCGGCGGGGATGAACTCGACTTCCTGTCCGGGGAACGCCTGGTCGATGATGATCTCCACGTCGTCCGGCGTAATCCGCTCCGGCTCGTAGTCGAGAGCGTCGGAGTCCCAGGTGTGGGTGAGCGGGATGAACTGGATGCTGCGCACGAACGGCCACTCGTCGTGGACCTTCTGTATCATCTCGGCGATGTAGGTGTCGTTCAGCCCCTTGGCGACCAGCGACATGATGACGACCTTGGGCTTGCGCGTCTGGCCCAGGTTCTCCAGCGCCTTCAGCTTCTTGTCGAGCATGGAGGCGTCGCCGCGGAGGACGCGGTAGGTCTCCGGGTTCAGGCCGTCGAACGAGAGCAGGATGGTCGCGCGGGTGTCCACCAGGCGGCGGCAGTAGTCGGGATCGGCCAGTTTCAGGCCGTTGGTGACCACGCGCGCGTGCAGGCCGTTCTCCCGTGCCAGGGCGATAAGGTCAAACAGGTCGTCGCGCACGGTCGGCTCGCCGCCGAAGAGCTGCACGGACGGCGGCGGCTCCATCTTGCCCAGGTGCTCGAACACGCGCTCGAAGTATTCCCGCGGCGGATCGAACCGGAACCCCATGCTGGGGATGTTGGCGATGCAGCAGAGGCAGTTCAGGTTGCACCGGTTCGTCAGATCGACGAAGACGATGTTCGGCGTGTTCGCGTTCGGGCATTCGATGCATTGCACGCCGCAGCCGACGTAGTCGTAGCCCTGGTCGAGCTCGCGCTTGTGGAAGTAGATGTCGGCGCTGGAGGAGATCAGCGTCTCGGTGGGGCCGCAGTCGCGACACTCCTTGTGCAGGTAGACGGCACCATCGCGGCTGACCGGTCCGGCGGGGACGAGTTCACCGCATTTATTGCAGAACGCTCGGTTCTTATCCGACATGATTCCGGGGTTGCTTTCCGCTTAGAACGGGACGTGCTTCGCGTAGTCGTCCTGCCAGTCGTCGGGCACGTAGTCCTTGTGCTCGGGATGCAGAACATATCTCGCCCTCGGCCCGTGGCTTCGGACGGCGCGGATCGCCTCGATGAGGCGGTCCACTTCCTCGCGTGTATTGTAGATGCCCAGGCTCACGCGCACCAGCCCCGGCACGGTGGTATGGTCTCCGGCGGCGAGTCGGCAGAGGATGCTCTCCATTTCCTTGCGCGAGATGCCCAGCAGTTCGCGCACGTAGGGTTGGGCGCAGAAACAGCCGTTGCGCACACCGATGCCCCACTCGTAGCCGAGAACGGCGGCCAGCAGTCCGTGCTCGACGGTATCCACCTGGAACGAGATGGTGCCGACGCGGTCGCGGTCCGAGTCGTCGTGGGTTCGGCCGAACAGGCGCACGCCCGGCAGGCCCGCCAGGCGCTGCAGCGTGTAGCCCGTCAGCTCGCGCTCCCGGGCGGAGAGGTCCTCGCGGTCCATCTTCTGCAGGCCGCGCAGTGCGGTTGCCAGCGCGACGGCGCCCATCACGTTCGGCGTTCCGGCCTCTTCCTTTTCCGGTGGGTTGGCCCAGGCGACGTCGTCCTCCGTTACGGCCATTATCGTGCCGCCGCCGACGTTGTCCGGATCGCCGCGCCGGAACACTTCCTTGGGGCCGATCAGTGCGCCGCAACCGAACGGGGCATACATCTTGTGCGCGCTGAAAACCATGAAATCGACGCGTTCGGGATCGTCGGGGGCGCCCATGTCGACCGGGCGATGGGGCACGAGCTGGGTGGCGTCGCAGACGAACCAAGCGCCGCACTCGTGCGCGATCCGCGCGATGCGGCCCAGCGGCGGCATGCTGCCGGTGACGTTCGAGGCGCCGGTGACCGTCACCACCTTGAGATTCTCCGCGTGTTGGCGCGCCTTGCGCTCCAGGTCGTCGACATCCAGCGAGCCGTTCTCGCGGTTCACGTCGGCGTAGACGGTGCGGCACGGCTGGGCGCGCCAGGGCAGCATGTTCGAGTGGTGCTCCATCAAGGTGGTGAGCACCACGTCGTCGCGCTCAAGCCGCAGCCGGCGCGCCAGCTTGTTCAGCCCGTAGGTCGCGTTGCACGTGAAGATGACCGTGTAAACGTCCGGATCCGCGCCGACGAAGTCCAGCACAACGTCCCGGCATCGTTCGTAGACCGACGTCGAGACCAGCGACTTGTATCCCGTGCCGCGGTGGATGCTGGAGTAGCACTCGCTGAACCGGTCCACCGCGTCCAGCACGCTTTTGAGCGGCGGCGTGGTGGCGGCGTTGTCCAGATTCGCGTAGGGCACGCTCCCGCCGCCGTAGACGGGCACGGGGCAGTCGATTCCGGTGACCAGGCTGCGGGGGCCCGGCGCGTCGCTCGATCCGCCGTTGCTTCCGGTTGCTGCGGACATGATCACTTCACCTTCGCGGTCTGGCGTTCGGCGTGCGATTCCTTCTGCTCGTCGTACTTCCGGGCAGTGCGGCGCTGGATGTCGTCCTTGTAGATCGACCAGGCGCAGACCGGCACCAGCCGGACCTGTTCCGACTCCGGGTCCACGTAGCCGAAAGCAGCCTTACAGCGGCTGAGTCGCTCCGTTTCGACCGAGTGATACTCCTCGAACGGCAGCACGATCATGCGCAGCACGTCCGTCACGTTCGTGTTCTCGCGCAGCACGTCCTTGGGTTTCCTGCCGCGGATCAGGCCCGCCAGCGTCTTCAGAGCGGATACGACCGGTCGCCCCTTGAAGATGCATTTCCAGTTCAGGTAGCGCCAGAGGCGGGGGCCGATGCCCGCAACCGCAAGCATCGTCACCCAGGCCCGGGCCAACGGATCGCGGTGGTCCAGCCGGTCGAGCTGGGGTTTCAGGCGCAGGACGAAGTCGGTCAGTTCCCCGGCCAGCTCGTTCAGGCTGCCGTTGGTGTAGTAGCCCAGCCCGCGGTACTGCTCGCCGTCGCTGAGCAGCAGTGTGCCGGATTCGCAGTTCGGATGCACGCCGCCGAAGGTCAGCTTCGGGTTGCCGAAGAACCGGAGCAGCGGCTGCCAGCGGGCCGGCAGTCCGGCCGGCCAGAACTCGACGTCGCCTTCCGGCACGGCGTTGTCGATGATGCGCTCCACGTCGCCGCTGGTGGTATGCACGTCCGTCTCGAACTCGCCCTCTTCCCACGTCTCGGTCAACGGGATGAGGTGCATGCTGCGGATCATGTTGCGGTTCTCGTGGCAGAAGCTGATCAGCGGCCACATGTGGTCTTCGTTGATGTTGCGCGCCACGCAGGTCATTATGGTGTTCTTGCGGACGCCGAACTTCTTCAGGTTCTCCAGGGCGCGCATCTTCTTGTCGAAGACGCCGGGGTTCTTGCGCAGCCGGTCGTAGATCTCCGGTCCCATCCCGTCCAACGAGAAGAGCAGCGGCACGGCGGCCTCGGCGATCTTTCTGCAGTAATCCTCGTTCTGAAGCCGCAGGCCGTTGGTCACGATGCGCGGCCGGAAACCTTTCTCCCGGGCGATGCGGATGATGTCGAAAAGATCGTTGCGGACCGTCGGTTCGCCGCCGAACAAATTGATGCGGGCGTCCGGCGCCATCTCCTGCAGACCGTCGAAGAGTGTCTCAAAGTAGCTCAGCGGCGGGTTGAACTCGAACCCCATCGCCGGGATGTTGGCGATGCAGATGGGGCAGTTCATGTTGCATCGATTGGTCACGTCCACGAAGACCATCGCCGGGCGGTGGTCGAAATCGCACTCGGTGCAGCGCAACGTGCACCAGGAATGGCTCGTGTCGGTGTATCGCCACGTCTCGCGTTTCCGACGCCAGATGCCCTCGTCGGTGCTGACCAGGACTTCGGTTTCGCCGCAGTCCGGGCAGTGCTTGCGCAGGAACACCTGTCCGTCGCGAAACTCGTGCGTGGCGGGCACGAACTTCCTGCACTTGTTGCACACGCCCAGATTATCGTTTGCCGTCGCCATCCGGCTTTTCCTCCCTTGTACATTCCGCGCCGGCCGACGGCGCCGGTGCCCAATCACCCGGCCAGGTCGTCGCCCATGAAGTCGACGCCGCCCCACCCCAATACGAAATCAACGAGGTCGACGGGTCGGCAGATATTCCAGATTCCTATCCAGCCCAGGTGCAGGTTCTTGCGGCACGCTCCAAACGTAGGCTTCGGCGGCGTGCGACCGGCCTCGTGCATGCCGATAACGCCGACTTCGTAGACATCCATCCTCTCGGGCAGGCGCTTGCCTTCGGCCTTCAGCGCCGCGATCTCATCGGCGGGCGCCTGGTGCGGATCGTTGGGGTTGAACTCGCCGAACTGGAAGTCCTCCCGTCCGTAGAGCAGGGCGCCCCAGGTGCGATCATGGAAGTCCATCACGCCTATCTGGCGGTACCCGAAGCCGAGGTATTTGCCGTCGATGTGCGAGTAGCCGAATGGGGTGGAGTTGAAGAAGTTGGCGTGCAGGGCGAAATCCGGTTTCCAGTGGGGTGAGACTGTAATCCCGATGTCGATGAGGTCGGCCAGGTCGTTGCCGCGGTTGCGCATGTAGGGTGTCGAGCATCCGAACGTCTGCCCGGCCACGGCAAGGAGACAAATCAGCAGAACGACATGCAGCGATCGACGCATCGCAAGAGACCTTTCGTAACGGCGGTCAGTGTTACGCTCGTAAAGGGCTGTTGAGCGGCATTTTAGCAGCATGAAGAAGCCTGAGGCAAGGCAAGAATCACCGACGACGTGCAAGCCCCCGCTGCCACGCCAAAGCACCTATTATACCGTGGAACGCAGGTCCTTGGAAAGCGCGAGGAAGTCCAGGACGTCTCCCTGGGTCAGCACTCCCACCGGCATTCGGAGGCGCAGGACAACGGCCGGGCCCCCCTCGGGGTCGCTCAGGGCCGAGAGAGCCGATACCGCGTCTCTGTCCGGCCGCAACTTGAGGGACTGGTCGGGGGGCAGGGCGACCTGGCCGACGCTCACGTACGGCCAGCGGCGCGAATCCACGCGGCGTGGCGCACGAGCCGACACCAGCCCGGCGAAGCGGCCGTCGCCGTCCACCACGGGATAGTGGCTGAAACGGTAGCGGAAAACGACTTCGTCGACGAACTCTCGCAGGCTCATGTCGCGCGGCACGGTTACGGGCTGATGCGTCATCAGCTCGGCCACCGTGCGGCCCGCCAGGTGTTCGCGCATCAACACCATCTGCACGCTGCCGGTGGCCGCGCGCCTTACGAAGAAGCCGATGATGACGAACCAGATTCCCCCGAGCGGAATGCCGGGGCTGTTCAACACGATGAACGCTCCCAGCAGGATGAGCAGGATGCCGAACACCGAGCCGACCTTGGCGGCGATGCGCGTGGCAAGGGTGAGGTCCTGGGTGATGGTCCAAACCACGCTGCGCAGAACGCGTCCGCCGTCCAGCGGAAACGCGGGCAGGCTGTTGAACGCCGCCAGGGCCAGGTTGATAATCCAGAGGTACTTCAGCAGCGCCTGGACCGCCGCAGGCCAGTCGGCAAAGCCGCCGGTGAACCACGCCGCCATAAGGCCCAGCCCGATAAGAAAACTGGAAAGCGGGCCGACGATGGCCATTACGAACTCGCTCAACGGGGTGCGGGGTTCGTCCTCGAGCTGACTGACCCCGCCGAAGATGAACAACGTGATGCCCGCCACCGGCATGCCCGTGGCCCGCGCGACCAGCGAGTGGCACATCTCGTGTACTATCAACGACGCGAAAAGCCCCACCGCACCCACCGCCGCCAGGCCCCAGTAAAGCTGCCAGGGCCCCTGACTGCCGATCTGAGCGGGGAAGTAGCCCACGGCCAGGCTCACCACGATCAACGTCAGCAACACGAACCACGAGGGGCTGACCTTGATGGGCAGCCCGAACAGCCGGAAAAGCGTATGCTCGCGGGACTTGTTGGCCATGGCGTGCCCTCGCAGGCGGCGGCCGGATTCGCTACCGGCTCTCCTTCTTGAGGCGCGAAAGCTCCTGTGCCTCCGGTCGGCTCCGGTAGAACTCATCCAGCGGGTAGCAGCCGGAGACCATGCCGGCGCGCGGCGCCGTGGTGCAGTCGCTGAACGTGCGGCATATGCGCCTGCGCGCGAGGTCGCTTCCGCTCAGGATGTCGGCCGGCATCTCCGGGTAGGGCAGCAGCATGCGGCCTAGCCCGACGAAGTCCGCCCCGCCCGTGCGCACGGCGTGCTGGGCGACCGGGCCCACCCACTCCTGCAGGTACGTATAGCCGGAGCCGACGACGGCCATGTTCGGATGCTCACGGGTCAGTTCGGCGGTCACGGCCAGGTGTCGGGCCACGCCCACCAACGGGTCTTCGGGCGGCCGGTAGCCGTCCGACGGCGGGAACATCGCCGGGCGGATGATGTGCGGGTTGTAGTAGGGGCTGCCGGCGGTGATGTTCACGAGCCAGACGCCCAGTTCCTCCAGCAGGTCCAGCAGGCGGTGGGGCTCCTCCAGGTCGTACTGGAGTGGATCGTCCGGATTCACGCCGAATCCGCAGTTGTAAGGCACATCGTAGTCATCCGGCACGCCCACGCCGTCTTCTCCCGGGCGATAGGGCGGTGCGTCGATCGCACTGAAGCGCATGCCGATCAGCAGGCCGGGCGCTTTCTTGCGGATGTCCTCGACGATCAGCCGGGCGAAGCGCGTGCGGTTCTCGAAGCTGCCACCGAACTCGTCGTCGCGGGTTCGCGCGCTCAGGAACTCGTGGCCCAGGTAGCCGTGGCAGTGCTTGATGTCCACGAAGTCGTAGCCGACCGATTGCGCCAGCCGGGCCGCGTCGCCGAAACAACCGATGATCTCGTATACCTCTTCGGTCTTCAGGAGGGCGGCCTCCGGGTCGACCTTCAGACGCTTGTCCAGGACGGGATGGCGGTAGGCGATGCGCGGTTCGGGGAGGTCGTCGCTGTTCGGCTTGCTGAAGCGTCCGGAGTGCGTTATCTGCAGCCCCACCAGCAGCCCGTCCGTGCCTCCCTGGGTGCGTTCGTGTTCGTGGATCAGGACGCGGCGCAGCTCGGATATGCCGTCCAGGGTATCCTCGCCGATGCGGAGCTGGCGGGGATTGGCCCGTCCGTCGTGACGCACGGCCGTCGCCTCGCCGCCCCATATCAGCTTGGCCCCGCTGCGCCCGAAGCCCTTCCATCGGCGGATGGTCAGATCGGTCGGTGCGCCGTCGGCGGCGCAGTCCCAGCCCTCCATCGGCTGGGCGCAGAACCGGTTTCCGATCACGGTCCCTTCGGGGAGCGTGTATGGCTGGGACAGGGGACCTTCGGGCCCGGCGGTCACCTCGTCGTCCAGGGGCAGTTCGATGCCCAACTCGGCCACGTAGTCGCGAAACTCGTCGACCGACCTGATGGATGCCATGCGGCGGAAACGGGGGCCGGCTGCTTCGTCTGTGCTCATGGGGATGTGCTCTGGGTTCTTGTCTCTCGGATGCAGTGCGGCGTCGTGCTACTCGGAGTAGGGGCGCGGCTCGTCCGACGACCGGCTCCGGAACACCTCGCCCCTGCGGAAGTCGGCCCAAGTGTTCTCGAACCAGAACTCGCCGCCGGGGACCGGCCGCGGCTCGGCCACCTCCACGTCGAAGCTGTCCGTCTCCGGATCATAGGTTACGCCCAGTATCTCGTCGCGCAGATCCTCGTTCTCGGGCAGGAAGCGCCATTCGTCTCCCAGGCCCGGGTGCGGCAACTTGCCGGAGGGATCGGCGACCAGGTGCGAGCCTCGGGAGCCGCTGCCGCGTTCGAGCAGCCTCTGGATGGCGGTCAGGAACGCCCGTTGGGCCAGCGCCAGTTCCTCCGCCTCGGCGGCCTGCAGGTAGCCGGCTTCCGCCTGGCTGAGGCCCCGCTCGGTCAAGGCTGCCCACTCATCGTCTGCTTGCCGGATGGCCTCGTCCACGCCGGCCTTGGACCGCACCATGCCGGCGTATGCGCTCATGCGCTGCTGGATGGCCTCCTTCACCGAAGCGGCATCCAGCCCGCCGCCGGATTTGACCCGCTCCGCCTGCTCTCGTGCCGCCTGGACGATGTCCCGGGCCGCTCCCTCGAAGGATTCCGGCGAACAGGGCTCGTCGTAGTAGACGTGGGCGATGCGCTGCGCGGCCCGCATACCGCCGACCTGGCCGGCGTTGAGAGCCGAGCCGCCGGGACGCTTCACACCGTGCGTGCCCGCCAGCTCGCCGATGACGAACAGGTTGGCCACGTTCGACTCCCACCACGCGTCCACGGCGAAGCCGCCGTTGCAGTGCTGGCTGCACACGCCGACTTCGAGCGGCTCCTTCCGCAGGTCCACGCCCATCTGCTTGTAGAGGTCGATGCTGGGCTGGTTCATGTGAGCGAGGCGCTCGATCGGGGTGTCCTGCAGCGCGCCGGACTTCTGCAGGTAGGTGAGTGCCTCCGGGGCCAGCGCGTCCAGCGAGAACTCCTCCAGGCCGTCGGTCGCCATGGGGTTGCGCCGGAAGTCCATGAACACGCGCCGCCCGCGGTTGATCATTTCGTTCTGGACGACGATGTCGATAAGTGACGATCCGTGGTCGGCCACCTTGTCCCAGTCGAACGGCCACTGGTAGCCCTTGAGGAAGATGTCGGTGGCCAGTTGGGACATCGACTCGAACCACGGGTTCAGGAACTCCCGCTCGTCGCCGCCGTCGGGGTCGGTGCTGTAGTAGCGGGGAATCACCTGCTGGTACGTCCCGGAAAGGTTCCAGCGCGGATCCAGTGAGGCGAGGCCGAACTGCGATTCCGTCAGGTTATGGGCGACGGCGCCGGCCCGCAGCAGGGCGGCGTAGGGGCCCATCTGGCCCTTGGGGTAGACGGAGATGCGGTAGAGGTCGCCCGGCCCGCCGCCCGCAAACACCAGGTTCGTGCAACGGAAGAGGACGAGCCCGTGGCCGGCGTCGGCCTCGCGCTTCATGTCCGCGCAGAGCAGGCCGACGGCCCGCTTGCGGCCGTTGACGTTCGCGGTCACAACGGCAAGGGCGTGGTGGTGATTGAATATCGGCACTCCGTATCGGCGCACCTCGGCCAGCAGCTTTCTCACCATGAAACGGGACGTCCACGGACCCGCGCTGGTGGCGCGCTGGCGGGGGTCGAAATCGGTCTTGTAGCCGACGAAACCGCCGTGGGCGTTGTGCGGGAACGGCACCCCGCCGTCGGCGAGGTGGTAGAAGGCGCGCAGCGAGTTCTCGGCCTCGATCAGGGCGACGTCGCCGTTGGCGCAGCCGCCCGCCGTCAGCGTCTCGGCGAAGCTCACGGGGGTGTCCGGCTCCGAGCCGTGGGTGCCCAGCTTGTAGTAGGTCTGCTTGTCCGAGCCGCTGTTGTGCGACGTGCCCAGGCCCACCCCGCGCGTCACCACGGCGATCCGCTCGGAGGGACTCTCGACCCCCGTCTCCTCCATTTCGCGGAACAGGCGCGCGGCGCAGCAGAGGCCCGCGGCGCCCGTGCCCACGATCACGGTGTTGAGCGAATGGACGGGAACGGCCGCTCCGTCGATTACCAGTTCGGTCGGTTCGGGCATGTCTGTCGTTGTCTCCGGTCAGAGCCTTCGTATGTGGAATCCGCCGCTGACCTCGATGCTCTCGCCGGTGCAGTAGTCCAGGTCGCCGCGTGCGAAGGCGCTGACGGCCCGGGCGATGTCCTCCGGGTAGCCCCAGCGCTTCATGGGCAGGAGGCCCTCGGCGATCAGGCGGTCGTATTTCTCCTTCACCACCTCGGTCATGGGGGTGAGAATGATGCCGGGGCGGAACTGCACGACGGGGATGCCGTACTCCGCGAGTCGGTCGGCGAACAGCGTTGTCGCCATGCTGAGGCCGGCCTTGGAGACGCAGTACTCCCCGCGGCTGGTGGAGGAGGTGTAGGCGGAGATGGAGGTGATGAACGCGATGCGGCCCCGCTCCATGGCGCCGGAATCCTGCCACTCGATCATGCGCCGGGCGAGCGCCTGCGTGAGGAAGTAGGGGCCTTTCAGGTTGATGTTCATCAGCCGGTCGAAGCTCTCTTCCGTCGCCTCCAGCAGGTCTTTGCGCTCCCTGGGGGCGACGCCCGCGTTGTTGACCAGCAGGTCCAGCCGGCCGAACCGTTTCGCGATGAACTCCTCCATGTGGGCGCGATCGTCGAAGGAGGAGATGTCCGCCCGCAGGACCTCGGCGCGCCCGCCCGCGTCGGTGATGGCGCGTCGTACTTCGTACGCGCCGGACTCGGTGTTGTCGGGGTCGGCTACCACGTCGTTGATGACCAGAAGGAAACCGTCCTGCGCCAACTGCAGGGCAATGCCTCTGCCGATGCCGCGTCCGGCCCCGGTCACCAGGGCAACTCGGTTCTGTTCCGGGCACATGGGAGACCTCCTGAGATGGGCACGGGGTGCGATTCAGCGTCCATGGGAGTTCCAGGGAGCCCTGATTCTAATGCGGCGGAGGCGGAGCGTCAATGCGCCCGACCGCCGCCACGCCTTGCCGCCGGAGCCGCTTTGGCCTATTCTGGCACGGACCATGGACGAACGGACGATGGAACAGATCGGCAGGCAGCTGGTGGCGTGGTACGGCGCAAACGCGCGCGACCTGCCGTGGCGGCAGAACCCCACGCCGTACCGGGTCTGGGTCAGCGAGATCATGCTGCAACAGACCTCGGTGACGACCGTGCTGGAGTACTACGCACGCTGGCTGACGCGGTTCCCGAACGTTGCCTCTCTGGCCGCCGCGTCCGAGCAAGAGGTCCTGAGTCTCTGGGAAGGGCTGGGCTACTACCAGCGGGCGCGCCGGATGCTGGCCGCTGCTCGAATGCTGGTGGACGAGTTTGACGGAAAACTGCCGACGTCCCGCGCGGCGCTCCTGAAGCTGCCGGGAGTCGGGCCGTACGTCGCCAACGCAATCCTGAGCATGGCCTTCGGCCGGGACGTGGTGGCGCTGGACGCGAACGTGATCCGGGTGTTCATGCGCCTGCTGGCAATGGAAGGAACCGGGGCCGAGAAGGACGTGAGGAAGGCGGTGGAGCACTGGGCTCTTGTGGGCCTGCCCGCCGGACGGTCCGCCGAGTACAACCAGGGGTGGATGGACTTCGGTTCGTCGACCTGCCGTCCGCGCCGCCCGCTCTGCGGCGAATGCTTCCTTCAAGAAGATTGCGATGGTTTCCGCAAGGGCACCCAGTACGACATTCCCCGTCCCTCGTCCAGGCGGCTGCAGCGCATCGAGACGGCCGTCGCGCTGTTCCTGTGCGACTCGTGCGTCTACCTGCAGAAGCGCCCGCCGGGCGGTCTGTTCGCGGGCATGTGGGAGTTCCCCGGAGGCAAGGTGAAAGAGGGCGAATCTGCGGCCGAGGCCGTCGTGCGTGAGTGCCGCGAGGAGCTTGGCGTCGATTGCCGCGTCCGGCGGGAACTGGTGAGCCTGGTGCACTACTACACGGTGTTCGAGGTGACGCTGCACGCGTTCCTGTCCGATCTGCCGGAGGGGCTGCCCGTGGATGCGGAGCACCGTTGGGTGACGATGGACGAGGTGGGCGACTACCCGATGCCGTCGGCCAACCGGCAGGTCGTCGAGGCACTCGCGGATGTTGTCGAACGGCAGGGCGACTCAGACTGAGGCGAGTTCGCGCGTGGCGGCTTCCACGTCGTCGGCCCTCATCAAGGTCTCGCCGACGAGTATCCCCTTCGCTCCCACGTCCCGCAGGCGTTCGACGTCCGCCCGTGTCCTGATGCCGCTTTCGGCCACGATCAGCGCGTCGGGCGGAGCGAGCGGGGCCAGCCGTTCGGTGACTTCAAGGCTGACCTCGAACGTGCGCAGGTCGCGGTTGTTGACGCCGATCAGGTCCGCCCCGGCCGCGACGGCGGCGTCCATCTCCGCCCGATCATGCACCTCCACCAGCGCGTCCATCCCGGTCTCCCGGCAGACGGCCATCAGATGCTGCAGGTTTGCCTGCTCCAGCGCGGCGACGATCAGCAGGCAGGCGTCCGCCCCGAGCGCGCGCGCCTGATGAACCTGAATCTCGTCCAGTATGAAATCCTTGCGCAGCAGGGGGAGCGGAACGCAGTTGCGCACCAGCGGCAGGTAGTCCGGGCTGCCCTGGAAGAAGCGGCCGTCGGTCAGCACGCTTATGCACCTGGCGCCGCCCCGGTGGTAGTAGTCGGCGATGCGCTCCGGGTCGAAGTCCTCCCGGATGATGCCTGCCGAGGGCGAAGCCTTCTTGATCTCCGCGATCAAGCCGACTCCTTCACCCTCTGCCAGTGCCTTGCGGAATCCCCTGGGCGCCGTCTGCCGTCCGGCCTGCCGCCTGAAGCGGTCCGCGTCCCACGACTTCAGCTCGGCGACCTCCTCCTGCTTGGCCGCGCAGATGCGAGCGAGAATGTCCGGCATGTCTTTCATCGGCCTGCCTGCTCTACGGCGGCTTTCAGTTGCGCGGCGGCCTCGCAGGGGTCTTCGGCGCCGCAAACGGCCCCGCACACTGCGATTCCGGTGGCGCCGGCGCTCATCGCAGGGCCGGCGTCGTCCACCGTGATGCCGCCGATGGCGAAGAACGGGATGTCGGTCGCCTCACGGACGGCCTGCACCAACTCCGGACCGTAGCCGTAGTCGAGCCCTTTCGTCTCCGTCGGCGCGTAAGGGCCGACGCCCACGTAATCGGCCCCGCGATCCGCCGCAGCCGCCGCCTGCTCCACGGTGTGGGTGGACAGGCCGATGAGCACGTCGCGGCCGACGAGCTTGCGTACCTGTTCGGGCGGCAGGTCGTCCTGACCGATGTGAACGCCGTCCGCTCCGCTGAGGACGGCTATGTCGGCGCGGTCATTGACTATGAAGAGGGCATCCGTTTCCAGCGTCATGTCGCGAACGTCGCACGCCCTTCCAAGCAGCAACCCGTGGGGGAGTTCCTTCTCCCGGAGCTGAATCGCGTCGGCGCCTCCCTCCAATGCAAGCTGCACGACCTCCCGCCAGGGCCGACGGCAGTGCTTCTCGGTGACCAGAACGTAGAGCCTCGTTTGTTTCAGACGGTCACGCTTCTTGTGCATGGCATGCTCCTGGAGTTCAGGCAGGGGTCTCGACCCGGGCGGGGTTCAGCAGCGCCTCGATCTGGTCGGGCGTGGCGCCGTGGCGCGCCAGGAATCCGCTCAGCGACGGCAGATCGGGCAACGTGTCGTCAAAGAACTCGGTGTCCTCTTTCGCCCGGATGCGCAGGCCCTCCTCCAGACAGGCGGGGACGAAGACGGTGTCGCCGCGCTGGACCTTCACGGCGCGGTGGCCTCCCTGCAGTTCCGCCCGGCCCTGCCGGCAGTGGAGCACGTGGTAGGTGCCGTACTGGGGGGCGATCGAACAGGTCTGGCCGGCCGGAATCGATACTCGGCTCTTGCTGAAATGGGCGTCGGCGACCATCACGCTGACGGTGGCGGATTCATCGGTCTGGACGCTCACGGGCTCCGCAAGCCGCAAACCCACGTTCGGGTCCACAAGCTCGAAGCCCAGCCTAGGATACTCGCCGGGGCGTCGGCCGAAGTCGTAAACGCGCACGGTCGGGTTCTCCTGCAGGTTCTGGTCTATCTCCAGCAGCCCTTCGGCGGAGGCGGCGACGGTCGAGTCTCCCGGGTGCACCTGCACGCTCAGAAGGTCGTCCTGCACCAGGAGGATCTTTGTCAGTGTGGGCAGCAGCGCCTCTCCGTATCCCTGCTGGATCTCGTCGATTGCCAGCATGCTCTCGGGCCCGATGGCGAACATGGTGTGGAGCACGCCGGCCGGCGCCACAAACACCTCGCCGCCCTTCAGCGGGGTCACCAGGCCGAACAACCCGCGCACCTCGTCCGACCAGGAATCGACGTCGGGCGGCAGGCCCCGGGTGGTGATGATGCGTTCCAACTCGGCGGCGTCCTCGTCCGTGCGCGGTCCCGCCGCGACGCCGGTCCGGCCACGAGCCAGGCGCACGTGCCAGGCTTCCGTCTTGCCCCGATGCGGATGCGACTCCAGGTGCAGCAGCACGGGCTCGCCGAGCAGTTCCTGAAGCTGCACGGGGCTGTCCGCCACGTCCCTCAGCAACTCGGCCAGCGTCTTGCGGAGAGCCGGCTCCACAACGGTATTCGAGTAGTTTCCGGGGCCGGTCTGGGCGGACGCCAGCCACAACTCGCCCACGCCGACCTCGATCCCGGCGATGTCCCGCACGCCCGGATGCACCAGTCCCCACGGTTTGGTTACCACCGCCGGCTGCAGCCTCCAAAGTCCCGGTTTCTCCATGTGTCCCTTTCCCTGTTCGGTATGCTGCGATTCGAAGCCCGCGACCGATGCCCTGTATGGTCAGTATACCGGTTGCCGGGCCTGCGCCAAATGTCCCGCCGGCGGTAGGCGTCGGCTGGTCAGTCGGCGGGCGAGAACGCTTGGCGCAGGCAGGCAATGCTCCCGCGCGCGATCCGCTCCGGTCCGGCCTGCAGCTCGAACGCTTCCACGGAGACGTACCCGTCGTAGCCGACTTCTTCCAGGGCGCGCGCGATGGGGCGGAAGTCCGTATCGCCGAAGCCAGGTCCCTGGCGATTGGCGTCGTTGGCGTGGAAGTGGGCCGTCTGCGGCGCGCACTCGCGGATTATGTCGGGGATGGGCCGTTGCTCCCAGCACATCGCCTTGACGTCCAGAATCATGGCGAAGCCGGGGTGATCCACGTCTTCCACCATTCGCCGGGCCTGCGCGGACCTGGATATGAAGTTCGTCTCGTCCTCGCCGAGCGGCTCGATGCAGAAGGTCACGCCCTGCTCCTCCGCACGGCGGCCCAGTTCCCGGAAGATGCCGGCGCAGCGTTCCCATGCCCGGTCGAAGTCGGCTTCCGGCGGGAGACTGCGCTGCTGCGGGGAACCGAACACCAGTACGCGGCCGCCGATCTCCGCGCAGAGGTCGATCTCGGCGGACAGGTAGTCCACCGTGGCGCGCCGCTTCGCAGGATCGGGGCTGTTCAGGTGAAGGTCCGGTGGTCCCGCCAGCAGCCAGTGCAGTCCGGCCGCCTCCAGCCCGTGGTGCTCGATGGTGGTGCGGATGCTGCGCCGATCGGCCGGTGTGAGGTCATAGACGGATTCGGCCAGCGTGAACGGCGCGATCTCGACGCCGTCGTAGCCGCAGTCGGCGGCGAGGGCGCAGGTTTCTTCCAGGGAGAGCGGGCGGCATGAATCGTTGCAGATGGCGAACTTCATGGTTTCCCCCAGGTCGGCTGGAATCCGGCGGGCGAACTGAGTTCCAGATGATGGTTAGCTCGACCGCGCCTGCCGCAGTTCCTCATTAAGCATGTCGATGAACGAGCCGAAGACCTGGCGGTTGCGCTCGTTGAGTTCCACCAGCTCCTGGTGGAGCCTCTTGATGGTCTCCAGCCGCTCCACCTCGGTTCTGGGCAGGTGGACGAAGTCGATGCGGCGCAGCTCCATGTCCTCGGGCGGTTCCACCTCGTCCTGGTGAACGGCCACCAGCGGCAGAAGGCCGACACGCATGAGCATTCTCACCAGCCGCTCATCGGCGTTCAGGATGACCACGCTCTTGCCGGGCAGATGGGGGGCGGACTTTGCAGCGGCGGCTATGACCCCCAGGAAGGTGCTGTCCATGCCCGTGCATTCGGACAGGTCAAAGCTCACCGAAGTGCATCCCGCCCGGAACATCGCCTCCAGAAAGTCCGGTATGCCCAGGCTGTTGTCCTGCGTGGCCAGGCCGACCGGCTTGAGGTACACGTTCTGGCCGATGATGGCAACGGCTATGTAGCCTTGTTCGGTCAAGATCAGTCCTCTGGATTGGGCCGTCGACTATCTTTAACGTTTCCGACGGGCCGATGCAAGCCTGCCGCAGCAGTGCTTGAACTTCTTGCCGCTGCCGCAGGGGCACGAGGCGTTGCGGCTGGGTCGTCCGGCGGGCGGTGCGCTTTGCCGTGCAGGCGGCGTTTCGGCGGGCGGCGGCTCTGTGGGCGAATGCCTGCCGGCAGCCACGTCCCGGCCCACCCGGTTGAGAAACGCGTGAAGCTCCGGGCGGATCGGTTCGTCCACAACCTGCCTCAGCGTGGAGAAAACGTGCGAGAAGATGCGCTTCTTCGCCTCGCAGAGGTACGGCTGAGCCTGCGGATCGATACCCAGCTTCACGCGGTGGCGGAAGCAGCCGGCGTGGCACATCTCCAGCCACGTGCAGTCGGCGCAGACGGCCGGCATCTCCTTCGATCCCTGAACGAAATCGCGGAACGCCTTGCCCTGAAGCATCTGCTCCAGCGTCAGGTCCCGCACGTTGCCCATGAAGTAGCGCTTCTGGACGAAAAAATCGCACGGATAAACGTCGCCGTTCCACTCGATGGTCACCAGATTCGAGCAATCGCCCCGGTATTCGCAGCACTCCGGCGGCAGGCCGAAGAACAGGTGCAGCCAGTTGTCGACGCGGCGGATGTAGTAAGAGGGATCGTCGTTCTCGATCCACGCGTCGAAGACGGCGATCATGAAGTCGGCATACTGCTGGGCGCTGATCGAGTGTTCGGAGACCCGTCCCGGTTCGTCGGTGGGTTCGGTGCAGGGGATGAACTGGGAATAATGGCAGTCGTTCTCGACCAGGAACTGCAGGATCTCGCGTGGGTGGTCGACGTTGGCTCGGCTGATGACCACCAGCACGTTGTGTTCGACCTCGTGTTCCTTCAGTAGATGCAGCGCCCGCATGGTCCGCTCGTAGGCGGGCCGGCCGTCCGCGAAGCGGCGCATGGTGTTCAGCTCCGGCGGGCCGTCGATGCTCAGGCCCACCAGGAACTGGTTCCGGGCCAGGAATTGGCACCACTCTTCGTCCAGCACGGCCCCGTTGGTCTGCAGGCTGTTCCCGAAACAGCCGCCCGGCGGGGTGTGACGTCGTTCCACTTCGACCACGTCTCGGAAGAAGTCCAGCCCCATCAGCGTCGGCTCGCCGCCCTGCCAGCCCACTTTTATCTCCCGGGGCTCCAGGGCGAGGTACTGCGCGCAGACCTGCTCGAAGGTCTCCAGCGACATGCGGGGGCGCTTTGCGTCGGGGTAGAGCGCCTCCACCGGCCTGTAATAGCAGTAGGCGCAGGCCATGTTGCAGTCGGAGGAGACCGGCTTGATCAGTATTCCGAGATTGGGCTTCTTCATGCTGGCGTACTGCGCTGGCGGGGCGGAACCACGAGTATTATAGCAGGGCGACGTCTACCTCGCATCCGCCGGGCGACGCCGAGCTCACTTCTCAGACAGAACCTAAGTTGGCCGTGGCCTCAACCAGGTCCGTGCGTTCGCCAGGGCGACGATGGCTCGGACAACGCCCGCTACCACCACCGATATGACGATCACGCGTCCCGCGCTCCACTCGCCGATCGGCGTGCGCGCGACAGCGTGTCCCAGCCAGGCCACGGCCGCCAGAACTACCGCGCACCAGATGGTGAACACGCTTGTGCGCGCCCATGCCAACGGCCGCTGACAGAGAAGGTGCAGCGCCAGCAGGGCCATCGAAAGCCCGCCGAGCGCGACGGCCGCGATTCCGACGTTGCGATCCGATTCGAGCTTCAATTGCAGCGCAATCAGCCATTGCACGGGTGCGCGGGCCAGCCTCGCCAGGGCGCCGGGCAGTTCGGCGGCCGCTTCTCGCAGCCCGGGCACGGACGCCGAGAGGGCGTAGACCATCAGCGCCACCGCCATAAGGCACGCGGCAAGGCCCAGCGAGCCAAGGCTGTGGGCGGCTTCGCGTCGGTCGGGATCCCCCCCGGCGTAAGCCCCGCCGTCGGCAATGACACGGCCCCCGGACAGGCCGGCGTAGAGGACCGCTCCCGCGGTCGCCAGCAGTATCACCAGCAGCATGCTTGCCCCGACGAGGAACGCCAGGGACGGCACGGATACCTGCTCTATCAGCGGGCGGACGCGCGCCAGGAACATGACGCCGAGCCCGAGCAGTAGCGTAACCCAGAGCGTGCCGACCAGCAGATAGACCGAACGTCGCCCGCGCCGGGCCTCCTCGTGCAAGGCGGCGATCACGAACACCACCACCGCCAGGCAGAGCGCGTAACCCGCCCACCCCGAGACCGTCGCGCCGATCTGTGTGCAGAAGACGACGACCTCGTGGAACCAGTCGGACGTCAGGGCGCGCAGGGGGCCGGCTGCACTCTCCGTGCGGGGCGTCGCCAGCATCAGCACCGCCACCGCCAGCCCCGCCAGCGACGCCAGGACGCCCGTTCTTACCAGAAACGCCAGGTGGCGGCTGAGGGTAAGCCCGGGCGTCCGTTCGAACTCGATGGTCGCCTGCAGCGACGACTCCCAGCGGACCGCCGGCTGCTTCAACAGAGCCACGACGCTGCGTGTGGCTTCGCCAAATCGGAAGATCAGCGCCACCAGTGCCGCCAGGACGACCAGCCGCGCCGAATAACTGCGGGACATGATGCGGAAGGGGGCCGTCGCAAACTCGTGCGCAGGTGTGGGTGAGATGAGCTGCGAGGAGTACAGAACCGTGCCGACGAGGGAAGCCAGAACCACCGCTGCCCAAATCCCGGCGAGTGCGTAGAAGCTCCACCGCACCCTCGCGGCGGCTAGAAGATGGACGGCGAGCGCCGTCAGCAACACCGCGCCCAACAGCACCGTGCCGCGTGTACCGGCGAGAGCAACTCCCATCCCCGATAGTGCGGCCGCAATACGCGGACCCAGCCAGGCGGGGCCCAGAGTGGCCAGCGCGTCTCGCGCGCCCAAGCGCAGCCAGGCAAGGATGGCGCCCATGGCGCTGCGCAACGCCTGGTCGCCGGCCAGGCGGGCGAACCCGACGGCGAGCAGAAGGCCCGTGATCGTCAGCCCGGCGGTGCAGAGCATCTGTGCGTCGGTCCATCGGGCCATCCCCGGTTGCATGGCGCGGGCGCGCATCCGCTTGACGGCCAGGCCCGCCGCACCGAAGGACAGCACCACAACAAGCACCGTCCACATCCAGACGAGGCCCGCCGTGAGCGCGCCGCCTTGCTGCGCTGCCCCGTCCGTCACCGTCAGCAAAGCCGGCAGGGCGCACATCGCGGCCACGGCCAGCCCGATCGCGGGCACCAGGCCCCATCGGCCCGCCCAGTCGCCACGGTCATAGACCAGCCACGCCCCGACCATCACGGCCAGGATTGCCGCGCAGCCTATGAAGAGCTCCGCACGTGGAGCCGGCAGGTGGGTGGCCGTCCACAGGCCCAGACACGCCAGTGCAGCCAGCGCGACCATCGCGGCCGAGAAATGGGCGGCGCCCACAAGATCGTCCTGGAGCGGCAGGCGAGAGCGCCACGCGTTCCGCGCCCCGATGGCTGCGACGGGGGCAAGCGCCAGGGCTATAATGGCAGCACTCAATCGCCACAGGGCGGCCGAAGCTTCAGGCAAGCCGACCGAGCCGGCCAGCGTGTGGGTCAGCGCAACCACGGCCCCGACCATCAGAACCGCCCAGGCCACTTCGATGACCACCCGCAAGACGCGCTGGTCTTTGCTGTCCGTTGCGCCGGTGTTCTGGAGTCGGGCCAGGGTGTGCCAGACCGCCAGCCCCAGGCCGAAAGCTGCCGCCATCACGAGGCAGGCGAGTCCGTTGCCGGGCAGTGCGGGAAGGGGCGGGGTGCCACCCAGGAGGGCGTAGCCTATGAACGGCTGTGCGAGCACGAGCACGAGGGCGACGCCGAGGGAGACGGCCACCACCCGTCCGGCCCAGCCCCGCGTCTGGATGCATCGGTAGAGCGTCCAGGCCGATGCAAGCCCCAACAGGCAAACGGCCAACAGCCCGGCCAGGCACTCGATGGCCGGGGCTCCGGCCAAAAACATCTCGAATGACCGGATGGCACCCTCAAGCACCGTCAGTGTCGTGACCGCCAGCCCACCCAGGCACAACGCCTGCCGGCACGCGCCGCCCGGGCGCATGCCGTTCAGAAGGTAGTGCCGCACGAGGAAGACCACGACGACTGCGCAGAACGCAAGGAAGGTCGCGCGCCATTCCACCGGCGCGCCGCCCGCAAGCAGCGCCAGCACCAGCGACGCCGCGACCAGCGCAGCCGACACAGATCCCCCGAACAACAGCCACGCCGGCAGAACGCGGGAAAGCGGTCGTGCCGGGCGGCGGGAAAGCAGCTCGGCTATTGGGCGCTCGACCGTCTCGTCCTCAAAGCCCGCGCCCGGCCTGGCGTCGGGGTCCTCCAGCTCCAGATGCACGCCCCGCCAGTAGTCGGATTCCGGCTCTTCCTCGGTCCGAGGGCTCGGGGGCAGGTCATCCCGGTCGTCCTCGTGGGGGGCGTTTTGCACACTATGTCCTCGACAGGAGACCGAACCGTGCGCGGCGAGAACGCGACGGGACGCCGGTCATTCGCGTCCGCTCATCCGGTGCTGCACCATGCTGATCTTGTCGCGGAGGCGCGCCGCCATCTCGTAGTTCTCCTTCTGGATCGCCAGCCGCTGCTCGGCGCGCAGATTCTGCAGGAGTTCGCCATCGTCCAGCGGGAGGTTAAAGCGTTCGCGCAGGCTCCTGCGCATGTCGATCAGGGCCTGGCGTTGGGCGGCGTCGTCCGCCTCCTCGTCGGCCCCGTCCGGTCCGTGCAGCCCTTCCATGTCGTCCAGACCTCTATTGAGGGCCTCCAGAGCCTTGGCCGGCCTGCCCGCCTGCACGTGTACGAGCATCTCGGCGCGTGCGCGGTCCAGAAGCAGGCTGGGCCGGTACCGTTGATAAGGCAGTTCTCCGGAGTGGTCGGGACCGGCGTCGCGCAGCAGATCGAGGATGGCCAGGCTGTGAAGGGAGTCCCTGAGTGCGCGGGCGTGGTCGCCCAGCAGGTTCAGGGCGCGGCTGCGTCGGCAGTAGTCGATCATCTCGTCGGCCAGTTCGGACACCAGTTCGCTGGACAGCGTCGCGGCTCCCGCGCCCTGGCGCCCACCGCGCGCGTTCGACGCCAACAGGGCCCGACAGTGGGCCAGCACCGTCTTCGACCCGTGCGGTCTGTCTCCGTCCGGGCGGCCGTCCGCCTCCCATTGGACTACCCCGCTCCGGACGCGCACCTGTATCTTGACCTCACCGTCGACGCCGACGACCTTGCGCACGTTGCGTGCGTCCTCGTGCTCGTCGTAAGGCCAGCCGGCTGTGATGACCGAAAGGTCCATCTGTCGCGTCCTCCTGCCCGTCCGGACATCGGCTGTTCCGAACGCGGCTCTCTATGCCGTCTCGCCCGCCTCGGGCGTTTCCTCCGACTCGTCGGCGGCCCCGGAGGACAGGGCCACGTAGCGCATCCTCAGGTCGTGAAGCAGCGTACGCACGTAGTTGTCTTCATCGGCCGTGAGGTTGCCCTCCATCTTCTTCTGCAACATCGATATGGTGTCGATGAGATAGCCGGCCTCCGGTTCGTTGACCTCGCGCTCGCCCGTGATCGGATTCTCGATGGCCCCCAGTGCGACCAGCGTCTGCGTGAACAGCCCGGCCATGAACATCTGGATACTCGGCTCCGGCAGTTGCTGACCGGCCTCCGCCGCCTGCGCTCGTTTCTCCTCGACCTCTTCGCGCAGGCGTTCCCGCTCCTCAGCCACGGTCTTCTTCCAGTCCTCGTCCACGTGAATGCGCGGTTGCTGCTCGTCCGTGTTGTTGTCTTCTTCGGCCGGCATTCGATATCCCTCCGTTAGCATCCGACTCTGTAGTGTCCTTTCCTTCACCAGTATAGGAAAACGTCTTGCGTGCCGTATTTCAAGCGATTTCCCTCAGCGCAAATGCCGCGCCTTTCCGCCGTCGCGGCTGGACAGCTACCGCCCGCTCGCATAGCATGGACCGCCAAAGCAACCTGGTTCTTTGCGCCGGGAGGGCGCGTCGCCGATGGTAATGTGGGCGGGCATCGACGAAGCGGGGTACGGTCCCAAACTCGGACCCCTGGTGGTGGCGGGGACGGCCTTCCGCATGCCGTGCAAGCCACGCGAGGGCATCCTGTGGGAACTGCTGGCCGACGCCGTCGCCCCCCAGGCACGGGTTGCCGATGGCCGGCTGCTGGTCAACGATAGCAAGCTGGTGTACTCTCCTGCGGCGGGCCTCCGGAGGCTGGAGGAGTCGGTCCTCTGTTTCCTGGAGGCGCTGGCCGAAGAGCGGGGGAGGCGCGTGGCAGACGCTCTCTCGCACACAGGACTGCCGCGCCGGAGCGAGGAGCGACCGATGCCCTGGTTCGAGCGTGCCCACGGGATGATGCTTCCGCTGGCAACGAACGGGTCGGCGCTGCTGAGCAAGGGCGAGGTGCTGCGCCGGGCGCTGCACGGCGCGGAGGTGCGTCCGACAGCCTTGTGCACCTGCGCGGTGTTCCCCCGCGAGTTCAACCGGTTCGTTTCCCGAACGCGGAACAAGTCCTTCCTGCTTTTCCAGAAATGCGGGGCGATACTGCAGGAATTCTGGCGGATCTCGGGCGACGGCGAGTGCTTCGTGCTGGTGGACCGGCACGGCGGACGCGCCTATTACCGCCGGCTGCTGCTGGACGTTTTCCCCGAGTGTGCGTGCGACGTCCTGCAGGAGGACGGCGACGGATCGGTGTACCGCGTCTCCGCCGACTGTCGGAGCATGGTCATTGCCTTCAAGGAGAAGGCCGACACGCTTGCCGTGCCGACCGCGTTGGCTTCGATGACCGCCAAGTACGTGCGCGAGGTCTACATGCACGCATTCAACGAGTACTGGGGGGAACGGCTTGAGGGCCTGCGGCCGACGGCCGGCTACTGGGGCGACGCGGACCGCTTCCTTCGCGATATTGCACCCGCGCTCCAGGCGGAAGGCACCGACACACGCGAACTCATCCGCATCTGTTGACGGTCAGACCGGCGCTCCGTCCACCAACGCCCGGATGATCTCCTTCAGGTCTTCCCAGGTCTTGCCCTTCTGTCCGGGCGAGCGGAGGAGGTAGGCGGGGTGGTAGGTCGGCAGGAGCGGAGTGCCGTGGAATCGGAACCACCTGCCGCGCATGGATCCCATGGACCGGGTGTTGTCCAGCAGGGCGTTGGCGGCCGGCCGACCCAACGTGCACAGGATGCGCGGCTGCACCTCGTCGATCTGCTGCTTCAGATAGGGGAAGCAACTTTCGACCTCGTCGACCCGGGGATCGCGGTTGCCGGGGGGCCTGCACTTGACGATGTTCGTGATGTAGACCTCGTCGCGTTCCAATCCCATCGCGAAGATCATCTTGTCCAGCAGCTTACCCGCCCGTCCGACAAAGGGCACTCCGGTGGCGTCCTCGTCTGCGCCGGGCCCCTCGCCGACAAACATCAGCTCGCCGTGCGGATTGCCGCGCGCGAAGACGGCCTGCGTGCGTTCGGCGTGCAGGCGGCACAGGGTGCAGGCCTTCACCTCTTGCTCAATCAGTTCCAGGCGGTCGGGCTCGGCGGGGCGCCGGAGCAGGACGTCCACCCCCATCATCTTCTCCAGTTCGAGCCGCTTCCTCAGTCGGCGATCGGGCATCCGGCTTCTCCGCTTGGGGACGCGTCCATGTTAGCGGCCGACGTCCGGTCATGCAAAAGCGCGCCCGAGGGCGCGGCAGTGGTTTACAGCGGCGCCTCGTGAGCTTACAATCTTGGTTCCGTCGGGCACCGGACCCGGCGCTCCCGTTCGCCATAGAGGTTTCTGCGTGGCCGCACCAAGGACCCCCGCCCAGGGCATCGACATCTGTTCCGCCAATCCGCGCTACTGGCGGTACAAGGGGAGGCCCGTGCTGCTGCTGGGTGGTTCGGTGGAGGACAACCTGTTCCAGATCCCTGACCTGGCCGCGCAATTGGACGCCCTGACGGCCGCCGGCGGCAACTACGTGCGCTGCACCATGTCTTCCCGCGATAAGGGCAACGCCTGGCCGTTCCAACTGGCCGGCGGCTTCTATGATCTGGACAAGTGGGACAGGAACTACTGGCTGCGGTTCGCCACCTTCCTGGAGGACACGCGCCGCCGCGACATCATCGTGCAGATCGAGCTGTGGGCCACCTTCGACTTCTACCGCGACAACTGGCGCCGAAATCCCTTCAACCCCCGCAACAACGTCAACTACACGCCCGAAGAATCCGGGCTGCCGCTGACCGTCGACTCGCATCCGGTCAAGACCGAGAACCCGTTCTTCCGGTCCGTGCCCGACGAGGAGAACCTGCAGATCGTGCTGGAGTACCAGGAGCGATTCGTGGACCGGGTGCTCGGCTATGCGCTTCAGTACGACAACGTCCTTTATTGCATGGATAACGAGACTTCCGTCTCGCCGGCGTGGGGCGCCTACTGGGCCGACTACGTCCGCACGGCTGCGGCGCGCGAAGGCAAGGGCGTGCACGTGACCGAGATGTGGGACCCGCACGATCTGTCTCACCCGATGCATGCGGCGACGTTCGATCATCCCGAGACATACTCCTTCGTGGACGTATCGCAGAACAACCATCAGAGCGGCCGACAGCACTACGCGAACGCCTTTGCCGTCTGGCGTCGGCTCGCCGACGCGCCGCGGCCGATGAACAATGTGAAGGTCTACGGGGCGGACGGTGGCAGGTTCGGTGACGCGGCGGAGGGCGTACGGCGTTTCTGGCGGAACATCTTCTGCGGGGCCGCGGCGGTTCGCTTCCACCGGCCGCCTTCCGGCATCGGGCTCAGCGAGCGGGCCCGTCGCCAACTGCGCAGCGCGCGCGACGTCACCGGCGCGGTGGTCTTCTACCGATGCGAACCCCGCCCCGACCTTCTCGAAGAGGCCGGTGAGGACGAAGCGTACTGTCTGGCCGAACCCGGTCGGCAGTATGCCGTCTACTTCCCGAACGGGGGCGGAGTCTGCCTGGACCTGAGCCACGCGATGGGCACGCTGGACATGAGGTGGTACGATGTCGACGCCGGGCGGTGGGGAAGGCCCGAACGGATCCAGGCGGGGCGCCGTACGGGCCTGCGGTGTCCCGGCGACGGGGCGTGGGCGGTCGTGATCCGCTGAAGGAGCCCCCCGCCACGTTTACCCGCCATCGACCGGCATAGCCTCTACCTCGGACTCCGGCTCCCGCTCCACCAGCGACAGCTTGCAGGTGACTGCTCCGGCGATGACCAGCCCGCAGGCGGCCCACAGGCGCGCGGAAAGAGGCTCCCCAAGGTACAGTGCCCCGATCGCGACGCTCAGCAGTGGCGTGAGGTACGAACCGGCCGCGACCAGCACCATGTTACCCCGGCGCATCGCGGCGTCCCAGAGCACATAGGCGATCAACGCCGGGAACACGGCCATGTAGAGCAACTCGGCCGCCGCGCGGGGGCCGAACGACGTATCCTCCGCGATGCAGACGCGCATCGCAGCTAGAACCACGCCGCTGGCCAGAAGGAACACGGGCACCGCCCCGCCGCTGGCCTCAGCGGCCCAGCGTCGGCTCAGGTTCGAGTAGAGCGCCCAGGTGACGGCCGCCCCGAGTGCGGCGACGTATGGCACGGCGCCGGTGCGCAGGTTTGCTGCGAAGGCCGTCAGGGTGGTTCCTCCCCGTTGGTTCAGTGCCAGGAAGATGCCGGCCATGGCGATCACCACTCCCGGCACGAGCCCGGCCCGGGGGCGGTTTCGCAAGAGCGGCACCGACAGCGCCAGCGTCAGGCTCGGCCAGAGGTAGTTGATCAGGGCCACCTCCAGCACCTGCCGGCGGTCGGCTGCAAAGCCGACGGCCACGTACAGGCAGACCATGTAGGCCACGAACAGAGCCCCGCAGCCCAGCAGATAAAGCGGGGGCAGGCTCTTCAGGTCGCGCCGGCTGGCGCGGCTCCGCAGGAGGACGGCGCAGCCGAGCACGCCGGCCAGTGTGTAGATCATCGCGGCGGAGGTGAACGTGCCCAAACGCTCCGTCAGGCTCCGGGAGACGCCCACAGTGGTGCTCCAGAAGGCGATCGCCAGGAAACCGGATGCCGTGCTGAGCGTGCGTGAACTGTCAGCCATGTCTTCCTCACGGGGAATCGGGTGAGGCGGTGCATTATACAGGCGTCGCGCCACGCATCAACGCGTCGGACCCGGCGCGCGTTGCCGCTCCGCCGGCCCGGTGATATACTGGCCGTCCACGACGGAATAATCCCCGTGACACTCCTGGCTTGAGGGAAAGCGGTATGCCTGCCAACGAATCGAATCTGAAGATAGGAATCGCCACGGCCGACATCACTCCACCCGTCGGCGTGACGCTTGTCGGATACAAACCGCGCACTTCGGACAGCCTGGGCCACACGCTGCGGGCCGAGGCGCTGGTTTGCGAGGGCGAAGACGGCGCATGGGCGCTCATCACCAGCGACATCATCGGCTACACCGGCGATTACGTGCAGGACGTGAGGGAACGGGCCTCCGAGTGCACGGGACTGGCCGCGGACTCGATTCTGCTTTCCGGCACGCACACCCATTCCGCTCCGAGTCCCCTCACCTTCAGCCAGGACGAGGTCCCCGAGATCGACGCCGATTACCTGGAGGGATTTAAGGCCGCGCTGGCACAGCTGGTGGCCGATGCTTACGAAGCACGCCGGCCGGGCGCCTTCGAGACCGCGTGGACCTCGGCGCCGACGATCGGCTCGAACCGGCGCATCGAGAGCGAGGACGGGCAGTGGACCAACGAGTGGCAGGACCCCGAGGGCGAGCATCCCGGATTCTTCGACCCGGCCGTGCTGCTGGTGGGTGTCAGGCGCCCGGACGGGGAGCTGGACGGACTGCTCGTGAACTACGGAGTCCATCCGGTCGTCCTGGGGCCCAGCAGCTTGGCCATCTCCGCCGATTACGTCGGCTACATGAAGGACGCCGTGGAAGGCAGGGACGTCGCCGGCACGGTGCTGTTCGCGCAGGCCGGCGGGGCCAACATCAACCCGCGCGTCTGCATCATGGTCGGGGAGGAGTACCCCCGCGAGGTGGGGCAGGCACTCGCGGATGTCGTACTCGACGCCGTCGGCGACCTGGCTCCGGTGCCTGGCGGGCCGGTCCGTTCGCACGTCGAGCCGTGGACCATCGTCCGCACGCGCGACGCGATGAAGCGCAAGAGCAGGCCCGGCAGCAACACGGGCGACGAGATCTGCACCGAGATCATGGTGCTGCGGGCGGGCGACCTGGGCTTCGTCTCCCTGCCGGGCGAACTGTTCAGCGAGTTCAACGCCATGTTGCGGGAAGCCAGCCCTCTGGCGGAGACGGCCGTCGTCTCGCTCGCCAACGGGTACGTCGGCTACCTGCCGACGGACGTTGCGCAGGAGCAGGGGGCCTACGAGACGCGGATGGCGGCGGCTGAGGGGTTGGAGACAATGATCATGGAACACGCCCGGCGCGCATTCGACGCCGTGGCGGATAGAGTCGGCGAATGAAGTGTTCTTATTGAGGGAAGATGAATGCAGACGAATATGATGCTTGTGGCCTGTATTGCCGTGGCGCTGATAGCGGCGACGGGCTGTGCCAGCAGCCCCACCTCGGAAGCCGTCACACGTCTCGAACACGGAATGCCGGCCGAGCGGATCGATGCCGCCGGCGACCTGGCGATGGCCAAGGACCCCGTCGCGAGGGACGCGCTTGTGTCGGCCCTGAGCGATCCCGAGCCGCTGGTGCGCCACCATGCGGTATACGGGCTGGAGCGCCTGCACGACGTCGACAGCGTGCCGGCCATCATACCGCTGGTCAAGGACGAAGACCGATGGGTGCGCGACTGCGCGGTGGTCGCTCTCGGGAAGCTGGGCGACGAGTCGGCGGTGCCGACGTTGGCCGATGTGGCGACCGGTGACGAAACGGAGTTGGCCGTTCAGGCGGTTATCGCCCTGGGCCGGATAGGCGGGCGGGAGGCGAACGCCGCCATCGTTCGGGCGATGGGCAACCCGCGGATGTGGTCCGAGCCCGGCGCGTGGTCGCAGGCGTCCGTGCTGGCGCAGGTGGAGCGGGAGGATTTCACCGACCGCGACGTCATCCCTGTGCTGAAGGCTCTGGTAGAGCATGGCGGGACGGTCCCGGGTGCCGAGGAGATGGTCGCGACACGCAGCGCCGCCCTGTCGCTGCTCATACGCCACCGGGCCGCGCGGGCATTGCTTAAGTTCGGAGACACCTCGGGAGAGGACGTGTTCCTGGAAGGCATGAAGGGCGACGATTACATGCGCCAGGATTCGGCCATCGCGCTGGGCGAGATCGGGTCAAAGCAGGCCGTTCCCCTTCTGATCGAGGAAACGGACGACGAATGGATGGCCAACCGTCGCTACGCCGTGATCGCGCTGGGCAAGATTGGCGACGCCCGGGCCGTGCCCAAGCTGGAGGAGCTTCTGGAGGATCCGGACGTCGGCATCCGGCGGCTTGCCTCCGAGGCCCTGGTGAAGGTCGACGGAAAGCGTCGCGAAGTTGACCTGACCGAGCCGGCGGCGGAGATTCCCGATATGCCGGAGGGCGAACTGTCGGCACCGGGCGGCAAGCGTCCGCCGCAGTTTATCTGCCTGGGCGTGGACGACTGCGCCAACATCGAGGGACTGGAGACGATGCTGGACATCGCCGAGACGCTCCACGAGCGCGGCAGCAAAGCCGTGTTCACCATGTGGGTGGCGCCGCTGGCCGGCGACTACGAGAACCGCGACGTCGCGAAGCAGACCCTCATCCTGCAGCGGCTGTTCGACCTGGGCAGCGAGATAGCGCACCACACGCTGCACCACAACCCCGGCGGGCGCAACTGGTCGTCGCTGCCTCCGGAAGGCCAGATCGAGGAGATCGAGGGCTGCACCCAGTGGTTCCGGGACAACATCGAGGGTTTCACGCGCTGCTTCACCCACAAGCACGGCGGCGGCGGATCCGGCCAGAGGTACGACCCCGAGTTCACGCGCGAGCTGCTGGCAAAGCAGAACTTCATCTACCGGGGAAGGCGCGGCGGCCACCCGAACGAACAGTCCTGGGCGGAGCCGGGCGCGGAGTACTTCCGGATCGAGACCGGCATCATGGACGGCAACGCCCCGCCGGTCCACGCGCGGATCACCCACGGCATCCGAAGCGATTACGCCGGTTCGTTCGACTATGAGGTGCCCGAGGGAGTCGCGATGTGGAAGGCCAATCTGGACTACCACTACCGCCATCCGCTCCGGCCGATCCTCGGCGTCAACGCTTTCCATGACTGGGGCATGAAGTACAACGACGGAGGCGGCACGCGCCATAGCCACCGCAACGAAGGTGAGATACTCAAGCAGTTTCTGCTGGACGTTCTGGTGGAGAACCGCGACGAGTACCCGGACAACTACTGCGTGACGTACAGGCAGGTGGTGGAATACGTCAACACGGAGGGCGACCTGGAGCAGACGCTGGCCATCGGCAACGGCCAGGATTCGCGCAACCCGGTCAAGCCCAGCATCGAGTAAATGCCTCGGGAAAGGCTGTAAGAATGCGCAGACGGGGCGCCGGCCGGTTACCGGGTTCGGCGCTCCGTCACCGTCCACTCGCCGTTCTGCTGCTTCTCGAACGTGAAGCTCCAGGTGACCCCGACGCGGTGGAGGTCCGACGCCTCGCTCATGCGACAGACGGCGTGGGCCGTGTCTCCGGCGACCGTGAGTTCGCGGAACTCGTCGACCTCCATGCCCATTCCCTTTTCAGTCAGGTACTGCTCGATCGCGGCCTGGAACGGTGCCGGGTCCGCCGCGACCTGCCGGTCCTCTCCGCCGGCCAGCAAGACCGCCATCACTACCGCGACCACGGCGAATATCACGACTGCGATTGCGTATCGGATGGCTCCGTCCTCCGTTCTCAGGAGTTTCTGCGACGGTATTGTGCCGCCGCCTGCCCGAGGCTGTCAAGCGCCGCCGCCATGACGGCGTGCGGAGACTTTGACGCTTCGTGCGGTGGGGTGTAGAATGCCTGAAGCTCCTGCCTTCCGGCCTTTCCTCGCTCCACTCCGCGTCCGAAGAGAAGACCAAGATGCTGGAACTCGTGCAATCAGCTCCCGTGCTCGTCAAGGTTCTCGGCTCGCTGGGGATGATCCTGGTGATGACCCGCTTCTGCAAGTACCTTGCCGTCTCGATCGCGGTCGGCACCTTGCTGCTGGGTTTCTGGTGCGGGCATTCTCTGCCGGAGATGCTCGAGATCGCCTGGGCGCGGTTCTGGTCTGTGGACAACTTCTTGCTGCTGTTCGTGATCTTCCAGGTCATCGCGCTCAGCTCGCAGATGGCGGAGACGGGCATCATGCCGGATCTGGTGGATGCCGTGCGCGCCCGCGTGTCGCCGCGGGGCTCCATGGCCGTGCTGCCGGCCGTGATCGGCCTGCTTCCGATGCCGGGCGGTGCGCTGTTCTCGGCGCCGCTGGTGGATTCGTGCGACGTGAACGGCACCATTCATCCGCGCCTCAAAGCGCAGACCAACTACTACTATCGCCACATATGGGAGCTCTGGTGGCCGCTGTATCCGGGCGTCATCCTGGCCATGAGCATCACCAGGCTGCAGCCTTGGCACTTTATGATCTTCGGCGTTCCGCTGGGCCTGTGCGCTGTGGTCGCGGGCTATTTCTTCCTGCTGAAGCGCATCGAGTTCGATCCGGTCGAGTATGAGAGCACCGTCCGCCCCAAGCCGCAGGAGGGCTTCTTCTCGCTGGTGGCGCCCATCATCGTGATCGTCGTCTGCTACGCCCTGATGAAGGGCGGCTACATGGTCGCCGAGAAGAAGATGGCGGGCGTTCCGCCGCTGAACAAGTACGTGCCGATGATGTTCGGCATATTCGCGGCGATGCTCTATCTGTCGCGCAAACGTCCGCTGGAGGCGGGCGCGTGGAAGCGCATCCTGATCTCGAAGCGTACGCTTTCCCTCGCGGTGGTGGTTGCGATCGTCCGCATCTACGGCGCGATCATCGAGTCCCCGCTGCCGAGCGGCGTCGAACTGGTGGAGCAGATGCGCACCGAGATGGACGCCTGGGGCATACCCATGCTGGCCGTACTGATGGTCATCCCGTTCGTCAGCGGGCTCACCACGGGTCTGGCGGTTGGCTTCATCGGCGCCAGCTTCCCCATCGTTATGAACCTTGTGGGGCAGGACGCGGCTGCCTCGGTGATGCTGCCGGCTACGGCGCTCGCCTACAGCTTCGGGTACGCCGGCATGCTGCTCTCGCCCCTGCACGTCTGCCTTATCGTGACCAGCGAGCATTTCCGGACGCCGATCCTGCGCAACATCGCCGGACTGGTGAAGCCCGCGCTGATCGTGATGGTCGCCGCCTTCCTGCTCTACCTGCTGCTCGGTGCCGTCACGGGCGCATCGGCGATCTGACCTTGCGCAAGGTCAGCGGCGAGGCTACCATCCCGTCCGGGCATAGGGCTTGTCCGTCTCCACACACACACACAGTGAACAGCCGTCTGAAGCTTCGGAGGATGGACTGATGACACGTATCGTGCAGGTGGGTCTTGGGCCGCTGGGCCAGCAGGTGGTGCGTTACGCGCTGGAGCGCAAGCAGTTCAAGCTGGTGGGCGGGGCGGATCCCGCGCCGGACAAACTGGGCGTGGACCTGGGCCGGCTCTGCGGAGTGGAGCCGATGGGCACGCGCGTGAAAAAGAGTGTGGCGGACGTGCTCGCGACCGGCAAGGCGGACGTCGCGTTGCTGACGACCGTCTCGAGCATCGAAGTCATTCAGGAGCAGATCGAGGAGATCGCGGAAGCCGGCCTGGATATTGTCTCGACCTGCGAAGAGTTGACGTATCCGTGGGACGCGCATCCCAAGACCGCGAAGCGGATCGACGCCGCCTGCCGCAAGCACGGCGTCACCTGTGTCTCCACCGGCGTCAATCCGGGCTTTTTGATGGACCTCCTGCCGGTGGCGCTCACGGCCGTCTGCCGCCGGGTGGAGCGCATAGAGGTGGAGCGCATCCAGGACGCCAGCAGCCGCCGCGTGCCGTTCCAGCAGAAGATCGGCGCGGGCCTGAACCTGGTGCAGTTCGAGCGAAGGAAGCAGGACGGCAGCCTGCGTCACGTGGGGCTGACCGAGTCGATGCACATGATCGCGCGGCGCGTGGGCTGGAAGCTGAAGGAGACCACCGAAAGCCTGGAGCCGGTGATCGCCGAGGGACGGATCGAGTCCGGACACGAGCCGATCGAACCGGGCATGGCCTGCGGGGTGGAGCAGATCGGCCGCGCTTACGCGGAGGAGGGGCGGTTGGTCATCAAACTGGTGTTCCGGGCGGCCGTGGGCGAACCGTCCTCCTACGACGCGGTGAAGGTCACCGGTGAGCCGGCGTTCCGGTCCGTGATCGAGGGCGGCATCAACGGCGACATCGCGACCTGCGCCATCGTTCTGAACGCCGTGCGGTCCATCGGCGAGGTGGAACCAGGGCTGAAGACTATGCTGGACCTTCCGGCCGTCGCCTATTCGGTGGCATGAACCGGGCCCCCGCTAGCGCTCAACGGGCAGGCGCACGATGAAACGGCTGCCCTCGTCGGGCTCGGACTCCAACTCGATCTCGCCGCCCTGAACCTGAACGAACTGCCTGGCGACCGACAGGCTTGCCCCCAGGTACTCCTCCGGGGCCTCTCGCCGGACGTCCTGCTTCACAAGAGGCAGGAACACCTCCTCGCGCCTCGATTCCGGAATGCCGGGGCCCTCGTCGCCGACCTCCAGCACGGCCGTCTCGTCCTCGCGACGGGCTCTGATCTGCACACGCGATCCCTTGCCGCCGAACCGGACGGCATTGGAGACCAGCGCGTACATCACCTGTTTGGTCTTCGCGCGATCGCAGACCATCTCCTCGGTGTCCGTGGGGAAATCCGGCAGGTCCAGTTGCACGCCGAACCGGTCGATCAGCGGTGCGAGCACGCGCTGGGTGGATCTTATGAGTAGTGCGATGGGCACGCTCTCGCGGCTGAGCGTCATGCGTCCGGCCTGGATGCTGCACAGGTCCTCCAGGTCGAGGGTGATCTCACGAATCTCGCGGCGCCGATCCTCAGAGTCGACGGGTTCCGCGGTGGCCTCCCGCAGGCTCTCGGACAAACTCCGCATCACCGCGGCGACGTTCTGGCGGAACATGCGCTCCTGGATGTCGGACTGGCGCAACTCGTCGGTGCGGCGCCGGATCTCTTCCCTCTGCTGGCGCTCGTGGCGCTGCAGAGCGGACACCATGCGATTGAACTGAGTACCCACCTCCTGCAGCTCGCCGCCCGTCTCGATGTTCACCCGGGCATCCAGCCGGCCGGCGGCCACCTGCTCCGAGGCCCAATGCAGGGCGTCGACGGGGTCGACCAGGGAGCGGCGCAGCCAGACGTACAGCAGCACCACGCCGCCTATCGGAAGCGCCAAGATGGGCAGCGTCCACGCAAGGGTGGCACGGACGGGGGCGTAGACCTCATTGGCCGATTGAGCGAGAAGTATGTGCCAAGGCCCTGATTCCACGTGCACCACATCGGCGGGCCTCGTGAACCCAAGCTTGGCGTGGCCGACCACCGTTTCGCCGGAGTCGGTCACCGATGAGGACGGAATGGGGGCGCCGTTGCTCCACAGGAAGGCGGCCGCTCGCCGAATCGGAGCGTCTTCGACATCCGTGCCGACGGTGCCGATCAGCACCGTTCCCGATTCGTCGGTCAGCACTCCCTGACCCGTGAGGCCGGGCGTCAGAAGCTGGATGGCGTCCAGCAGCGCAGGCGCATCGTGGACGACTTTGAGCACGCCCACCAACTCGCCGCCGTCGGTGCGGACGGGAGCCGCGATGTCCACGCTGAGGACGCCGGCGCTCTCGTCTATGCGCGGGATACCGACGCAGACGCGGCTATCGCCTTCCTCGGTCACGCACTGCCACCAGGCCTCGTCGGCCTGGTAATAATCGGTAGTGCGATTGGTGGCGGCGCAGAGCCGACCGTGCCGGTCCGTGACGAGTATCTCGGCGTAACGATGTGGCGCGACCGCCTGGAATCGCCTCAGCTCTTCGGCCGCATCGCCTTCAAGAGTCTCCCGGGCCAACTCCTTGTCCGCTTCGAACCACCGCCCATTGTACTCGGCCATCATCGCGTCAAGTCGGTCGGGGTCCACGCCGTCCAGCTCGCGCGTGGCGGCGGTGGCTCTCCGGATAAGGGTCGTTGAGGCGGCGAGTTGCTGCGTCTGCTCGGACGCACGGGCCAGCACTAGGTCGATTTGATCGGCGGCTTCCCGCGCCAGCACCCGGACTGTCCCCCGTGTGTGTGCCATCAACTGGCTGCGCTGGCGCACCGTCCACACTGCCGCCAACACCAGCAGCGGCACGATCGCAAGCGCGGCCGAAGTCAGAGTAAGTCTTTTGCGCAGGACCACCGCTCCGTCCCCGAGAAGCAAGCTATATGCCCTGCATGATACCACATGGGGAGGAACGGCACCAGACCTAGCAACCCGTTGAGGAACGGGATGTGTCCACCATGATACGCCGCCGGCCTCATGCCCCAACCTGTTCGCAGTTGCAGCCGGTGTGGGCGAGCCCCGTTCTTCCACGGGCTCCCAGGCTGCGAACTGCGGCGCAGACGGTTTCTCAACAGCCGCCACCATGCAGTGAGCTGTGTGTCATCCGGTTGCGAGTCGAGTGCCCGCTGCGGCTTCCTTTGCCTGCCCCTTCATAACGCGGCGCACGGCCTGTTCCAGCTCCGGTTCCGCCCTGCTGTACACGGAACCGTTGTCCGAACAGAGCACAAAGAACTCACCGCAGGACGGTTCCACTCGCACGCGCACGGTGGCGTTCGGGAATTCCGTCCTCAGTTTTCGGATCAGCGAGCCGGCAACGGGCGCCGGGTCCGCCGGCACCGGCCGCTCAGTGCCGGCCAACTCGGGGTTCCCCACTATAACGAACATCCAACGGTTGTCTTCCGCCACGGTTGTCACCTCCCGCGAACGCCGTGCCGCGGTCCACTGTATTGGGTTGCGGCCCCACGATCTGATGTTCCCGGCGGCAGGACCTTCTCCTGCGAACGCACCTGCCACCAACCATGAAAGTATTAGGCGGCATTTGCGCTAGACGTGTGCTAGATTTCCCCTAGAAACCGGTCATCGCGCGTGCGGTCTGCACTGGTATACCGCATGCTCGGTGCCCGCTCGCCGTTTGCCCCCGTGTTCTGCTTCAGAAACGGATGAACCACGCCTCTTCAGACCGCGACCTGTAAATCTCCTCGGCCTTCGCGAGCAGCCGCTGGCGCTCCTCGTCGGATATCGGCTTGAAGTCCCCCGCTGCCCGGGCGTTCTGCTCCAACTCCTCCACGGTGTCCACCCCGACGACGCCCGCCGAAACGCCCGGCCGGCTGAGCACGAAACGCATCGCCTGCTCCGCCAACCCCGCCTGTGCCAGCCAGCCGTAGGCCATCACCTTCATGCCCAATATGCCGACCTCCCGCTCGCGTGCGACCGGCACTACGGTTTCGTAGAAGGGCCGCACGGCGGCGTGCATGGCGCCCAGTGAGACCAGGACGGTATCGAACGGGTACTCCTTCAGCGCCTTGGCGAGCACTTCCGGATATCGGTGGCCGGTCACCCCAACAAGCCGAACCGATCCGTCGCGCTGGAACTCCTCGATGGCGCGGAGCGCCCCGTCGGGCCCGGTGATCTCGGCAAGCTGTTCCTCGGTCCACAGGTCGTGTATCTGGACGCAGTCGATGTGGTCCGTGCGGAGCCGGGCGAAGCTCTGCTCGATCTCGGCCCGCATCCCGTCCCTGCTCCGCGCGTTGCTCTTCGTCGCGAGGTATACCTCGTCGCGTCGGTCCGCCATCACCAGGCCGATCTTGCGCTCGCTGTCCTTGTAGCCGTGGGCCGTATCTATGTAGTTGACGCCCAGGTCGATGGCCCTGGACACTACCTCGGTGGCGGCGTCGTCACTTCGAAGGTTGTACGTGACTCCCCCCAGCGCGAGGAGAGATACGTCGTGTCCCGTCTTCCCGAGAGGTCGCTTCGGTAAGCCCGTCATGTACGTCTCCCATGAAGTGAGCCGTGTCAAGGCAAGGTCCCGAGGCTTTGCGGTGCGTG